>CAMDKM010000009.1 GCA_945900965.1 Bordetella parapertussis | reverse complement strand
CCGCACTGCGCGCGGCCGGCATTACCGAGGGCACGGTTCGACTGTCCATCGGCCTGGAAAATGCTGACGACCTGATCGAGGATTTGAACCGGGCCTTGCACGCTGCCGGGAAAAAGTGAGTGAAGGGTGAACGAGTGATTGAGTAATTGGGTGATTGAGTGATTGAAGGGTGATCGGTGATCGGTGATCGGTGATCGGTGAAGGGTGACGATTAAGAGCGTAAAGGGTGAAGGGTGAAGGGTGTAAACCCTCAATCCTCAATCCTCAATCCTCGATCCCCAATCCCGAATTCTCGCCCCTCGCCCCACTCCCCTCGTCCTTCACGTCAGTTTCAAGCCCGCAACACCTCCAACCCCTTCCAGTCGAACGTCAGCCCATGTCCAGGCGTGTCCGGCGCCACGGCAAAGCCGTCTTCGAGTTTCAGCAGGGGCGTCACGAAGCGTTCGAGTCCGAATCCGTGCGCTTCCAGATAAGAACGATTGGGTGCCGCGGCAAGCAGATGCACCGTTACGTCATGCGCCCCGTGTGAGGTCACCGGCAGATTCATCGCTTCGGCCAGGTGCGCGATCTTCATGAATACCGTGACGCCTCCGCAGTTGGTAACGTCGGGTTCCGGATAAGTCACGCCACCGGCCCGCATCAGGTTGGCGAATTCGTGGAGGGTATGCAGGTTCTCTCCGGTCGCCAGTGGCAATCCGCCCTCGCGCACGATGCGTACATGACCTTCAATGTCGTCGGGAATGGTGGGCTCCTCCAACCAGACCGGCGAGAAGGGCTGAAAGGCGCGCGCAGCGCGAATGGCTTCGTCCGGCGTCCAGCGCATATTGGCATCGACCATCAGGGGGAAATCCGCGCCGAGGTGTTCGCGCATCGCACGCACCCGCGCGACATCCTCCGAGAGTTTGTCGCGCCCGACTTTCATCTTGATGGCACGGAAGCCTTTCTTGAGATTGTCGTCGGTCTGGCGCAACAGTTTGTCGAGCGGAAACTGCAGGTCGATGCCGCCGGCGTAACAGGGCACCCGCGGATCGTGACCGCCCAATAGCCGCCATAGGGCGGTGCCATGGCGGCGCGCCTTCAGATCCCATAACGCGATGTCGATCGCGGAAATCGCCATCGACGCCGCGCCGCCGCGACCACCGTAATGCAGGCGCCACCACATTTTTTTCCACAATTGCTCGATGCGATCCGACTCCGCACCGATCAGCATGGCCTTGAGGTCGCGCTCGATGGTGACAAACGCGGCGGCACCGTTGGTCCCCACTGTGAACGTGTAGCCCACGCCTTCCGCGCCGTCCGCGTCGGTGATCCGCACCGTAACCAGCTCGAAGCCCACCATGTCGCCGTGAGTGCTGTCGGACAGCACCACCGGAAGGGGAATCAGGTAGTGACCGGTTTCGATGCGTGCGATTTGAGTATTCATTGCTGTATGCCTCCCATGGTGTCCAACGATCCGATGTCTCCCGGCTCTGCCTCAAGTGTGTCCCAGTCCCAGACAGTGTGGACGGAACGGCCCTTCTCCCCTCGCCCTCCAGGAGAGGGGCGGGGGTGAGGGAGGTTCTCGGACTGGATGAGGGAAAGTACTTTGTAATGACATGTGAAAAGATCAATACAATCCCGATTCCCGATACGCTGGAAAAGCAGACCGCAAAGTGTACCCGAACCGCAGCAAACGACGCACTCTCGCAAAGCGGGCCTGTCACACATTAAACGCCCCATGAAAATTGTTATTCTCGGCGGCGGCCCGTCCGGGCTGTATTGCGCCTATCTTATAAAACGCACCCGCCCCGACACGAACATTCATCTTGTCGAACAGAATCCCGCGGATGCCACGTTCGGATTCGGCGTGGTCTTTTCCGAACAGGCGCTCGGTTTTTTGGCCAAGGACGACCCCGATACCCACGCCGCCATCGCGCCCCATATGGAAGCGTGGAACGACCTGACCGTGGTACACCGCGAAGATCGGATCGCCATCGATGGCGTTGGATTTACCGCCATTGGCCGGCTCAAACTGTTGCGGCTGCTGCAAGAGCGGGCGCGCAGTGTAGGGATCGTGCCGACCCATGGACAAACCGTCACCTCGCTCGACGCGTTTGTCGATGCCGATCTGATTATCGGCGCCGACGGGGTCAATTCCCCGGTACGCAACTCTCATGCGGAGCAGTTCGGCGCGACTCTGACCTGGGGCAGCAACAGGTTCATCTGGTACGGGGTCGACAAGGCCTACCCCACGCTCACCCAGACATTCCGCGATACAGCCCACGGCGCATTCACAGTCCACCACTATCGCTATGAACCGGGACGCAGCACCTTTTTGGTCGAAGTCGATGCGCCCACCTGGGAGCGCGCCGGGTTTGCCCGCATGAACGACGCCCAAAACCGCGAACTATGCGAGACCGTGTTTGCCCCCGAACTTGACGGACGCCGACTGCTTGCCAATAAATCCGAATGGCGGCGCTTCCCGAAAATACATAACCGGCACTGGTCGGCAGGCAACAAAGTCCTGATGGGCGATGCCCTGCATACCGCACATTTTTCGATCGGCTCGGGCACCCGCATGGCCATGGAAGATGCCATCGCCCTGGTGAA
Source organism: Bordetella parapertussis (assembly GCA_945900965.1). GTDB lineage: Bacteria > Pseudomonadota > Gammaproteobacteria > Burkholderiales > JACQAP01 > JACQAP01. The sequence goes on along the minus strand of CAMDKM010000009.1, from coordinate 102,313 downwards.
ATCGATCGAACAACATCCCAACGATCTACGGGAAGCGCTGAGCGCTTACGAAGCCGTCCGCCGCCCGGTGGTGGAGAAATTGGTGGCGGCTGCCGAGGCAAGCCTGGGTTGGTATGAAAACATGGCGGCCCACATGAAACGTTCGCCGCTGGAATTTGCCCACAGCTACATTACCCGCTCGGGCCGACTCGACGATGCGCGGCTCGGAAAAATGTCGCCCCGCTTCATGGCGGCCTACCTTGCGCGCCACCCAATGCCAAGCTGATACCATCCGGCAAACCCCATGAGATTCCCATGTACCTGACTGTTGCCGATAAGAAGGTATTTGCGTACACCGCGAACCGGACTTTCGATGCCGGGAAGCCCACCGTGGTATTCGTTCATGGCGCCGCCAACGATCACAGCGTGTGGGCGCTGCAAAGCCGCTACTTCGCCTATCACGGCTGGAATGCCCTGGCAGTGGATCTGCCGGGACACGGAAAATCCGCAGGCAAGGCGCTGGACTCGATTGCCGGGTTGGCCGATTGGGTGATGACATTGCTTGACGCGGCCGGGGCTCAATCCGCGGCGCTGGTGGGGCACAGCATGGGCTCGCTCGTGGCGCTGGAGGCTGCGGCTCGATTCCCCGCCCGAGTTTCAAAAATCGCCTTGGCTGGTACGGCGGTACCGATGCCGGTCTCCCCCGTGCTCCTCGGCGCATCGCAAGCCAGTGATCATCTCGCCTACGAAATGATCAATGCCTTTGCCCACAGCGCCCCGGCACAAATCGGCGGCAACCGCGTACCTGGCGCCTGGATGATGGGCTCTTCGATGCGGTTGATGGAGCGCTCGGAAGACGGGGTGTTGTTCGCGGATTTCACCGCCTGCAACCGCTACACGACCGGATTGGAGGCGGCGGCAAAAGTGCGCTGCCCTACTCTGCTTATTCTGGGAAAACGCGACCTGATGACGCCGATGAAAGCAGCGTCCGAACTGGGAGGCAAAATTCCCGGCGCCCGCACCGTCGTGCTGGAAGGCGCCGGCCATGCATTGATGGCGGAAAGACCCGACGAGGTGCTGGACGCGTTACGTCAGCACCTGGCGGATTGAGGAGCAGGATTGAGGATTGGGGATTGAGGATCGAGGCTTTAAACCCTTAGCTCATTCACCCATTCACGCCTTTAATCGTCACCGCTCACCGCACTTACTGTTCCCCGCCCTTCTTAGCGCGTTCTTCCGCCTGCTCCTGCATCTGGTTCACATTCTGCTGCACATTCTGCGTCGTCTGCTGCGCCTGCTTGGCTTCCTGGGCCTTGGCGGCGGCGCCAGTGGCCGCGGTGGTTACCGTTTCGACCCCGCAACCCGACACCAGCAGCATACAAAACAACACGATTCCTTTTGCCATGTGAGCCTCCTGTCAAAAGATCAATGATCCTGGGGAAACACTGAAAGTGTCTTCCTCGCGAAGGCGGGGAACCAGATGCCTTTGAAAATCCTGGATTCCCGTTTTCACGGGAATGACATTTAGGAACTTATTCAGTGTTTCCCCTTTGACAGAGCAACTCTCAGGCCTGCTTCAGCAAGGTATCGGCATCGCTGACTTCGAACTTGCCGGGCGCGTCGAGATTGAAGCTTTTCACTACCCCATTGTCCACCAGCATGGAATAACGCTGCGAACGCACCCCCAGACCTTTTGCCACCAGATCGAATTCCATTCCCAACGCCTTGGTGTACTGCCCACCACCATCGGCCATCATCCGCACTTTGCCCTTGGCAGCCTGGTCCTTGCCCCAGGCCCCCATTACGAAGGCATCGTTGACCGACAGGCACCAGATTTCATCGACTTTTTTCTTTTTAAACTCATCGACCTTTTTCACAAACCCCGGCAGATGCTTGCCCGAGCAGGTGGGGGTAAATGCCCCCGGGAGCGCCAGAATCGCAATACGTTTGCCCGGCACCAGGTCTTCCACCTTAAATGCATTCGGGCCAATCGTGCAGCCCGGCGTTTCGTCTTCGATGAATTCCCACAGCGTACCAGCGGGAAGTTTGTCGCCTACTTTGATCGTCATACCAGGATCCTCCAGATGATTATTAAATGACTGCTTGAAGTGAGACAATTCCATTGTACAACTGTGACCACACCCCGCGCATGAACAAAGCATTTACCAAGGAAACCGACCAGGAGGAAGAGGAGCCCGAAGCCGCGGCTTCGCCCCTGCCTGCGGGGACGAAAAATTACATCACCCCGGCCGGCTTCAAGCGCCTGAAGGACGAGGCCTTGCACCTGCTCGACAAGGAGCGCCCGGAACTGGTGAAAGTCATCCATTGGGCCGCCTCCAATGGCGACCGCTCGGAAAATGCCGACTACATCTACGGCAAACGCCGCTTACGCCAGATCGACAGCCGCATCCGTTTTCTGACCAAACACTTGGACAACGCGGTCGTGGTCGATCCCGCACAGCGCGAAACCAGCGACCAGATCTTTTTCGGCGCCACCGTCACCGTATGTAATACCCTGGGCGAAGAAAAAACCTACAGCATCGTCGGCATCGACGAAACCGACCTCTCCCGCGGCCGAATTTCCTGGATATCCCCCCTCGCCAAAGCCCTGATCAAAGCCCGCGAGGGTGACACCGTTACCGTAAAAACACCGGGCGGCGATGAAAAAATCGATGTGATCGCCGTGGAATACCGGCCGATTGACTAAAGCGATAGCAGTCCCGGCCTTCTCAATGGGCAGATATTTCAGTATGCGATTATTGCGGGACGGTCTTTCTACAACTTCGATGTGCCTCGGCAGGTCAACTCCGGTTGTTGCGCGGTGCGCAACATTGTATGATGGAACATGGTCAAGACATTCCGGCACAAAGGGTTGCAGAAGTTTTTTGAGTCCGGAAGCTCGGCCGGCATCCAGCCACATCACGCATCTCGACTCCGAATGCAACTCACGGCCTTGGACACTGCCCAAAGGATCAAGGATATGAGCATCCCCGGTTTTCGCCTTCATCCATTGAAGGGGCGAGAAAAGGGGCGCTGGTCCATTTGGGTTAATGGAAGCTGGCGATTGACTTTTGAATTCCGGGACGGAGATATTCACCTTCTAGACTACGAGGATTACCACTGATGACCATGCACAACCCTCCTCACCCTGGAGAGTTCATCGCTCGGGTTTATCTTGAGCCCAACAGTCTGAGCGGCCGGGAACTCGCCTTAAAGCTCGGAGTGGCCGCATCGACTCTGAGCCGGATACTGAAAGGTTCAAGTACCGTTACTCCGGAGATGGCGCTTCGGCTTTCCAAGGCGCTCGGACGTACGCCGGAGAGCTGGCTCGCCATGCAGTACAACTATAATTTGTGGCATGCGCGACAGCGAGTCAATCTTGCCGATGTCGAAAAAGTTAAACTCACCGCAGCATAACCTGGCCCTGATGAGGGACGCTCCGCAGCCTTTCCGCTCACTCCCCTTGGCTCTGCGTTAGCCCGGGCACGAAAGCGAAGCGTCTCGCACCGACCGATGGGTCCGCGGTTCCGGCGGGCTAGCGAAGCGTAACCCGCCTTACGTTTGTCTGCACCAGAACTCGCTGCTCCGGATAAGAAATCCTTGAGTGCCATGCGCCATAGCGGGAAAATTGGATGGACATTTCCCACCCAAACCGTCCACGAACCGCCGATCGAAAGGAGAACCGACCATGCCCACCGGCACCGTCCAATTACACCGGGTCCTTCGCGCCCAACCCGATCGCATCTATCGCGCATTCCTGGACGCCGACGCCATGGCCAAATGGCTTCCACCTTACGGCTTTACCTGCAAGGTCCACCGCCTGGATGCCCGGGTGGGCGGCATCTATGAAATGTCGTTTGTGAATTTCGGCACTCAACAGCGTCACTCGTTCGGCGGCGAATATCGGGAACTCGTGCCATTTGAAAGGATTCGCTATACCGATCGCTTCGATGATCCCAATCTACCAGGGGAAATGATTACGACGATAAGCCTGAAGAAGGTCTCGTCCGGAACCGAGCTCAACGTGGTGCAGGAAGGCATTCCCGAATTTATCCCCCTTGAGATGTGTTATCTCGGCTGGCAGGAGTCGCTCGCGCAACTGGCGACGCTGGTGGAGCCCGTGATTCCGAACTGAAGACAAAACGTCCATCCGGTAGTGGACCGACCCCCACCCGGCCCTGCTGCCCCGCTTTCTTCCTGCTAAGCTCCCAAACGCAGCGCACTTCGCGCTGCTCAACAACAATAAACGGGGGACACATGAGCACACTCTACGGCGCCACTCAGCGCGCCTTTCAGGACCGCTTCGACACGCGCCGGCTTGCCGACAAGATTGAACAGGTGGCCGTGGCGCCAGACATCAACGACATGAATAAGGCCTTTATCGAAAGCCGCGATATGTTTTGGCTTTCCTCGGTTGACGCGAATGGCAGCCCAACCGTTTCATATAAAGGCGGCGATCTCGGCTTTGTCAAAGTGGTGGATGCGAAGACCATTGCCTTCCCCCTCTACGACGGCAATGGCATGTTCTATTCGGCCGGAAATGTCGCGGGAAGCGGCAAGGTCGGTCTATTGTTTATGGACTTCGAACGCCCGAATCGTCTGCGGGTACAAGGCACGGCCCGGATCAGCGAAACCGATCTCCTGATGAAACAATTCCACGAAGCAGTGCTCGTCGTGCGAGTGAGCGTGGACGCCGTATTTCCGAACTGCCCGCGTTACGTCCACCGCATGCAGAAGATCAAAGCGTCCAAATACGTCCCAAGGCCGCAATGCGCGACCCCGATTGCCGGATGGAAAAATATCGACCTGTTGCAGGGCGATTTGCCGGCCAAAGATCAGGAGCGCGCGCGGAAAGAAGGTGCAAAGCCGATCAGCATCGAGGCATGGTTTGGCAAGGTCATCGAAGGCAGCGAAGAAGCCTGAGCCGCGGAGCCCTTGCCGATTGGGGTAACCACAAAATCCGGCTGACACAAAATCCGGCTGACGTTGACGAACAATGCACGCTGTCCTATTATTCGTTGATGAATACGTCAACGTCACTAGGCTCAAACAAGGACGAGATCAAACGCCTGATCGATTCCCTGCGCGAACAAGCACACCGGCATTTTGCCAGCGACGCACAATGGGCGAGGGCTTCCGGCGTACCCAAGGAAACCCTGTCCCGCTTGCGCTCCAAATTGTCCTGCGATATCGGGACACTCTGGGCGCTAACCGCGGGCGCCGGCTGCTCACTGGAGGCGGTGCCCGCCGCGCAGCGCGGTCAGCTTAGCAGGCAGGATTCATTCGACCGGGAATACGAATCGGCTTTGCTAGACTTGTGTGCGTCGGGAATTGTTGACCCGACCCATTGGCGGGCACGAGGCAATGAATTCTTCATGGGCGGACTAGCCACGCTGCTGGCTGGCGCGACCGGATTTGATCGGGCGCGTTACTTGAGGCTGGCGGAAGCCCTGCATGCTGGTGTGACGACACCCGAAGTTTTCGCGCTATGGCTGAAGAGAAGCCCGCTTCGGCCGGCCAGATTTTTACCCATGCTGCGAGCACGCCTCGTTCATGCGCCCGCATAAACGCGTTCGCCCGGACTATCTTGCCGCGTTCGCCGAAATCGTTGGTCGCATTTCCCAGTCGCTGAAGGACGCCCCCGCTTCCGCGCTGCCGGTTCGGATGTACGTTGCCGGGGGCGCGGCATTGCAACTGCATATCGGGACTCGCGTCTCGGAGGATATCGACGCGAGTTTTTCCCGGCGCCTGGTGCTCAGTGACGACTTGAGCGTCTCCTTCCGCGACGTGGACGGGAGCGCGCGCATACTGTACCTGGACCGCAACTACAACGACAGCCTTGGGCTCCTGCACGAAAATGCTTACGAAGATTCGGTACCCGTCATCATCCCTGGCATAGATGGGAAAAAGGTCGACGTTCGGGTATTCAGCCCGGTGGATCTCGCAGTTAGCAAGCTTTCGAGATTCTCCGATCAGGATCGCCAGGACATCGAAGCTCTGGCGCGTGAGGGTCTTGTCACGTCGAAGGCGTTGCGCTGCCGGGCAGAAGAAGCCGTTGGCGGGTATGTCGGTAACCTTGAATCAGTCAGAAATTCGATCGACATCGCCTGCCGGCTGATCGACGCCAATCCCTCCCGGCGACGTTAATGGAAACACTAAATAAGTGTCTTCCCCGCGAAAGCGGGGAGCCAGATTTTTTTTGAAAAACCTGGTTTCCCGTTTCTACGGGAATGACATTCGGGAACTTATTCAGTGTTTCCTTAAAGCGCCAAAGCGACCGTAAGCGCTTCCACAAGCGGCCCAAGTTTGGGCGGACTTGCTTCGAGCTGCACCGCGACCCCGATGGCCACCAAGGCTTCGCTGCATACCGGCCCGATCGAGGCCACCATAACTTTTCCCAGGCTCGCTCGCAGGCTTTCCGCGCGCCCCTCTTCCTGCGCCACAACGAACAGATTGCGCACCTGCGACGCGCTGGTGAACACCACGCAATCGACCCGGCCCTGGGCCAACTCATCAATCAGATGCTTGAGCGGCCCGCAGTCCTTCGGTAGCGTCCATCGATAAGTGGGCAGCTCAATGACGCTGGCGCCACGCGCTTCCAGTGCAGAATCGAGTTCGGGGTTCGGGCCGCCGTAGCGTTGCACGAGAACTCGCTTCCCGCGCACATCCACGCCGCTAATGGCGCTCAACACTTCATGGGTAGTGAAGGGCTCCTCGGCGGAACAATCTATGCGGACCTGTCGTCCGCGCAAAACCGACGTCGGCTTGGGGCCGCGCGCCGCCACCTTGCAGGCGGCCAGCAATTCCAGGAAACGGCTTGTTAATTCCATTCGGTCAGTCGCCTCGAACAAGGCCCGTGTACCCACGCCGGTCTGAAAAATCACCAGCGTGATCGGTTGCATCGCCCAGCCCTCGATCAACCGCCGAATTGCATCGAGATCGATGTCCGGCTCTTCCGCCAGTGCCGGCGCCCGTAACGGAACGCCGCCCCGCTTGGCAATCAGCTCGGCAAGATGCGCGCCGAAGCGACTTTCCAGGATGGCGATAGTTTTACCGTGCATGACAAAAAATAAGTTTCATCCGGCTTCCGTGTGGGATCGGCAACGAGAATCTTCCCTCATCCCCGTCCTTCTCCCGGAGGGAGAAGGGAGAACTGCATACTTTGAACTAATTTATGCTTGCCCCGAAAGAAATTTATCACACGCTCCCTTTTCCCTTCGGGAGAAGCGCTGGGGATGAGGGGAATTTCGCTGCGAATGCCGGCAAATTCAGATAACTTAAAGTTGCCTCCCCAAGAAAATGTATGAAAAACGAAAATTTATTTCCTTGCACGACGCTCTCGCAAGAGTTATCTAAATCATCAGGCACTATTCCGGACCGTCTGCGCGGTCTGGCCGAACAAAATTGCACGGGATTTCTCATCCACCGTCGGTTTCGTATTGATCGCTTTGCCTTTCTCGTAGGCGCGCACCACCGCCGGTCGCGCGCGGATCGCCTCGAACCAGCGCCTGAGATTGGGGAAGTCGTTCAGATCCTGCTTCTGGCGCTCATGCGGCACAATCCAGGGGTAACTCGCCATGTCGGCGATCGAATACTCCCCCGCGACAAATTCACGATCGGCGAGCCGCTTGTCGAGCACTGCATACAACCTCGCGGTTTCATTGACGTAGCGGTCGATCGCGTAGGGTAGTTTTTCCGGCGCGTAATGGCTGAAATGATGATTCTGGCCCGCCATCGGACCCAGCCCGCCCATCTGCCACATCAGCCACTGCAGCACCTCGACCCAGGCGCGGGTATCGCGCGGCAGAAAGCGTCCGGTCTTTGCGGCCAGATAGATCAGAATCGCGCCGGACTCAAATACCGAAATGGGTTTGCGGCCATCCCCCGGTTCGCTATCGACAATCGCCGGCATGCGGTTATTGGGCGCAATCTTCAGAAAATCCGGCTTGAACTGGTCGCCAGCGCCAATATTTACCGGAATAATCCGGTAAGGCGTGCCGGTTTCTTCCAGAAACATGGTGATCTTGTGTCCGTTGGGAGTGGGCCAGTAGTAGAGGTCGATCATTTTGAGTACCGTGAATGAGTGAAGGCGTGAAGGGTGATCAGTGAATGGTGAACAGTTAACGGTAAAGGGTACCAGAGGATTGGTTCATCCTCGAATGCCTGCTGCCGGTCGCCGGAACGCAATGACCGTCCAGAAAACTGCCAAGGCTCCCAAAAGGTGTTTGATGCTATGGCCACTGATAAAGCCCAAGGCATCGAGAATCTGGCCGTCAAAATGCTCCGCAACTTTGCTCGACGCGTAGGTCCCAATCGTCGCCCACAACATGGCGGTATTCAGTGCCTTGCCGGAAAAAAGCATCAACATCAGCGGAATCAGCAGCATCGGCAAAAATTGAATCAGCACATAGGCGCGGAGGTCGCCCTCACCCTGAAGTTCGGACCAATGCCAATACCTGATCGATGCCGCTCCTCCCACAATTAGCGGCCAGAGCAACCCACTCCCCAGCCGCTGTGAAACACGATCCTGGACCACCATTGAGAAAAACGCCATGAAGGCAATGGTCATCGGCAGACGATCCCATACCAGAGCCTGCGACGAAGGCGAATAGTGGTAATACCCCGAGCCCAGGCCCACCAGCATTACGCCGATACAGAACACGATATAGGCCACGCGCGGCGCAGTGGGTGAAAGATGCGACAGCCTGCTCAATCCGAATCCGCCAACAAACACGAACGGCGCGTTCGATATCACATTCCACAAGTTCGCCAGACCGAACAGGGTGCGGCCGTCGGAAAAATTGTGATAGTTGGAGTCTTGGGGAATGGGGAGAAGGCGGAACACCATCAGTATCGCGCCCACTGTCACTGCGCCGAGAATCCATTTCTGCCAGGTTTTGTTGCTCAATGTTCTTGAAATTCTCGTCTATTGAGAAAAAAGGGGGCCGGCGCAGTTACTTACGGAAACCCTGAACAAGTGTCTTCCTTGCGAAGTCTGTCCTCGAATGGTCTTATCGGGGAGCGGGAAACCAGATGCCATTGAAAACTCTGGATTCCCGTTTTCACGGGAATGACATTTGGAAACTTATTCAGTGTCTCCTTACGTATTCACCCACTCCCTTCAAGGGAGAGGGGATTTTAAGTGCACGCTTGCGCGCAAGCTGATCCGTCGGACTCGACAGAGAGTGTCCGCTATACTTGCCGGTATTTTCGGTTTCAAACTCTCATTCTTACACAATGGCCAAACACTTCGATCTTCTTACCATTGGCGGCGGTAGCGGCGGGGTGGCCGTGTCCAATCGTGCCGCCAGTTATGGTGCCAAATGCGCGCTCATCGAGTCCGGCCGGTTTGGCGGCACCTGCGTCAACGTGGGCTGCGTCCCGAAAAAAGTCATGTGGAATGGCGCCAGCCTCGCGCACGCCATTGAGGATGCCGCCGACTACGGCTTTAGCATTCCCTCGCACAAGTTTGACTGGGCCACACTCAAGCGCCATCGCGATCAGCACGTCCTCGATTTGAATGGCTACTACGAGAAAAACCTGCTCAAGAATGGCGTCGAAGTCGTGCGCGGAACCGCCCGCTTCGTCGGGCCGAAAACCGTCAAGGTCGGTGCGGACACGTTTTCGGCCGACCACATAGTCATCGCGGTGGGCGGTCATCCGGTGGTGCCTGGCATTCCCGGAGCAGGATTCGGCATAACCTCCGATGGATTCTTTGAGTTGGTAAATCAGCCCAAAAAGGTGGTGATCGTCGGCGCTGGTTACGTGGCGGTTGAATTCGCCGGCCTGCTGCGCGCGCTTGGAAGCGATGTGACGCTGCTCCTGCGTCGCGACCACTTTCTTCACGATTTTGATTCCATGCTGCGTGGCGCACTCATGGAGCAAATGCGCGCGGACGGCGTGCACATTCTTCCCCAAAAACGGGTGACCCGCGTCGAGAAACCATCCGGCGCAATCGCTTTGCATTGCGAGGACGGCGAGACTCTCGCTGGATTCGACTGCCTGATCTGGGCCATCGGCCGGCACTCCAATGCTGATCGCCTCGACCTGCGCGCCACCGGGGTGGCGCACCGCGAGAACTTCGACATCCCGACCGACGCGTTTCAGGCAACCAATGTACCCGGCATCTATGCCATTGGCGACCTCACTGGCCGGTTCGAACTCACGCCGGTAGCCATCGCCGCCGGCCGGCGCCTGGCCGATCGGGTATTCGGACGCATGAAGGACCGCATACTCGATTACGAAAACATTCCCACGGTTATGTTTTCCCATCCGCCGGTTGGCACCGTGGGCTTGTCGGAAGAAGTGGCCATCCGACGATTGGGCTCCGGCGCCATTCAGGTCTATCAGACCTCGTTCACGCCCATGTTTCACGCCTTCACGAAACGCAGGGTCAAGTGTTCCATGAAGCTCGTCGTGGGTCCGGATGACAGGGTTCTCGGCTGTCATATCATCGGCCCCGGCGCAGATGAAATGCTCCAGGGATTCGCTGTCGCAATCCGCATGGGCGCCACCAAACGCGATTTCGACGATACTGTCGCCATTCACCCCACGGTAGCCGAGGAACTGGTGACCATGCGCACTGCCCGGCCTGCCGCCGCCTGAGCAGGCCGACCTTAACTTGTCCTTGAACTCCGGGGCGATTTCCAGAGTCTGATGTTTGCTATGCTCGATACGCTCAATTTCGATAACCGCTTCACCCGCGAACTTCCGGCCGATCCGCAGCCAGACAATTTCCGCCGTCAGGTCCATGGCGCCTGTTACTCACGAGTGTCGCCCACGCCCGTAGTGGCGCCACGTTTGATTGCCTATGCCCGCGAGGTGGCGGAACTGCTCGACATGTCCGTGGTGGCCTGCGAGTCGCCGGAATTCGTGCAGGTGTTTTCCGGCAATCGCATTCTTTCCTCGATGGACCCGTTCGCCATGTGTTACGGCGGGCACCAGTTCGGCCATTGGGCCGGGCAACTGGGCGACGGGCGCGCCATCATCCTGGGCGAAACCGTGAATCGCACGGGACAACGCTGGGCGCTGCAACTGAAAGGTGCGGGACCCACGCCCTACTCGCGCACCGCCGATGGCCTGGCCGTGTTGCGCTCGTCGATTCGCGAATTTCTGTGCAGCGAAGCCATGCATCACCTTGGGGTACCCACCACTCGCGCCTTGAGCGTGGTCACCACGGGCGAAAGCGTGGTCCGCGACATGTTCTACGACGGCAATCCGCAGCGCGAACCCGGCGCCATTGTTTGCCGAGTTGCGCCGAGTTTTACGCGCTTCGGAAATTTTGAAATTCTTGCCGCGCGCGACGAGATCGATCTGCTACGGCGCCTGGTCGATTACACCATCCAGACCGATTTTTCCGGCTTGGGCTCACCCGGCAAGGACACCTATGTGCGCTGGTATCACGAAGTTTGCCAGCGCACTGCGGCGCTGATTGCGCACTGGATGCGAGTGGGCTTCGTGCACGGGGTCATGAACACCGACAACATGTCCATTCTGGGATTGACCATCGACTACGGCCCCTACGGTTGGCTGGAAAACTACGATCCGGATTGGACGCCGAATACCACCGATGCCCAGCACCGGCGTTATCGATTCGGCGCACAGCCCCAGGTCGCGCTTTGGAACCTCGCGCAACTGGGCAATGCGCTGATGCCGTTGGTGGAAGATGCCGCCCCGCTCGAAAAGGCGCTATCCGATTACGGTGCAACATTCCAGACAACCTGGAACCGGATGCTGGCCGAGAAGCTGGGATTCGCCAAGTACGACGCGAAACACCATGCGGATCTGACGACTGACCTGATGGCGGTGCTGCAATCGGCGGAAACCGACATGACCATTTTTTTCCGTCGTCTCGCGTTGATCGACCTGAGCCACGAATCCAGCGAGGAAGCCCTGCTAGCCCCCTTCGCCGCCGCCTGGTACCAGCCCGATACCTTGACCGAAGATCAGCGTCAACACGCCTTGAACTGGGCAAGAAAATATACCGCTGCCATGCGCGCATCAAACATCCCGGACGAGGATCGCCGCTCACGCATGCAACGTGTCAATCCAAAATATGTGCTGCGTAACTATCTTGCACAACTGGCGATCGACAGCGCCGAACAAGGCGACTTTGCCTTGGTGAACGAGTTACTCGACGTACTGCGCCGCCCCTACGACGAACAGCCGGACAAGGAAACCTTCGCCGCCAAACGCCCCGACTGGGCCCGCCAGCGGCCGGGGTGCTCGATGTTGTCGTGTAGTTCGTGACTAAGAGCCGAAAGGCGTGAAGGGTGAATGAGTGAAGGGTGAAACCCCCTCAATCCTCGATCCTCGATCCCCGATCCTCAGTCCCTGCCCCTCGCCCCTCGTCCCTCGTCCCTCGTCCCTAGTCACTGATGGTGCAATGCACACTGAAGATCAGGCTGACTGCCTCGCCCCTTTGGTGCTAACGTAGCGCGCTGTCGCCGCAGGACGGAACAAAAAATCCGCCGCGGCGGGAGAAAACAATATTCCGGGGAGGAAGTAATGAGCCAAGACACGGCTAAAAAAGTACAAAAAGGACTTTTCGATCCCTATCAACTCGATCCGTCCGACGTTCTCGAACCGCCGACAGGCTTCGGCGAAATCATGCGCAAGACCGGGCCCGGCATCGTGCTGGCGGCCTCCATTGTTGGCTCTGGCGAACTGATTCTCACCACGACCCTGGGCGCGAAAGTCGGCTACGTAATGATGTGGTTGATCATCCTGTCCTGCCTCATCAAGGCCGTGGTGCAATCCTTCTTGGGCCGCTACACCATCGCCATGGCGGAAACCGGGCTGGATGCGGTAAACCGCATTCCCGGACCGCGTTTCCGGGTGGGCTGGGTGGTCTGGGTCTGGGCCGCGATGGTGTTCATGACGCTGTTCCAGATCGCCGGGATGTTCATCGGTGTGTCGCAAACCATGAACAGCATTTTCGAAGGCGTTTCCGTCAGCGCCTGGGTAATCATCTTTTTCATTCTCACTCTGGTTTTGCTGCTGGGCGGCGCCTACAGCCGCATTGAAAAACTGGCCATGGTCAAGGTGGGTGTGTTCACCCTGATCACCCTGATGTCCGCCGCGCTATTGCTGATGTCGCCGGATTTCCATGCCGCGGACCTTGCGCAGGGTTTTACCTTCCAGATTCCCGATGCAGGACTTGCCGTGGCAGTGGCCGTGTTCGGCATTACCGGCGTGGGGGCGACCGAGCTTTATATCTATACCTACTGGTGCGTGGAAAAAGGCTATGCACGCTACACCGGCCCGCGCGAAGACACCGACGCTTGGCGCCGTCGCGCCCACGGCTGGATTCGCGTCATGAACTTCGACGTGATCGGCTCGATGATCATTTACACGATTGCCACGGTGGCCTTCTATCTGCTCGGCGCCGGCGTGCTCAACAAGATGGGCCTGGTGCCGGAAGGCAAGGCCATGATCTCGACTCTCACCAACATCTACACTCAGACCTATGGCGAATGGTCGAAATGGCTGTTCTATCTGGGCGCCATCGTCATTTTGTTCGGTACCATCATCGCCGCAACGGCCGGCCATTCGCGCATGTTCGCCGACTTCATGCGCCTGCAAGGCGCATTCAAGAAAGACGACTACAAGGCGCGTCTGCGCTGGCGCGACATTTCCATCGTCATCCTGGTCGCGATTCCGGTCGCGTTCTATTTCTACTTCGGCCAGATGCCGGTGCAAATGGTGGTCTGGGGCGCCATTGCTCAGGCAATGATGCTTCCCATCATTTCCTTTGGAACGGTGTATCTGATTCAGCGTCAATTGCCGCAGGAATTGAAGGCGCCGACCTGGCTCACCGGTCTGCTATGGCTGGGCGCCATCGTCATCACAGGGTTCGTGGTGCCGGCGCTTGGCATCGAATTGAAGAAACTGTTCTGATGGTCCGACTTTTACTCACGAATACGAAAGGACGAACATGAGTATCAAACGCCTTCACATCGGCCCACGCCTTTCGCAGGTGGCCATTCACGGCGATACGGTGTACACGGCCGGCATCGTCGCCGACGATACCAACGTGGATGTGGCCGGACAGACCGGCCAGATCCTCGACAAGATCGACCGTTACCTCAAGGAGGCCGGTACCGACAAGACTCGCATGCTGTCGGTAACGATCTGGCTCTCGGACATGAAGAACTTCGCCGAGATGAATTCGGTCTGGGATCAGTGGGTGCCCAAGGGGAACACGCCGCCCCGGGCCTGCGTCGAGTCGAAACTCGCCACGCCTGCTTACAAAGTGGAAATTCGGGTGCTAGCGGCAATATAAGAAGCCCTCCCCGCTGCCGCGTTTGTCGCGCGGCGTCGAGGCGACGGCTTATAAAAGGGAGGAAAAATGAGTACAGCTTCCGCATCGGCTCCGGCCGTCGCACAATTTAATCCTTATTACCTCGATCCGACCAACATCGAGGAACCGCCGAAGGCCATGGGCAAAATTCTGAGCCGGATCGGCCCGGGCCTGGTGTTGTCGGCTTCCATCGTCGGCTCGGGCGAGCTGATCGCCACGACAACGTTGGGCGCAAAACTTGGGTACACGATGATGTGGCTGATCATCGTCAGTTGCCTGATCAAAACCATTGTGCAGGCCGCCATGGGTCGCTACGTCATCACTACCGGTGAAACAACGCTGACTTTTTTCTCCAGGGTGCCAGGACCGAAATTTTTGGTCAACTGGGTGGTATGGGCGTGGTTTGCGGCCACCGTGCTGATTTTGTTCGCGCTGACCGGCATGTACATTGGCGTCGCGCAGGTCATGTTCGCACTCATTCCCGCCGTCGAAGTGACATGGTGGATATTGATTGTTTTTGCCCTCACTCTGGCCTTGTTGCTGGGCGGTGCTTACAACCGGGTGGAAAAAATCGCCATGTTCAAGGTCGCGGTGTTCACGGCGATCACTGTGCTTTCCGCCATTCTGATGATGACGGTTCCTGAATATTTCTCCTGGGAGAAATTCTCATCCGGGTTAATCCCCAGCCTGCCACCGGGCAACGGCCTGGCCATCGCCATCGCGGTATTCGGCATCACTGGCGTTGCGGCCGGAGAGCTGTGCATCTATCCCTACTGGTGCATCGAGAAAGGGTATGCGCGCTACACCGGGCCCCGCGAAGACAGCGAGGCCTGGCGCCGCCGTGCCAATGGCTGGATACGGGTGATGCATGTGGACGTGCTGGTATCGATGATTGTATATACGCTCGCCACAGTGGCGTTTTACCTGCTCGGAGCAGGCGTACTCCATGGCATGGACCAGATCCCAGCCGGCACCAACATGATTCCCGCGCTCTCGAACGTCTACACAAAAACGCTGGGGCCATGGTCGCTTTGGTTGTTCTACTTCGGAGCCATCATGATTCTTTACGGGACGGTGTTCGCCGTCACCGCCGGCAACGCCCGGATGCTGGCGGATTTTTCCCAACTGCTGAATGGTTACAAGAAGGACGACTATGCCAAACGCACCTGGTATCGCGACCGCTACATCCTGATTATCAGCATGCTGGCGGTGGCCTGTTATTTCGTCTACGGCCAAGCCCCGGTCAAACTGGTGGTATGGACAGGAATGGGTCAGGCGGCACTGCTGCCGATCGTTTCCTTCGCGACCATATTCCTGATGTACCGGCACCTTCCCCGGGAAATGCGCATGTCCGGCCGTATGATGACTCTGTTGTGGCTGGCGACCATCGTCATCACGATATTCATCGCGCCAACGCTGTACATGGAACTGAAGAAGATGCTCTTCGCTGCCTAGTGAGTCAGACGGTTATCCGCCCCAGGTAACGGGGCGGATAACGGATTGGAAAGACCATGAGTCTACTTGCCCAAGTCGCGATATTTCTTGCCGCAGCAGTAATCGTTGTTTCCCTGACCCGCCGGCTTCGTCTCGGTGCAGTGCTGGGATATCTGGCGGCGGGTGTGCTCATCGGTCCGTGGGCATTCGGATTCATCACCGACGTCAGCAATACCCTGCACTTCGCCGAGCTGGGCGTTGTACTGCTGCTGTTTGTCATCGGGCTTGAACTCCAACCTTCGCGTTTGTGGGTGCTCCGTCACTCGGTCTTCGGACTCGGCAGCGCGCAGGTTCTGATCAGCGGCATCGCATTGGGTCTGGTTGCGCTGGCGCTTGGTGTGTCGATTCCGGCGGCCATAGTGATCGGGCTTGGACTGGCCATGTCTTCGACTGCATTCGTTCTGCAGGTCCTCGCCGAAAAAGGCCAGCTTGCCAGCCGGCACGGGCGTTCTTCGTTTGCCATTCTGCTTTTCCAGGATCTGGCCGTCATCCCGTTGCTTGCTCTGATTCCTTTGTTGGGCGACAGCGGCAACACGGACTCGAATACCAATCCGTGGCTTGCGGCATTGTCGGCCATCGCTTTAATCGTCGCGGTGATTGCAGGAGGCCGTTATCTTCTGAGGCCGATCCTCAAGGCCATCGCATCGACCGGCATTCAGGAAATTTTTACCGCCACTGCGTTGCTGGTGGTGATTGGCACTGCACTCCTGATGACTTCGGTGGGATTGTCGATGTCGTTGGGGGCTTTTCTGGCCGGTGTGCTGCTCGCCGACTCGGAATACCGCCATGAATTGGAAGCCAACATCGAACCGTTCAAGGGTTTGCTGCTGGGGTTGTTTTTTATCTCCGTGGGCATGTCGGCCAACCTCGGATTGATACTCCAATACCCGCTCGCCATTGTCTGCGCAACCCTCGGAATGATGCTGGTAAAAGCCGCCATCCTTCTGGCAATCGGCCGCTTCTCGGGTCACCCGAAAGACTCCGCCTCCGGGTTGGCGGCGGCACTGTGCCAGGGAGGCGAATTCGCATTCGTGTTATTCGCCCTCGCCGCCGCACAAGGAATTTTCGACGCCACCCTTGCCGGCTCGCTGGTAATTGTGGTGACACTCTCGATGGCGCTTACGCCACTGGCATTCCTGATCCACGAACGGCTGACCAAACTTGGGCCGAAAGCGACAGCAGACTTTGAAAAGATCGTCGAAACCGAAAACCGCGTGATCATCGCCGGTTTCGGACGTGTCGGGCAAATCGTCGGGCGCTTGCTGCGCGCGAAAAGAGTCTCCTTTACGGCGCTCGACAAAAGCGCAGAGCAAATTGATACTGTGCGCCGCTTTGGCGCCCGCGCCTGGTATGGCGATGCCTCGCGCCTTGACCTGCTGCGTGCCGCCAAGACCGACAAGGCGGATATTTTCGTGCTGGCGATCGACGACGTGGAATCTTCGCTCCGTACCACGGAACTCGTAAAGAAACACTTCCCCAACGCCCGAATATACGCACGTGCCCGCAACCGCTTTCATGCCTATCGGTTAATGGACATTGGTGTCGATTTCCTGATACGCGAGACCTTCCTGTCTTCACTTGATCTTGCCGAGCGCGTGCTGCGCGATCTCGGCATTCCTGCCTGGGAGGCACACGATGCTGTCAGTGCCTTCCGCAACTTCGACGAACAGTCGCTCGAACGCCAACACGCGGTCTATCACGATGAGACGCAACTCATTCAATCCGGCCAACAGGCGGCCCGGGAATTGGAGGCGTTATTGCAGTCGGATGGGGAGCAGTCCGGATTGACTTCCAGCCCAGGCAAAGCGCCGTTTGATCCGAGCGAGGTGAGGTAAGTACAGGGGCGAGGGGCGAGGCCAATTTTCCATGTTATAGTAATACTTCATTAATTTCGGTATTACCTTTGCAGATATGGGCACAACCGTTACATCCAAAGGGCAGGTCACTATTCCCAAGCGGGTGCGTGATCTTCTTGGAATAGTACCCGGCTCCGCTGTGGATTTCGAATTAACGCCTACCGGGGAAGTCGTGTTGCGTCACGGCAAGCATAGGGCGCGACGGCCGACGCGCCGTTTCGCGCAGCTGCGAGGCGTCGCAACGGTAAAAATGAGTACCGACCAGATCATGGCGCTCACGCGTGGGGCAAAGGCTGGTCGTTGATTCTTGTCGACACAAACGTGATCCTTGACGTTGTTGAGAATGATCCCGTCTGGGCGAATTGGGCGCAAGAGAATCTGGAAGCCGCCAGCCTTCGAGCGCCGTTATGCATCAATGCCGTAATTTACGCGGAGCTGTCGATCGCATTTGGCAAGATTGAAGAATTGGAGACCGTTCTTCGGCTAGGCGAATTCCTGTTGGAACCGATTCCCCGCGAGGCGCTATTCCTTGCAGGAAAGGCATTTGCCAAATATAGGAAACAAAAAGGAGGCAAGACAGGGGTGCTGCCCGATTTTTTCATTGGGGCACACGCCGCTGTAGAGAACCTGCCTTTGCTCACCCGAGACAAGGGGCGATACGCCACTTACTTCCCGACTGTGGAGTTGATCAGGCCGACGACATGATTTCGAAATGAGTTGGCTGGCAAAGAGCAGTAACTCAAAGGATCGGCGCAGGGTTAAGACTCTCTCTCCCTTGACGGAACAAGGGCACACTTGAAGCGCAGCAGAGAGTGGGAGAGAGTGTGAAATGGCGCCTTGTGCCTTGGGAGAATTCCAAGGCACAAATTCAATCCCATTGGGGTCTCATGCCCGTTAGGCACAGAGAAAAACCATTCGCGCCCTGCGCTTCAACCAGTCGTCTTTACCCCTCGCTGCCCGTCCCCACACTCAGCCCACCCGAGTAACGTTTTCCCCATAGCTCGTGGCCGTGGGCGAAATCATTTTTGCCGGTTTGGTCCACACCGCGCATGAGCAACAGTGGCTGTTCGGCGATATTGAAGGGGCTGCCGGTATTGCGGGATTTCACCAGTGAACGATCATAGTGCGAGGTGGCCGGCATGTAGCGCATGATGAGTGCAGCGCGGCGGCTGCCGGAAGTATTGGCGAGCGAGCCATGGATCAGCCGCACATCGTGCAGCGACATCATGCCGGGCTCCAGTTCGACATTTACCGCCTCGCGTTCGTCGAACTGGTCCTGATCGAGCTCCAGATTCAACACCAGGTCCTTGCGGTCCGAAACGTGGTGGCGGTAGAGTTCCTTGTTCCGGTGCGAGCCGGGAATGAACCTCATGCAACCATTGGCGGTGGAAACCGGGTCGATGGCAATCCACACTGAACAGGTCGCCAGCGGCCGCATGGGCCAGTACTCCCCGTCCTGGTGCCAGGGCACTTCGCGCCCTTTTACCGGGGGCTTGCACAGCACACGGGTAATCCACAACATCAGATCGGGACCCAGCACTTGTTCCACCATGTCCAGCACGCCAGGATGACTTGCCGCCGCCATGAAAGGATTCATGTTCGGCCCTTCGGTTGGCGCAACCATATGGGGATTGGCCAAATCCTCTTGAGCCACGTCGGTGTAGGTCGCCAGCAGACGATCGACTCCCTCGCGCAGACGATTCAGCAAGGGTTCGGGCAGGCGATAACGCGGAAATACGTAACCGCGCTCGCGATATTGCTGGATTTCCTGGTCGCTCAATACCGTGCTCATTTTTTCCCCTCCCATTGGAAAAACTTCCATGCGCCGATGCTATCACAAGCCCGCGCGCGCAAAGCGTGGCGGATTCAGGTACGCTTGCGCTCTCAAAAAAACATAACGTATTGGGGAGGAGAAATGAGGAAGTTTTACCGGGCATTGCTGGTCCTTATTGTATTGTCGCTGCCGTCCGTCCAGGCAATTGCCGCGGATGCCCCGGAACTCAAAGTCGAACATTCCATCGTGATCGACGCGTCGCCTGCCGAGGTTTGGGCGGTCGCCGGCGATTTCGTCGGACTTGATCGGTGGTATCCCCCGGTAGTTTCCAGCAAGCGGATTTTGGGCAAAAACCGCACGGAAGGCTGCGTGCGAGAAATCACCCGCAGCAACGGCACCAAAGTCGAGGAAAAACTGATCGACTACGACGAATCCGCCATGACCATGACCTACACCTACGCCGGCGGCCAGCCAATATCCAGTGACTATTTCGCCACCCTGACCGTTACCGACGCAGGCGACGGCAAATCCAAGGTCGTCTGGAAAGCCCGCTTCAAGCGCCTCGCCTACTGGACCGACGATCCCCCTCCCGGTCAGGACGACGTCACCCCGCTCAATGCCTTGAACAGAGGTTATCCGCTGGGGCTGGAGAATTTGAAGAAAGTGGTCGAGAACCGGTGACGGGTGACGGGCAAATGCGTGAAGGGTGAATGGGTGAATGGGTGAATGGGTGAATGAGTGAAGGGTGAAGGGCAAACCCAAGTCCCTCAATCCCCGATCCCCGATCCCCGCTCCTCGCCCCTCGCCCCTCGCCCCTCGCCCCTCGCCCCTCGCCCCTCGATCCCCCCCCCTCGCCCCTCAATCTCCAATCCCCAATCCTCAATCCCGCCTTCAATTGAACCCTTTCGACCTCACCAACAAAGTCGCCATCGTCACCGGCTCCTCGCGCGGCATTGGCCGCTCCATTGCCGAGCACATGGCGGCGGCCGGCGCGAAGGTGGTAATTTCCAGCCGCAAGGCGGAAGCCTGTGAACAGGTGGTGCAATCCATTCGCAAGGCCGGTGGCGAGGCAGTCGCCATTGCCGCGAACATCGGGGACAAGGCTCAACTCGAAAGCCTCGTCGCACAGACCCGAAAGCATTTCGGGAAAATTGACGTGCTGGTCTGCAATGCGGCCAGCAACCCCTACTACGGCCCCATGGCTGGACTGCCGGACGATGCCTTCAACAAGATTCTGCAGAACAACATCGTGGCCAATCACTGGCTGGCGAATCTGGTGCTGCCGGAAATGGCAGCGCGCAAGGACGGCGCGGTCATCATCGTCTCGTCAATCGGCGGCCTCAAAGGCACTTCGGCGCTCGGGGCCTATGCGATCTCGAAGGCGGCGGATATGCAATTGGCGCGCAACCTCGCAGTAGAGTGGGGTCCGCACAATATCCGCGTAAATTGCATCGCGCCGGGCCTCGTGAAGACCGATTTCGCCCGGGCCTTATGGGAAAATCCCGCCGTGCTCTCGAAGTACGAAACCCAGACCCCGCTGCGCAGGATCGGCGAGCCGGACGATATTGGCGGCATAGCGGTATTCCTCGCATCACGCGCCGGCGCCTTTGTCACTGGCCAGACCATCGTCGCCGATGGCGGCGTTACTATCGCTGGCTGATTTTTGGATCCAGGAAAAAGATAATCTCGACGCAAAGGCGCAAAGTACGCAAAGGTCGCAGAGAAAACGAAACGGCAAGAAATACATGACAATTTTGCGCATTGCCGCCGGTCTTTTCCCTCGCCCCTCGCCCCTCTTCCCTCTCCCCTGAATTCATGGAACTCGACATCTCAACGCTCCCCATCATCGAGCGCTACAAACTGATGATCGGCCTGATCTTCCCGCGACCGATTGCGCTGATTTCCACGCGCAGCGAAAACGGGGTCGCCAACTGCGCGCCGTTTTCCTACTTCAATGCGGTGTGCGAACAGCCGATGCTGGTGGTGCTGAGTTTTAATGACCGCAGCGACGGAAAGAAAAAACACTCCCTCGCCAATCTGCTGCGCACCGGGGAATGTGTGGTCAATCTGGTGGACGAGGCGATCGCCAACGGCATGCATATCTCCAGCGGCGAATATGCCGAAGACGAAACCGAGTTCGGCCCCGCCGGTTTCACCGAGGCGCCCTCCCGTTTCGTCAAGCATCCCCGGATCGCTGAAGCGCCTGCCAGCTTCGAATGCCGGCTGTACCAACATATCCCTATAGGCAAAGTACGGGATATCGTGCTCGCGGAAATTGTTCACGTCCATGCACGGGACGGCGTCATCGACCCCAAAACCAAACGCGTCTCCGAAGAGCGTTACACCCCGGTCGGCCGGCTGTTCGGCAATCGCTACTGCACCACCCGCCAACGCTTCGACCTCCCCGGGTCTTTGCCTGGAAAATAGGTCAAGGGCGTTTGACACAGAGGTCACAGAGGAAAAAGAGAACAAGGAGAAATTAAAAAGAGGAATTTTCTGTGCGAACGACAACATTCGTATGGTGGCATGCATCGTGTGATCGTCGTCCTCACAGCTCGGAAGCTTCGAATTTCATATCTCAAGCCTGTGTTTTCTCTCTGTGTTCTCCGTGTTCTCTGTGTCCTCTGTGTCAAACGCTTTTGAATTTGAATTTGAATTTCACAAACAGGAGGCAACGTGAACGAAATCATTCTGCATCATTACCCCGCGTCCCCGGTTTCGGAGAAGGTACGTGTTGCGCTTGGCATCAAGAAATTGGCCTGGCGTTCCGTGGAAATTCCGCGCGTGCCGCCCAAGCCCGACGTGATGCCGCTCACCGGCGGATACCGCCGCACGCCGATCATGCAGATCGGCGCCGACATCTATTGTGACAGTCACGCCATCCTGCGCGAGTTGCATCGCCGGTTTCCGCAACCGACGTTTTTTCCCGGCGGCTCCGAAGGCCTGTCCTGGGCCGTCAATCGCTGGGCCGACATCCTGTTCGACTCAGCGGCCAAGCTATTGATCGGCGCCAACGCAGATCAGTTTCCCGAAGCCTTTCTGAAAGACCGTGGACGGCTGTTCTTCGGGACGGATTGGCGAGTCGAGGATTTGAAGAAAGACGTGCCCCACGTCGTATCGCAATTGCGCGGGCAGTTCATCTGGCTGCATCAGCAGCTTTCAGATGGCCGTGCTTTCCTACTCGGCGACGGGCCCGGCTTGGTGGATGCCGTCGGGTATTACCTGGTGTGGTTCGTACGCGGACGCTGGCAGGGCGGACCAGCCATGATCGACGAATTCAGTTCGATTTCGCCCTGGGAGCAACGGGTCAAGGCGATCGGACACGGCACGCCAACAGTGATGACCTCGACAGAAGCCATCGAAATCGCCCGAGCGGGCAAGACGCCCGCGCCGGAACGCACTGACGCGATGGACCCACAGGGCTTGAAGGCGGGCATGCGCGTCAGCGTGGTACCGGACCTGGACAGCGGCGAAGCGCCGGTGACCGGCACTGTCCGCTATTCCACTTGCGACAGCATTGGCCTGCTGCGTGATGATCCCCGCGTGGGAACGGTGTGTGTGCATTTCCCGAGGGTGGGGTATCGCGTTATAACCGTTTAACGCCGCTCTCGCCGCCCCCTCTCCCCTGCCCTCTCCCGCGAGGGGAGAGGGGGCCCGATATTTTCCGCCCTAGCTGTAGGCGTGCATCTGTGACTCGCGGCAGACTACGTCGCTAGTATTCAACTACCCCTTGCACATCACCAAAGAGCACCCCCTCTCACCCTCGCGGGAGAGGGCGGGGGTGAGGGGGTGGAGATAAACTTAGCTAAACCGCGAATTAGCCCATATCGCTCGACTGAATCCGCTTCACCCCAGCCTTGCCCATATCTTTCCACGCCGCAGCAATGGAACCATTCAGGTCAATACCGCGGCAGGCATCTTCAATCACCGATGCCGAAAACCCAAACTTGCGCGCATCCATTGCCGACCAGGCCACGCAGTAATCGGTCGCCAATCCGCAGACAAACACTTGCTTGATCTTGCGGCCCTTGAGATAGCCGGCGAGGCCAGTTTCAGTCTTGCGATCCGCCTCCAGGAATGCAGAATAGCTATCCACCTTGCTGTGGAAGCCCTTGCGAATCACCAGTTGCGCATGCGGAATGCTCAGATCCTTGTGCAGCGAAGCCCCATCTGTACCCTGCACGCAGTGGTCGGGCCATAACACCTGGGTGCCATAGTCCAGCTTGATCGCCTCGAACGGTTTCTTGCCTTCGTGTTGCGAAGCGAAGGAAACGTGGTCCGCCGTGTGCCAGTCCTGGGTCATCACCACATTGGCGAAGCCCTTGGCAATTTGATTGATCAGCGGCACGATCAGGTCCCCCTCCTTCACCGCCAGGCTGCCACCCGAAGTAAAGCAATTCTGTACGTCGATCACCAGCAGAGCATCACCCGCCCCAGGCTTGATCTTGCCCGCCGCCAACGCACTACCGAAAAAACTCAACGAACTCGCCGCCGCCAGCGCGCTGGCCCCCGCCGCGGCAAGAAATTTCCTTCTGTCAAAGTCACTCATTGCCTCTCCTCCTGATTGGTAATCTGTTGTCACGTTGCCCCATCCCCGTCCGGGGACCAATGCCCTGCCCGAAAAGTCTAGCACTCCTGCTGGATACTGATACGGTTAATAATACAACCTTCTCTCACCGCGAAGGACGGGCAAAAAAATCTCTCACCGCAGAGGACGCGGAGGACGCAGAGGGAAAGCATGAAAAACACAACGAGGAAAACACGTGAATGGATTTCGGTCCGCCTAGTTGTCACGCTTCATTTCCCGCTTCCTTGCTTTTCCTCCGCGTCCTCTGCGTCCTCTGCGGTGAGAGCGTTTTGGTTTTTCATTAGTAATGCAAAACCGGCACCTCCGTCGCAGGGGGCGTATTGCGGCTGCGCTCGCAGCGTACCACCCCGTCGATCACCACCATCCCCACGCCCGGAATATCCCCCAGCGCCACGCTTTCAAGCAGCGTGCGCCCGGCGGTGTGCTGGGCCCGGTCCATGAACACAAAATCCGCCGCCCGTCCCGTCTCAATTAGGCCGGAATTGAGTTTGCGGATGCGCGCGGTGTTGCCGGTCGCAAAACAAAATGCCTGTTCGGCGGGAATGCCACCCAGGCTGGAGATCAGCGCCACCATGCGCAGAATGCCCAGCGGCTGCACGCCCGAGCCGGCGGGCCCGTCGGTGCCGAGAATGACTCGATGCAGACATTTGCCGTCGCGCGCCGCTTGCACGGCCGCGATGCCAACTTTTTCATTGCCGTTATGGACGATCTCGATGGCGCGGGTGGAGCGCTCGCACAATTCGCAGACATGGGCTTCGGACAAGGCGGTATGGCCACCATTGATGTGGCCGATGATATCCGCGTCGGCCTCCAGCACCACATCCTTGTCGATCAGGCCGGAACCGGGGATCGATGGCCCACCGGTGTGGATGGTGCTCTGGATGCCGTACTTGCGCGCCCAGGCCACCATCTGCCGCGCCTCCGCGCCCGCCTTCACCGAACCCAGTCCCACTTCGCCCAGCAGGGTGACGCCCGCCTGGGCGAGCTCACTGAAATCCGACTCCACCATGCCTCGTTCAATGATCGGCGCGCCAGCCAGCACCTTGACGCCGCCTGGCCGGAAATTATGGAACGCGCGTTGCGCGGTGATGGCCAGCGCCTTGAGCCCGACAATGTCCTTGGGTCGCCCGGGCAGATGCACTTCCCCCGCCGAGATCATGGTGGTGACCCCGCCGTTCAACGTCGAGTCGATCCAGCCGAGCTGGTTCTGCCGCGGCGTCCAGTCGCCAAACACTGGATGTACATGGCTGTCGATCAAACCCGGCGCCAAACAGGTTCCGCGCACATCGATCACAGTATCGGCCTTCGAGGTGTCGCAGTCCTTTTCCTTGCCCACTGCTGTGATCAGCCCATCGACCGCCACCACCGTATCCGCATCCAGAATCGGCCGGTCAATGTCGCCCGACAACATCAACCCGACGTTGCGAATGACAAGTTTACCCTTGCTCGATGTGTCCGTTTCCACCGCCATGTTCACTCTCCTGCCATCGTTTACTGCGTAAAACAAAACGCGTCAACACGAAGGTAACACGAAGGAACACGAAGGAAAACCAAAAACGCACGAAGGAAATCAAGATCAAGAAAACGTTCGCATTGTGTCCTGAACCAATTGATGATCCTCACTCAACGGGATTTTCGTTATGGTTTTCCTTCGTGTTCCTTCGTGTTCCTTCGTGTTACCTTCGTGTCCTTCGTGTTAAAAGCGTTTGATTTTTCCGCCCTTCATTTAGGATGGGATTTTTGTCCGGACTTTCCTTCACGTCCTTCGTGTTAAGAGCGTGGAACTTTCCCTCCCCTAATCGAGAATCACATTTTCGCCATTATTTTCCTTCGTGTTCCTTCGTGTTACCTTCGTGTCCTTCGTGTTAAAAGCGTTTTGTTGTTTCGACTTTTCATATCGTCAAGTAAGCACGGCGAACGTCTTCGTTGGCTTCCAGTTCCGCCATGCTGCCCGCGAAGCGTACCTGGCCTTTTTCGATCAGGTAGGCGCAGTCGCAGACCAGGCGCGCGAAGTGCAGATTCTGCTCCGACAACATCACCGAAAGGCCTTCCTTCTTCAACTCCAGGATGGTGTTGGCCATGTCTTCCACGATTTTTGGCGCGAGACCCTCGGAGGGTTCGTCGAGCAGCACCAGGAGCGGGTTGCCCATCAGGGTGCGCGCCACGGTCAGCATCTGTTGTTCCCCGCCGCTCATTTGCCCGCCCGGACGATCGCGCATTTCACCCAAATTGGGAAACAGTTGGAAAAGTTTTTCCGCAGTCCAGTGCGGCGCGTTGGTGCGCGGTGCCTGTCTTCCCACTTCGAGATTTTCGGTCACGGTCAGGCCTGAATAAATGCGCCGGTCTTCCGGCACATAGCCCAACCCGACACGGGCGATGCGATACGGCTCCTGACCGCGCAACGCGAGGCCGTCGAACACAATCTCGCCCTCGGCCCGATCCAGCAGACCCATGAGCGCCTTGAAGGTGGTGGACTTGCCCGCTCCGTTACGCCCCATCAAGGCCACCACTTCCCCGCGTGCTACTTCGAAATCCAGGTCATAAAGGATCTGCGCCCGGCCATACCAGGCACGAAGATTCCGCACACTGAGCAATGACGCACTCATGACAGAGCCGGATGCGGCCGGAAAGTCGCGCCGGTGCCGAAGTAGATCGACTTCACCTCGGCATTTTCCCTCACGCTGGCCGGGTCGCCTTCGGCGATGAGCCGCCCGCGCGCCATCACCAGGACCCGCCGAGCATGGGTGAACACCACGTCCATGCTGTGTTCGGTGAACAACACGCCGATGCCCTGCTCCCTGGCCAGCGAAGCCGTCAGCACCATCAAGGCGTCGCGCTTGCCCGGCGCCATGCCGGCGGTGGGCTCGTCCATCAGCAGCAGGCGTGGACGCGATGCCAGTGCCATCGCCAGCTCAACGCGCTTCACATCCCCATAGGCCAGCAGCCCGCAGGGGCGCTGCGCCTGGGTCAACATGCCGACCTTTTCCAGCAGTGCATCGGCCTGCGCCTGATAACACTTCGAGGCCCGGGTCCAGAACCCGTTCAGCCGCCGTGCCGCCGAGAGCAGAACCATCTGCACGTTTTCGCGCACGCTCATCGAGCTGAAGGTCGCAGTGATCTGAAAGGTCCGCCCCACGCCGAGCGCCCAGCGTTCGCGCGGCTTCAGCGCGGTGATATCGCGGCCCTCCAATTTCACCTGTCCGCGATCCGGCCACAACTGCCCGTTGAGCAGATTGAAGCAAGTGGATTTGCCCGCCCCGTTCGGCCCGATCAGCGCCAGCAGTTCTCCGGCTTCCAGACGGAAGGACACGTCCTTTACCGCTTCCACGCCGCCAAAGCGCCGACACAGTCCATTCACTTCCAGCAGGCTCATGGCGATGTCGCTCCGCTGACAACTTGCCCTGCCCGCAGCCCGCTCAAGGTGCCGACTATGCCGCGCGGAAATATCGTCACGCCCAGCAGAATCACTCCACCCAGAATGGCGCGCCAGTATTCTGTCGCACGCATGATTTCCGTTTGCAAATAGTGATAAGCAGCCGCGCCGACCACCGGCCCGGTAATCGTTTGAATGCCCCCCATCAGCACCATCACCAGCGCATCCACCGACTGCGGGATCGACAACACATTGGGAAACACCGATCCTTTGTGAAAGACGTAAAGCGCGCCCGCCAACCCCGCCAGCGCGCCGGCGAATGCAAAGGCCAGCCATTGCTGGCGACGCACGTTGATGCCAATCGCCTCGGAGCGCAGCGGCGAATCGCGCCCCGCCCGCAGTGCATAACCGAACGGCGAAAAAATCGCACGCCATGCCAGGGCGATGGCCCCTGCGCTCAATACCAGCGTCAGATAAAAATACACGGCCTTCGACCCCGCCCACGCTGAGGGCCAGACACCAAGCACGCCATTGTCGCCACCGGTCCATGCGAACTGAAAGGCGCCCGACCAGAGAATTTGCGCGAAGGCGAGCGTCAACATGGCGAGGTACACACCGGAGAGTCGGATGCAGAACCAGCCGAAGATCAGCGCGCCCAGCGCGGCACCCAGCGGCGCCAGGACAATGGCGAATTCCATCGAGAGCGCAAGCCGACTCGATACCAGCGCGGCGACATAAGCGCCCAGCCCGAAAAACGCCGCGTGGCCGAAGGACACCATGCCGCCAATCGACATGATGAAATGCAGACTCACCGCGAACAGCCCGAAGATCATGAACTCGGTCAGCAACAACAGCGCGTAGTCCCCAGCCACAAGCGGCGCGAGCGTCAACACCGCAAAGCCGATTAACACACCCAATACAAAATTCCGCGACGGCGGTTTAAGATAAGTCTCCGAAGCCGTGCCCGCAGAGCGCCCTCGCCCTTCCGCAACGCCGAGCAACCCGTATGGGCGAAGCACCAGCACCAGCGCCATCACCAGAAACGGCAACACCAGCGTCGCCTGCGGAAACAACAGAATTCCCAGCGCGGAAATTTCTCCCACCAGAAGCGCCGCGAGATAGGCGCCGGCCACACTACCCAGCCCGCCGATCACCACCACCACAAAGGCCTCGGTGATGATGTGAATATCCATCTGCAAGTTCACCGCTTCCTTGGGAATCTGCAAGGCCCCGCCCAAACCGGCCAGCATCGAGCCCAGGAATAACACGCCGGTAAATAGCCAACGCTGGTTTACCCCTAGCGCCCCTGTCATCTCCCGATCCTCCGTCGCGGCGCGCACCAGCGTGCCCCAACGCGTGCGGTTGAACAGCAGCCAGAGAAGCCCCAGCACGATCGGCCCGAGCACGATCAGGAACAGGTGATACTGCGGAAACCGCTCGCCAAAAATCTCCACCGTGCCCTTCAGCCCCGGCGCCCGCCCCGCGAACAAATCCTCCCGTCCCCAAATCCACAGCGCCGCATCCTGCACCAGCAGCACCACACCGAAGGTCGCCAGTAACTGAAATAGTTCCGGCGCGCGATATATTCGCCGAAGAATAACCACTTCCACCACCACGCCCACAAGCCCCACCACTACCGCCGCCAGAAACAGCGCCCCCCAGAACCCCACCCCGCCCATGGCCGGCGTCAGGAACGCCGTAATGCTGTACGCCAGATACGCCCCCAGCATGTAGAACGAACCGTGGGCGAAATTGACGATACGGGTCACGCCAAAAATGATCGATAGTCCGCAAGCCACCAGGAACAACGTGGACGCATGCGCCAACCCGCTCAGGATTTGGATCAATAGGGAAGACATTTCTTGTAGGTATCAGCCCGCGGCAGTACCGTGCGTTTTGATTTTCGCCGAAGCCTATCACTATTGAGTTTTTGGCATTTTAGGCAAACACTGGATGGCGCTCCGAAATGTCACTCCCGTGGAAACGGGAATCCAGACTTCTTGAACAAGGCGGGTTTCCCTTCCTCAATAAAATCATTGTAAATGACTGGACATAAAGACAATCTCGAAACACGCCAATTCGCCGATCTGGGATATTCTGAGGCGAAGACCTGAGCCACAGTCACGGTGAAATACGGCACTACTGCATAGGCTGGGTTGGGTACGGAGCCTTAACGGTTCGTTTTACCTACCGTGAGGGCATCATTCGCATACTTGGCGCCGGTTACTGGCGCAGAGGCACGAAAATCTATGAAGAGCAAAGTTAAATATACAAAT
The DNA here is from genome assembly GCA_945900965.1 of Bordetella parapertussis. Lineage (GTDB taxonomy): Bacteria > Pseudomonadota > Gammaproteobacteria > Burkholderiales > JACQAP01 > JACQAP01. The sequence continues at coordinate 72,671 of CAMDKM010000009.1, read as the reverse complement.
GAACCGATGGGCAGGCTCCGGGTCATCGATGACTTTCTATCCAGGCCGGATAAACTTGTTTTTAAGGAAGACAACGTCAAAGTTACCATGGCATTGAGCAAAAGCCCGTCGCTTGGGGCAGACGATGCAGGCTTAAAGAGATTTCTTAGGATGCGTTCCAAGGGTTAATCAATTCGATGCCCGCGCCCTTATAGTCCCGTACATTTCGGGTCGCCAGTACGAAACTTCGACTGATGGCGATCGCGGCGATCGCGCCATCACCAAAGTGAATCGCATTGCCCGCTGCTTGCGTGCCCGCGACCACGAGTCCAAACGCGTTTGCGCTGCCCTGATCGAACGACAGGATGCGCCCCTCAAACTGGGCAACTAATTCTCTCGTCACTTCCTGCAACGCCTTGCGACGTTTCCCTACTGGTAAGACCTCGATGCCCGCCTGTAGCTCAGCCAACGTAATCGTAGTGAGATAGAGCGTTTCCGGCGCTTGACGATCCAACCAGGCCAACACCGCAGCATGAGGCTTCGGTTTGAGGGGTTCGCAGACAAGATTCGTATCCAGAATAATCATGAATCAAAGTTCACCGGCCGCACCGGGCTACGCTTGCGCGTCTTCGGAAATTCAACACCCCCATGTTTTCGGCCGATTTCCGCCAATACCGTTCCCATTCCGCGCTGTGGGCGTACCGCATTCTGCAAGATCACACGCATTTCAGCCTCCGTACTGCGTCCACCCTGTTCGGCGCGTTTCTTGAGGGCGCGCAGGGTTTCATCCGGTAAATTTCTGATGGTCACGGCTGCCATAGCTATCACTCCGTTAAATTGACACCTATACGATATCACTCATCATTTATGATAGCAATTCTGGATTTCCAGTACTGGGACCTCCAGCACGATGGTGCGCTGGTTGAGCAGGTTTGCGATGCTGACTTTGCTTGGCGGTTCGTCTGAGAATGGGTGAAAGGAATTGAAGGACGGAAGAGCATGATTTAGGTTGCTGGCGGCACGCACTGTGGGCCACGCTCACAAATACGTTGGTATCGACGACAATCTTCATCCGCCAGGCGGTTCCACTTCCTTCTGAGCTTGCTTTACCAGTCGGTCGATATCTTCATCCGTCAGCCCGGCAGCGACAACCCGGGCGCGGGATTCCCGCCGGCCCGGGATGATTTCCTGATCGGGCTCAATAGTAAGCGTCACGCGTTCATCTGACCCAATGCCACGACGCCTCAATTCGCCCGCAATTTCTCCCGCGGTGATTTCAAATACTTGCCGTGAAGTTGCCATTTGCGAGAGCCCAATTTGCCGAATAGGTCCCATATTAGGACGAAAGAGCGGTCTGCAAAAGGGGGATTGGGGGGAAACCTATCACTCTAAAACTGTCACTCTAAAACTGTCACTCTAAAACTTGCCGCTTGGGCCGATGCTGTATAGCATGGGCAGCTAGAAGTGTATGCATGCAAACCCTCAAATTCAAGAGCCAAGTCGACGAGGATGGACATCTGCGCCTCGATGTGCCCACCACCTTGCCTTCTGGAGAGGTGGAATTGGTGCTGGTAATCGAGTCGGTGTCGTCTGCGGTTCCTCGCGCGCCCGGTTACGACTTTTCCGATTTGGCCAGGCGCCTGTGTTGGTCCGGCGATGCGCTGGAGCAGCAGCGCACTTTGCGCAATGAATGGCCCGCCTGAGCGCTGTTTGCTCGACACCAATGCGGTCGTGAGTCTGTTGCGTGGTCAAGGCAAGTTACTTGCCCTGACCAAGCGGGCGCGATGGATCGCGATCGTAACTGAAGGCAAATATCCGCAAACATCGAGACACCAACATGAGTGAACTGGAAAAGCTGGAAGAGCACGTTCAGAAGCTTTCGTCGGAAAAGTTGAAACAATTCCGCGAATGGTTCGTGGAATTTGATGCCCCGATGTGGGACAAGCAAATCGCTGCCGATTCGGAAGCCGGAAAGTTGGACAAACTGGTTTCAGATGCGCTTGCTGACCATAAGGTCGGCAACACTCGTCCGATTTGAAACATGACGCCTCATCGCGATTCTGGGCACCATACGGCGACCTTCCCGCAGCGGCACGCTTACTGGCGGATAAAAACTACGCTCTACTCAAGCGCGATCCGAAGCGTCCTTCGCTTCATTTTAAAGGTCTGGGAAAACTGTGGTCGGTGCGGATTGGCGGGAGCTACCGAGCTCTCGGTACTGAAGTCGATGATGGAATCCTGTGGATCTGGATTGGAACCCACGGAGAGTACGACAAAATCGTCGGCTAACCTAATGGATTGCGGTTTGTAAGGGGTTCGCGAAATCATAAGATTAACTACATCCTGTCGATGGCAGACATCCTCCGCCAAATAAGCCCTTCGGCGCCGCGCTGGAACCGCATCTGGGTTATAGGTACGTAATGTTTTCTTGAATTCGGGCACGAAGTACGCAACGAGAGAAAAAGTGGATGAGGGGTCACCCCCTTGCCTAATTCGCGATGGAGGAATATTGCAAGACGCCCATGGCGAGAGCGATATTCAAGCAGACCTGCTCTTTCGGCGCCCATGTGCTGTTCATGTCGCGGGCCAATCGTAACGCTTCGATGAAGAATTCCGACATCCAGAAACGCGAAATCAAGGCCTTGGCCTTCGACCAGTACGGAACTATCGTCGATATCCAGAAAGGCCTCACCGAGGCCGTCGCGCCGTTCCTGAAACAAAAGGGCTGGACCGGCGAGCCGAACAGCTTTGTTACCTGGTGGCGCCGGACGCACTTCGAGAACTCGATGATCGATTCGCTGTGCGATCGGGGCCATACGGCCTACCGGGAGATCAGCCAGCGCGCGGTGGCCCATGTCATGGACCGCTGCCGGATTGCCTACACGAAAGACGAGGTCCGCTGGCTCGTCAGCCAGATCGAGACGCTCAAGCCATTTCCCGATGTGGTCGAAGCACTGAAAAAGCTCCGGGCCAAGGGTTACAAGCTTGCCATCCTCTCCAACGGCGACCGCGATATGCTCAAAGCCGCCGGGCCGCATATTGGCTTTGCATTCGATCATGTCATATCGGTGCAGGAGGCCGGTTATTTCAAGCCGCACTGGAAGACCTATGCCAAGGCCGAAGAGATCATCGGGCAGGAACGTTCCGGTATCCTGTTTGTCGCCAACCATGCCTTCGATTGCATCGGCGCCAAATCCTACGGAATGCGGACGGCGTTCATCGATAGACGGAAACGGCCGTTCGGGGAAACACCGCATCAGCCCGACCTTATAGTGGCTAATATCGCGGAATTGGCTGAGACACTCGCTTGAGAGCTCGTGTCTAGAGAGTTAAAGATTAAACTCTCTCACCGCAGAGGACGCGGAGGACGCAGAGGAAGGACTATAGAATGCTAAAGTTTGAATGGTTACTTTCAATATTCTGACGACCTTTCATCACAGGGTATGTTCCATTGTTTCATGCTTTTCCTCCGCGTCCTCCGCGGTGAGAGAGTAAATTGTTTTCTTGAAAACTCGCTGCCCGCCATGACCAAAACAGACGAAGTACCCCCGGAGGATGTTGCCAAGCTCCGGGGCATCATCACCCAATATTTTTCCTCGCGCGCTTTGTATGCCGCGGCGGAGCTGGATGTTGCCGGAGCGCTGGCAGGCGGGCCACGGCATATTGACGACCTGGCGACCTCCACTGGCACCCATGCGCCTTCGCTATACCGGGTATTACGCGTACTCGCGATGAACGGCATTTTTGCAGAGGGTGCCGACGGGAAACTCTCCAATACTCCCCTGTCGAACCTCCTGCGCTCCGACGTGCCTGGCTCTCTGCGCGATCTGGTGCTGCTATTCGGTGACGAAACGTCCTGGCGCTCCTGGGAAGGCATTCTGCATGCCGTGCGTACCGGTCAGGCGCCTTTCGAGAAAATTTACGGCGAGAAATTCTTCGACTACCTGCAGACCCATCCCGACACCGCCGCCATGTTCGACCGCGCGATGGCGAGTTCGTCGGCTTCGACCAATGCCGCCGTTGTGAAGTCTTACGATTTTTCCGGGGTAGGCACGCTGGTCGACGTTGCCGGCGGGATCGGCTCCACGCTGTGCGGCATCGTCGCCGCTACGCCCGGACTCAAGGGCATCGTGTTTGACCTGCCCCATGTCGGAGAACGCGCGCAGGCGTTCATTGCTTCGCACGGGCTGTCTGCGCGCTGTGAGTTCGTCAGCGGAAGCTTTTTCGAGGCCGTGCCGCCGGGAGCGGGCGCCTATTTCATGAAACATATCCTGCACGACTGGGGCGACGAGGATTGCGCAAAGATCCTCGCCACCTGCCGCTTGGCCATGCCAACCAATTCGCGCTTGCTGATCTGCGAACGCATCGTCCCTTCGGGCAACGAGGCTTCACCGGCGAAAGTCATCGATCTGCATATGCTCATGACGAATCACGGGGGTAAGGAACGCACCGAGAAAGAGTTTCGCACCCTGTTGACCGGGAGTGGGTTCAGTTTGGTGCGGATCATCCAGACCGGCTCGGCGTGGAGTTTGATCGAGGCGACACGTAAGGTTTGAACCTAATTAAACCCAGACATTCCATTGGAAAATAAAAACGCGTTAACACGAAGGCGCACGAATACCCTCGCGATAGCGTGGAGTACCCTTTTAGGAATTCATGAAGAACTCGAAGGAAGGCAAGTGCAAATGAATATTGCCTCGGCCTTGTTGGAATGGATTTCCTTCGTGATCCTTCGTGTTTACCTTCGTGCCCTTCGTGTTGAAGAGTTTTGCATTTTATGTGAACCCGTATTTTTATTGGATAGCGAGGGTCTAATGGAGAATGTGGGTTAAAGCCGCTGAATCACGGAGAAAGATAATGGCCTGGCTTATTACGAAATACCTGTTGACCGCTGCCGCCGTCGTGCTGATATCTGAACTGGCAAAGCGCAGCGACAAACTCGGGGGCATTGTGGCCGCGTTGCCGCTGGTGACGATTCTGGCGCTGATATGGCTTTACATGGAGAAGCAACCCCAGGACAAAATCGCCAACCACGCCTGGTACACCTTCTGGTACGTGCTGCCGACGCTGCCGATGTTCCTGGTATTTCCTGCCCTGCTGCCGCGCATCGGGTTCTGGCCAAGCTTGTTGACGTGCGTGGCGATTACCGTGGTGTGTTTTGGCGTTTTTGCGGTGGCGGTTCGCCGATTCGGTATCGAGTTGCTGTGAGGTCGGGTGAAACAATTACCTCAGTGCGAAAACACTCTCTCACCGCGGAGGACGCAGAGGACGCGGAGGAAAGGCTAGAAATTGAAATGAATACATTTAAGTGGGCATTGACCGTTCGCGCGAAAATATCGAAATGAGTCAGATGTTCGGCCCTTAAGAACTATGCATTGGTTTCCTCCGCGCATCTTTTGCGGTGAAAGCGCTTTTAGCGGGGGAAATGCAAGGTTTCGACACCCATTCCCGGATTGCGCTGCGCTCCATCCGGGCTACCTACTATAGCGGTCACAGCGTTCGTTCCGAAAGTCGTACGATAGCCTCGCGCCCCCTAAACACATTCGTTTCTTGAGCTTTTCCTCCGCGTCCTCTGCGGTGAATGCGTTTTGAATCTTTCGGTTACTTCATCGCCTCCGCAGGCCGACGCTTCCCGACCAATGCCTCCGGTGGCTGGTAGTCCTTGCCGTCCTTATAGTGCCAATCCACCATCACGCCACGCTCACCCTGGAGATCGAGTTTGCCGACGAATGCGCCCAGGGTTGACTGCTGATCCAGGGCGCGGAAGGTGATGGGGCCGAATACCGATTCGACGTTCAGGCCGCGAAAGGCCACCACGAGTTTTTCCGTGTCGGTGGATTTGGCCTTACGGATCGCTTCCGCAATGGACATGAAGGTGGTGTAGCCCACCACTGAACCCAGGCGCGGGGTTTCGTTGAAGCGCTTGCGATAGGCCTCGACGAACTTGTCGTGCGCAGGCCGCTTGATCTGATCCCACGGATAGCCGGTGACAATCCACCCCCTGGGTGTTTCGTCCTTGAGGGGATCGAGGTACTCGGGTTCACCGGTCAACATGCTGACCACAGCACGATTCTCGAACAGGCCACGCAGATTACCTTCGCGCACGAATTTGGTCAGGTCGGCGCCAAAGGTGACGTTGAAAATCGCGTCCGGCTTGGCGCTCGCCAGAGCCTGCGTGGTTGCGCCGGCTTCCAGCTTGCCCAGCGCGGGCCATTGTTCGGCAACAAACTCGACATCGGGGCGCTTGGCCTTGAGCAGTTCCTTGAAATTCGCCACGGCCGATTGGCCATACTCGTAATTCGGGGCGATGGTCGCCCAGCGTTTCGCGGGCAACTTGGCGGCCTCTTCCACCAGCATCGCGGACTGCATGTAAGTGCTGGGCCGCAGACGGAAGGTGTAGCGGTTGCCTTTGTCCCATACCAGCGCATCGGAAAGTGGCTCCGCGGCTACAAACAACATCTTGTTGCGAAGCGCGACATCGCTGACCGCAAGGCCAACATTGGATAGAAAAGTTCCGGTCAGCAGATTGACCTTCTGGCTGGACAACAGTTCCGAGGCATGCCGGGTGGCATCATCCGGCTTGCCGGCATCATCGCGGGAAATAACTTCCAGCTTGCGCCCGCCGATCAAGCCGCCTGCCGCGTTGATTTCCTCCACCGCCAGTTGCCAGCCGTTTCGGTAGGGAACGGTGAACGCCGGCACGGTCGAGTAGCTGCTGATTTCGCCGATACGAATTGGTTGTTGCGCAATTGCGGCTGTGGCGCTCACCCAGATCGCCGACAGAACCAATATTTTTGTTTTCATTCTTGATTTGTCCTTTCGAAACCAAAATCTAGAACAACGCTCTCACCTCAGAGGACGCGGAGGAAATTCAAAAGCTCGACAAGATATGAAACTTCACGCTCGCGAGACCCGACGATCATTTATTACTTTGCCTGACCTTATAGTTTGTTTCTTCCTCCGCGTCCTTAAGACGCAGCACTTACGGCCGGAGCTGCCGCGTCCTCCTCGGTGAAAGTGTTTTTAACTTTTTAAAACCGCCCACATTGCACATGACCAGTCAACGCAACCCATCGGTTCCCTTGATCTCATGTTTTTGCAGGCCACCGATGCGAGCCAAAGGACGCCCGCTGTCGGTGACCGCCACCGCGACCACAATTTCGTCGGCGCGCGGAGCATCGCTCACCCGCGCCTCGATGGCATCGAAATGGCTGCGCACGAAGGCGGCGTCCTTGTGGCCCAGCGGCACATCGATGGCGGTGCCCAGGGTGCCTATTTTTTTGGCCGAGGGCACCAGTGCCGCGCCCTTCTCCACCGCCAGCCGCAAGGGTGCGCCGAGTTTCGGATGCAGGATTGCGGCGGCGTGTTCGAGTTCACCCCGCTCGCCGACAATGGCCGCCTTGCCATAACTCTCGGCTTTGCCCGGCGCAATCCCCAGTGCTTCGACACATTTTCCCCCGAGCAAGCCGCCCAGTTCTTCGCCGATATCGATCAGCGCCGACAGGTCTTCCTGGTACCGTCCAGCGAACGGATTTTCGACCACCGCCATCGCCAGCGCGCGCCGCGTGGGCGGCGAAATGGGGCGGCCCATCTCAATATAGGTTTCATCCACCTGTACGATAATTTTTCTGATTCTGGCTTTCATCTGCAATCCTTGAGATTCTCGGGCACCACCAAGCGTGCCGAACCTTGCAACCAAAGCGTCGCGGCGTAAATCTGTCCAGCCTCCTGCATCCTGCGCGCTGTCCGCTCACCGGCATCGAGCGCCACGTCTATTTGTTCCGGCGACAACTCGCCGACACCGATGGTCACCAACCGCTCGCCCAAATCCGTGTCGTCTTTCAGCCTATTCGCGGGCTTGCGCAGTATGGCAGGATCTTCGAGGTTCACATCGTTGGCGATCAGCGTGGCAGCGGCATCCGCGGCAGATGCGCTATTCGCCAGCACGGTCACGGCATCGGCGATACCCAGACTGTGGCTGCGTCCGCGCCAGCCGCTGGTGGCTACTCCCCGGACGCCAGAGTCGTGGCTAACTTCAAAAGTGCCGTCCAGCAGAGTCTGTTCGCGGCTTTTCACGCTTTCGATATCCGCCATCATGCCCACCCGATAAACTTTCCCGGGCGTAAGATGCAACGCGATATCGCCGCCGTTGTTGACATGGACTCGCTCGATGAGAGATTCATCCCGGAAATAGCCGATCAGCTCATCGGCGACCGCACCCGCCACCGCCGCCATTGGCGTGATGAAGCGTTCGCAATGGGGGCGCGTTGCAGCCACCATTCGGCGAGCCACCGCGCCACGTACTCCAATAGCCTCCTGCACTGGCAGGCGCAGCCAGGATAGTTCGGTCACCAGTTCGGCAAGAATCGTCTCGAAACGGTTCCACGCTTTTTCCACCGCCCTATTCACTGCCGTGGCTTCACCATCCGCGCCGATCACCAGATCGATCGGGCCATGCAGAAATCGGTAGCGCCCATCGGCGAGCCGTGTTCGTTCCGCGCCATGCGTGGGTCGTGCTTTAGCCCCCCCTCTACTGCGCTTCAAATGTGCCCTTGTCCCCAACCCCTCTCCCGCAAGGGGAGAGGGGCTTAAAAGCGTCACCCGCGCAGCCGCCTTTTCCCCTCGTCCCTCGACCCTCGCCCCTGCATTTTCGCCCTTGTCCGTTCTCCGTTCACCGTTCACCGTTCGCCCATCACCCTTCCCCCTTCACCGCGTCAAACAATGGCCACGGATTCAACCCGTCCCACTCCACCATTCGCACCCGTTCGTTTTTCATCACGTCGTCGACCGTGCGCACGCGATCCATGTGTCCGCCGAGGCGCTCGTAATCGGCGAGCCGCATGCTGAATTCGATCGGTGCGACAATGGCCGGTGTGGGCACGGTGCCGAACGAGTTGTCGGGCATGCGCGCAACATCCACCATGACCGTGATGCCACCGCCCGGCCACACATAGGCCGGAGCGCCGCCGCAGGTGACATTCACCAGCAACTCCTGCACCGAGCGAGTGAGGCGCACCGGATTGTCGGTCACGCCGGCGCGCAGGCTGCCGCCGGCGCCGGCCATGAACAGCACGGTTGCCAGCGAGGGCTCGCAGTTTTCTCCGATGCGATCCACTACCTTTTGCAGGGGCGCCGGCATCGGTGCAGGCATCAAGCGCAACTTCTCATCGAGCACAAAAAACGCCGCATCTTCTCCGGTGGTGGACACCATCAGAATGCGGCTGCCGGGCCGGGCCACTTCCGCGTCGAAGCCGGTAACAATCGTCAGCGGATCGGTGATGTCGGTGCCACCCCATCCGGTACCGGGCTTGGCCACCTGGAAATAACGCCCAGGCGTGGACTTGCGCCCGCGAATCTTGATGCCGGAAGGCGGCATGTCGAGACAGCGGCCGGCCTGATGTTCGGTCAGCACCCCGGTGATATGGTCGTCCACCACCACCACTTCATCGGCGTGACGGAACCACTGCTTGGCGAAAATGCCAATGGTGGCCGAGCCGCAGCCCACCCGCATGCGGCGCTCTTCCACGCCGTTGATCAGCGGCGCACGATTGGCCTGAATCCGCAAACGCGCCCCGCCGTCGATCTCCAGTTTCACCGCCTGCTTGTTACCGAGTTCCATCATCATCTCGCAGGTCACGCGGCCCTCCTTCTTGCTGCCGCCGGTGAGGTGATGCACGCCGCCCAGCGAGAGCATCTGCGAGCCGTACTCCGCGGTGGTGACATGCCCGACCGCCTCGCCCTTGCACCGCACCGTGGCCTGCTCCGGCCCGAGCCAGCGGTCGGTGTCGATCTTCACCTTGAATCCGCAGTAACTGAAGATACCTTCGGTCACCACAGTGACCATGTCTACGCCCGCGTGTTGCGCGCTCACGATAAATGGCGCCGGCTTGTAATCCGGATAAGTGGTACCCGAGCCCACGCCTGAAACAAACACCGGCGCATCGCGCACGAGGCCGCCATCCCATTCTTCGCCGCCAAGAAAACCGGTAACTTCGCCTTCGGCACGCGCCACCTTGCGGAACAACACCACCGGATCCACCCGTGTGAGCACGCCGCCGACATTGCCCCAGCGATCGCAGGCGCCGGTGCGCCCATCGCTGATCTGGCACAACACCGGACAGGCGTTGCACTCGATTTTCTTGTCCGACAGCGGCCGGTTCGGCACGGCGTGATCCAGCACCTTGATCGGCTTGCTCATACGCGGCGCTCCAGGAGGGCTTGGCGCAGCCGGTCCGGCGTCACCGGCACTTGCGTCATGCGCACGCCCGTGGCGTGCCGTATCGCATTGAGAATGGCCGGCGCCGTGGCAATCAGCGCCGGCTCGCCCACCCCTTTGGCGCCATACGGGCCCAGCGGTTCGGGATCTTCGATCAGATGCGTGGTGATGGGTGGCACATCGCCGATGGTGGGAATCAGATAATCATGAAGGTTGTCGGTACGGCCCGCGACATACTCTTCCATCAGCGCCATGCCCAGGCCCTGCGCGATGCCGCCGTGAATCTGGCCTTCAACCTGGGTGGGATTGATCGCGCGACCGACATCGTGCGCCGCGTGCATGTGCAGGACCCTGGTGGTGCCCAGCGCCTCATCGACTTCGACCTCGGCGATCTGCGCCGCGAAGCCATAGGTGGCGTAGGGTGCGCCTTGGCCATCGGTATTGAGCGGCGTGGTAGGCGGATCGAAGTAGCCGTCGCCGACGGCGATATTGCCGTCTGCATCGGCAGTCGCCGATAGAAGTCCGAGCCGCCATTGTTTGCCCGAGGCGCACGCGACAAGTGTTTGCCCGACAATTTCCAACGATGCATGGTGCGGCGCTCCAGCAAGAGTCAGAATTTTCTTGCGCAGATCTTCGCCGGCAAACCGCGCCGCATTGCCGGACACAAAAGTCTGGCGCGACGCGGAGGTCTTGCCGGCATCGCGCGTCGCATCGGTGTCGCCCACCACCTGGTCGATCATCGCCACCGGCAACCCCACCGCATCGGCGCAGATCTGCGGCAGGACAGTGCTGGAGCCCTGACCGATATCCACCGCGCCGTTATATAGAAACAAGCGCCCGTTGCGGCGCAGCCCGACTCGCAGTGTGGACGGGTTGGCAATCACCGTATTGCCGATGCCATACCACATGCAGGCAATGCCGGCACCTCGGCGCAGGGTACCACCCACGGCACGTTGTTGCATATTGAACGCCTGCGCATGTTCGCGAGCGACTTGCCAGGCGGGACGCAGGCGTTCTATACATTGTGAAAGTCCACAACTGGCAACCAGCACCTGCCCGGTTGCCGTCGGCTGTCCGGCACGAATTGCGTTACGCCAGCGGAACTCCAGCGGATCGATGGCGCATCGCTCCGCAAGATCTTCGATCAATGTTTCATGGACCAAGGTCGATTGAGGAACGCCGAAGCCGCGGAATGCCCCGGCAACCGGTCCGTTGGTGTAGACCGCCCGGGTCAGTGCCCTGACGTGCGGAACGAAATACGGGCCCGAGGCATGGATCGGCACACGGTTCGCCACCGTGTTGCCCCATGAGGCATAGGCGCCGGTGTTGAAGTCGCCGGAGAAATCGGCGGCCAGCAGTTTGCCCTCTGCGTTGCAGGCAAACCGCGCGCGCATTCGCGATGGATGCCGCTTGGTGGTGGTGAGCATCGACTCGGGCCGGGTGAACACACCGCGCACCGGGCGCTTGAGCTTCCAGGCCGCCAGCGCCAGCAACGGCTGGATCGCTATATCGAGTTTGCCGCCGAATCCCCCGCCAATCGCCGAGGGCAGAATATGCACCGTCTCGGGCGAGAGCTTCAATACGCGCGCCACTTCGTCGCGATCCATATAGGGCGTTTGTGTGCAGGAAAAAATCCGCAGACGATCCCGCCCATCCGCCGCGCGAAACCACTCCGCGTAGCCCGCCTCCGGTTCGATGTAGGCGTGTTCCAGATAAGGCGTGCTGAACTCTCCTTCGGCACGGTAAGCCGCGTTGGACAATACCTGCTCGACATTGCCCTTCACCACCCGGCCACGGATCAACACATTGTCCGGCGCGAAATCGTGTAGGCACGTTTGCCCCGTCAGGGCGACATTCATATCGGCGACCGGTGCTTCGGGCATCCACTCGATCGGTATCGCCGAATCGGGCACCGCAATCACCGCGTCCCGTTCGCCAACCAGCGCCAGCACTGCCTCGCCGCGAAAACGCACATGAGCCTCGGCAAGTACGGGTTGATCTTTCACCTGGGGAAAAATGCCGAAGCTGTTCTCCGGAACATCGGCCGCGGTGAACACGGCTTCCAGTCCAGGACGAAGGCGTAGCGCCGACAAATCGCCGAAGCGAAATCGCGCACGGGCGTGCGGCGAGCGGATCACCCGCAGCCAGAGGCTGTCGACGGGAAAACGATCCGCGCCATAGTCTGCCGAACCATCAACCAGCGACGCGCCGTCGAGCTTGGCGATACGCGCGCCCACCGCCGCGCTCGCAGCGGGCATGTCAGCATGCACATCCCCGCGCGCCACGGCCAGCACGGCGTCGATAATTTTTCGATAGCCGGTGCAGCGGCACAACACGCCCCCAAGTGCGTCGCGCACCTGTTCTTCGCTGGGCTCGGCAATGCGCCGAAGCAAATCGCTCGCGGCCATCAGCATGCCCGGCGTGCAAATGCCGCACTGGGCCGCGCCGTGTGCAAGAAACGCGCGTTGCAGGGTATTGAGTTCGCCGTTGCGGGCCAGGCCCTCGACCGTCAATACCTCGCGCCCTTCAACCTGCGCCGCCGCGGTCAGGCAGGCACAGACTTGCCGGCCATCGAGGAGGATAGTGCAGGCGCCGCAATCGCCAGCCTCGCAACCGACCTTGGTGCCGGTCAATCCCAGTTGTTCGCGCAATACATCGGTTAGTCGTGCGGCAGGATCTACATCCACTTGCGCCGGGCTGCCGTTGAGCCGGAAAGAAATTGCTCTGCGTCCGATCTGTGTGTCGAGCGCGGAATGTTCGCGCGGCTTATTCACCGGGAAGCTCCCGCAAGGCTCGCCGCACCAGTGTCAAAGCGGCATCGCGTCGATATACATCCGTGCCGCGTATGTCGGTGATGGGTTTGAGTGAGTCGAGGTCCGAGGCCACTGGAATATCGGCCAGGGCCACCGACATCGGCTGGCCGAGCAGACGTTTCTCCAGCGCCGGTAAACGCTGCGCCACTTCGGAGCACGCCCCAACACTGACGCTCGCGCGAGTCACTCGCCCGTCCGAACCGGATTCCAGCACTGCCGACACCATGACGATGGAAATGACCAGATAGCGCCGCGAGCCAAGCTTGAGGAAATTCGAGCGCGCGCCACTTCCCCAATGCGGCACCAGAATGGCGGTGAGCAGTTCGTCGGCCGCCGCCGCGGTGCGCCGGTTGCGCAGAACGAATTCGGAGAGCGGCAGCCGCCGGCTTTTCACGGCGGACGCCAGCTCGACTTCCGCGTCCAGCGCGAGCAAGGGCGGAATACCATCTGCGGCGGGCGAAGCATTGCAGAGATTCCCGGCGATCGTGCCGGCATTCTGGATTTGTTTTCCTCCGACTTCGCGTGCCGCGGCTTTGAGACCAGCAAAACAATCCGGCAGGGGATGGGCGATCAATTCACTCCAGGTGGTGAGTGCGCCAATGCGGGTATAGGTCACCTCCTCGCGAATACCACGCAGGGCATCGAGCGCAGTGATGTCGAGAATGCGCTCGGTCACCGGCTTCCCGACCCGGGCGGGGTAGAAATCGGTACCACCCGCCAGCACCGTCATGCCGCCGGAGGACAAGGCACCGAGCGCCTCCTTCAGATTAGTGGGACGAAGATACATGGGGTGTATCGCTCGTAGTGATTGCCCGGGTTAAACCTCTTGGATGTCAAAAAGCCCATCAACTCAATCAAAAATCGGTTTGCGTTTCTCGAAAAATGCCGTCATCGCTTCCTTGGCCTCGGCGGAGTTTGGCCAAGACAAATCCCTTCGGTGGTAAAGTCGGATCCCTGCATTCTCCAAGTGCCGATAAAGCAGCATACTACGCCCACCCCTCGCCCCTCGCCCCTCGCCCCTGACTCCTGACCCCTCACGCCTCACCAAGAAAATGTACCCCTACCATTCCATCCCCACCAACGGCATCCGCTTGCGCTGCGTCGTCGAAGGCGACGGCCCGCTGGCGATTCTGGTGCATGGCTGGCCGGAATCCTGGTACTCCTGGCGCCATCAGATCGCGCCGCTGAAGGCCGCCGGCTACAAGGTGGTGGTGCCGGATGTGCGCGGCTACGGGGGAAGCGATGCGCCGCCGCAGATCGAGGCCTACGACATGGAATCTCTGATCGGCGATGTGCTCGGACTGATCGACCACTTCGGCGAACGGCAGGCGGTGCTGATCGGGCATGACTGGGGTGCGCCCATCGTCTGGAATACCACAGCCTTGCATCCGGGCCGGGTGCGCGCCGTTGCCGCGCTTTCCGTACCTTATTCGCCGCGCGGAAAAATCTCCTCGCTCGCACTCTGGAAGCATCTCTACGCGGGACGATTTTTTTATCAGCTTTATTTTCAGGAACCCGGGGTCGCGGAAGTGGAATTCGAGGCCGACATCCTCACCACCTTGCGCAAGATTTATTTCGCGGGATCGGGCGAGGCGCCGAAGGGCATCTTCCGCCCGGACAAGGCTGTGAATGCCCGCATGCTCGATGACTTGCCCAACCCGGCCCAACTGCCTGCCTGGCTCACCGACGCCGATCTGAATTATTACGCCGAACAATTCGAGCGCAAGGGATTCCGTGGCGGGCTGAACCGTTACCGCAATCAGGACCGCGACTGGGAGCGCCTGACGGGTTTGAGCGGTGCCCGCATCACGCGCCCGGCTTGTTTCATCGCCGGCAGCCGCGACAAGGTGTTGCGCTTCGTGCCCAATGTCGATCTGGTGGAAAACATGAAACGCTGGGTCGATGATCTGCGCGTTTGCGAAATCATCGAGGGCGCCGGCCACTGGATTCAGCAGGAACGCCCCGCGGAGGTCAACCTGTTGCTGGGTAAATTTCTGCGCGGGCTGAACCCATGACACTTGCCGGACTCAATGGCGGGCAGCACAATCTTTCCCTCACCCTACGAACAGGACGATAAACATGCCCGGCAATTCTTTATCTGGCGTGGCAGTGGTCACCGGCGGTGCGAGCGGTATCGGCGCCGCCTGCTGCCGCGAACTGGCGGCGCGCGGTGCGCGGATCGCCGTGCTGGACCGGGACGACCGTGCGCACGCCATGGCACGCGAGATCAACGGCCGCGCCTGGCTCGTGGATGTGGCCGACGAAACCGCACTCGCGCATTGCGCCGATGCCATCGAGGCCGCAATGGGCCCGGTGGAAATCCTGGTCAACAGCGCGGGCATCATCCAGGTGCCGGTGCCACCGGAGCGCCTGGCGATGTCGAACTGGGATGAAGTGGTACGGGTGGACCAGCGCGGCACCTATGTCGCCGCGGTAACATTTGGCAAGCGCATGGTCGCACGGCGGCGCGGCAGCATCGTCAACATCGCCTCGGTCGCGGGCATGCGCTCGATGCCCTTGCATGCCTATGCGCCGGCCAAGGCGGCGGTTATCTCCATGACCGAATGCCTGGCCGCGGAATGGGGGCCAGCCCAGGTACGGGTCAACGCCGTGTCTCCCGGCTACACGCGCACCCCAGCCTTGCAAGACGCTGTCGACAAGGGCGAGCGCGATGTTTCGAGACTTGCCGGCAACGCCGCGCTGGGCCGCCTGGTGGAGCCGATCGAAATTGCGCGCGCGGTGGCGTTCCTCGCCGGCCCGGATGCCATGGCGATTACCGGCGTCAATCTGCCGGTCGATTGCGGCTGGCTGGTTGCGGGCTCATGGCATACGTACGGCGGGCTGCGGACTTTTCCCGCATGAGACACTTTTTTGCCCATTTTCTTTTTGTGCTTGCGGCCTGGACCGTGGTCATCAAATACCTGTTCCCGGCCGCGTTTGCGTTGCATGCCGGCGAGCCCCTGGGGACTCACATCTATCCCGACTTTTGGCCGGCCGTACATGTCTGGCTGGGCTGGGCTCTTCTCAATTGGCGGCCGTGGACATTCTGGGCGGCCGGCATCATCGCCACCACAGAGATTATTATTGTCGGCACCAAATTCGTTTGGTTCCTTGCGGCGCCGGAGTGGACGATCTGGCGCACCAACTGGTTTATCAATAAGATTTTTGTTCTGACCGGCTTTGTCCTGCTGCTGACCTGGCTTCTGGCCCGCGGCGCAAAGCCCTCATTTCGACAAACGGGGCAGGTTGGTTGATGCCACAAAAGGCGATTGAATCACGGAGGGCACGGTGTACACGGAGAAAATACAAGAACATGTATGGCTCTGATATATCAGCCAATGGGTCAGCGTAAAAAGAAAAATATCTCATTGTTTTACTCGGTGTTCTCCGTGTTCTCCGTGATTGAACAGCTTTTTTAGTTTGATAAAGCAAAGTACACGGGTATTTTTACTGGCGGGCAGCCGGGTTATAGTGTGGCCATGAACCTTGAACGAATGACTGTTGAATATCACGCTGTGGAAGACCGCATGCTGTTACGGGTATTTTTCGACGGCACCTCCGAAATACGCTTCTGGCTGACCCGTCGTCTGGTTACGCGCATCTGGCCGATTCTGATCCAGTTGGCGCAGGCCACGCCCGACATTCAGAGGCAATCCAGTCCCGAGGCACGCCAGGCATTACTGGGCTTTCAGCACGAAAAAGCCCTCCAGCAGGTGAAAATCTCCAACGAGCCGCAGGAGCCCGCCCGCGAGCAGCCCCTGGGGTCCGAGCCCATGTTGATTTCGCAAGTGAATGCACGCCGCAATGACCACAGTCAGACTGTACTGTCATTTCTGCCACACAGAGGTAACGGAATAGATCTTGCGCTCGGCGATACGCTTTTGCATGGTCTGCTGAAATTGATCCAGGAGAGCGCCAGTCGGGCGGAATGGGACATAACGCTCGCGGTACCGGCGCTTGACACACCGACCACGGAGCCGGACATCCGTCGGACTGTCAATTGATCCAGGTCGGTGAACCTTCACCGAGCAACCCGATGCCCCCTTGTGCCATGTGCGCTTCGCGCGTGCCAATTTTGTCGGCAATCGTCATGGTATTGGCGCTTGCGGGCACGGGATGCGCGGCATTGCGAAGTTACGATATGGAACTTTCCGACACCCTGTCACTTGCCAGTTCCGGGCAACTGGACGCCGCAATCGGTAATTTGAAATCACGCGGCAAAGGTACGAAACGGGATCTGCTCCATTATTGCGAACTTGGCGAATTGTTGCGTCTCAATGGCCGAATTGCCGAGAGCCAAAAGGAATGGAGGAGCGCCGATGCCACGGTTCAAGCCTGGGAAAATACCGCGCGTAGCGACCCGGCAAAACTCCTGGCTGGTATTGCCGCCTACGCGGTAAACGAGAAGTTGCGGCCCTACGAGGGTCACGACTACGAAAAGGTGATGCTCACCACCCGCATCGCGCTGAACCATCTTGCGCTGGGCGATTGGGATAACGCGCGGGTGGAAATCAAGAAAACCCATGAACGCGAAGCGGTGATCGCCGCGTTGCGCGCCCGGCAATTGGAAGATATCGAGCGCGATGCCAAATCTCGCGGAGCAAAAACTCAGTATCGGGAGGTCAATGGCTACCCGGTCGCCACTCTCGAAACGCCGGAGGTGGCCGCATTGCGCAACGGCTATCAGTCGGCCTTCAGCCATTACCTGGCCGGCTTCGTTTACGAAGCGCTGGGTGAGCCCGGCCTGGCGGCTGCCGGTTATCGACAGGCCATTGAACTCCAGCCGAACCAGCCGCTCCTCGAGCGTGCCCTTGAAGAGCTTGATCGCCGGCAAGGCATCGTCGACAACGGCCATACCGACTTGCTGGTCGTTATCGAATCCGGCCTGGCCCCGGCCCGCCAATCGCGCGGATTCAATCTTCCCATTATTTCCTCGAACGACATGGTTTTGGTGCCGGTGTCTTTCCCGGTATTGCGTCCGACGGAAGCGGCATTGCTGCCGGATTCGATCGAAATCGACGGCGCGGGCGCATTCAGTGTGATTCCCATCACCAGTATCGATGCCATGGCGAGGCGGGCCCTGCAAGACGACATGCCGGGAATCATGTTGCGCGGTATCATTCGCTCAACGGTCAAAGGCGCCATGCAGCGCCGGGCCCGCAAGCATGATAGCGGCGGTCTATCGGAGCTGGCTGTCACGCTCGGCGCGTTGTTGACCGAATCGGCGGATGAGCGTGGATGGAGGACCTTGCCGGCGCACATTGCGATCGCCCGCGGGCGGGTTCCGAGCGGCCAGCAACGTCTGCGTATTCCCACGGCACGGGGAATGGAAACTGTTGAGGTGAATCTTGCCGGCCCGCATGCGGTGGTCAGCCTTCGGCTTCTGGGCGGGCGGGTATTCGCAGTGCCTGCGGCGCAGGACGCGGGCCGCACGGCCAGGATAGAGTCAACGCCGCTTATCACGCACGCGTTGTGGTGAAAATTTTCGTTTGAAAGGACCGCAATCATGATACGAATCGTTTTAGCCCTACTGATTGTTGCGCTGGCAGGGTTGGCCGGCTGCCGAAGCAAAGGATTCGAACACCCTGGTTCCGTCATGGGCTGCCCCACCGGGGGCGACAAAAAAATCAAGGATACCCAGGACCTGATCGCGGCCAAGGCCGACCCATCGGGCAACATCGCCGATATCGAGATTGTCGAAATGCGCTGCGCGGAACGAGGTGAACGCCTGCGCATCGAGATCGATCTGAAAAACGATAGCAAGGACGTGCGTCGCCTTGCCTGGCGCTTCCGCTGGCTGGACAAGGAAGGTATGCGCGCCTGGGAAGAAGAAACCTGGAAACCCGAATTGCTCTATGGAAACACCCGCCACACGGTGTCGACGGTATCCCCCAGCCGGGAAGCGGTGGACTTCCGTTTCATGCTGATGGACCAGGATAAGTAATAGGTGAAACTGCACATTGGAATTCCGAACTTATAAGGAGATGCACCATGATTCATAATTTGTGTCCGCGCCTGTCCGTCGTTTTTGCCGCCTGCCTGCTCATCGTTATTTCCGGTTGCGCAAAAGACAAGGTCCGTTACGGTGATGCGCGCGGTGTGGAGACGGTGACCAATGAATTTGGGTCCACGGACTTGCAGATGATTGCCGAGTCAATGACCCGGTCGATGTTGAATGCGCCGGTTGTCGCGGGTGGCAACCTGCCCATCGTTACTGTGCAAGATGTGAAAAACAAGACCAGCGAATACATCGATACCCGGGCTATCACCGATTCCATTCGGGCCGAATTGCAAAAAAGCGGCCGCGTTCGCTTTGCCGTGGATGCTGCGGAAATGAAACAGCAGATCGATGAGTTGCAGAGGCAGCAAAGTGAATTCTATGAGCCCGGCAAGGCGGCACAAGTCGGGAAAATGGCGGGTGCAGCCTTTCGCCTCGAAGGCAACATCGTTTCCATCGTGAAACAGGCCAAGGATGTGAAGGACGTTTATTACAAGTTCAACTTGCAGCTCTGGAACGTGCAAAACGGGCTGCTGGAGTGGACAGACGAAAAAGAGATCCGCAAGACAACCACCAAGGGCTGATCCTCAGACCGGCGGGACTTCGGCCCGCCCCCCTTCCCCTTTCCGCTGCAACGCGCGGCAGATATTGCTCGGGCATTGCACCGGCGCGATACGTAGATCTCTACGCGCCCAGTCAGGCTGACTGATACCGGCATTTTTGTGCCAAAAAACGTCTCTTATAAGCGACATAATTTCTAGTTATTTCAGATATTTTGGCTCGTCCAATAACATATTAAGGACAAAATGGATTAAGAATAAGATGTTAATCTATTGTTAATTAATATATTTGTGATAACTCTCCGATTGCGGTAGCACCTTCTTAATTAACGTCTCTATTTAGAGACAAGTGGCACTGACTTTGCGTCTAAGACCACAGCGCCTGCCGACTACCAAATTGCCAGCGGGCTGAGCGGGTTTCAGTTAACGCACAATTCGGCTGGCTTTTTCTGGAGGCGCAATGACCACATTGAGTGGCAGAGTCACAATCATCGGGATCCTGTGGGTAGTGCTTCTGGCGTTTACCCAACCGGCCGTCGCGCAAGACGCCGCAGCAACCATCGAATTCGTATTTGGCACCGCCGAGATCGTTTCTGTCGCAGGAGACAAACGCGCCGTCGAGAAAGGATCATCGGTATTCGTAGGCGATACGGTGGTCACGATGGATGCGCGCACGCAGTTGCGCTTTACCGATGGCAGCTTTGTTTCCCTGCTTCCCGATTCGGAATTCAGGGTCAACGCCTACACTTTTAACGGATCCTTGGATGGCAACGAACGTTTGAGCATGGAATTGCTCAAAGGTGGATTACGCACCATCTCAGGCCTGGTCGGGAAAAAAATTCAGTCGGCCTACGAACTGATTACCAGAGTCTCCACCATAGGAATACGCGGTACCGAATATTCTGTCGTGTACGGAGAAAACCTCTCGGGCAGTGTCGCCCATGGCCGCATTGCGGTATGCAATGGCGCAGGTTGCCTGGATGTCGCTCAGGGCCAGTCGTATTTCGTACGCGACGAAAATACCAAGCCGGAATTGACCTACAAGTCAGCCCAACTGCCAGCACCGGCACCGAGTGAAAAAAAGCGAAAAATCTCCGAGCGCGCGAAGGCACATTCACCCGAAAAGGATACCGAGGTAGCGAAAAACGATCCCTCTTCCGACCGCGCAAACGATCGAGAACGCGAAGACAAGGCCCTGCGCAATGACCGACTCAGCGACAATAGGAATGATGAAAGTTCGGACTCTCCTTCACGCCGCCGAGACTCACCGAAGGACCACCGCGCGCAAGCACCGGAAGAAGAGGAATCCATTAAGCGGCTTCCCCGCGGCGCTGATGAACTCAGCGATATCGGAGAATTTCGCAATGCCCAGGAATACTCCCGACGCGATCCCGCAAGCTCCAGCAGAAAAAGTCAGAAGGCCGCCATGGAGTCGTTCACTCTTTCCGGACCAATAACCCAGACAATGGCGCAAAGAATCGATCCGGTAACACAAAGCGAAGCAATCCCGAATGCCGGCCGGAGATCGTCCGGCAGACATGGAAAACGAAACTGATTTGACTCTTTTTGACGGTGCATGTCTGATCGCGGACCCGCCATAATCCCGGATATTCCATTAGAGAATAAAAAACGCGCTGACACGAAGGCGCACGAAGGACTCGAAGGAAGGCAAGTACAAGTGTATGTTGCCTTGGCCTTGTCGGAATGGAGTTCCTTCGCGACCCTTCGTGTTTACCTTCGCGTCCTTCGTGTTGAAGAGTTTTGCGTTTCATGTGAACCCGGATTTTCATTGGATAGCGGGCGTCAAATGGAAAGTTTGGGTTGAAGCATTCACCGAGAATCGGTGGCGGATTGGCGTCGCTCACATGTCATGCCGGAATGTCAGCGAATATGCCACGCGATCGAATTCATTAAGCGTAATATTGGATTTGTTTCGGGTATAGGTGAGCTGGGGAATAAGCCGAATATTCCTGAGTGGCAGGTAGATCGTGCCGACCGAGGCGTTTATTTGATCGTCTGCCCGGTGGATA
The DNA here is from genome assembly GCA_945900965.1 of Bordetella parapertussis. Lineage (GTDB taxonomy): Bacteria > Pseudomonadota > Gammaproteobacteria > Burkholderiales > JACQAP01 > JACQAP01. Next base: position 51,075 of record CAMDKM010000009.1, on the reverse strand, counting down.
AGAAAATCGGGGTCCGGTCCGCCGTAATCACGCCACTCGGTACTGGCATTCAGGAAAAATATCTGCTTTTCGCCGACCGACATCTGGCCGCCCAGCCGAATCCCAAAAAAGCGGTTGCCGAACTCCGCGAAATTATTGTCTTTCACCCTCTCGTTGCCCCCATAGGCGCCCGTGTAACCCACCACGTTGCTTTTGGTCGCGTGGGCATAGGCCAATCCCGCCACGTAGCGGCGGGCGTTCCGCTCTCCCTGATCAGGGTAGACCAGGTTGGTCATCTCGACGAACATGCTCATTTGATTGCGAGCATCGAAATCATGCTGCCAATTTCCTGTCACGCCGTAGGCATTTCGGTAGGAGGTTGAATAGGCGGGGGATTCGATGAAGTACTCGTTCATGGAAGCGGCGATGGTAAAAGCTTCACGATCGCGCTTGCGGGAAAGCCCGAGGTCCACATCATAGTAATAGGTGGAAAAATCACTTTCGTCCCGATTCGATTTCCTGGAAAACGCCAAGCCTCCGAACAACGAGAGTGTGTTTTGCAGGGGAGCAGTGAAAATCACCCCCCCGCCTAAACTTATATAAGAGTCGCTCTTTTCCGTTGACACGGAGGACAGGGTCAGAAATCCCCCCCCCTGCGTGGGCACCGCAATCTGGCTGTCGGAAGTTGCAGCATTGACATTGCTGTCGTAACCGAATCCGGTTTCAACGTAGCCATGGATGGCGACGCGGTTTTCATCTTCCATGCGTGTAATGGCATCGAGAAAACGGTCTATGGTCTTCACGACTTCTGGAGGCACGTTCTGTTGTTTGACGTTTTCGAACTCCCTCCTTGCCGAAGCGGTTTCCTTGAGGTTTAAATAAGCTCGAGCGATCAACGCGCGGGCCTCGGTGTTGTCAGGCTGCACCGCCAATACTCGCTCGAGTGCAAATACCGCTTCGGTATTTTTACCCAGTTGCAATGCCGCCCTACCAAGCAGGTAGTCAAAGTGCGGGTCGCCGGCGCGTTCGGTCTCCAAAGGACTTAGGAGCTCGAATGCAGCCTGTGCCTCGTCGGCATTTAATCGCCGCTCAGCCTCAAGACGCACATTGTCAGCCGCCGTTGCCAGACAGGCCATGAGACAAAAACACAGCAGCGTCATTACTTTCATCCGACACACCTTCTCATTCGTGTTTACCTTCGAACCCTTCCTATTAAGCGCGCTTTTCATTCTCCAATGGAACATTCGGGTTTATGGGGCTAGCCCAAGTGCCTCGGCCATCACGTGATAAATAACGTGCTGCTCCAGCACTCCCCGAAACAAATGCGCCTGCGGTCCGCGAGCATAAATGGCCACGTCTTCTCCTCCGTGGGTTTCCATCGCCATTGGCACCGTTGACTCCTGAAGATAGTCCGGCACCGTGGTATCCACGTCCGTCAGATCAGGGCGGCCGCGGGCGATTCCGCGATATCCGGCACCTGGATGAAAATGTCTTTTCGGCCCTTCGGCCTGGGATGCCGACTGTCCGCTGTATCCAGGTCCATTGGCATAGCCAAGCGTTGTGTAAGGCAGGCCCAAGGCATCCTTGCCATATTCCCTGGTGGGATGCCCGGTTTCCGAGACCTTGCCCAGTATCGGATTGCCGCGTTTCGGGTACCCCGCAATGGTAAAAACGTGGCTGTGATCGGCGGTAACTACGATCAAGGTGTCGCGCGGATCGGTATGGTCCATCGCCCACCTGACCGCCCGGGCAAATTCAATGGTGTCGGTCAGGGCCCGATAGGCGTTGCCTTCATGATGAGCGTGATCGATGCGCCCGCCTTCGACCATCAGGAAATAGCCTTTGTCGCTTCGCGCAAGGATCTCCAATGCCTTGACGGTCATTTCCGATAGCGAAGGCTCTCCTGCCCCATCGCGAAGCCGGTCGTGTTCGTAGCGCAGATGCGAGGGTTCAAACAGGCCAAGCACCGGTCCGGTCTTGCCGCCGTCCAATGCGTCGAACTGCGCGCGATTCCACACGTAGGCTGCGTGGGGACGCCCGCGCAACCACTCCTCCGTCAAATCCCGTCCGTCGCGCCGCTCCCCATTTTTTGCGGGATACTCCGGATCGCGTTGAGTCGTTGGAAGAAATTTCGCCCTGCCGCCGCCCAATGCGACTTCCAATCCATCACCTGCGGAAAACTCGATCAACTGTCGGGCTATATCGGAAAATCCTGCGGCGTTCGCCTCATTGGACTGATTGGCATCGCTTTCCCAATCGCGGTCCGGCGAGTGGGCGTAGCAGGCAGCCGGCGTCGCATGAGTCAGTCTGGCCGTGGTCACCACACCCGTGGCCATGCTGCGGGCTTCGGCACGCTCCAGAATGGTTGTCGCGGAATGCGCGGCGACCGCCCGGAAATCGCGCCGCGCTACTCGTCCGGTCACCGAAATCAGGCCGTCTCCGGTCTTGATCCCGGTCACCATGGCGGTCATGGTCGGCGCGGAATCCGAAGTCTGCTGGTTGTCGCTATAGGTTTTCGACAGCGCGACATAGGGCAGTTGTTCGAAGGACAGCAAATTTTCTTCGCCGCTGCCGCCCCGTTGTTGTCCTTCGAGTATGCGCGCGGCGGTCACGGTTGAAACACCCATACCGTCACCGACGAACAGAATGACATTTTTCGCCCGGCCGGTAATGGCTTGCAATTGTTTGGCCTTCAGCACCGCGGCACGGCCGCTTTCGAACCATAGCTCCGGCGGCTCGGCTCGTGCCGTCAACGTCAGAAATACGATGCCCAACATGTTCAAACCGCGAATTCTCATATTCACCTCAAGTCAACGGACCCAGATGGTGGGCAAATCGCTCGACACATTGTGTTCCGAATGCATCGGCCTGCAGTCCGGGCAGGCGGTCATAAACGTCCCCAAGACCCAGCCTGAGCGCGGCCAGGCGTTTGCCATATACATGCAAGCTATCGAGGCTTTGCATCACAAAGGCAATCGCCGGTAGGATTTCGCGGTAAGCCGCCTCGGCTTGAGCTTCCTTTCCCTGTCGCATCCACTCAAAAATGCGTGATTGATAATCCAGCGTATCGGTGGCCGGGATGATGCCGGCGCAGCCGGCCCGAAGATTGTCCGTTAATTCCATTCCGCCGCGTCCATTGAAAACCGCCACCCGGTCCGCGGTCAACTCCACGTAACGGCGGATCGTCACCGCGGGCCCTTCTCCTTTGAGAATACGAAAATTCGGATGCCGTTGCTGCAGGGTATTGACTCCTTCGGCTGTGAGTCCGACTCCCAGATACTCCGGCGCATTCTGTATGGCCACAGGCAATTCCACACGGTCGGCCACCGCGCCGAAAAATCCCAGTAAAAATTCCTCATCGACATCGCGTTCGGGCGGAGGCTGCAGAATCACCCAGGACGCACCCTGACTTCGCGCAAATCCGGCAAATTCCACCTGGGCCCCAATGGTTGGCGCATTTACCGTCACCACCAGGGGCAATCGACCGGCCAGTTCGTCGGCCACCCATTCGACCAGCCGGCGGCGCTCACGATCGGCCAGCTTGTTCACCTCGGTACCCAGCCCAAGCACCGCGACACCGTGCGCCCCATGTTCCACACAGGCCCGAACCTGGCGTCGCGCCGCATCCCGATCCAGCTCATCATGGCGGTCGAAGAATGCGTACAACATGGGGACAATACCTCCCGGCGCCTTCCAGTCTTGCATGTTTCCTCCGGTCATTTTTTGCATCATATAGGCAGACAAACCAGGCTATGCAATTGCAGTGCCCTAGCCGGGAATCGGTGTAATATTTTCAGGTGTCGACGGGCACCCAGATTCGCTACGACGACAGCGTTGCCCACCCCCGTCGCGATCGGGAACCCGATCCTTGCGCGGTGGTCAATCAATTCCCTGCCACATTGGGTTACGTCCGGGGCCGGCAGTCATTCATGGAGGATGGATCATGGATATTCAGCGCAGGAAGGTGCTAGGAACCGCCATGCTGGCCGCCGTTGCCGGACCGGCCCTGGCCGCGAAATTGACGCCAACACCGGCGCAAATGCGGGGTCCGTTTTATCCGATCGACTTCCCCCTCGACCAGGACAACGATCTGGTCAGCGTGAAAGACCGTCCCGGCCGCGCATTTGGCGAGATTCTGAATGTGACCGGGCGGATCCTGGATTCCGCAGGCCGGCCTCACGCCGGCGTCAAAGTCGAAATATGGCAGGTTAACGGGCACGGCCGCTACCATCATGAACACGATGACCGGAATGTGCCATTAGACGCGAATTTCCAAGGCTATGGCTGGGCCGTCACGGATGCCGAGGGCGCCTATCGGTTTCGCACCGTCAAGCCGGTGGCCTACCCCGGCCGCGCGCCGCACATCCATTTTGCCCTGACCCGACAGGATTTCGGCACCTTTTCCACCCAGATGTATCTGGCCGGTGCGCCGGAAAACGAAGGGGATTTTCTGTTGTCCAGGGTTCGCGACAGCAGAGCACGTGACAGCTTGGTGGTATCGCTGCAACCGGCGGTCGGCGGCAAGGGAGAGTTGGACGGAAGGTTCGATATCGTGCTGGCACGCGATGCAGGACTGGAACGCGGCGGGGCGCCACCAGCCTACAAAATGGCCCGCCTTGGACTATAGTTAAGGCAAGGGCAACTGCGGCGATCGGTGTGAGAGACATGGAATTTAACAACGAAGACTTTGATGCGGTACGGGCCCGGATCGAGACCTTAAGGGTCGAACACCGCGACCTTGACGATATCATCAAGTTGCTCGCGCACAATTCCAACGTGGATGAGCTTCAGATGCGCCGCTTGAAACGGCGAAAATTGCTGCTCAAGGACCAGATTGCCCAGCTTGAAGGACAATTGGTCCCCGACATTCCTGCCTGAAATGGAACCTCATCGCTCCCGGCGATGACAAAGGAAGACCATGAGGTCAACCAGACAGATCATCCAGACCGCGATGCTCGGCGCCTTGTTGGCAATGCTGCTGGGCGGATGTGCGGCCCGCCATCCGCCTCGCCCGACGCTCGATGAAGTTGTGCAAATGAGCAAGGACGGCAGGCCCGCCGAGGAGATCGTCCGCGAATTACAGCAGAGCCATGCCGTCTACCCTCTGACCGCCTCCCAGATTCTGAGCCTGCACGAAAGTGGGGTAGACGTCTCCGTGCTCGATTATCTACAGAGCGAATACGCGGCCAGCATTCGGCACGAAGAACGCATGTTGCACCAGGGTTTTATCGACTGGAATCACTGCTTCGGCTGTTACAGATGGCCAATCATCGTGGTGCCGAAGTAATTTTCCCAGCCGATCGTAACGAATCTACATATCCGTTACCGCCCCCTTTGACGAGGTGGAAACCTGTTTCATGTACTTCGCCAGCAGTCCGCGGGTGTAACGCGGCGCGGGCGCCTTCCACACTGCCCGGCGCTTTGCCAGTTCGTCGTCGGATACGTTGAGCTGGATCAGTTGCTTGTGCGCATCGATGGTAATCGAGTCGCCTTCCTTGACCAGCGCAATGGTGCCGCCAACATAGGCTTCCGGGGCAACATGGCCGACCACCATGCCCCAGGTGGCGCCCGAAAAGCGTCCATCGGTCAACAACCCGACCGAATCTCCCAGCCCCTGGCCGATCAACGCCGAGGTGGGCGACAACATCTCCTGCATGCCAGGTCCGCCCTTCGGTCCCTCATAACGGATCACAACAACGTCCCCGGCCTTGACTTTTTTGGCCATGATCGCCTCCATGGTCTCGTGTTCGGAATCGAACACCCGCGCCGGACCCGTGATGACCGGATTCTTCAGACCGGTGATTTTGGCCACGCAGCCCTCGGGCGCGAGATTGCCCTTGAGGATGGCAAGGTGTCCCTGCTTGTAAAGCGGGTTGCTGAACGAGCGGATAACGTCCTGATCCTTGCGCGGCTCGGCCGGAATATTGGCCAGTTCCTCGGCCATGGTGCGACCGGTGATAGTCATGCAGTCGCCGTGCAACAGGCCATTTGCCAGTAACATTTTTAACACCTGCGGCACGCCACCCGCGCGATGCAGATCCACCGCGACGTACTTGCCGGAGGGCTTCAGATCGCAGAACACCGGCACCTTGCGGCGAACACGCTCGAAATCGTCGATGGTCCAATCCACTTCCGCGGCAGACGCGATCGCCAGATAATGCAACACTGCATTGGTCGAGCCGCCGGTTGCCATAATGAGGCTCACGACATTTTCGATCGACTTGCGGGTAATGATGTCGCGCGGACGAATGTTTTTCTTGATCGCATTCACCAGCGCGCGGGCCGATTCAGCGGCCGAATCGGCCTTTTCCTGATCCGGCGCGGCCATCTGCGAAGAGCCCAGCAGGCTCAAGCCCAAGGCTTCGAAAGACGAGGACATGGTATTGGCGGTAAACATGCCTCCGCATGCGCCTACCGACGGGCAGGCATTCTTCTCGATTCCCTCAAAATCTTCCTTGGAGATTTTGCCGGCGGCAAAAGCGCCCACCGATTCGAATGCGCTGGCAATCGTCAGATCCTGGCCCTTCCACCGTCCCGGCTTGATGGTGCCGCCGTAGACATAAATCGCCGGCACATTCATGCGGGCCATGGCCATCATGCCGCCCGGCATATTCTTGTCGCAGGCGCCAATGACCAGCGCGCCGTCCATCATCTGACCGTTGACCGCGGTTTCGATCGAATCGGCAATCACTTCCCGGGACACCAGCGAATACTTCATGCCCTCGGTGCCCATGCCGATCCCGTCGGTGACTGTCGGTGTGCCAAACACCTGCGGCATGGCGCCCGCCTTGCGCAACGCCTCCATGGCCCGGTCCACCAGCGGCTGAATGCCGGCATTGCAGGGGTTCATGTTGGAGTGCCCGTTGGCCACGCCGACAATCGGCTTGTCGAAATCGCCGTCCTTGAAATCGACTGCGCGCAACATCGCGCGGTTGGGGGCACGGGCGGTGCCCGCGGTGATGAGTTTGCTACGCCAGTTGTCGGCCATGATGTTGATCTCCTCAAAAAACAGTTGTTTATCCTGCCCGGGTCACCCCAAATTGGACAGGGCCTTGCGAGGGCGCAATTTTGCGCGCCCTCCGAGGGGGCGTCTAATATATTATTGGCGCTCTATTGATATCTCTTGAGTATTGAATGGAAATCCGCCATCTGCGCTATTTTCAAGTTGTTGCCGAGGAATTGCACTTTGGCCGCGCGGCGAAAAAACTGCACATGTCGCAGCCTCCGCTGTCGATCCAGATCCGGGCATTGGAGGAGGAATTGGGCATTACGCTTTTTAATCGCGAGCAGCGCCAGATCAGCCTGACACAGGCCGGCAAGGTATTGCTGCGGGAAACCCGCGAAGTGCTGGCCCGCCTGGATCAGGCGGTGCTGACTACTCGTCGCGCCAGCCGAGGCGAAATCGGTGAACTGGCCATCGGATTCATCAGTGTGGCGGACTACAATGTTCTGCCGCTGGTGTTGCGCGAATACCGCCGTCGGTTTCCAATGGTGAATCTCACCCTGCGCGAGTCCACTTCGGATGCGCAGATCGCCGATCTGCTCGCCGGCCGCATTGACGTTGGCTTTGTGCTGCCGCCGGTTGCGGAGCCGCTTTTGCAATCGATAGCCATTTTGCGCGAGCCGCTGGTGGCGGCCCTGCCGGAAAAGCATCCGCTCGCGCTGCGGCCAGGCAAACTGGATTTGCGCCTGCTCAAGGATGCTCCCTATATTCTGTTTCCGCGGCAGATGGCCCCCGGCCTGCACGATGAGGTGGTCGGGGTCTGCCGCGCGGCGGGATTCAGCCCGCGCGTAGTGCAGGAAGCGGTGCAGATGCAGACCATTGTGAGCCTGGTTTCGGCCGAACTCGGGGTAGCCCTGATCCCTGCCTCGCTCACCAATCTTCGCCGCACTGGCGTCACCTACAAAGTGCTGCGCGAGCGCAGCCCGCTGATCGAAATCCATCTCGCCTGGCGCAGGGATGACGAATTGCCGGCCTTAAAAACATTCGTCGAACTGGCCGTGCAATCCGCCTCGGAATCGAAGAAGAAAGCCGCGCGCAGGTCAACTCCGTAATGCCGACACCCGTTGAAACACAACTGTATCTCGCACGCGAAGCCGACACGCTCGCCTTGGGAGAAAAAATCGCCGGACTCGTCACGCAAGGAATGTTCATCTCGCTTCACGGCAACCTGGGCAGCGGCAAAACCACCCTGACCCGGGGGCTGCTGCGGGGGCTGGGCTTTGCGGAAAAAGTGAAAAGTCCAACCTACACCTTGGTTGAACACTATAGACTCTCTGCGCTAGACTTATATCACTTTGATTTTTATCGATTCAATAATGCACTTGAATTATCGGATGCGGGATTCCGGGATTATTTTGAAGGGCACAATGTTTGCGTGGTTGAATGGCCTGAGAGAGCGTCTGAGATTCTGCCCGCGGCGGATCTGGATATTCAATTGACCATCGAAGGCGATGGTCGCCGAGCGAGGATTGACGCCGCAACACAAAAAGGAAAAACTTGTCTGGCGCAACTCCGCGGAGGATTGACTTGATCGAAACGCGAAAATCACTTCGTCCCGGCAGTGCTGTCTTCCGGGTATTCGCCCTTCTCCTCTCGGCTGCATTGCTCTTGCCGTTATCCCGGGCCTTTGCGGGCACTCAAGTCAGTTCAGCACGAATCTGGCCGGCAGAGGAATACACCCGGCTTACCTTGGAGTCCGACGCCGAAATTGTTCACAATGTTTTCACTATCGCGAATCCGCGTCGATTGGTCATCGACCTCGACAATGTCGATATCGGCCCGCCACTCGAACAACTCGCCGCCAAAATTTCCGCCGATGATCCATATGTAAGCGGCCTGCGAATCGGCCGCTTCAAGCCGGGCGTGATTCGTCTGGTGCTCGAATTAAAGACCGACGTCAAACCACAGATTTTTTCCCTGCAACCGATCGGTACTTACGGCCATCGTCTGGTTATTGACGTCTACCCGATGGTCCCTCTCGATCCGATCCTGACACTCTTGCAGGAGAAGAAAAATCCGCCCGGCACGCCTTCGCCCAAGCCGGACGCAGCCGGACTACCTGCCATCACCTCCACGCCGAAAACCGCGCCTGCGGAAGTGGTTCGACTGATCACCATAGCCGTCGACGCCGGTCATGGGGGCGAAGACCCCGGCGCCCGGGGCCGTGGAGGCACCTACGAAAAACACGTGACACTGGCGATTGCCAGGCGATTGAAGGATCTTATCGACTCGGAACCTTCGATGCGTGCGGTGATGATTCGCAGCGGCGATTACTTTGTCCCGCTCGGCGACCGGGTCAAAAAAGCACAAAAAACGCAGGCGGATCTTTTCGTATCAATTCATGCGGATGCCTACATCAAGCCTCATGCGCGCGGCTCTTCGGTATTTGCATTGTCCGAGCGCGGGGCAACTTCCGCCGCCGCCGAAATTCTTGCGGAAAAGGAAAACCAGTCCGACTTGATTGGCGGCGTAAATCGAGCGAACGATCCGATCGTCAATCAGGTAATCGTCGATCTTTCGCAAACAGCCACCATTCACGACAGCCTCAAGCTTGCCAAGGCAGTGCTTGGCGAATTGGGCGAAGTAAATGACCTGCACAAGGCAAAAGTCGAACAGGCCGGATTCGCCGTACTGAAGGCACCCGAGATTCCTTCGATTCTGGTGGAAACCGCATTCCTCACCAATCCCGAAGAAGAGAAAAAACTAAAGGACGAGAAATATCAGGAAAAAATGGCCCAGGCCATTCTGGTAGGCATACGCAAGTATTTTGCGACCAACCCGCCTTTGGCTCGCAAGATGCGCGAACTGTGAGCCTTGGTCGGTTCGCGGTTGTTTGCCGCCAAGATAATTCTCTGTTTACCCGTCACCGGGCCAGGCAGTGATTCAAGGGATTCTCCTCGCTGCCGGCAGCGCCAGTCGTTTTGGCGGAGGGAAACTTTTGCATCCCTTGCCCGACGGTATCCCCGTGGGCATTGCGTCGTACCGGAATTTGAAGGTTGCGTGCCCTCATGTCATCGTGGTGGTGCGGGAGGGCGATGAAGCCCTGCGCCGGCTGTTCGAAAGCGAAGACGCCACGCTGGTTATCTGCCACGACGCAAGCGAGGGTCTGTCGCGCAGCCTGATCAAGGGCATCCGTGCCAGCGAGAACGCCGCTGGCTGGCTGATTGCCTTGGCGGACATGCCTTTTGTCCAGCCTGCCACCATCGAAAAACTCGTCGCGAAGCTGGCAGCAGGGTCGGGGATTGTTCTACCCGCCTACCAGGGCAGACGCGGCAATCCGGTTGGACTTCATCACCGCCACCGCGAAGCGCTGCTTGCCCTGCAGGGCGACGAAGGCGCGCGTTCGATCATAAAGCGTCACACCGCGGAGAACTATGTTTTCGAGTGCAGTGATCCAGGCATCCTGCGCGACATCGACACACGCGCCGATTTGGGCTGAATGCCAACGCTCAGTTTGGGAACAGGATCACAGCCTTCAAATTGCCGTCGACATTGAAGTTCCCTCGAATATGCGCCGCTTGCGAGCGCAATTCGACAAAGACCTTTCCGCTGACATCCTTGGCCGGCGATATTTCGAAGCCTCCGCTCGCGGAAAGAAGTCCTGAGGAAAGCTTCAACCCGCGGTACGCATAATGCCCATTGGCCAGGGAAATTGTCCCGCTAAGCTCTTCAAACCGGGTAGCGCCGCCCTGCACCGCCCCGCGCGCGCCCGATTGCAAGGCCCTGACCAAATCGATGCCATCGAGATCTCCCTTTCTAAGGGTGAAAGTCCCATCGAGCCTGGGCGCGTCGAAAAGCGTAGCCAGATTTGGGCCAGTCATGGAATAACGTACGGCCGATTCAAGTTGACCCGTAATTTTGGCTTCGCGGCTGAATGCCGCGATGAGTTCCTGCATGCCAACGCGTTCCGTCGCGAGGTTACCTTCTAAAGACCAGGAGCCGCCCCATTGAATCGATGCACTACCCTTGGCAACACCGCCATAGAGAAACGCTTCGAAACTTTCAATCTTTATCCGGCGGGGCGACGCAAGCACCCGTGCTGTCAGTTCGGTGAATTCGACCGGCGCTCCCAGCGGTGGGATCCAGCCTTTGCTCGCCTTTACCGAAATGGCGACTTCAGTTCCGTTTGGGGAAAAATCCGCCTGAAATTTGCCATCTGTGGTGCTCACATTTCCACTTCGAATTGTCCCGTCGGGCAAAAACTGAATCGTTGCGTCGAAGCCTGGCATCTGCAGCGACTGCGATTCGAGTTTTGCGGATTTTACGGCCACCCGACCAATCTGCACGGATTTGTCCGAAACCGCAGCCTCCGCCCACTTTGGAAGTCGTTGCAGTGCCTCTTCCGCAATTGTGACCGATTCGGCAGTTAATACATCCACAACCTTGATTTCTCCGAAAAGGGAACCGAGATTAGTGCTGAGGGATACTTTGCCGATTTTCAGGTCCTGGGTGGCACCCAGTTTCACATCTTCCAGAACCAGCGCCAACCCATTGAGCACCGACAATTTCACCGACCCGATCGACACTGGCTCCTTGATGTGCTCCGAGGCCAATTTTTCGATGTTCGGAACATAAATATTCAAGGGGACGAGCTGGATACCCCCGACAACAACTGCCGCCAATACCACCATCCCGATAATGAGAGATTTCAACCGATCAAGAGGCGTTTTGACAGATCTGGTTTTTTTTAGCGTCTCGACCGTCGATCGTTTGCGATCTCTTTGCTCCTGCTCCTTGCGCCGATTTTTCAGGGCTTCTTCCCGGCTGCGGCGCTCGCTGTCCAGCCTGCCCGCCTCCTGACGCTCGCGCTCAAGTGCCGCCTGTTTTCTGGCTTCTTCCTGCTCCCTGTTACGCTGCTCTTTTTCCTCCTCGCGTTTGCGCTCGCGCTCTTCGCGATCGGCGCGCTCGCCTTCCATACGCTCGCGCCGCTCCTGCTCTTCCGCCTGACGTCGAACGGCTTCTTCGCGTGCATACTCTTCGCGCTGCGCGCGCTCTTCCTCCATACGCGCACGTTCCGCTGCCTCGCGCTGGCGATCCTCTTCTTCGTCGCGCCGGCGCAATAGCTCCTGCTGTTTGTCGAACTCCGAGACAACCTGCGTATCCATCGCTTGCAAGCCCGCCATGTCGAGCGCCGGCAATTCCGTCCTGGCCGCGGGAGCCTGCAAACCTTCCAGTCCGGACAGGTCTATCTGACCCAGATCGAACTTGACCTCCTCTCTTGGCTCGACCCGCGCCTCCTCCTGACGGCGACGCTCCTCTTCGTCCCTCTGACGTCGCGCCTCTTCTTCCCTGCGCAGACGCCTTTCCTCCTCCTCGCGCCGAAGCCTCTCCTCTTCCTCCTTGCGTTTTCGCGACAGTTCCTCCGCTTCGCGACGTTTGCGCTCTTCTTCCTCGCGCAACTTGAGCAATTCGGCTTCGCGTCGACGGCGCTCTTCCTCTTCCTGTTTGCGGCGTTCCTCTTCCTCTTTACGCCGACGATCCTCTTCTTCCTTTCGTCGACGGTCTTCTTCTTCCTTGCGCCGACGCTCCTCATCTTCTCGCTTGCGCCGCTCTTCTTCGTCCTTGCGGCGCCGCTCCTCTTCCTCTTTACGCCGGCGATCCTCCGCCTCGCGGCTGCGACGCTCGTCTTCCTCCTTCTTGCGACGAGCCTCCTCCTCGATACGGCGGCGATCCTCTTCTTCCCGGATTCTTCGCGCCTCGTCTTCCCGCGCGAGAATATTGCCTTCGATGCGACCTTTTTCCTGCTCTTCCTGCTGACGCTTCAGTTCCGCCTGCTCGAAGGCCTTGCGTTCGGCTTCAAGGACTTTCTGCATGTCGCGCTGAGTCCGCGCCATCATTTCTTCTTGCTGCTTGGCGTTACGCTCCGTCTCTTCCCGCAATCTGAGGGCAGCCGCTTCCTTGGCCTTGCGTTCCGCCTCCACCGCGGCCAACCGCTGGGAGTCCGCGCGAAGCTGACGCTGCGCCTGTTCTTTTTTCAGGCGCTCGGCCTCCTCACGCTTGCGCTTTTCGTCTTCCTCGGCCTTGGTTCGATCCGCTGTTTCGCGCTGACGCCATTCGGATTGCGCACTTTGATAGACGCTTTTTCCGCTCGTTAACGAAGACGTGAAGTCGAGGTCATCGACATAGGCGCTGCCGGCAGGCGATGCCCCGGAGGCACGGGAAGAATTGGCGAATTCCTTGATATATCCACCATCGATCAACTGGGCAATGACTTTGCCGATCTCCGCCTCGTTGAGCCGTGTTCTGTCCAACAAGTCGGACATGGGGGACTTGCCATCTATGAGTGCCAGCGTCCTGGCCAGATCCTTGGGAAGTTTCCCCGTTTTGTTCTTGACCTCGAGTACGCCCTTCCCGGTCTTGGAGTAGATTTTTGCCTTATCCATCTATTCGAGTCTCGGTCCTCTTGAACAAACGATCACGATTGACGGACGCAATTCAGTGTAAAAATGCCCTCAAATCGCCTTGACGATGTCTTCAACCACTTTTTTGGCGTCGCCAAACACCATCATGGTCTTTTCCATGTAAAAAAGATCGTTGTCGAGACCGGCGTACCCGGCGGCCATGCTGCGTTTCACCACCAAAACGGTGCGCGCCTTGTGCGCGTCGAGAATTGGCATGCCAAAAATCGGACTGCCCTTCACATAGGCCGCCGGATTGATGACATCATTGGCCCCGAGTACCAGCACCACGTCAGTCGTGGAGAATTCATTATTGATTTCCTCCATCTCGAATACCTGATCGTAGGGAATCTCGGCTTCGGCCAGCAACACATTCATGTGTCCAGGCATGCGGCCGGCCACCGGGTGAATGGCATATCGAACATTGACGCCCTTGGCGTGTAATTTTTCGGCCATTTCCTTGACCGAATGCTGCGCACGCGCAACCGCCAGTCCATAGCCGGGGACGATGATCACGTTTTCGGCATTGCCCATCAGGAAAGCGGCGTCCTCCGGACTCCCGCCGCGGTGAGTTTTTTGCTCCCCACCCGTGGCAGCGGCCGTCGAATCGCCTCCTCCAAATCCGCCGAGAATCACATTAAAAAACGACCGGTTCATCGCCTTGCACATGATGTAGGACAGGATGGCACCGGAACTGCCAACCAATGAACCGGAAATAATCAACATTGGGTTATTGAGTGAAAATCCGATACCGGCGGCCGCCCAGCCCGAATAACTGTTGAGCATTGAAATAACCACGGGCATATCGGCGCCGCCAATCGGAATAATGATCAGTACGCCCAATACAAAGGCAATCGTCGTCATGCAGATGAATGGCGTCCAACTGTCATTGAACATGAACGCCACGCCAAAACCGATCATCGCGATGGCCAATGCGAGATTGAACCAATGTTGGCCGCCGAAGACCACCGGCGCACTCCGAATTTTTCCGGACAACTTGCCGAATGCGATAACCGAACCGCTGAACGTGATCGCGCCGACAAAGGTGCCGATAAACAACTCCAGCCGGTTACCTCGGGGAATCATGCCGTCCGCGGTGAGAATACCGTAGGCGCCCGGATTGTGAACCGCCGCAATGGCGATCAACACCGCCGCGAGGCCCACCAGCGAATGCATCGCCGCCACCAGTTCCGGCATGGCCGTCATCTGAATTCGACGTGCAATCACCGCGCCGATGGTTCCGCCCACCGCGATAGCCAGGACGATCAGCATCCAGTTCAGCGTAACCGTCAATGTGGTCAGCACGGCGATGGTCATGCCCACCATCCCGAACAGATTGCCGCGGCGGGCCGTCAACGGCGAGGACAAGCCCTTCAGGGAAAATATGAAGAACACCGACGCCACCAGGTAAGCAAGCGCCACTTGATTTTCAGTCATTCAAATCTCCGGAAATGGGTAGGGAAGTTCTGGCGGTGAGAGGGCGTCATTGCCCAGGTTTCTTGTCTTTTTTCTTGAACATTTCCAGCATGCGCTGCGTTACCAGAAAGCCGCCGAAAACATTGATGCTGGCCAAAACCACCGCGACAAATCCCAGTATCGTGCCCCAGTCGATCGGCTGGGGCCCCGCCGCCAGCATGGCGCCCACGATAATGATTCCGGAAATGGCATTGGTCACCGACATGAGCGGCGTATGAAGCGCGGGCGTCACGGTCCACACCACGTGGTAGCCGACAAAAATGGCCAATACGAACACAGTCAGATGATTTACGATCGGGTCAACAGCTTCCATATTTTTCTCCAATATCAAGGCGCGAAGTACGAGGCAAGAGCACGCGTGCCCTCACTACTGACTCCTAACCCCTCACGTTTTACCTACAAGTTGCCCGCCAATACACACCAGCGATCCAGCGATGATTTCATCTTCGCGGTCCAGCTTGAGCACACCGGATTTCGGGTCGACCAGCAAATTCAAAAAATTGAGCAGATTTCTCGCATATAGCGCACTGGCATCGGCTGGAACCAGCGATGGCAGGTTGGCCAGGCCGATCAGCTGCACGCCGTGTTTTGTGACGGTCTTATCCAACTCCGTGAGCGGACAATTGCCGCCTTGCTCGGCAGCCATATCGACAATCACCGACCCCGGCTTCATGCTTTTAACCATGTCCTCGGTAACCAGAACCGGCGCCGGGCGTCCCGGAATCAACGCAGTGGTAATCACAATATCGGCTTGCTTGATGCGTTCCGCAACCATAGTTGCCTGGCGCTTCTTGTATTCATCGCCCATTTCCCTGGCATAACCACCCTGACCCTTGGCCAATTCCTTCTCGGCATCGGTCAACGGCACGTCGATGAATTTGGCGCCAAGGGATTCGACCTGCTCCTTGGTTTCGGGGCGCACATCGGCAGCCTCCACGACCGCGCCCAGGCGCTTGGCGGTGGCGATCGCCTGCAATCCCGCCACCCCCACGCCCATGACAACCACCCGCGCCGCCTTGATCGTCCCTGCCGCCGTCATCATCATCGGCATCATTCGCTGATAGGTATTGGCAGCCAGCATGACTGCTTTGTAGCCCCCAATATTGGCCTGCGAGGACAATACATCCATGCTCTGGGCGCGCGAAATACGCGGCAGCTTTTCCATGGCAAACGCCGTAACGCCGGTACGCGCGATGGCCTCGATCCCTTCTTTTTGATAGGGAGCAAGCAACCCGATCAGGATCCCGTCGGACTTAACTAACGACAATTCTGCGGGTTCCGGGCCGCGCACTTTGAGCACGATGTCGGACCGAAATATCTGCGCCGCATCGGCCACAAGCGTTGCACCGGCAGCCGTAAAATCGGCATCGGGAATGGAGCACGCGCGGCCCGCCCCCGCTTGAACCAACAACTTGTGATGGCCGGAGGCTGCCAGTTTCTTGACGGTTTCAGGGGTCGCGGCGACTCGGGTTTCGCCCACGCGAATTTCTGCCGGTATTCCGATTTGCATGGATGTAAATTCCTATTTTGGGGCCACCCGACTGACAAACGTCAACTAAATATTCTGGCGCCTGGGCAGCAAAAAGATGCGGAATTATATAGGGAATTTGTTCTTTTGGGGCTTCCGAACCGAGGCCGGAAAGTAATGATTCAGGGCACCAGCGGCTATAATCGGCCGGCCCTTCATCGACCCCAAGCCCATGCCTGCCATCCGCCCGCTTCCCGACCTCTTGATCAGTCAGATCGCTGCCGGGGAAGTTGTCGATCGCCCCGCTTCAGCGCTCAAGGAACTGCTGGAAAACAGTCTGGACGCGGGCGCCACGGAAATAACGGTCCAACTTCAAGAGGGGGGAATCGGGCAGATTCGGGTCACGGACAACGGCTGCGGAATAGACAAAGACGATCTCCCGCAGGCGTTGGCACGACACGCCACCAGCAAGATCGCCACGCTCGAAGACCTGGAAGGAGTTGCCAGCCTGGGCTTTCGCGGCGAAGCGTTGGCGAGCATTGCTGCCGTGTCGCATTTCGAATTGGCCAGCCGGGCGGAAGGCAGCGAATTCGCTTGGAAAATTGCGGCAAGCGGCGGTCGCATCGGCGATGCCGAGCCGATCGGAATTGCCCAAGGCACAGTCATCGACGTACGCGATCTGTATTTCAACACCCCTGCGCGACGCAAGTTTCTGCGCTCCCCGGCGACCGAATTCGGGCACTGCGAAGAAGCTTTCAAGCGCAGCGCTCTTTCCCGCCCGGCGGTGCGCTTCACGCTCACCCACAATGCCCGCCCCCGGCAACATCTGAAGGCCGGGACATTCGAGTCGCGAATTCATGCCGTGCTTGGCGACGCCTTCCGCGCGGTCGAGTTGCCGGTGGACGTGAACAGCGCCGGCCTTCGCCTGCGCGGCTTGCTGGCCCAACCTGGCTACTCGCGTGGGGCGCGAGACACGCAGTATTTTTTTGTCAACGGCCGCTTTGTCCGCGACAAGTTGCTCTCCCACGCCATCCGCGAAGCCTATCAGGATGTCATGCACCACGACCGTCACCCGGCCTATGTGTTATTTCTGGACCTCGATCCGACCCAGGTGGATGCCAACGTCCACCCGACCAAGATCGAAATTCGTTTCCGCAACTCGCGCGCGATTCACCAGTTCGTATTTCATGCACTGGAAAAATCGCTGGCTGCTACCCGCGCGGGCGCGTCTGTCGGTGCCGTTCCCGGCCCGCCCATGACGCCCGGCAGCAACTTTCAGACATTTTCCCGGCAGCCCGGCATCGACTTGCGGGTTGCGCAGCCGCAGGCGTTTTACCAGACATTGTTTGGCACTCCCGCCAGAACTTCGTGGATGCCCTCCGAGCCGGCCAGCGCGCCGGCCACGGAGCTGGGATCCGAAATCGCGCCAGTGCCTGTTTACCCGCTGGGTTATGCCCTGGCGCAATTGTCAGGCATTTACATCCTTGCCCAGAATCAACAGGGATTGGTGGTCGTGGACATGCACGCCGCCCACGAGCGCATCGTTTACGAAAGCCTCAAGACTTCGCTCGATGTCGAGCGCATTGCGACCCAGACACTGCTGATTCCCGCGACCCTTCAGGCCAGCGCGATCGAAGTCGCCGCGGTAGAGGAAAATCCTGAGCTTTTATCGAAACTCGGTTTCGAACTTGCGGTAATCGCGCCCAACGCCATCGCGGTCCGATCCGTTCCGGCAACCCTTGCCCGGGCCGACGCAGCCGGTCTGGCCCATGATGTTCTCAGAGAAATCGTCGAGTTTGGCGGCAGCCGGGTGTTGTCCGAGCGGCGCAATGAAATGTTGGCAACCATGGCCTGCCACGCCGCCGTCCGAGCCAACCGCATCCTGTCGCTGGCCGAAATGAACGCCTTGTTGCGGGACATGGAAGCAACCGAACGCTCCGACCAGTGCAACCATGGCCGCCCCACGTGGTTTCAGGTAACACTTGGCGAACTGGACAAGATGTTTATGAGGGGACAATGAAAGGGCTGAGGGGCGAGGGGCGAGGGGCGAGGAAAATCCGCTCCTTGGCCTGCACAGCTCGCCGCGTTAAATTCCTCCAGAGTATTTTTGCGTGGGGCAGGTGCCCGCCCAAGGCGGGCTTCTGACTCGCCCCTCGACCCTCTCCCCTCGTCCCTCAACAGAATTGCCGCCGGCAATTCTGTTGATGGGCCCCACCGCCAGCGGCAAATCCGGCATCGCCCTCGAACTTGCCAGTCGATTTCCGATGGAAATTGTCAGCGTCGATTCGGCACTGGTGTACCGGCAAATGGATATCGGCACCGCCAAACCGGACCGCGAAACCCGGTCGCGCGTTGCACATCACCTGATCGATTTACTCGACCCCACCGAACGCTATTCGGCAGCACAATTCTGCGACGATGCGATCGAGGCCGTGCAGACTATTGTCGAATCCCGTCGTATTCCTCTGCTGGCCGGCGGCACAATGTTGTACTTCAAGGCACTGCGCGAAGGCCTCGCCGAACTGCCGCCCGCCGATGTCGCTACACGCCAGGTGATCGATACCATGGCCCAAGATGTAGGTTGGCCCGCCATGCATCGCGAACTTGAGCGATTCGATCCATTGAGCGCCCAGCGGCTGGACCCCAACGATGCCCAACGTATCCAACGCGCCATGGAGGTGTTTTATCTCACCGGAAAGTCCATGTCCGCGCTGATCGCGGAGGGCAAATCCAAACCCTTGCCGTTTCGGGTCATCCCATTGGCGCTCATCCCCAGTGAGCGTTCGGTCCTGCACGAACGCATCGCCGAGCGTTTCGAAATGATGCTTGAAATGGGCTTATTGGCCGAGGTGAGAGGGTTGCGGGAGAAGTACGACCTGCATCCCGACCTGCCGTCCATGCGTTGCGTGGGATACCGGCAAGTCTGGCAATACCTCGACGGCGAATTCGGATTGACAACGCTCAGAGAAAAGGCCGTGGCCGCCACCCGTCAACTGGCCAAACGTCAGCTCACCTGGCTGCGCGCCATGCCAAACCTCACCACATTTGATTGCCTCGCCGGGAATCTTGCTGATCAGGTCGGCGAGTGGCTGGCGGGCCAACTCGCCGATTCAAGATAATCGCTCCTACAGGCCGAGTGCGGCGATGCCTGCGTCGGCGATCTGCGCATCCTGCTGCGAAGTCACACCGCTTACGCCGACGGAACCAAGCACCTGTCCGCCAACCAAAATCGGCACGCCACCCTCGAGCAGTACCGCGTTGGGCGAGATGGAGGTAATCGAAGGCCGCGTCTTGGCCAACTCGTCGAAAACCTTGGTCGGCCGCTTGAACGCCGCCGAAGTGCGAGCCTTGCCGATGGCAACATCGATACTGCCCGTTTGGGTTCCATCCATGCGTTGCAGGTAGAGCAGGTGTCCGCCGTCGTCAACCACGGCAATGACCACGTTCCAGTTGTTCTTTCTGGCTTCGGCTTCGGCTGCCGCTGCCACTTTTTTGGCCCCCTCCAGATTGAGCACTTTTTTATCCGTGGTTTGAGCCAGCGCGCCGCATGATGCCGCCGCGAAAACGCCGGCAGCAGCCCAGGTCAGTAATTTATTCATGTTCATTTCCTCCAAAGGTTAAAAGTTATCGATGTTGAATCGCATCTCGCCGCGTCGGCCAATACTACTACCCGCCAAGATACAACAATCGGTCGCGGCGACGCCGATCCCTAATTATCGTCTTTTCCAGTGCTTTCCACGCTCGCCACCGCGGCGCTGTGCGCAAAAGAGATTCGCAGGCTTTCGCCGATCGAGAGTTGCTCCGCCGAGCGCACCACGCCGCCGTCCATCTTGGCCACGATACTGTAGCCACGTTGCAAAACAGCCTGCGGATTCAGGCTTTGCAATCCCGTCGCCAGCGCCGCCATGCGCGCGGCGCCGCGTTCGATGCTTCGTACCTGCGCCTGCTGCATACGTAATATCAGTCCCTGATGGCGCAATGTGTGGCCGGCCAAATCGGGGGTCGCCGCGCGCAGCCGCCGATGCAATTCGGCAAGCCGCCATGACCACGCCTCCAGCGAACGTTTTGTCCCCGAGGCAATTCGCGTCGCGAGCTGCGCAACATGGCGGGCGCGTTCGCGCAGGCGCTCGCCGGGGTGCAACAAGCGTTTGCCCAGATAGTCGATTTGCTGCATCCGTGTCGCCACCACGCGACCCATGCCGCGAACCAGCCGCTGCTGGCGTGCCGTCAGTTGAGCAGCTAACTCCACGCGATCGGGGCTGACCAGTTCCGCGGCCGCCGTGGGGGTCGGCGCCCGCACATCGGCAACAAAGTCCGCGATGGTGAAATCGGTCTCGTGGCCAACTCCGGACACGATCGGAATCGGCGAATCCGCGATAGCACGAGCCACACTTTCTTCGTTAAAGGACCACAGATCCTCCATGCTGCCCCCGCCCCGGCACAAAACGATAACGTCCACTTCCGCGCGGCTGGCGGCGGCGCGCAACGCCTGGGCGATTTTTTCCCCGGCCCCGGTGCCTTGTACCGGGGCCGGATAAACAATCGCGAGAATGCCCGGCATGCGCCGCGCCAGCGTGGTGAGCACGTCTTGTAATGCCGCCGCTTTGGCAGAGGTGACAATGCCGATGGCCCGGGGAAAACTCGGCAGATCCTTTTTGCGCCCCATCTCGAAAAGGCCTTCGGCTTCTAGTTTCTGCTTCAAGCGCTCGAAGGCTTCGAATAGCGCTCCAGCGCCGGCGCGGCGCATTGTTTCTACCGTCAACTGGAATTCACCGCGCGCCTCGTAAAAAGTTGGCAGCGCGCGCACCTCGACCTGTAAGCCGTTTTCCGGTTTCCAGTCCAAGCCTGCCGACTTGTGACGAAAGAACACACAGCGCACCTGGGCGCTGGCATCCTTGATCGAGAAGTAGCAATGGCCGGACGCGGCCCGCATGAAGTTGGACACCTCTCCGGCCACCCAAAGAAGCGGAAATTCGGCTTCGATCAGTTCGCGCGCGCGCAGATTCAATTCGGACACGCTGATAACCGACGCCTGCGAGGGGATTAGTTTCATGCGCGAAATTCTACCCGCGCCCGCCGGCCTGCCCAGGCAAATATCTAAAAACGCCCTCAGCTCGAAATATTGCTGGCTGGATTATTTTTATCACTGTCTTGACAGCGGGCGGATCATTTGCTCACCGCGTCGGAAATCGTCACCAAACCGGACAGCCTATCCCCGCCAAACCCAGTAACCACGCGGGGGACTTAGGTAACCTCTTGTTTAATCGGACATATGCCCATCGAACATTTTTTGATCGAAAGACGAAAAGTGCTTCCGGGAAATCGACTTAAGACTTGTTCTGACGTTTTATGCACAGTGTTATCCACAAGTTCTGTGGACACTTTTCCAGCGTTACGTTCCATTCGCGGTCCGCTGTCAAGCGGGATTTTGATCGAACGAGTCAGCTTGCCCACGCTCGGGTTGCAGTTTAAAGTGTCGCGCCTTTCTGTCACCGAGGAGTTCGCGGGTGCTACATATCATTCAAGCGGCTGGATGGCCTATCTGGCCGATTATTTTTTGTTCGATCGTTGCGATGGGCATCATCGGCGAGCGTTTTTACAGTCTGCGCCAGCAAATCGTGGCCCCCCGCGATTTACTGGGCGTCGTCGTCTCGGAATATCGGCAAAAAGGCGTGTCGGCCGAGATGCTTCAGCGCGTCGCTCAGACCTCGGCCCTGGGAAGAATATTCGCCGAAGCCCTGAAAAACGTGGGCAGCACGCGCGAAATCATGAAAGAGACCATCGAAGAGGCCGGGCAGACAGTAAGCCACGAACTGAATCGTTTTCTCACCACGCTGGGAACCATCTCGACCATGTCGCCTTTGCTCGGGTTGCTCGGCACCATTATCGGGATGATTGAAATTTTCGGCTCCCAGGGACCATCGGGGATGGCCGACCCGGCACAGCTTGCCCATGGCATATCGATCGCGCTGTACAACGCGGCATTTGGCATCATCGTTGCCGTTCCCAGCCTGGTGTTCTACCGGCACTTCCGCGCCAGGGCCGATACCCTGATTGTGGAAATGGAGGTCCAGGCGGTCAAGCTGGTCGAAATCATCCACGGCGAACGCAAGGCGTAGCGGCTCACACATGAATTTTCGCCGCGGAAGTTTTCGGGAGGAACCGGAAATCAATCTGGTGCCTTTCATCGACGTGCTGATTGTGATTGTCATTTTCCTGGCGGTCACCACCACTTATTCGCGCTATTCGGAATTGCAAATCAATTTGCCAACCGCCGACGCCAACAAACCCAGCGACCGGCCCAGACAAATCAACGTTGGCATCTCCTCCTCCGGGCAGTACCTGATCAACCGCACGGCCATCGTCTACACCTCGCCCGACGCACTCGCCAGGGAACTGCACCGCGCGGCCGGCGATACGCCCGATCCGGTCATCATCATCAATGCCGATGCCGCGGCAACCCACCAATCCGTGGTGAATGTCATGGAAGCAGCGCGCATAGCGGGGCTGGCCCGGATCACATTCACGACACAGCAACAACGCTGACGACCGCAAATCGACGCCATGTTCCAGGCAATGCGCGGAAGAGCCTCTTTATTTCTGGCGCGTCACTGGGTTCGATTCTCCTGGTTTACCGTGGCGTTAATGCCAGTGTCTGGACTGTACGCCGCCCTGATCGCCCTCCGCGCCGCGGCTTATCGAACGGGGTTATTGCGGGCGCACCGTGTTTCTGTCCCCGTGGTCATTGTTGGCAATATCACCGTCGGTGGAACCGGCAAGACGCCCCTGGTTCTGTGGATCTGCGATTTTTTGCATGAGCGGGGATTCCGACCGGGTATTGTCAGCCGCGGATACGGCGGCGAGGGCCGCACCTGCGCCGTTCGGCCTGACACCGATCCTGCTTTGACGGGTGACGAACCTGTCCTTTTGGCTCGACGCAGCCGCGCACCTGTCTGGATCGGCGGCGATCGCGCAGCGGCGGCACGTGCGCTATTGCTCGCTCATCCGGATTGCGATGTGATCATCAGCGACGATGGTCTGCAGCACCTCGCCTTGGCACGCGATATGGAAATTGCCGTGGTCGATGCACGCTATGGGCTCGGAAACGGCTGCTCCTTGCCGTCGGGACCCCTGCGCGAAGGCGCAAGCCGGCTTGAGCGCGTCGACGCACTCGTCGTCCACGGTCATCGCGAGCAACCGTTACCCGGCATTGCCCCATTGCATATGACCCTGGAAGGCAAGGAGTTTGCCAATCTCCTGAACCCCGAATTCAGGATCAGCGCCAGCGGATTCGGGGGGAAAAGCGTCCACGCGGTGGCGGGCATCGGCAATCCGGCCCGATTCTTCGAGCACCTGCGGCATATAGGTTTGAGCTTCGTTGCACACCCTTTCCCCGATCATCACAAATTCGTTCCAGACGACCTGGAAATTGCCGGCGCCGAAGCTATCGTCATGACTGAGAAGGATGCGATAAAATGCCGCCGCTTCGCTCGTGAAAATCACTGGTACTTGCCGGTGGATGCCCACGTCGATCCCGCTCTCGGCGAGAAACTTCTCCACAAACTGAAATCTCGGCATGGATCCCAAACTGCTTGATATCCTGGTCTGCCCGCTGTGCAAGGGCCCCTTGCTCTATCGAAAAACCGAGTTGGAGCTGATCTGCAAGCCCTGCCGCCTCGGCTATCCGATCCAGGACGACATTCCGGTGATGCTGGAAGACGAAGCGCGCAAACTTCCTCCCGAGGAGGAAGTTTGAGTGACAGATAAAGCGGTGACGTGTGACGAGTAACGAGTGAACAGCGGAAGCGCTCCCGCCACTCGTCACTTGTCACCGGATTCCCGTCACCCGTCACCGAATCCCTGTCACATGAACTTTGTCGTCGTCATCCCCGCCCGTTTTGCGTCCTCGCGTCTGCCGGGCAAGCCGCTGGCCGATATTGCCGGTAAACCGATGGTGGTCCACGTTGCCGAGCGTGGCCGGGAATCCGGCGCCCGCGAGGTCATCGTGGCAACCGATGATGCGCGCATCGAGGTAGCGGTCAGAGAACACGGACACACAGTGATGATGACAAGCAGCGATCATGCATCCGGCACCGACCGTCTTGCGGAAGTGGCCAGCCAGCGCGGCTGGGGCGAAGATCAGATTGTTGTGAATGTCCAGGGCGACGAGCCGCGCATCCCGCCTTCCCTGATTGTCGCTGTGGCGCAGCAATTACATTCACATCCCGATGCCGACATTGCCACCGCCTGTCATTCGATCGATTCGATCGCCGAGGCTCTGGATCCAAACGTGGTTAAGGTGGTCATGGACAAAAGCGGTCA
This sequence comes from Bordetella parapertussis, assembly GCA_945900965.1. GTDB lineage: Bacteria > Pseudomonadota > Gammaproteobacteria > Burkholderiales > JACQAP01 > JACQAP01. Next base: position 26,429 of record CAMDKM010000009.1, on the reverse strand, counting down.
GGCGCTCTATTTCTCGCGCGCGCCGATTCCTTTTGCCCGAGATGCGTTCGCCAGGGATCTTTCGCACCTGCCCGAAGGATTGCCGATCTTCCGGCACCTGGGCTTGTATGCTTACCGCTGCCGATTCCTGAAAACCTACGCCACCTTGGCAGCCGCAAAAATCGAACAATTCGAAGCGCTCGAACAATTGCGCGCCTTGTGGCATGGTTTCCGGATTCAGGTTACGGTGACCGAAGATGCACCAGAGCCCGGCGTCGACACCCCCGCGGATCTGGAAAAAATGCGCCGGGCGTTTTCCGGCCAATCGAATCGGACCCTATAATCACCCAAAACCCCCGGAGAATCACGCCTCGCCTCCCGGCGCCCGCGCGCTCCCGAACACAGGCCTATCATGCGACTCATACTTCTAGGCGCCCCCGGCGCCGGCAAGGGCACTCAAGCCGCCCTGCTGACTCAAAAATTTGACATCCCGCAGATCTCCACCGGGGATATGTTGCGCGCCGCGGTCAAAGCGGGAACTCTGCTCGGCGCTCAGGCCAAACAATTCATGGATGCCGGCGCACTGGTCCCGGACGAAGTCATCATCGGACTGGTCAAGGAGCGCATCAAACAGCCCGATTGCGCGAAGGGATTCCTGTTCGATGGCTTTCCGCGCACCATTCCCCAGGCCGATGCGATGAAAACCGCCGGTGTAGCGCTCGACTACGTGCTTGAAGTCGACGTGGAAGATGCCGAAATCATCAGGCGACTTTCCGGGCGTCGCGTGCACTCGGCCTCCGGCCGCACTTATCATCTGGTATTCAATCCCCCAAAAATCGCCGGCAAAGACGATCTGACCGGCGAAGACCTCGTGCAGCGCGACGACGACAAGGAGGATACCGTCAAGAAACGGCTCGAGGTCTATCACGCCCAGACCAAGCCGCTGGTGGGTTATTACTCGAAATGGGCCGCCAGCGGCGTACAGGGCGCACCGCGCTATGTGCGAATACCCGGCGTCGGCTCGATGGATTCGATCCGCGAGCGGATTTTTGCGGCGTTGAAGTGAAAGGGATATAAGCACGGAGAACACGGAGAACACGGAGCAAATCGAAATTGCGAACTGCGGGTCGAAGTAGCCAGAAGAGAATATTGCGGCTCTGTCTGGCAAAAAATATCCCGTATGGCTTTGCTCGCGATTTTCTCCGTGTTCTCCGTGTCCTCCGTGATGAATAGTTTTCCGGAGGTTGGCAGTGAAGAAAAAAATGAATGCGTTTTACGCTCAATCCGGCGGGGTGACCGCGGTCATCAATGCCTCGGCAGCCGGCGTTATCGAAACCGCGCGCAAGCACAAGGCAAAAATCGGCAAAGTCTTCGCCGGGCGTAACGGCATCATCGGCGCGTTGACCGAAGACCTGATCGACACCACTCGCGAGCCCGCGTCCGTCATTGCGGCGCTCAAACATACGCCATCGGGCGCCTTTGGGTCCTGCCGCTACAAATTAAAGGGCCTGGAAGAAAATCGCGCCCAGTATGAGCGCTTGATCGAAGTCTTTCGGGCGCATGACATTGGATATTTCTTCTATAACGGCGGTGGCGACTCCGCCGACACCTGCCTGAAAGTTTCGCAACTTTCCGAAACGCTGGGCTATCCGATTAAGGCCATTCACGTTCCCAAGACCGTGGACAACGACCTGCCGATCACCGATTGTTGCCCGGGCTTTGGATCGGTTGCCAAATACGTCGCGGTGTCGGTGCGCGAGGCCAGTTTCGACGTGGCAAGCATGGCCAAAACATCGACCAAGGTCTTCGTTCTGGAAGTCATGGGCCGCCATGCCGGCTGGATCGCAGCGGCGGGCGGATTGGCCTCCGGCGCGGACATGGAATTGCCGATTGTGATCCTGTTCCCGGAAATTGCTTTCGATCAGGCGCAATTTCTGGCCAGGGTCGATGCCATGGTGAAACAACATGGTTACTGCTCGGTGGTGGTATCCGAGGGTGTCAAGGGCAGCGACGGAAAATTCTTGTCCGACCAGGGACTTAGGGATGCCTTCGGGCACGCGCAACTCGGTGGCGTGGCGCCAGTTGTGGCCGGCATCGTCAAACAAGGCCTCAACCTCAAATATCACTGGGGTGTGGCCGATTACCTGCAGCGGGCCGCCCGTCACATCGCCTCCAAAACCGACGTGGCGCAAGCCTACGCCGTGGGCAAGGCCGCGGTGGAGTTGGCATTGAAAGGTCATAACGCCGTCATGCCGACAATCGTTCGCAAATCCGGCAAGCCCTACAAATGGGCCATCGGAATGGCCGAATTGAAGGATGTCGCCAATCGCGAAAAGTTCATGCCGCGCGATTTCATTTCCAAAGACGGATTTTCCATCACGGAAAAATGTCGGGCATATCTTGCCCCCCTGATCCAGGGCGAGGACTTTCCGCCGTTTCGGGACGGCCTGCCACGCTATGTCAGGCTGAAAAATACCCCGGTTGCCCGGAAACTGCCCGAATTCAAACTTTAGCGTAGTGCTGCAAGCGGGACCAACCCTTCAAAAGTTACTTCTCGATCGACGTCCTGAACCCGAAAATTGGGTACGGCACGGGCTGTTGAAGGCAATGCTCCCGAAGTTTCATAGCAGCGACCCGCGCACTTGCGTACCGCTTCCCGCTTCCCGCCGCCTCAACTTCCTGTAGACCAGACAGGCAATTCGGTTAAAATCGCGCGTTATTTTTGGCCGGCCTTCCCAAAAGCCACATCGGGGATGCCGCCGGAATACCTGTAAGGCGTCACATTGCTGGGTTAACGGGCCGGCCCACTTTTCTCGGCTCCGCATTGAATTGATATCGATAAGGGGGGACTCATGTCTTCAGCGCTGATCTTCGCACTCGTGTGCGCGATCATCGGGATTGCCTACGGGGCGATTTCCATCCAGTGGATTCTTGGCCAGCCGGCCGGCAATACACGCATGCAAGAAATCGCTGCCGCCATTCAGCAGGGTGCGCAAGCCTATCTGAACCGGCAATACACCACGATTTCCGTGGTAGGTGCCGTGTTGTTCGTGGTACTGGGCTTCGGGCTCGATTGGTACTCGGCGATCGGCTTTCTGATTGGTGCTGTGCTCTCCGGCCTGACCGGCTATATCGGCATGAACGTATCGGTGCGCGCCAACGTGCGCACCGCCGAGGCTGCCAATAACGGCATGAACGCCGCGCTTCAGGTTGCCTTCCGCGGCGGCGCCATTACCGGGATGCTGGTGGTCGGGCTGGGTCTGCTCGGCGTTGCAGGCTACTACGGAATCCTGGTCGCCATGATTGGCGAGACCCGGGCGCTGCACTCCCTGGTCGGGCTGGCCTTTGGCTCTTCACTGATCTCGATTTTTGCGCGTCTGGGCGGCGGCATCTTCACCAAGGGCGCCGACGTGGGCGCGGATCTGGTGGGCAAGGTCGAAGCCGGTATTCCGGAAGACGATCCCCGTAACCCGGCAGTAATCGCCGATAACGTCGGCGACAACGTGGGCGATTGCGCCGGCATGGCCGCCGACTTGTTTGAGACCTATGCGGTCACCATCGTCGCAACAATGCTGCTCGGCGGCCTGATGATGGCCAGCATCGGCGAAAACGCCGTGCTCTATCCACTGGTCCTGGGCGGTGCGTCAATCATCGCATCCATAATTGGAACTTTTTTCGTCAAGGCCAATGAAGGCGGCAAGATCATGAACGCGCTCTATAAGGGCGTCATCGTGTCGGGCGTGCTCGCGGCCATCGCGTTTTACTTCATCACCGGCAAGATGATGGGCGACAGCCCGCTTGGCGCGATGAATCTGTTCTACGCCTCGCTCGTCGGCCTGGTACTCACGGCCTTGATGGTGGTGATCACCGAGTACTACACCGCCACCGAATACGGCCCCGTGCGCCACATCGCGGCCGCCTCGCAAACCGGCCACGGCACCAACATCATTGCCGGACTGGGCGTATCGATGAAATCCACCGCTCTGCCCGTGCTCGCCGTGTGCGCTGCAATCTGGGCGGCGCATGCCTTCGCCGGCCTCTATGGCATCGCCATCGCCGCCACCGCCATGTTGTCCATGACCGGCATGATCGTGGCACTTGATGCCTATGGCCCGATCACCGATAACGCCGGCGGCATCGCCGAAATGGCAGGGTTGCCCTCGAAGATCCGCGACATTACTGACCCGCTCGATGCGGTAGGCAATACCACCAAGGCGGTGACCAAGGGTTATGCCATCGGCTCTGCCGGTCTCGCGGCGCTGGTGCTGTTCGCCGACTACACCCATAACCTGGAAGCACTCGGCAAGTTGCAGGTGTTTTCCTTGTCCGATCCGGCCGTGATCATTGGCCTGTTTATCGGCGGCATGGTGCCTTATCTGTTCGCTGCCATGGCCATGGAAGCCGTCGGTCGCGCTGCGGGCTCGGTGGTCGTGGAAGTCCGCCGCCAGTTCCGCGAAATCAAGGGCATCATGGAAGGCAAAGCCAAGCCGGATTATTCTCGTGCGGTGGATATGCTCACCAAGGCGGCCATCAAAGAAATGTTGATCCCCTCGCTGCTGCCTGTGCTGGTGCCAGTGGTAGTGGCCTTCGGCATGAACTGGCTGATGGGCCCGGGCGCCGGCATACGGGCCTTGGGCGGTCTGCTCATTGGCACGATCGTCACCGGCCTGTTCGTCGCCATTTCCATGACCACCGGTGGCGGTGCCTGGGACAATGCCAAGAAATATATCGAGGACGGACATTTCGGCGGCAAGGGATCCGAAACGCACAAGGCGGCGGTCACCGGCGACACTGTGGGTGACCCCTACAAGGACACCGCCGGCCCGGCCGTGAATCCGCTGATCAAGATCATCAACATCGTGGCCCTGCTGCTGGTGCCGGTCCTTTAAGTCTGCAGGCGTTTGAGATCCACGTTCGGCGCGGCTGACCGCATCGCAGAACGTGGATCAGGGTTAGGCGCCTTCCCAATTTAGGCGATTCACATTCTGGGAGCCGTCAGGCCATATTTTTCCATGCGATAACGTAAGGTATCGCGTGACAACCCGAGCAATTTCGCGGCCCTGGTAACATTTCCGGCGGTGTTATGGAGCGCCTCGGCCACCATGCGTTTTTCCAGCTGTTCCAGCGTTGGGGCCGTTTCACGAAACTGGTCACGGCCGGAATCCGTTATTTTCGCGGAGTTCGCGACAGTCCCGATCGGCGTCTCGAGGGTACGGCAGAACGTTAAATGAATTGGTTCGACGACGGTTCCTGGCGCCATGAATATCGTCTGCTCAATCGCGTTGCGTAATTCGCGCACATTGCCTGGCCATGAATACGCAAGTAACTCCTTCTCGGCCTCCGGACTGAAAATCATTCCGGGCCTGCCATAACGAGCACCAAGGTCCGCAAGAAACCGACGTGCCAGATCGACAATATCGCCGTCGCGCGCGCGCAACGGGGGCATCGAGATCTGGACAATACGAAGCCGGAAGAAAAGGTCCGATCGAAATAACCCGTCACGAACCATGGCCTCCAGATTCCGGTTGGTCGCGGCAATGACCCTGATGTCCACCTTGTTTTCCCGCAAGCCTCCAACGCGGCGAACCGTCTTTTCTTCGATCAATTTGAGAAGTTTGACCTGGGCCGCGGCGTCCACTTCCCCGATTTCGTCGAGAAAAATGGTGCCGCCGTCCGCGGCTTCGACAAGCCCGATCTTGCGTTGTTTGGCATCGGTGAACGCACCCTTCTCGTATCCGAACAGCTCGGCCTCCAGCAGAGCAGCCGGAATGGACGCGCAATTCACTTCCACGAATGGCCGTTTGGACCGGCTTCCGTCGAAATGCAGGGCGCGAGCCGCCAATTCCTTGCCCGTGCCGGTTTCACCGGTGATCAGCACCGCCGGAGGTGCCCCCTCCACAAGCGTCGCCTCCGCGCGAATCAGCCGTTCGATCATTCCCTTGATTGCGGTCAGTGCGGGAGACCCACCGATCAGCCGGGCAAGACCGCTTTCCCTGGCTTCCTTTTCCCGATAGTAGGAGATGGTGTTCTCCAACTTGCCGTCTCCCACCAGCCGGTTGATAACCAGCCTCAACTCGGACAGGGCAATGGGCTTGCTGAGATAATCGGAAGCTCCCATTTTCATGGCTTTCACCGCAACTTCAGTACTGCCCCGCCCAGTAATCATGACGACCTTGGCTTTTACGCCGGTCTTGCCCAGCGCTTCCAAAACATCCAGGCCGGTCATTTTCGGCAAACTGTAATCGAGCAGGATGACGTCGGGTCGGAACACTTCGACCTGGCGCAGCCCCTCTTCTCCGGAGTAGGCCGCCTCGGTTTCGAAGCCCTCCCGGTCAAGAAACATGCGCATGTTCTTCGCGAGGGTGACTTCATCTTCGACAATCAAAACAGCGACTGACAATTTTTAACTCCTTGTAGGAAGAATCACATCGACGCACGTTCCTTTGCCTACCACGCTGCGCAAGTCGATCGAGCCGCGATGTCGTTTGATGATTCGCTTTACCAGCGGGAGTCCCACGCCAAGGCCTTTTTTCTTGGTCGTATAAAACGCACGAAAAACTTGCGCGATTTGATCTGCGGGAATGCCGCTGCCGTTGTCCTGGATCGTCACGCGAATCGCTCCGCCGCCGGGTTCGACGCTCGCGACAATCGACAAATCGCCGTCATCGGAGAGTGCCTCGATGGCGTTCGACAGCAGACTGTTGAAAGCCTGCGTAAGCAGATTGATATCCGCAAGAATAAGAGGAAGATTCGCGGCACAATCGACGGCTAGCCGAATGCCACGGCGGTCTATTTCGCGGCGGTGAATCGCAAGTGCCTCGTCCAGCACGCGTTGTATGGGCATCGTCTCAAACGCCACCTGCTCGGGTTGCGAATAGACGAGCAAATCCCGCACCCAACGTTCCAGCCGGTCCACTTCCGCGACGATGTCCTTGGCCGAATCATGCGGTGAATGGTCGATATTCCCCTGCATTAACTCCGCCGAGGTGCGAATGGAAGACAGCGGATTGCGAATGCCATGGGCAACCGCGCCTGCCATTTCCCCGAGCGCAGCCAGTGTTTCCGATTCCACCAGACGCTCATGCTGATTCTTGATGATGTGGTCGGCCCGCCGCACGACCCAGAACAGACAGACGTACAGAAAAAGGCTTCCCAGCGCCATTGCGATCCATATCAGGCGTGTTCCTTCGTAGATCGTCTGGAACAAGGCCTGTGGATATCGGTAGACCTCCACGACACCGACTACTTTCCCGGTATCGGGATCAAAAATGGGAAGATAGTTCTCGACGAATTCGACCGCCGATTCCATTCCAAGCTGCATATGCTCCTCTTTGGGCTCCTTTTCTTCCCCGGCGGTACCGGTTTCGATGGCGATATCCCCTTGCAGAGCCTCCTCGAGCTCATGGTTGTAATCGAAGTGCCTCCCGACCAGGCTCGGAGTAGTGGACCAGAGAAGCTTGCGGTCAAGGGAGTATACGTTTGCCCTGATGACGTCTGGCATGAAACCAACCTGTCGAACAAATTCCGCGAGCCCGGTGCCGGTGGGTCCGGGTTCCCGAAAATAGGCGATGGCGTTCTGGAATTGCGCCGCACTTTGCAGAAACTCTCGCGACACTTCGGCATCTCGCTGAAGTATCCGCTCGCTAAGAAAGCGCGAGAGAAGTATCGACGTACCGATACCCACCAGGGCGACACAAATCAGACTCAATACCAGGAACCAGCGAACAAAATTGAAAGATTTTTCGTATGTCATCGTACTGCGCTGCCATTAATCCTGTTCTGTTAGTCAAGTGACCGGCGAGCCGACCGGACGACCATACCGATAAGTGTTTGGCCTCCCAAATTGTCGGGAGAGTCGTCTGCAATCTTTATGCAAGTGCGCAAAACGTAACCGCAAAAACACCAATGCGCCATAGGCGTTGAGGGCCTGGATCGACTGCATTGAGTCAACCGATGCATGGATACGTTCGCCCGCCAATACCTTTCCCGTTCGGCTCACGCCGATCAGCGGCCAAAGCGGCGGCTGTCTTCGATTTACCCATCTTAGCAGTGCTCCCCAATTTATGGGTCAAATAACCCATTAATCACCAAAAAGTTCTAGCATCCAGAATGTCTATTGACGGCAAGTCAAGCGATGGAAGAGTTATTTATATATTAATATCAATATATTAGACATTTTTTCTTAGTAGTTCTAATACCTGGCACTCTTACTGCTGGTTATCTCCCTCAAACGCATTTGGGCATTTTTTCCCATTATTAGAATTTGACACCAGACCGAAAACCGGCTGACGAAAGCCCTCCTGAGACCCTTGATGACTTTACTCTTTTCAAAATTCGAGCAGATTTTGTCCCACGGCAAGAGCCGAAAGGATGACGTGTTCGAAAAATCTGCACGCCGCAGCGATAGCTTGACTGCCGAGTATCTTGATAATGAGCCCGTACACGCGCAGCTGCCACTCGATATGCATTTCCCTTACATCCGTAGCAGCCCAACCGGACATCATCAGGTGGATAGCTGCTGTGTCCCGACGAATTGCCTTGACCTTCCAGGCACAAAAACAACAACGCGAAACATGGCAACCCGGGCGTCGCCGGAAATCAACTTGTCAGGAAGAGCAGAATGAAAAAGCGAGTGTTGGTTTATTCCCACGACACCTTTGGACTGGGAAACATTCGACGCATGCTCGAAATCGCCCGGCATCTGGTCGAGGTCGACGAAGACGTGAATGTACTCATTGTTTCCGGCTCGCCGATGCTCCACGCGTTTCGCATTCCATCGCGCATTGACTATCTCAAACTGCCCTGCCTTGCCCGATCCATCGACGGCAATTACGGTGTGAAATTTCTGGAGATGGGGTACACCGAAACGATTCAAATGCGTAGCAACCTGATTGTCAGTGTCGTGCGTGACTTTCGGCCTGACCTGATTCTCGTCGACAAGAAACCCCTGGGAGTCGACAACGAACTGGACGCGGCATTGAGATCAACCCGCAACTTCCGCAATCCGCCAAAGATAGTTCTGCTTCTTCGCGACATTCTCGATTCTCCCGAGGCAACCATTCCGGTCTGGGACAAACATCGCTATCACGACCTCATCGATACCTTGTACGACCACGTTCTGGTTGTCGGCTCTCCCGAAGTATTCGATATGGCGAAGGAATACCGCTTCCCGAAGTCCACAAACGCCAAACTTTCTTATTGTGGATACATTGGTCGGGCTCGAAGCCGTGTCCGGCGGGACGACATTCGCCTTTCACTCGGCGTGACCAACGGGAAACTGGTAGTAGTGACGGTCGGGGGTGGCGAAGACGGCAGACACGTGATGACGAACTATTTGGCCGGGCTCGCGATGCTCCCGCCAACGGCCGCAATCAAGACCCTGATGGTCTGCGGCCCGGAAATGTCCGAGTCGGGACGTGGCGAAATTGAATGCATCGCCTCTGGACTGACGAACGTGATCGTTCGAGAATTTTCCGACGACGTCATGGGACTCATCGACGCGGCCGACCTGGTCGTGGCAATGGGAGGTTACAACACGGTCTGTGAAATCATGACCCTTCGCAAGCGGGCGATCCTGATTCCGCGTACCCGCCCGGTTCAGGAACAATGGATCCGGGCTGAGCGCCTGGCCGTGCTGGGATTGGCGCGCGTGATTCACCCTGACCTGCTCACGCCGCTGTGCATGATTCGGACTGTCTACGAAGAACTCGATCGTGGCAACGTCCACGCCGGCCAGATGTATCGGCTCGACATGAACGGACTGGACAGGGTCGCCGAGGCGGTTCTTGGCAATCTGCCTATGCACCTGCCCGCGAGGCGCGAGCACATGATGCGCGCAGGGATATGAAAAATGGCTGACATGGCCTTTCTGGTACGCATCCATCCAAAAATCTCCGAGACTTTCATCCTGGGCGAAATTCTTGGTCTGGAGCGCATGGGGATGCAACTGTCCGTTTTTTCCCTTTACCGGCCCACCGATTCCATCGCACACCCTGCCAACGCGACCGTGAAAGCATCGGTGCGATATGGCGAAATTCGCAACTGGCTTGGCGTTCTTCGGCTGGCCGCCGCCCATCTGTCCCTGCTCGCCGCACAGCCCCTGCGTTACGCCGCGACACTTTGGTTCGTCGTGCGTCGTGCCGAGGCCGATCGCGTACGAGACTTCCTGAACGGGGGCTGGCTGGGCATGCACATGCGCCACTTCGGACTTCGCCACGTGCACGCCCATTTCGCATCCGAGCCTGCGGCGGTTGCGGAAATTGCCTCGAAAATGACGGGAATTACCTACAGTATCTCGGCGCATGCGAAGGACATTTACACCAGCAGTCCGGCTGTGTTGCGTCGCAAGCTCGCTGGATCGAAGTTCGCCGTCACGTGCACGCAGTACAACCGCCGTCACCTTCAATCCGGGACCATCGGTGCGTCGCAGGTGCATTGTTGCTATCACGGTGTAGATACGGAGAAATTTTCTCCCGGCAGTCGGCAGGGCCGCGACGGGACACCGTTAATTCTCGGCATCGGTCGCTTGAAACCGAAAAAAGGTTTCGCGATTCTCATCGAAGCGTGTCGCATGCTCCGTGAGGCCAATCTGGAGTTTCATTGTGAAATCGTCGGTTATGGAGAGGAACACGCCAGCCTTTGCGAGCAGATTGCCAGATGCGGATTGACGGACGCCGTCCGGCTCGTTGGAGTACTGCCCCAGGATTCGGTGATATCCCTGTTCCGTCGCGCCTCGCTGTTTGTGCTGCCATGCCAGATTGCCGCTGACGGTGACCGCGATGGGATTCCCAACGTGCTCGTCGAGGCCATGGCGATGAGGGTACCGGTGATTTCCACTCCGATATCCGGCATCCCTGAACTGATCGAGGATGGCAAAACCGGATTATTGTCGCCGGCTGGGGACGCCCAGGCGCTGGCCCTGGCGATGCAGCACCTGCTTTCGGATCGCCTGTTCGCCGAGCGCCTTGCTTACAACGGCCTCATCCAGGTCACCGAACGATTTTCCGGCACGCGCAATATTTCGACACTGCATCAATTGTTGCTCTCCGCGATTTCTCCGGGAGGCAAGCCGACAAACCTTTCGCCGGTTGGCTCGGGCAGTCCGACAACGCCTTCCCGCCTCGTTGCACGGGACTGAATCATGTTCCAGGAAATGCCTCGCGATATCGCCTACGTTATGAACGGGTTTCCCCGACTGTCGGAAACCTTCATCACCAACGAAATTCACCTGCTCGAACAACTTGGCATCCGGTTACGCCTTATTTCGGTCAAGCGCGAGAACGAATCCAAGAAACACGGCGTCGTCGATGCCATCCGGGCGCCTCTGCTATACCTGCCTGCCGTGACATCGCTGTCGGGCCGCCATCTCCTCGGCTGGCTGCTGGACAACGCCGGCGTTTTTGTTTCTTCGCACCTTCGCATTGTGCGTCGGCGTCCGTTGGCGTACTTCACCGTCCTTTGCAGCGCACTGGCAATGTGCTGGCGCTATCGCAGGACGCCTTTGGAGCCACGAAAGGTATTCCTCAAGGAATTCATGCAGGCCGGCTATATCGCTGCTTACATTATCGACAGCGGCACCGTCCGACATCTTCACGGGCATTTCTGCCACGGCGTCGCCACCATCACCTGGTTCGCGAGCCAGCTTTCCGGTATTCCGTTCAGCTTCACTGCCCATGCCAAGGATATCTATCAGGCCGATCTGAATCCCGGTGACCTTCTTTCGCGAAAACTCTCTGCAGCCACCTTCGTCGCCACCTGTACGGGCGCGAATCATCAGCACCTTAGCGCGCGCTTCCCCCATTACAAGCGAATCCACACCGTGTACCACGGACTGGACACCCGATATTTTTCCCCCGCTACAGGCCGCGCAAAAGATGGCCAGCCACCGCTGCTGCTGGCGGTGGGAAGACTGGTGGAAAAGAAGGGGTTCTCCTACCTTGTCAAGGCTTGCGCACTTTTGAAACGTACCAGCCTGCCATTTCGCTGTCTGATCGTCGGGGAGCAAGGAAATGACTCGGAACGAATCGCGCGGATGATTGAGGAGAACGGCCTGTCGGAGCAAATGCACATTCGTGACGCAGTCACCCAGGATGAACTGCGCGCCCTCTACCGTCAGGCTGCGATATTTGCACTGCCGTGCCAAGTTACCGAGGCCGGTGACCGGGACGGCATACCAAATGTACTTGCAGAAGCGATGGCGATGGCCATTCCTGTTGTCACGACTCCGATTTCAGGCATTCCGGAACTGGTAAACGATGGGCAAAACGGTCTCTTGGTCGCAAGCCAGGACGGCAAGGCGCTGGCGATGGCAATCGAGACCCTCCTGCGCGATCCTGAACTCGGAGCGCGTCTTGGCAAAGCCGCCCGGCAGACCATCTGCGAGCGATTCGATTCCAGGCAAACCACGCTTGCCCTGCGCGACCTTTTTATTAGTGCGGTGGGTTGATGAGTCGTCCGGACACTTCCGTGAGCGCAATACGGCCTCTCATCGGGCGCCAACTAAGTCTACGCTCGGCGCTGCGCGCGCCCTATGACCAGTTCTCCCCCGAGCGTCTTCTGGAATATTTTTCCGCTCGTGCGGACGTTCACTTCTTCGCGGTAGCGGACGAGTCCGAAACGCACCCGGAAAAAATCGAAGCGGTAATGGCGAATCGCTTCGAATTCAATCACGAATTGCATGTACTCAATCCTCCAATCGACTGGACAACCAACCCCAGCCGAGACGTCGAATGGCACATTCTTCTGCACAAATTCTATTACTCCGTTGGACTTGGCATGGCCTACGCGAGCACTGCGGAACGGCGCTACGTCGATCATTGGGTTGCTCTGACGGATTCATGGATCGCGACCACACCCCCCGGCTTTATCGCGCCGGATGTCACGGGACGACGAGTGCAGAACTGGATTTACGCCTACTTTTACTTCGTCGCACACTCCAACCCAAGGCACATTCCGCCGCGGTTTCACCTGCGCTTTCTTGAATCCATCGCCGAACAGGTCAATTTTCTTCGCGCCAATCTGGCGGCAGCGCGCAACCACCGCACGTTGGAACTCTATTCCATATTCCTCGCCGGAGTGGTCTTTCCCGAATTTCGCGAGGCCGAGGCCTGGCGCAATTTCGCCCTGCCGGAAATAGTGCGCAACATGACAACTGACCTGTTGAACGATGGCGTTCAATGCGAACTGTCCACCGACTATCATCATTTGGTCCTCAAGAACTACCTTTGTATTCGCAGGCTGGCTGCCGCGAACGCAATCGAAGTCCCGCAAGACATGGATCCCTTGCTGCAGAAGGCCCTGGACTTTTCGCTGCACGCACACAACCCCATGGGTTTCGTGCCCAGTTTGTCCGATGGCGATGTACAGAGTTTTCTCGACTTGCTCCAGCAAGGCAGTGTTCTGTTCGACCGGGACGACATGCGCTACGTCGCCACCGGGGGCCGCAAGGGCAGTCCCCCGCAGGTCCGCTCGGCCGCCTTCCCAGATAGCGGTTACTACATCGTGCGCAGCGGCTGGGGGGAAAACGAGATCGCCTTCCGCGACGAACATCATCTTATTTTTGACTGCGGACCGCTCGGTGCGGGCAATCACGGACATTTCGATTGTCTCAGCTTCGAGCTGGCCGCATTCGGCCACCGTCTTATTGTCGATCCAGGCCGATACACCTACGACGAATCCGGAGAAACCAACTGGCGAGTGCGGTTCCGTTCGACTGCATTTCACAATACGGTAGCAGTCGACGGCAAAAACCAGACTCGTTATGAGCCGCGCCTGATAAAGGAACCGTCTCGACACGCCTTTGGCAGCCTGCGTCACAAGATTAGCGGTCCGGCCCCGGAACACTGTCTCATCGAACGTATCAGTACAAACGGATTCGATTTTTTGCATGGAAGCGCCAAAAGTTACGAGTACGACGCGCTGCACGAGCGCCGTATTTTCTTTATGGCGCCACGCTATTGGATAGTGGCGGACAGCCTGACCGGCGAATCCGAACATACCTATGAGGCGCGGTTTCACCTCGGCGAGTGCGCACAGGACAAGACCATCGTCGAGGAAACGGACTTCGCGCACATCGTGGTATCCCCGCACCTGCTCATCATGCAAGCAAAGGACGAGGGCGTGTCGTTTCTCCTGGAACAAGGCCAGGTATCGAGCCGGTATGGATCGAAGACCCCGGCCCCGGTCGCATCCTTTGGCACCCGGGCACGCCACGCAACTTTTTTCACGTTGATTCTTCCCTTTCTCGATTCGCCGGAGCGACCCGTCATACGGGAAATTCTCGTCACCGACACCGACGGCAAACTTCGCAAGGAAACCAAGGCGTTCAGTGTTTTTTGGGGCGCAAGCACCGATTTCTTTTTCTTCGGCGGGATCGACAATCAATCGTATCGATTTGGCAGCTATTCGTTTCGCGGCCGATTTCTGGCCGCCCGAAAAAACGCACTCGGCGATGTTACCCGGGCCTACTCCCACACCGGGGCCACACTTCAGGAGTCCGGATATTCAATTCGCCTTGGCGAAGCCGGGAAAGCGTCATGAACGACCCGCGGATGATTCCGTATGATTCGGCGCTGCCTCCGCTTGCTCTGACCCTTGATGCTTCGAATATGTCGCGGGAATTTAGCGCTCTGCTGTCTCGCGTTAGTACATTGCGCGCCAGGCAGTGGCGTGTGGATTCTTGCGACATCATTCGAGTCAAGTATCGGCCGGGGCGAAACGCGGTGATTGGATATCGGTTGACCCTGGTCGACGCCAAATCCGGTGCAACCCGGGAGCAATTTCTCTGTGGCGGGTTGTATGGTGCTATCGAGGCCCGTTCTCGATTCGAGGCTGCCCGGCAAGTCTCCCAAATCGCTGATGACGTGTTTCCAGCCGTTTCACTGATCGACGCGCTCGGCATGGTTCTCCGGGCGTTTCCCCATGATCGAAAATTGGGTTCCTTGCCAGTCCTCGGCGATCTGCGCCGCCTTCACGGCGAGATACTTCCCGGAATCGTCGAGCAGCGCTGGGGATCCGGTTGGAAAATTGCAAATATAAGTTCCAGGATTGTCTCCTATTTCCCTGAGCACTCTTGCGCAGTGCGGCTAGATCTGCAGCTCGAACATTTGGGCAGCGAAGCGGCCAACTGTTGGGGCATTTACGGGAAGACCCGCTACAACGATAGCGGGATTGAGACCGTGAAGGTGATGCGGGATCTATGGGAATGCCGAGCTCACGGTCGCGGAGAGTTCGGACTTGCCCGACCGCTGTCTTACCAAAGCGAACACCGGCTGCTCTGGCAGGAGGCGGTCGAGGGCGAAACGCTGGATACTCATCTTGACCGGCAAGTTCTTGACTGTCCTCTTCTTGCCAAGGTGGGCAGCGCGGTGGCGGCATTTCAAGCCAGCGCCATCACCGCTCCACGCGCGCTGAGCCTAAAAGACATGATTGCCGACCTCGACGAAACCGTCCGTTTGCTCACTCTGGTACTGGGTCGAACTCCCTCGCGCGTGCGAGCGGTGGTTGAGCGCCTGAAAACGAGCTCCTCGAAACTCGCTCGCACTCCCCCTGCAACGCTGCACGGCGACCTGCATAGCAAGAATATCCTCGTGAGCGGCGATCGCGTTGCCTTGATCGACTTGGATCGAGTTTCAACCGGCCCTGCCCTTTCAGAACTTGGCGGCCTGGCCGCGGAAATCTTGTACCGCAGCCTACTACGCAAGACCGCGCCCGAGGAACACCAGCCCTTGGTTGACGCGCTGATTCAAGGTTATCGAAGCGCGGTCCCCTGGGCAACTCCGTCTTGCGACGTTAGGTGGTTCACGGCCGCGGCGCTGCTTCGCGAACGCGTATTCCGTTGTCTGACTTCCCTTAAACCGGGACGAGTCGAAATCATTGATGAGTTGGTTCAACTGGCGGACCAATTGAGCCAAGGTCTCCATGTGCCGCTATCCAGCTTCGCGACCTCGGCAATCCGAACGGCCGCAAATTGACAGACCATGATTCTGCCTGCCAATACCACCATCTTTCTGGCCCGCCATGGGCAAAGCGAATGGAACAACTTGCAACGAATTTCCGGGCAGGGCAATCCCGGTTTGTCCTCAAGGGGAATCGAGCAAAGTGCGGCCCTTGCGGAATGTCTCATCGGCCAAAGCCTGTCGGCTATTTATACAAGCGCATTGCGCAGAACTCTCGACACCGCCCAGCCAACCGCGTTGGTCCATGGCCTGCAAGTGCATTCGTGCGAGGCATTAAATGAGATCCACATGGGTACCTTGCAGGGCGGATTTCGCGACGAGCGAGATCCCGAGGCAATGTGCCTATGGGAGCAATGGAAGCAGAATCCCGAAGAAACCCGCCCCCCCGGCGGTGAAACTTATTCGGAGTTGAGAGGGCGCGTGAATCATTGCTTGTTATCCATTCTGGACAAACATGCCGGTGATTCCGTGCTCATTGTCGGACGTCGCGGCACCAATCGGATTCTGTGCACAACATTGATGCAGTGGCCAGAGAGCCGCGCGATGGTCTTGCGCCTGCGCAGCAAATATTTCTACCGGATCCGCCTGGGCAACTCGCCCACAATCGACAGCTATTGCCTGACAGGCATTAAGAAAGGATGTCGGGTCGATGGATTCCTCATGTAACCAGCCGTCTCGGGATTTCTCCCGATATACCGATCCGCAGACCATTCGGCGACTGCTACAGGAACGTCTGCCGAAGTTGATGCGACACGCGGTCGCCGTTGACGAAGTCGCAATTTGCTACGCCCGGCTGCGGACTTACCTCAAGCCGCAGTCCCGGCATAACGAATTTCTATCCGTCTGTTACGAGGTTCGATGCGCGGAGACGACCAAGGGCGGGCAGGAAACTCTAACCCTGGGGGGAAAATTTTTCCAGGGCGGGAAAAGCCTCCCGGCGTATGACGACATACTCGCGCGTTACGGCCAATGCAATACCGAATTCGTTTGGCATCTGCCGGATCTGGATTTGTTGCTGTGGCGTATATCGGCGGATCCTGTCCTCGTCCAGATGCGGGAACTGACCTGCGGTGAGCGCATTAGGAAGCACCTGCCCTTGGGGGCTACGCTGACATCGCCCGACGCACTATTGAATGTGACTCCCCAAGTTATAGCGTATCGCCCGGAAGTTCGCTGCACTACCCGATTTGATTTGCATTTTTCTGGCGGCCCGATGCGAACGATTTATGGAAAATCATTCTCGGACAATTCCGGCGCCACGGTATTTTCCCGAATCGATAAATTGTTTCAGAAGCAGTCCGCATTCGGCACCCGCCTGCTGTTTCCACGTCCTCTTGGGTACGCCCCGGCAATCCGGACCGTCTGGACCGAGGGTATCAACGGGCCGCCCTTGGTCGAGTCTATGTCGGGTAGAGAGGGCGAAGAATTGCTGATGGACCTTGCTCACGGTCTCGCCGAACTACACTCCGGTCGACTGGACCTTCCGGGCCCTTCCGACCGTCGGTTATTGCTTGTGGACGCGGAGAAGAAGGCAAAAAAGATTGCCGCCTCGTTTCCCGATCTGGCACGCCCGCTTGCCCAAATCGTCAACCAGTGCGCAAGCCTCTTTCCTGAATTACCGTCCATGAAGGTTTGCCCGATTCATGGGGACCTGCATCTGCGTCAAATATTGCATACCGGCGAGGGGCTTGCCCTGCTGGATTTCGACGAAATGCAGATGGGCGAACGCGAACAGGATCTGGCAGGCCTTTTTGTCGATCTGCACTTGGGACGGTCAAGGCCGTCCGATCATTGGACCGACGCGTTCACTGCGCAATACGCGGCGTTCGCAGGGATGCCGAACGCGGAGTTGATTGGCTGGCACAGCCTGATCCAGTTGGTGAACAAAGCCTATCGGACTTTTTGTCAGCAATTACCCGATTTCCGTTCTCGCGCGCAGGCTATTTTTGAACTTGCTTCCGAATTTCAGTACCCCCGAATTGGAGCGCCAGTATGAATATCCTCCTCGGCAGGGCACCCCGCAAATTCCGAACAATCCTGCAATCCGAAGTGAAACGCATGCGCTGGCGCATCGCACTGGCGGCGTTCGGGCTGGCGGGGGTCACGGCGGCTGAACTTGCGGCACCCTGGCCACTAAAAGTGGTTGTCGATCATATTCTTCTTGCTCAAACCTTGCCCGGCCATCTTGCATGGCTTGAAGGTTTGTTCGCTATGGGAATCAATTCCGCCTTGGTGGCCATATCGGCCTCCATTGCCGTGATCGCGCTCGCCGCCGGGGCCTTTTCCTATCTGCAGATCTATCACAGCAGCAGGATCGGACATGAACTGGTTCACGCATTGCGACTGCAACTGTTCAGCCACCTGCAACGCCTGTCCCTGTCCTATCACTTCCGCGCCAAAGGCGGAGAGATGCTGACCCGAATCACTTCCGACACCACACTGATTCGCGACCTGATTGCCGATTGGCTCCTCAATTTTGCCGCCCGGATTCTCATGGTGACGGGCGTGCTGGTCATCATGTTTTTCCTGGACTGGCGCCTGGCAACCGGTGTGTTTTTCACTCTTCCTTTGTTGTTCTGCGCGATGTTTCTCCTTAATCGAAAAATACGCGTGGCAGCCCGCTCTCAACGCAAACAGGAGGGCAGGCTTGCCTCTCGTATCAATGAAATGTTGTCCTCCATATCCCTGGTACAGGCATTCGGGCGAGAAAGTTATCAGGACGCCGGGTTCGCAATCGACAGTGGCCAAAGCCTTGAAGCGGGAATTATCAATGCACGGGTCACCGCCTCAGTATCGAAAAGTGTTGCTCTGGTTGCCGCCATCGGGACCGCCGGAACTGTCATGGCGGGCGCATGGCTTGTCCTGCGGGGAGCGCTGACCCCTGGGGAGTTGCTGATCTTCGTCGCATACGTCGGCTCCCTTTACCGGCCGTTGCGCGACCTGGGCAAGCTCTCCGTCAAGTTTTCCCGCGCAATGGCAAGCGTGGAGCGTATCGAAGAAATTTTGGCGCGCGAACCCGACATTGTTGATCTGCCCGGAGCAACCGAGGTGCCGGCGCTACGCGGCGATATCGCGTTCGAGAACGTGACGTATGCCTATGACCGTGCCTCCCCCGTATTGCGCGACGTATCGTTTCACATCGGGGCCGGCCAGTCGGTAGCCATTGTCGGTGCGTCGGGGGCAGGCAAATCGACAATCTTGAGCCTGTTGTTGCGCCTCTTCGATCCGCAATCAGGTCAAATTCTCTTTGACGGGCTCGAGATAAGGCAATTCCGCCGCGATTCTCTGCGCACGAAAATAGGCGTGGTGCTGCAGGACACTTTGCTTTTTGGTTCCAGTATTGCCGATAACATTGCCTACGGTCGCCCCGACGCCAGCATTGCCCAGATCGAAGATGCGGCACGTCTTGCTCAGGCACACGACTTCATCGCAGCACTTCCCGACGCCTACGATACGGTTCTGGGTGAACGCGGGCTCGGCCTGTCTGGTGGGCAAAGGCAGCGGATTTGCCTGGCTCGTGCCCTGGTCAAACAACCTACCATTCTGGTGCTCGACGAACCGACTTCGGCTGTAGACCCGGAATCGGCGGCCGCGATGGATGAAGCGGTACGTGCCGCGCAACACGGCAAGACACTGATCGTAATTGCACATCGCTTTTCGCGCATGCATCGCTTCGACCAGATTTTGGTCCTGAAAGACGGTCGAATTCTCGAATGCGGTAACCACAACACGCTGCTCGCGCACCGGGGGCATTACTACAACCTCGCCCGGCAGTTCGCTGCATAAAACCATGATACGTCTGCCGACACTGCTACTTTACTGCCAGCACTCCCTTGGCATGGGACACTTGACTCGCTCCTTCGCCATCGCAGCGGCCCTGAGCAAGGACTTTCGCGTCGTTTTTCTTAACGGCGGCCCTTTGCCTGCCAACTCGCGAATCCCGCACGCCGTGGAAATCGAAAATCTCCCGCCTCTGGGCATGGAGGACGGCCATCATCTGGTCAGCCGAGGCGAGCTGCAGCTGGCACACGCCAAGCAGAGGCGCCGCCAGGCGATAACCGAAATATTTCGAAATCTGCAACCCGATGTGCTGCTGATCGAGCTGTTTCCCTTCGGACGGAAGAAGTTCGCTTTTGAACTATTGCCCCTCCTGAAGGCCGCGCGTCAACGAACGAAAGGTACGGCACTGGTGATATGCAGCCTTCGGGACATTCTGGTTGGTACCCGTCCCGACCAGCAACACCATGATGAACGGGCCCGCTGGATCACAGATCGTTATTTCGATGCCGTCTTGGTACACGCCGATCCACGTTTTGCGAAACTGGGAGAAACCTTTCAGCCCGCCAAACCTCTCAAAACCCCGGTCCGATACACCGGCTTTGTTGTACCGGAGAAAATCCCGACGCCACTTCCCGCGCGGGGGACGCACGTACTCGTGTCCGCAGGAGGAGGAGCGGCGGGTCATGCTCTGTTCGCCGCAGCCATTCATGCTCAGGCCACACTTTGGAAGCAATACCGGATTCCGATGCGCTTGATAGCCGGTCCGTTGTTGCCCGAGCCGCAATGGCAGCGTCTGCGGGAACTTGCCACCGGACGCGAGGGAATGGAACTGGTGCGTTCGGTCCCCGATATGGCCGCCGAGTTTCAGAGTGCGGGACTCAGCTTGAGTCAGTGCGGATACAACACCGCTCTGGAAATTGTGCAAAGCGGCGTGCGTGCTCTGGTTGTGCCCTATGCGGAAGGGCGCGAAGACGAACAGATGAATCGCGCCCGCCGTCTCGAAACACTGGGCGTCATACACATTCTCGATCCAGCCGGCATAAGCGCTGCGCGACTCGCCGCGGAAATGTCCATGACCACCAATGGTCCCTCACCTCAGTTGGCCCTGGACATGTCGGGCGCCGCCAATACAAGCCGCATCCTGAAACAAATGCTGGGTGTGGAGTCGTGCGAAGTAACAAGCTCCGAATGGGCGGTAAGCGCATGAGCCACTGGCTTGATCCCTTGCGCAACAGACTCGAATCATTGTCGACCCCGGCCATTTTCTTCTTCCGGGACGACGATGCCGGCTGGGAAGACAAGGCGCTATTGCGCTTGCTCGATGCATTTTCGGAAGAAGACGCGCCGATCGACGTTGCCGTCATACCGATGGCTATCAGTGAGGAGTTGGCGGCAACTCTGCGCGATCGTCGCGAAGAATCAGAGCGCCGATTGTGCTTCCATCAGCACGGATTCCGCCACTCCAATCACGAGACGCAGGGTCGCAAATCCGAATTCGGCGGCAGTCGCGGATTCAAGCAACAACGGCAGGACATCGCCGCCGGGCGCGCACGCCTTGCGCAGTTACTTGGCCACCATGTGGAACCGATATTCACTCCGCCCTGGAATCGCTGTACGCAGGAGACTGTCGCGGCTCTGAACGACCTCGGGTTCGCCGCCCTTTCTCGCGATGCCACGGCCCCCGAGCTGGCCCTGAACGGATTGGCTCCAGCCTCGATAATTATGGACTGGGCAAAACCGCCACTCGCCGGCGGCGCTGGACTCGCCGCCCGCGGCCTGCAAATAGCCGAGGCGGCAGCCCGCCAAAATCCCGTGGGCATCATGTTGCACCATGCATGCCTGGCAGATGAGGATTTTTCAATTCTTCGGGAATTGCTTCGCTTCTTGTCCGGACATTCGAAGGCTCGCTTGGCGAACATGGCACAAGCCTTCGAAGTCGCGCAAAAGAAAACCCGGCATGACTAGCGTGACGTCGAGACTGGCCGGTTTTGTCGCACTGATTATTTCCAGTTGTAACGTCATTGCGGCCCCCCCATCCGAGCCGTCAGGAACTGAATCGCCCGCACCCACGCTATCCGATTCCTCCAAGCCGAGAGCTCTGGAGACCGAAGCGGGCGTCACCCCGGCAAACGATGCTGCCAACTTGACGCGCCGTCTTGATGAGCGCCGCCGAGACGACCCGTACACCCTCTCGGTTGGTGGTCGTCCCCTCGCTATCACCGGAGAATTTCAGTCGTCCATTTTCAGACGCAAGGATTTTGCGCTGGCCGAGGGTGCGAAGGACGATCTGACCCGCCTTGACCAGGAATTTCAATTGGAGGCTCTTTACAAGCTTGGCGGCAACTCCCGCATCTTTCTCGAAATGAAAGGCCTCACCGAGATCGAAACCCAGAAAGAAGCCGGTGGAGAATCCTCGGACGCCACCGTCGAACGCGGTCAGATGTGGATCTATCTCGACGGCCCACTGGGCAGCGCAATACAAGTCGGACGTATGAATTTTCGTGAGCGCCGCTCCTGGTGGTGGGACGACGATCTGGACGCCGTGAGGCTGCAAATCGTCGGATCCTCGCTGACTGCCCAAGTCGCCTGGGCCAGGGAGCTTGCCCCCACCGTCGTCTCGCGGGAAATCGATCCGGCGCAAGAAGACGTACGACGTGTCTTGGCTCATGTGGGCTGGCGCTATCTTCGGCGCCACAATCTCGAGCTGTTCTACCTGAACCAACGCGACGATTCGGAGACCGGCGTCACCGGCTTTCTTTTGCCCCGAGACCGCCGCGATGGTTCCGATGCGCAGCTTAGATGGATCGGGCTGCGAGCCTCGGGCAACGTACGCTTCGGTTCCGAAGGCCGATTTATCTACTGGTTCGATACCGCGTCGGTACGCGGAGACGAAAGGCTGGTCGAATATAGCAGCGTTAATTCCACTACTAGTCAGATTCAAGGTATGCGCGAGCGGCGTGTATCCGGCCACGCCATCGATCTTGGACTCGGCCTGCAACTGGATTGGTCGCTGCGTCCGTCTGTCAATTTCGGATTTGCCCGGGGTTCCGGCGACTGCGATCCCTCAGACGGAGTCGACCGCGCATTTCGGCAGACCGGGTTGGAAGAGAATAAATCGCGCCTTCTTGGTGTCAAGCGCTTTCGTTACTACGGCGAGCTGACGCAACCCACCCTGGCAAATCTGGAAGTACTCACCGGCGGACTTG
Source organism: Bordetella parapertussis (assembly GCA_945900965.1). Lineage (GTDB taxonomy): Bacteria > Pseudomonadota > Gammaproteobacteria > Burkholderiales > JACQAP01 > JACQAP01. Next base: position 3,508 of record CAMDKM010000009.1, on the reverse strand, counting down.
GCTTTCGTCCCACGAAGGAATCCTCCGTCGACCTGCTCATGCATCGATATCGACAGAGTGTGGCAGCCAGCACGATATCTGGATTCCGCATCGGCGCGCCCCTTGACGGTACAAACCGGGAACTCGGCCACGAAATTGACGTAGTTATCGCAGTTCGAGAATCGAAAAGCTGGGAGTTTGTTATTACCGGTGCAACGTTCACGGCTGGCCGCGCTTATGGGGCCCAGGCGGGCCGAAAAGCAAAATACGGTGAACTGAGCGTTACGTATAACTTTTAGTCATCCAATTAGATGCCATCATGAAAATTCTCGTCACGGGCGCCGCCGGATTCATCGGCTCACATGTCGCTTTGGCCCTTCTGCGAAGCGGATTCGAGGTCGTCGGTATTGACAACCTCAACCACTACTATGACGTGCGGCTCAAGCAGGCTCGCCTTGCGCGGTTAATGCGCCACAAGACATTTTCTTTTGTGAAGTCAGCCATCGAGGATTCGGCGGCAGTAAGGAAGGTGTTTTTGGATCACCGCCCGGATCGAGTGGTGCATCTGGCCGCGCAGGCGGGTGTGCGCCATTCCATCGATCATCCGGAGGAGTATGTGTCCAGCAATATTGTCGGATTCTTCAATATTCTCGAAGCGTGCCGACGCCACGCCATCGAGCACCTTGTGTATGCCTCCACCAGTTCCGTTTATGGGGCGAGCCGGATGATGCCGTTCTCGGAACATGCGGTAGCCGACCATCCCGTGTCTTTTTATGCAGCCACCAAGAAGGCCAATGAAGCAATGGCGCATAGCTATGCCCATTTGTATGGACTGCCTTGCACTGGGCTGAGATTTTTTACAGTTTATGGTCCATGGGGTCGTCCTGACATGGCGTATTACAAATTTACCGAATCGATTCTCGCGGGTCGCCCCATAAAAGTTTTCAATTTTGGGAATATGGCGCGCGATTTCACTTATGTGGATGACATTGTTCAGGGAATTGTTCGAATACTGGACATCCCGGCGACACCCGATGCCAAGTGGAATAGCCAATCTCCGGATCCGGCAAGCAGTTGCGCTCCTTACCGGATCTACAACATTGGCAACAGTAATCCGACAAACCTGATGTACTTCATCAAGGTGATAGAAAACTGCCTGGGCAAAAAGGCCGTCATCGCCTTTGAGCCGATGCAGTCAGGGGATGTGCTCCAGACCTATGCCGACACATCCGAACTGGCAGCGGCCGTAGGACTCCTGCCCGGCACTCCTGTCGAAGTGGGAATACAGCAGTTCGTTGAATGGTATTTGAAATACACCCGGGACTTGGTGCAATTGGAAGAAGCACTGTGATGCGCGATATATCTCGTCTGGCCCTTCCATTTCAGAAAAACTCTGAAATCCTCCAACGAAATGTGGAACCAGGCATCACAAGCAGCATAACGGGTCTTTGATAGGCAACCATCGGAAGAGGAAACTTACACATGGACGGCGGAACTGAGTTCTCGGTATCTTTAGCGGAACGCATTAACAATCGCACCGCCCGTATCGGCGTTATCGGACTGGGTTACGTGGGCCTTCCACTTAGCTTGCGATTTGCCGAGGCCGGATTCCAGGTTCTCGGATTCGACATCGACGTGAACAAATCGACGGCAATATCGGCAGGGAAAAGCTATTTTATGCACATTTCGGACTCCAGGGTATTGGCCGCCCGGGCAAGGGGTTTCGAGGCCACTACCAACTTCTCCCGCGCCGGCGAACCGGACGCGCTGATCATCTGCGTTCCGACTCCGCTCAATGCCTACCGGGAACCCGACCTTTCCTTTGTAATCGGCACGATGGAGTCCTTGCTTCCCAATCTTCGCGCCGGTCAGATCATTTCTCTGGAAAGCACCACTTATCCGGGTACCACGGAAGAGGAACTGAAGCCCAGAATTGAGAAACAAGGATTCCGGGTAGGAAAGGATATATTTCTATGTTTTTCTCCCGAACGCGAAGACCCTGGCAATCCCGATTTCTCCACCCAGTCGATCCCGAAAATTTGCGGCGGATCGACACCGGCTTGCCTTGAGCTTGGCGTCGCTCTTTACGGCAAGGCTGTTGACAAGGTAGTAGCAGTCAGTTCCACGCGGGCCGCCGAACTGACCAAATTGCTCGAGAACATCCACCGCTCGGTCAATATCGGACTGGTCAACGAAATGAAAATCATTGCCGACCGCATGGACATCGACATCCATGAAGTTATCCGGGCCGCCGCAACGAAGCCTTTTGGCTTTGTACCGTATTACCCGGGCCCGGGTCTGGGAGGTCATTGCATTCCCATTGATCCGTTTTACCTCACGTGGAAAGCTCGTCAATATGGAGTGAATACGCGATTCATCGAACTGGCAGGTGAAATCAACAGCAGCATGCCGCATTGGGTGGTAGGCAAGGTCGTGGACGCGCTTAACGAGCGCGGCAAACCCGTGAAGGGGAGCCGCATTTTGGTGCTCGGTATCGCGTACAAAAAGAATGTCGACGACATGCGGGAATCTCCGTCGGTGGAGTTAATGACGCTTCTGAATGCCAAGGGAGCCAGCGTGGAATACTGCGATCCGCATGTTCCCGTGTTTCCCAGGATGCGCAAGTATCACTTCGACCTGAAAAGCGTCGCCATCAACGAAAGCAGCATTGCTTCATATGACCTCGTCTTGATTGCCACCAATCATGATGTATTCGACTACGAGATGATTCGACGTAATGCACAACTGATCGTCGATACCCGAGGTACGTATTCGAGGGCTGCCCCCAATATCGTCAAGGCCTGAGTAAAAGCGCGCCTTCTCGCACCGCTACCTGTAGGTAGCCGTTGGCGCGCAATCCCGCAGCCGGCAACTGCCTCGGGATTTTTTATTTGTCGCCGGGAATGACGCAGCGCCTGTTGACGCACGCGGCCACCGGCTCTGGCGCCCTGATACACGCTCTGGCCACGACCCCCAGTTTCTGCGCATCCTCCAGCGCGAAATCGTACTCGGCCAGCTTGGTCTCAATCGCAGCCTTGTCGGTCGACAGCCAGGAATAGGCAAGATACTCAGTAGCGCCACCGCCGCAAGCGTTCATACCCAGCGCGGCAACCCGGCAATTCACCAGATTCGAACAGGTCGCCGGACCCACCAGCGCACCAATTTCCTTGCGAAGCCGCAAAACTTCCGCCCGCGCGCTGGCGGACTTTTCGTCGGCGCGCGCACTGCCGCTAAGAATTTCCAGCAATAACATGCCCGCTACTGCGCAGACAATTGGCCTCATGCGACCTCCCTAGGCGTCAAACATCGCAAAACTCATCCGTTCTGGTGAATGTTGTTCTCATTGCCACTATTTCACGCCGACCGTAGTAAACGCAAGGGTAGTTCCTATGGTTTTTGGCAAGTCTTTTTTCCTATTTTGTCGGGATTGAATGGCCTACCTGTGGTCCAGATAGCGAAGGCGATGCGCAATAGCTTTCGTGCGATGATCAGGATTGCCTCGGTAGTTGCAAAGCCCTTTGCCAGCAAT
>CAMDKM010000008.1 GCA_945900965.1 Bordetella parapertussis | reverse complement strand
CGGACTCAGGTGTTCGAAAGCGAAACGGTGGGAGCGCGAGGACAGATTTTGACGATTTCGACGCGCATATCGGGAATATGTAAGGAGAACGCGGCGAAATATGGACCGCTCTCCCGCCGTTGCAGCCGAATAATCCTGAGTCCGACAGGCTCCTAGTTGCGCCCGGCGCATTACGCCACACTACGCTCGGGCTGATCGACCAGTCGTATCAAGTCCTCGGCGCTCAGTGGTTCGCCGAATAAATAGCCCTGGGCGTACTGGCAGCCGTTATTATTTAAAAAAGCCAATTGTGCCTCCGTTTCCACGCCTTCCGCGATGACCCGGATTCCCAGGCTGTGTGCAAGCGTGATAATCGACCGGACAATTGCCGCGTCGTTGGGGTCGGTGGAGATGTCGCGTACGAAGGTCTGATCGATCTTGAGCTGGTCAAGCGGCAGGCGCCTGAGATAGGAAAGGCTGGAATATCCGGTGCCAAAATCGTCCACCGCGATATCCACGCCCAGCGCCGACAAACGCTCCAATGTCACGATCGAAGCTTCGGCATCGCGCATCACCGTGCTTTCGGTCAGTTCTATCCCGAGATTGCACGCCAGGGCACCGGTTTCCAGCAGAATCTTACTGACCAGTTCCGCCACATCGTACTGCTGGAACTGCCGGGCTGACACGTTGACGGCCACCTGCAAACGGTATCCGGCGTCCTGCCAGTCGCGAATCTGCCGGCATGTCTTGCGCAGTACCCATTCGCCAATCTGGCCGACCAGCCCGGCGTCTTCCGCGATCGGAATGAAGCGCGTAGGCGAAATTTCTCCCAACTTGGGATGATTCCACCGTAGCAAGGCTTCGGCGCCGAAAATCTTGCGAGTGGCCAAGTCGATTTTGGGCTGGAATAAAAGTGTCAGTTCATCGCGCTGAATTGCCGTCCGCAGCCCGGCTTCAATCTGCATGCGTTCATGCACGTCGTGGTTCAGATTCGCCGTGAAAAACTGATAACTATTGCGGCCCAGCTTCTTGGCGCTCGACATTGCCGCATCGGCATGTTTGATCACTTCGTCGACGCTTAGCGCATCGTCCGGGTACGAACTGATGCCGATCGATGCCGATACAAAGAGCTCCTGCCCCTCGCCGGAAAACGGTTGGGACAGTTCGCCGAGAATATATTCGGCCGCGCTCGACAGACCGGGATAACTGAAGACATTCGATACCACCACGGCAAATTCGTCACCACCAATCCGGGCCACGGTGTCACCGTCTCGCGACACCATGCGAATCCGGTCGGCAGCTTGTTTGAGTACCGAGTCCCCAACAAAATGGCCAAGGGTTTCATTGACAACCTTGAATCGATCCATACCGATATGCATCACGGCCAGACGCGTTTCGCTGCGCTGCGCCTGGACGATGGCCTGCGCCAGCCGGTCGCGCATCAGAAATCGGTTGGGAAGCGTCGTCAGCAGGTGGTAATTGGCCAGGTAGTGCACCTGTTTTTCGGCCCGCCTGCGCTCGGTGATGTCTCGCGAGGTCAGAACAATGCCGCGTATGCCAGGGTGGTCAAGCAGATTGTTGCCCAGCGATTCGAGGAGAATCCAGGAGCCGTCCGCGCGACGGAACCGCAGGACAAGCGGCGCCGGATCATCCCCGCCGCGCACCAGCTCGGCGAAGGCAGCTTTTGCCTTGGCGAGATCTCTGGGATGGATGGTCTCGAACGGACTCTTGCCAATCATGGTGCCGGATGGATATCCCAGCACGCGGGCAGCGGAGGGCGACTCGTAGGTCGTGATGCCTTGCGCGTCGTGGATGGTGATGATGTCGTGGGAATTCTGAACCAAGGCGCGAAAGCGGGCTTCGCTATCGCCCATCAGATCGGATTTGCGGCGCCCCTTGTAGAGACGCCCAAGAAACACATGCCGCAGAACGGAGGGTCTATTCATTACGACAGATCCCCGGTTTGCTTCAGAAGGCGGGGATTAACAAACACTCGGAACACACGTTGGGACAAGGATTACTCCACCGGCTGTCAGGGGATGATCCGGCTGATTCGCATCAGTAACAAGGCTTGCCTGGACAGGAGCCCGAACCCCGTGTCTCCTTGCAAAATTTCCTCTGGAATTTCTAACCATCAACGACCCCCTCCAAAATGTCCACCACCGCCTTCGAAGAAAAGTCTTTTTTGTATTCTATATCCGAATTCTAGCGCGGAAAGTTCATTTTAATACTAGAATTTTTTCCCCGTGGCAAATTAATCACTAAAACCCAATATTTCAACAAATTAAAACTCGATATTCAGATTTGACATTGTGATATAAACGAAATCCTTTGACAAATTGCAGGTTAATGCAAATTAGCAGACGGGAAATCGATGACGCGTGCTCCCGCAGGTCAGGGCCATGCTCTCTTCAGGCGGACTTATAAAATTACCTGGTAGAGACCAGCCTTTGTTCCAGATTCTTGCCATCGGTCATGGCATCGAAGCGGCTGCCCATTGCCTCACCCAGCCTGGCAAGGCGTTCATCGGGGTGTGGATGGGTCTTGAATAACAAGGCGACACTGGAATCGGCGCCGGAAATATGGCTGATCTCCTGAAGCACTGAAGGTAATCCATAGGGGTCATACCCGGCGCGAGACGCCAGGACCACTCCGATTCGATCAGCCTCGAATTCGGCATCCCGATCCAGCCCACGCGCCATGATTTCCGCACCCGTCCCCACCAGGCTCCTGGCAATCTTGTTGTCGCCCAGCCGTTTGCGAATCAAATCGCTACCCACCCCCAGCGCCTGACTTTTCTGCATCACCTTGAGGTGATGCCGTCTGACGACATGCCCAATCTCGTGGCCCAACACCCCCGCCAATTCCGCCTCGTCGCGCAGCAAACCGTACAGGCCCCGGGTCAGAAAAACATACCCACCCGGCGCAGCGAAGGCATTTACCGCTTTGGATTCGATCACACCAAAGGTCCATTTCAGATCGGGTCTTTCGCTGGCGAGCGCGACCCAGCGACCCACTCGATTGACGTAGCTTTGCAGTGCGTCGTCGTTGACCAAGGGCGCCGCGCCGAGCAGATTTCCCGCGACATAGCGGCCAATCTTGACCTCATCTGCCTCAGGAACATTTCCAACCGGCGGTATCCTTGGCAAATCCGCTTCCGGCGGCGCTGCGACTGGGTTGGCGGGCGGGGTCGCGTTCGCAGGCGCTGCCTGCTCGGACTGGGCGGGTCGCGAGTATTTTTTGAGTTTCTCTTCGAATTTTTTCAGCTTGTCCAAATCGACCGCATGAACCACACCCTGGACCGACAGAATTGTCACCAGAATGCAAGTAATGCCTCTGAATTTTGTCATGTGGGATATCCTCATTTTGCCTGCGGGTCAGGCAAGGCGCCGACATCCCGTTTGATCAAGCTGCCGTCTCTGGCAAATGCCTCCGCTTCGGCACGGGAGCTTGCAAAACGTTCGGCCTTATTGAGCGCTTCGACGTCGAATTTCGCCGACTTGAGTTCTTCCGCGCTCAAACCTCGAACGCCGGTGGTGGAGACAATTTGCCCCGTCCCCGCTCTGCCGCTGGAAAGGGCGGCGACACCGCCGAGTTCTTTGGCCGTACTTGCCTTGCCGGCTTCGCCGCGGCGGATGGAGAGAAGCCGCACCCAACCATCCGCGCTGGGGCCCTTGACCTGGAACCAGCCTCCGGTTTTCTTCAGGATCGTGACCACATCGCCTTTGGCCACGGCGCCCACTTTTTTGGCATCGGCGAAAGGTTCCGCAAGCAGGCTGTCGGCCTTTAGTGCCGTGCCTCTTTCCTGGGCCAGCAAGGTGGCGGGAAGGCATAGACAGAACAACAACAAGATTGCATTACGCATCTTTTTTATTCTCCGTTTGCTCGTTATTGGCCGCGGCCAGCGCCAGCGCGAACAAGGCGCGCCATTGCGCCCTGGCCGCATCGCTACCCGCCGCAGCCACCGATCCGGATGCAGACCCTTCCCCGGCCAAGGTCTCGCCGGCGATACGCAGGCGATCGATCAGGGCAGGCAAGACATCGCGCATCTTTTGCAAATCGCCTTGTGCGGCCTGGCGGCGTGCCTCATCCTTTAACGGATACGCCCAGGTAAGGATTACGGTGGCTTCCAGCAACCCCCACATGCCTCTTTGTCTGCCTTTGATGAACTCCACGCCCAACGGTTCCGTTGACAGCTTGCGCAGCTCCCTGCGCAGGCGCGTCAGAAACAGCCCACTGATGACATCCGTTCCGCCGTTGAATTGGAACACCGCCACCATCACTCCGTTGACGTGATCGTCACGCAAGGTTTCGGCGACCGTGCTGCGCTCCAGAGCCCGGGCTGTCGCCAGCGAATACCCTTTCGCCGCCGAGAAGTACAGGAAGCCGAGAAACACCGGCCCGGCCAGGTTCAGATGATAGGCCGACAAATTGATCATTGCATAGGACACCCCGAGCAGGGCGATCTGGGAGAGCCCGAATACGCTGTTAAAGCGATCCGAATCGGGATCGCGGTAGAGCGCGATAGCAGTGGCCCAGAGAATAAGCAGCGCCACAATCAGATTCGGCACGCTGGAAGCCGGTGTGCGGATGTAATCGTCGTGCTTGAGGTTGTCGATGGCGGTGGCGAGAACCTCCACTCCTGGAAACTCGCGCGCCATCGACGTTGCTTTGATATCGAACAAACTCGGCGCGGTGGAACCGATCAGTACGATCTTGTCGCGGAACTCATCCTGTGACCGCTTTTTATCCTTGCTTTGCATGTCCCGGAACACGTCGCTGAACGAGACATAGTGGTAGGTAAACGGCTTGCCTCGCCAGTTGAGCAGAATGTCGGCATACGGCGGCTGGACGTAACCCAGATCGGCGCCCACCCGCAGCGGCAGCGAAGGCAGCCGCCAGCCTTGCTCGTCGTGAACCATGCGGTACTGGCGCGCGATGCCGTCCCGATCGGGGTAAATATTGTGGGTACCCAATCTTCCACTGGCCAGCACCGACTTGAAAAACGGCAGCACCACAGCGATGCTGCCCTCGCCCTGCGCGAGACCTTCGAGGCGCCGGGCGCCAGGAATCATGGAGGGTTTGACCTCGGAAAGTCCGTCGCTGGCAGGCGGCAAACGCAAGAACGGAAAATACGTATTGTTCGTGCCGGCTACGGCTTCGTCGAAATAAGTGTCGCTGTCAGCATTGTAGACATCGGGGTCGGAAAACAGGATGTCGAATACCACCGCTTTGGGCTGCTGTACTTCCAGGTGCTGCAAGAATTCCCCAAGCACCTGCCTCGGCCAGGGCCAGCGGCCAAAGTCTGCCGCCATCGCGGCCAGACTGGCCTCGTTGATATCCAAGATGACAATCTGCGGATCGGCGGGCGGTTGCACGATCCGGTAGCGGATCATTACGTCGTAGGCGCGATGGCGCATATCAACCACCGCGTGAAACGTAAATGCATCAAGCACGGCCAGCATGCTGAATGCCGCCGCCAGGTAAAGGTAAAAATTGTTTTTCAGACGGCGCGCCAGCCGAGCGGAAACCCGGCGGAATGCACCGCCAATGACACGCAGGAAAAATACGCTGGGTTTCATTCTAACGATTATGGCGCTTGGCGCAACCCCGGCAGATGAAAGAGCAGGTCAAAGGCGTTGACACAGAGGGCACAGAGAATGAAGGGAGTTCATAGAGAAAATATTTGGGGTGCGAACAATGACGTGATTCCTCATTTCGTGTGCCTCTGTGCCCTATCTTGTTTTTGCTCTGTGCTCTCTGTGTCTACGCTCTTGAATTTGATGACCTGACGGTTATGCTGCTTGGTGTTACCCTGACCTGTGCAGAGGGTTTTTCCACGTTACTCCCCGCAGGATGGGTTGAGCGCAGCGATACCCATCATAGATGACCCTGCAGCATGGGTATCGCAGCGCTCAACCCATCCTACTCAGTGGGTCACGATTGCAAAATTTCGAGCCGAGCGCCAGATCACAACTTTTGCGCTCTGACCAACTTGAAGATCGTGCGGGTCAGATTGAGCCCGGCAGAAGCCCTGAGCTTCAGCGCGCGCTTGCGCAATTCTTTCACGTCCAGGCGCGGCAGCGCACCGGCCAGCACCACGGTATTTTCTTCGCAGCGATCAAGCGCCACAACCTGATGGTCGAATGCCCGACGGATCCGTTCGATATAGGCCTTCACCTCCTGACGTTTCCCGATCAGATTGACCGCCATCATGCCCTCATTGGCAAGCCGTTTTCGGCAGGAACGATAGAACGATAGGCTGTCGAGACGGCTTTGTCTTGCCCCCGCCTTGAATCCGTCGATGATAATCCAGTCGAACCGATCACGTGTTTCGCCCATGTACCGATAGCCGTCGTCCAGTTCAACGCGAAATCGCGAGGATTCTTTCGGCAGCTCGAAACTTTGCCAGGCGGTGATAAGGACCCGTGGATCGATTTCCACCACGACCAAGCGCGCCTTTGGGCAGTACCGATGGAGAAATCGGCTGATCGATCCCGCCCCCAGACCCACCTGCAAGACCGACTTCGGCCAGCTCCTTTGCTCGTGCAGGAGCAAGGCGACCATCATCTCTCGGGAATAAGCCAGTTCCAGCGCAGTCGGATCGGAAAGCCGCATGGCGCCCTGAACCCAGTCTTTATCGAATTGCAGGTAACGAACGCCCGCTTCCTGGCTGATCTCTAGGCCTGGCATGTGAAGTGATGGGTAGAAAAGCAGCTAAGGTTAAATATAGGCGTCAGCCGATCCAGACACGGGCATTCCTGAACATTCGCATCCAGGGCCCGTCTTCGCCCCAGCCCTCCGGGTGCCAGGAATTCTGCACCGTGCGAAACACCCGCTCCGGATGCGGCATCAGGATGGTGAAGCGCCCATCCGCAGTTGTCAGCCCCGTGATGCCTTCAGGAGAACCATTCGGATTGAGGGGATAACGTTCGGTTGCGTTGCCGCGATTATCGACAAAGCGCAGCGCCACCAGGCCCCGTGCGGCAGCCAGCATACTTTTCGAGGTAAATTCCGCATAACCTTCCCCATGCGCCATCGCCACCGGAATACGGCTGCCCTGCATGCCGGCAAAAAACAGTGACGGACTTTTGGTCACTTCCAGCATGACAAAGCGCGCCTCGAACTGCTCGGACCGGTTGCGCACGAAATGTGGCCAGTGCCCGGTACCAGGAATAATTTCGTGCAAGTTGCTCATCATCTGGCAGCCGTTGCACACCCCCAACGCGAAAGAATCTCCGCGATGGAAAAATGCCTCGAATTCCTCTCTTGCCCTGGCATTGAACAGAATCGATTTTGCCCAGCCCTCCCCGGCCCCCAACACGTCGCCATAAGAAAAACCACCGCAGGCGACCAGCCCTTGCAGACCGGACAATGACGCGCGACCCGCGATGATGTCGCTCATGTGCACATCCAGCGCCTCGAATCCGGCGCGATCGAAGGCGGCGGCCATTTCGATCTGACCGTTGACCCCTTGCTCGCGCAAGATGGCAATCCGGGGACGGATGCCTTTGGCGATGAAGGAAGCCGCGACGTCCTCGGCTGGGTCAAATTTGAGGCGAGGATTTATCCCGGGATCGGTCGCGTCGAGAATCCGGTCGTAGTCCTGCTGCGCGCAGTCGGGGTTGTCGCGAAGCTGCTGCATGCGGAAAGTCGTTTCGGCCCAGACTCGCTGCAAGGCAATTCCCGATGCACGAAAAATTTCTCCGCCCGGTGCGCGCAGGACCAATTCACCACTGTGATTGATTTTTCCAAGCCTCCGGACCTCGCCCGACAGTCCCGCTTGATGAAACGCATCGACCACCGCAATCTGTTCGGCCGCCCTCACCTGCAATACTGCGCCGAGTTCCTCGGTAAATAATGCGGCCAGCGGATCGCCCTCAACATCGACGCTGATACCCAGATGCGAAGCAAACATCATTTCCGCCAGCGTGGCGAGCAGACCGCCATCGGAGCGATCATGATAGGCCAGGATTTTTCGCTCCTGGTTGAGTTGCTGAACCACGGCAAAAAACGCCTTGAGCTTTTCTGCCCAATCGACATCCGGCGCCTGATCGCCAAGCTGGCCGTACACTTGGGCCAGCACCGAGCCGCCCAGACGATTCTTGCCCGACCCGAGGTCCACCAACAACAGGACACTGTCCTCCAGAGGCTGAAGCTGGGGCGTGAGCGTATGTCGAATGTCTACGCAGGGCGCAAACGCCGACACAATCAGAGACAACGGCGACACCACTTCCTTGTCCTTGCCGCTTTCTTTCCAGGCCGTGCGCATGGACATCGAATCCTTGCCCACGGGAATGCTGATGCCCAAGGCCGGGCATAGGTCCATGGCAACCGCTTTGACGGTGTCGAACAATATGGCGTCTTCGCCGGGATGGCCGGCTGCCGCCATCCAGTTGGCGGACAATTTGACGTCGCCGATTTTTTCGATCCGGGCCGCGGCAATATTGGTCAGCGCCTCGCCTACCGCCATGCGCCCAGAGGCTGGCCCGTTGATTAATGCCAAGGGGGTGCGTTCGCCGATGGCAAACGCCTCGCCTTGATAAGTCTTGAATCCCATCGAGGTGACGGCGACGTCGGCGACGGGAACCTGCCAGGGGCCGACAAAGGGATCGCGCGAACACAGGCCGCCCACAGTACGATCCCCGATCGAAATCAGAAAGGTCTTATCGGCTACCGCGGGAAATCGCAATACCCGTTCAATGGCCTCGCGCAGATCGATGCCACGCAAATCCAGCGGGCGCAGTTTGCCGGAACGATGCGCCACATCCCGCGTCATTTTCGGCGGTTTGCCCAGCAGCACACCAAGATCCATGTCCACCGGCGGCTCGCCCAATAACGGGTCTTCCACTTTCAGCCAGCCATCGCCGGTGGCGGTACCTACAACAGCGTAGGGGCAGCGTTCGCGCTTGCACAAGGCATCGAAGGTATGGATGCGATCCGGCGCAATCGCCATGACGTATCGTTCCTGGGATTCGTTGCACCAGATCTGAGCGGGCGTCATGCCAGGTTCTTCGGAAGGAATTTTGCGCAAATCGATTCGTCCGCCGCACTCGGCGCCATGCACCAGTTCCGGCAATGCGTTGGAGAGCCCCCCCGCGCCGACATCGTGAATCGACAGAATCGGGTTGGCGCTACCCATCGCCCAGCAGCGGTCGATGACTTCCTGGGCCCTGCGTTCGATTTCCGCATTGCCACGTTGAACAGAATTGAAATCCAGATCGGCAAGATTGCTGCCGGTATTCATGCTGGATGCCGCACCGCCGCCCATGCCGATCAACATGCCGGGCCCGCCAAGTTGAACCAGCAGCGCACCGGGAACAATTTTTTCTTTATATGACTGCGACGCCGCGATCGCACCCACACCGCCCGCCAGCATGATGGGCTTGTGGTAACCGCGCACCGTGCCATTGACGGCCTGCTCAAAAGTTCGAAAGTAGCCGCACAAATTCGGACGCCCGAATTCGTTGTTGAATGCCGCGGCGCCAATCGGGCCTTCCAGCATGATGGCGAGCGCAGAGGAAATCCGTTCGGGTTTGCCGATGGCATCTTTTTCCCAGGGCTGCTCGAAACCCGGAATGCGCAAATGCGAAACCGAAAAACCATTCAGGCCGGCTTTCGGTTTGGCGCCGCGTCCGGTGGCGCCTTCGTCGCGAATTTCGCCCCCGGCGCCAGTGGCCGCGCCGGCATAAGGGGCAATGGCGGTGGGATGATTGTGGGTTTCCACCTTCATCAATGTATGAGTGGGTTCTGCCACGTAGTGGTAAACGCCGGCGGGGCCGGGAACAAACCGCGCCGTATCGACCCCTTGCATGATCGCGGCATTGTCCGAATACGCCACCACCGTACCCTGCGGATGACTGGCATGTGTGTGGCGCACCATGCCGAATAGCGATTTCGGCTGCGGCTTGCCGTCGATAATCCAGTCAGCATTGAAAATTTTGTGCCGGCAATGTTCCGAATTGGCCTGCGCGAACATGGTCAATTCGACGTCTGTCGGATCACGCTGCATGCGCTGGAAATTATCAAGCAGATAATCGATTTCGTCTTCCGACAAGGCCAGCCCAAGTTCCCGGTTGGCCTGCTCCAGAGCTTTCCGTCCGCTTTTCAGCAGGCTTATCCGGGTCAATGCTTGCGGAGCAATCTGTTGGAACAGCCGTGAAACCTCGTCCATCGAATGCAGGATGGATTCGGTCATCCGATCATGAAAGAGCGGCGCGAGAGCCTGATGATCGTGTGCGGTCAGTGTCTGCCCGGAACGCGAACCCAGGTAGTACACCACTCCCCGCTCTATACGTTCCACCGGCCCCAGTCCACAACCGCGAGCGATCTCGGTGGCTTTGGAGGCCCAGGGCGAAATGGTACCGATACGGGGAACAACGATGACTTGGGTCGCGTATGACTCCCCACGTCTTGACGAAATGGAGCCGTAGGTCAGAATGCGGTCCAGAATTCGCCGCTGCGCTGCCGGGAGCGCATCTCTCAGCGAGACAAAATGCCAATATTCCGCGCTAACGGAGGTGATCGCAGGCGCGATCGATTGGAGGCGTTGCGAAAGCTTCTTGAGGCGGAAGTCCGACAGGGCGTTGCGACCGCGCAGCGTCAGGAGGCCGGGCATTAACGGATCGTGGTAATTTTCGAGCGCGGATTATACCGTTAGTGAGGCGTAAACTGTTTGCATGCTTCCTACCCTGACACCCATATATCTATCGGCGCAAATTCGCGCCATTGAGCAGGCGGCGCTTGGCGGCCCATCGCCAGCGCCATTAATGGAAAAAGCCGGCCTGGCCGCGGCGAAACTCGCGCGCGAGTTAGTCGGTGGCACGGACAAGCGTATCTTGTTGTTCGCCGGACCGGGAAACAACGGCGGCGATGCCATGGTCGTAGCAAGACACCTGAAAAGCTGGCAATTCGATGTCGGCGTGATATTTGCCGGTGCGGAGGAAAAATTGCCGTCCGATGCCGCCGCCGCGCTGCGTGCCTGGAAGATGGCCGGCGGGACAATGACCGATACCACCCCAGCGACGCGTGACTGGGATTTAATCATTGACGGCCTGTTCGGCATCGGGCTCGAACGTCCGATCGCGGGCCGTTATCTGGAATGGGTGAACTGGATCAATGCATGTCATGCCCGGGTTCTTGCTCTGGACATTCCGAGCGGCCTGCATGCCGATAGCGGCCGCATTCTGGGGGGCGCGGTGCGCGCCGCTTGCACCATCACATACATCGGTCTCAAGCCGGGCCTGTTGACCCTCGACGGCCCGGATCACGCGGGCGAAGTCCGCCTCGAATCCCTCGGGATCGATCTTCCGAAATCGGCCGAACCCAAGGGCTGGCGCATCGAAACAGCACTGATCGCATCTGCGATCCCGCCCCGCCCACGCAACAGTCACAAAGGTACGTTTGGCAACGTTGGCATTCTCGGCGGTGCGCCCGGCATGGTCGGCGCCGTACTGTTGGCAGGGCGCGCGGCCTTGAAACTCGGCGCGGGACGGGTCTTGATCGGACTGCTCGCCGAAGGTCCTGCGGTGGATTTTCTGCAGCCCGAACTCATGCTGCGCTCCGCGCAGGAATTGCTCAACTCCGAAGCACTGGATTGCCTCGCCATCGGCCCGGGCCTGGGTACCTCGCAAGCGGCGCAACACGCGGTTGCCACTGCGCTTGCCCATGCCGCACCTTTGATCCTCGACGCCGATGCCCTGAACCTCATCGCAAATGACACCGGATTGCAGAAAAAACTGTCCGCTCGCAGTGCGCCTTCAATTTTGACGCCGCACCCCGCCGAGGCCGCCCGCCTGCTCGCCGCCAGCACGGCGAATATTCAGGAGGACCGCATCGCGGCGGCGCGTGCACTGTCCGAGCGTTTCAACGCCAGCGTGGTATTAAAAGGCAATGGCAGCATCTGCACCCTGAAAAACGCCAATTGGTATATCACTACCAGCGGTAACCCCGGCATGGCGACGGCGGGCATGGGTGACGTACTGACCGGCATCATCGCGTCGCTGACCGCACAATGCCGCGATCCCGATCAGGCATTACTGGCCGGAGTGCATCTGCACGGCCTGGCCGCCGACAAACTCGTTGCGAGCGGCATCGGACCTGCTGGCCTGACGGCTTCCGAAGTCATCGACGCTGCGAGGCAGGTACTCAATGCGAACGCACGCGATTTGTAGCGCCCATGCAAACGAGGCAGCCGCCCGAGCGCGCTATTACATCACCTTGGAATAGCCCTCGTGCTGCCGGCTCTGCCTCAGATAACGGTCGAACACCATGCAGACAATGCGCACCATCAGCCTGCCCTTGGGCGTGACGATGATCCAATCGGGTTGAACTTCCACCAGCCCGTCGTCTTCGAGCGGTTTCAATTCTTGTAGTTCCTGGGAAAAGTACTTCCTGAATTCGATCAGATAGGCCAGTTCGATAGATTCCAGCGACAGACGAAACTGGCAGATCAAGGCCTGGATCACGGCGCGCCGCAACAGATCGTCCTGGGATAAAACCAGCCCGCGAAACACCGGCAGCCGCCCGGCATCGATGGCGGCGTAATAGTCCTCGATGTTCTTCATGTTCTGTTCGTAGGTCGGGCCGACGCGCCCGATCGCGGATACGCCAAATCCCAGCATGTCCGATTCCGCTTGTGCCGAGTAACCCTGGAAATTGCGATGCAAGCGGCCCTGGTGCTGAGCCACGGCCAACGCATTGTTCGGCTTGGCGAAATGATCCATGCCGATATAAAGATACCCCGCTGCGATCAGCCTGCCCACGGCCAGGGTAAGAATCTGCAGATCGGTTTCCGCGGAGGGCAAATCCGCCTCGGCAATGCGGCGTTGCGGCTTGAATTGGAGCGGAAGATGGGCATAACGGTAGAGTGCGATTCTATCCGGGTTGAGCGCGATAATCCGGTCCAGCGTCGAGTTGAAACCATCCAGCGTCTGTTTGGGCAAACCATAAATCAGATCGACATTGATGGATTGGTATCCTTCTGCCCTGGCCTCTTCCATGACCCTTTGCGTAACCGATTCGCTTTGGACGCGATGGACGGCTTTCTGAACTTCAGGGTCAAAATCCTGCACACCAAGGGAAACACGGCGAAATCCCAGCCCGGCAAGAAACCCCATCAAACCGGGTTCCGCCGTTCTGGGATCGATTTCGATGGCAGCCTCGAAGTCCGGGAGCCGTTCAAAATGGGTGTTGAAAGCCGCCATCAACTGGGACATCTCGTCCTGGGTCAGAAAGTTCGGGGTGCCGCCCCCCCAGTGTAGATGCGATACCTGGCGATCGGCGGCGAGCAGTTCCGATATCAGACCCATTTCGAGCATTAAGTAATTGATATACTTTCCGGAACGACGATGATCGCGGGTCACGACCTTGTTGCAGGCGCAATAAAAACACAGCGATTCGCAAAATGGCAGATGCAGGTATAGTGACAGCGGCTGCTGGATGCCACCGATGTTGCGATTCGCGAGCCAATGCAGGTAATTCTTCTCGCCGAAGGCCTCCACGAAGTGATCGGCGCTGGGGTACGAGGTATAACGCGGCCCACTCTTGTCGTACTTACGAATGAGCGCCGGATCGACCACCATATCCGATGAAGGGTAATTCATTTGGGTCAAAATCCTCCAAGTCACTTGAATTGCACGTTCTTGGCCGTCACATTGCCAGTTATCCGCCCACCCAGGATTGATATGTATCAATCAATCAGTTTGAAGGTTTGAAGCCTGAAATGTCGGTGCGTTCTACCATCAAACCCTGGATGATCGCGGCCACGATCGGTGTCGTCGCCGCGGAATTGGTGGTGCATTTCGCCATCCAGCGGTACCCCGAGGACCGGCCTTGGCTGGATGCACTGGACTCGATGATCGATTTGGCGCTGATCGGGGCGTTCCTACTTATCATTACGCGCACCGCCTTGGGTGCCCGGGTCCAATCTCGGCACCTGTCCGACAGGCTGGACGTCACCGAGGCAAGACTGGCCACCATTGTGCATTCCGCCATGGATGCCATCATCACCGTGGACGCCGGGCTGCGCATCGTTCTGTTCAACCGGGCGGCGGAACAGTTGTTTCGCTGCCGACGTGACCAGGCGCTGGGCGCCTCCCTCGACCGCTTCATACCTGAGCGCTTTCACGCCGCGCACCGGAACCATGTGGAAACCTTCGGAAAAACCGGGGTAACCAGCCGCCGTATGGGCGACACCACCGTGTTATGGGCGCGGCGCCTTGACAGCGGCGAGGAATTTCCGATCGAAGCGTCGATATCGCACAGCTCGGGAGAGGGGGGCCAATTGTTTACCGTGATTCTGCGCGATGTCAGCGAGCGCTGCAGCCAGGAAGAAAAAATCAAACTCCACCAGCACGAACTCCATGTGCTGTCAGGCCAGATTCACGAAGCCCGCGAAGAAGAAAAAACCCGCATCGCGCGCGAATTGCACGACGAACTCGGCCAGTTGTTGACCGCGCTGAAAATGGATCTGATCTGGCTGCGCGACCGTCTGCCGGATGGCGATGCGGCAACGGCTGCCAAAGCCGGGCGCATGAATCACACATTGGACCAGACGATTGCCTCGGTGCGCCGTATTTCGGCGCACCTGGGCCCGCTGATGCTCGATGACCTGGGATTTCCCGATGCCGTTGCCTGGCTGGCCGAAGACTTCTCCGAACGTTTCGGCATCCCATGCGACATCCAGATGCCCGCCGAGGATGCCCTGGCGGAACTGAATCGTGGCCGCGTCATGACCCTGTTCCGCATCCTGCAGGAGGCGCTGACCAATGTTGCGCGCCATGCCCAGGCACGCAATACCTGGATACGGCTGGCGATCGATGACGGGGTATTGCAACTGGAAGTCGAGGATGACGGGCGCGGCATTGCCCCCGATGATCTGGGCAAAACACGTACTCTGGGCATCCGTGGCATGCGCCAACGCGCAAATCATGTCGGCGGCACCCTCGATATCGGCCAAACGCCTCTGGGCGGAACCCGGGTGAGCGTACAGGTCCCCTTGCAGCCCCCCCTCCCAACGGAGTAGTCCATGATCCGCCTGCTGCTGGCCGACGATCATCAACTGGTTCGCGAAGGGCTCAAGCAGATTCTCGGCCAAAGCGCGGATATCGAAATTGCGGCCGAAGCCGCTACCGGGGACGAGGCACTCGCCCAGGCAAAAGCCCGGGAATTCGATATCGCAGTGCTCGACCTGTCGATGCCGGGCTTGTCCGGCATTGCACTCATCAAGCGCCTGAAACTGGAAAAACCGAAACTGCGCATGCTCGTGCTGTCGATGCACGCCGAAAACCAGTACGCGGCCCGCGCGCTCAGGGCCGGCGCATTGGGCTATCTAACAAAGGACTGCGCATCCGAACAACTTATCGTCGCCATACGCAAGATCGCCCAGGGCGGCGTTTACCTCTCCGACTCCGCCACCCAGGTGCTGCTGGCCGCAACGGTACGCGGAGACACCCCGCCCCATACCCGGCTCTCCGATCGGGAATTTGAAATCTTCAAATTCATCGCGCAAGGCCATGGGCTGACCGAGATTGGACAACGACTCAACCTGTCGGTCAAAACCGTCAGCACGCACAAGACCCATGTCCTGGAAAAAATGAATCTCGCCAACTCGGCGGAACTGGTGCGCTACGCCCTGGAGCATGGCCTGCTGGAGCGCAACGCCGACGGCTGAGAAATCGGTGCTTTCCGACCTGTCGCCCGGGAAATCAGGCGAATAGTCGAATCTGATCTTCAGGCACTACCTTAGAACCGGATGCCGGGACAACCATGGTATGTAGCCCGGATGGAGCGCAGCGCAATCCGGGTAATGGTGCCGCAACTGTGCATTTTCCCCGTATTCCGCTGCGCTGCATACGGGCTACGTACTGCGCCTTTATTAAGGTAGTGCCATGAGAAGTGGTCCATTCTCTATTCGCAAGACTCGCTGAAAATCTTCAAATCTTTCCTCGCTCTCCCATCTTTTCGTTTTCGAACGGCAAAGTTCGACCGGCTGCCGATAGGGCGTCAGATCCATAAGGCGACGCCATGACTACCGGCCATTTCGGCAAGGGGTAGGAAATTTCCTACCCCGCCCTTTGGCGAATTCCTACCTCCCAATTCAGCGCCTACCTATGGTGCGCGGCAAATGCCCGCACCACACTGCTTCACATGAATTCACTAAATCAATCGCCTCCCGTGTCGGAAGCCCAACTTGGGGTATTCATCGTCGAAGACTCGCCCATCGTGCGTGTGCGCCTCGAGGAAATGCTCGCGGAAATCCCCGGTACTTTTAATGCCGGGCACGCCAGCACAGCCGGTGACGCAATCCGGGGCATTCTCGAAGCACACCCCAACGTGGTGCTGCTTGACTTGCAACTGGCGCAGGGCAGCGGCCTGGAGGTATTGCGCAAGGTTCGGCCGCACATGCCGACCATTGTTTATTACATGCTGAGTAATTGTTCGCCCCCCCTCTACCGGCGCGTCGCCCTGGAGCTGGGCGCCTCGGCGTATTTCGACAAGAGCCATCAATTCGCGGAATTGCACCGGGCAATTGTCACGCTCGCCCACCAGACCGTTCACTAACAACAAAGAAGACAATCACCATGCAAACCGCTGCCGTGGCACGTATACCGCTCAGAGTTGTTCCCTTGATGACGACGACACAGGAGGCCGCATTTCCCGCAATTGCCAAGGGAACCTGCACCAACTGCAATCTTCGCGAACTCTGTCTGCCGCGTGGCATGTCCGAGGAGGTCATACAGTGCATGGATCAAGTGGTCACTTCCCGGCGCCGCATCAAACGCGGGGAAATCCTGTTTCATGCCGGTGACCCCTTTGCCGCCATCTACTCGGTGCGCAGCGGATTTTTCAAGTCCAGTGTCGTCGACAACGACGGACGCGAACAGGTGACCGGGTTCTTCATGGGCGGCGAACTGCTTGGCCTGGACGGACTGGGGTCCAACCGGCAGGACGCCACGGCCATCGCGCTGGAGGACAGCGAAGTTTGTGTCATGCCCTACGCCGGCATCGAAGAGGCCACCAGCAAGGTCCGCGCACTGCAACGCAATTTGCACGCGGTGTTGTCGAGGGAAATCGTGCGCGATCACGGCATCATGATGCTGCTGGGCAGTATGTCCGCCGAGGAACGCCTGGCCGTTTTTCTGCTCAATTTGTCGCAACGTTTCACCGCCCGGGGCTACTCGCCTTCGGAGTTTTACCTTCGCATGACCCGCGAAGAAATCGGCAGTTATCTGGGTCTGAAGCTCGAAACGGTCAGCCGCCTGTTCTCCCGGCTGCAGGAAACCGGCCACATTTCGGTGCAGCAAAAACACGTACGCATCACCAACGTACAAGGGCTGCGCGAAATCGTCGGCCAGACGCACTGAAGACCCACTCTCACTGCGCAACTCACGGAGAGCTAACCCAAAGAGCAGCTCTTTCACCGCAGAGGACGCGGAGGAAAGTCACGAGCAAAGCGAATGATCGTCACAGGCGACCGTTGACGATGATCCACCGTTACGACCTCTACCGTGCCGATGATGTTTGTACAGTCGTCTTCATCGACATTGTGAATGTCTTATTGTTGCTTTTCCTCCGCGTCCTCTGCGGTGAGAGTGAATTAACGAGTTAGCCTAACGAGACCAATCGACCCGAACGAGATACTGGTCGGGACCGTATTTGATTTCGAGATTGCCCAGAAAGGCGTGGTGCAGGGCTTCACCAATGCGTCGTGCCAAATGGACGTCGGTTGTCGTCACCATCACGACGCCGCCCTCCTCGTCCTCGATGCCCATGAGGCGCTGCAGGGGATGACGGCTGGATGCACGCGCGGCCTCGTTTTTCACCAGCCTTAGCAACTCTGCTCGCTTCGCCGCCAGAAATTCTCCCGAAAGCTTCACATAACCCGCCGGAAATTTATCGCCGATCCGATGGCAGGCCGGACACAAATGCGGCTTGGCTTTCAGTGGGCGCGCCTGCAAGCGAACCCAGCGCCCGGTCCGACAAACCAACCGGCATTTCGGGCAGAGCAGGGTTCCTTCAGGCTTGTCGCGAGCCATGTAAGGGTCGTGTCCGACTTCCTTGATCTGGCGGTCGCGATGGGTTTTTGTCCGGCTTCGTGTCTCGGAGGAGCGCATGATTTTCCTTTCCAATGAACCTAGAAAAAGCAGTTGAACCACAGAGGCACTGAGAACACCGAGAAAAAACAAATTGTTGCTTCTACCCGTGCACTCATCAAAAAGATGAATACTGCTGGCATGACAACTGATTGATATATTGTTCTTCTCGGTGTCTCCGTGTCTCTGTGGTGCGGTTTTTAGGATGAATCCGGCAATGCCGGGTTAGCGCAGGTGCCTGCGAGTTTCGATTTCGCGTTTACGTCCTCGTAAGACAATTTTCGACAATGAGGCCATTTCCTCGGACAACAGGGCAAACAAGTCATCAGAGGTTACGATGCCGACAAGCTCGCCTCCTTCTCGTGTAACCGGCAGCCGGCGAACGCCCCTCAGACGCATAAGCTCCAGCGTCTCGGAAATTCCTGCGTCCTCATCCACCGCCAGCAATTCTCCGCTCATCACGTCTTCCACGTGGATGGCTTGGGCATCGAGGCCAAGCGCCACCACCGCCACCACAATGTCGCGATCGGTGATCATGCCGACTGGAGAACGACGCTCGTCGGCATCCTCCACCACCACCAGGCTCCTGACGTGGTGCTCGCGCATCAATTGTGCAGCGGCCCTCGCCGTGATGGAGCGACCCGCGGTGAAGACTTCCTGGTTGCAGATATGTTTGATTGACATGATTTGCACCTTTTGACTTGCGACCACACTAAGGACAGCTCGCCGCCTCTGCCGGCGCTTAGCGGCACACCAGCACGGGTATCTTGCTATGCGTCAACACCTTCGATGTCTCGCTGCCGAGGAGCAAAGCGCCCAGACCGCGCCGTCCGTGGGAGGCCATCACGATCAGATCGCATTTCCTTTTCTTGGCCGTTTCGATAATTGCCTTGTAGGGCCAGTGGCTGGTGGCGAAAGCCGTTGCACAGGGCACGCCGTTCGCCCGGGCGAGTTTTTCGACTTTCGCAAGCACATGCAGTGCGTGTTTCTTCTGGCTCTGCTTCCACGCCCCCAAGGGAGGCGCCACCACCGGGCCGAATTCGGAATACGCCGGCAATGGATATTCTTCCATCACGTTGAAACATGTCAGTCGAGCACCCACTCCTTTGGCCAGTAATGTTGCCGTTTTCGCCGCCTTGTCAGACAGCCGGGAACCATCGGTCGCGACCAGAATGTGTTGGTACATAAAAGCTCCTTTCCCATTTGAGTTAGCTGCGATTCCCGGTCCGAAATGTTTCGAACCGCCCATCCTTCCAATGTAGTTTGCTTTCATTCGCCGGCATCGCTTTGACCGGGATCAAGATGTCGATGCGGAGAATCCACATACTGGGCCACCTTATTACCCGTTCTTACACGGAGACTCGACATGCGACATTTTCTGATGGGCATCACCGCAATGGCTTTTTTTGGGGTCGGCACATCCGCACTGGCAGAGACCCAGGCGCATCGCGGCCAGGCACTTTACGACTTGCAATGTATTCAGTGTCACCGGGATAGTCTGCACAAACGTCATAAACCCGCGGCGCTGAATTATGGGGACGTGCGCAACTGGGTAAAACTCTGGGCCAAACAGGTGGGTGCGGAATGGGGCGAGGAAGAGATCGAAGCAGTGACTTCCTACCTCAATCAGCACTACTACTCCTTCCCGACTCCATGAGGAAGTGAAAGGTGAACAGTAATCGGTGAACGGTGATCGGGGAACGGCTGGAACATATTACGCGCCGCTTCGCGGCGCTCGACCCCTCGTCCCTCGTCCCTCTCCCCTCGCCTCCTTCTTTTCAATTCCGGGCAGCATCTTCCGGTCGCACCAGCACCACTGGCACAGTTGACCGATGCACAACCTTGGTCGCGATGGAACCCAACAACAGATTTCCCAGGGTGCTCAGACCGCGAGTTCCCATCCAGATCATGTCGCATTTTCTTTCCTTGGCCGCCTTGCAGAGCTCTTCCGCCGGCTCGCCCACGGCGCTGGATTCGGTAAATTCGACGCGGGCGGCCTTGAGTAAGTTCTTCACCCCGGCCTTCGCCTGATCGGCTTCGGTCTTGTAATATTTTTCAATGATTTCTTTTTCCTCCGTGGAGCCTCGGAAAGTGGGCAAGGCCTTAATTGGCAGATTGACAAACATCAAGTCGATTTCCGGATTCGATCGCCAATCTGGCAAATAGCGAATTAACGCCTTCGCCGCATGTTCGGCGGCTTGCGAGCCATCTACTGGGAGCAGAATTCTCATGATTAATTTCTCCTCTGAATAATAAGAAAGATCCTCACGCACTTCCGGAAAGGGCGGTTTGATTCAGGTCAAGCGCATCGTGCGATTCGGCGGAGCCGGTTGTCGTACTCCACTGGCGCTGCACTCGCCGGACTCGACCGGCCCGGTATTGATATAGATCAAGGCTTGCCGCCCTATTTTCCTTCAGAATTAAAAAGTTGAATTTCCTCACTTTTCTCCAAAGGAGACATGGCAATCATGCAAGTGTTGATGCGGATGGCGGAATTGAAGATCCGAGGACTCATCCCCGGGCCAGCATCGCGGGGCGTATGCAGCGCGCTGGAGTCCATTCGCGGGGTCCAGCATGTCGACCCCGCGCCGGAGAATCGTCGCGTTACTGTGATCTTTGACGCTTACAGAGTTTCCCCGCTTCAGTTCGAAACGGCGGTACGCGTCATGGGCTGCAATGTCGAACGTCTGGTCATTCAGACCCCCGAGAACATGCCGGCGACCACGGCGTCGCTGGCGCAAGACTACTTGAGTTGATCTTCGGAATAGTCGCTCCGGAGCAACCGTCCTTCGCTGTGCCGCGATAGTGGGATTTTCAGGCTCATATCACACGAAACGGTTTTGGCGAAGATTTAACGCCAGGGAAGAGGGGGGGGAGGCACCAAGTTCAGGGATTAGGGGCTAGGGTGTTCACCCTTCACTCATTCACGCCATCCCGCTTCAACTTTCGCCGTTTACCGATCACCCTTCACTCATTCACTTAATCACTTAATCACTTAATCACTTAATCACTTAATCACTTCCTAACTTTACGCATGTTGTGCAATCCAGCGCAGCAACGATGCCTTGTCCATCGCACCCGAAGTACGGGCGGCCTCCATTCCATCCTTGTACAGGACCAGCGTCGGGATGCCGCGGATACGGTGACGCATTGAGACGGTCGGTGTCTTGTCCGTATCGACCTTGGCGAAACGCACTTTGGTGCGCAGATCGGCGGCTGCGGCCTCGAATGCCGGCGCCATCGCCCGGCAGGGCGCGCACCATGCGGCCCAGAAATCCACCAGCACCGGCTGGGAATTTTTTTCGACAAAGGTATTGAAACCCGTTCCGTCAAGTGCCGTAGGTTTGCCGTCGAGCAAATCCGCTCCGCACTTGCCGCACTTGGGCGCCTCATCCAGGCGCCCTGCCGGCACCCGGTTTTCCGCCAGACACGCCGGGCACACCACATGCACGCGCTCGATCACTGCGGTCGTCATCATCGAGTCCTCGTCATGCGCAAGCCGTGCCACCGCTTTTCACGCCGAGTTTGCGCAGGATCGTCTCCAGCGGGCATAGGCGCGTGAATCCGCTTTGAAACAGATTGGCGCCGACAAATGCGGTAAACCACAGAAAATTCTGGTTCACGAACACTGGGCTTGCTTCGACCCCGAGCGCAAGTGATGCCAGCACAAAAAATCCCGCCACAATTCTCACCAGTCTTTCCGTTGTCACGTTGACCTCCATCAAAAAACAACAATGAACACGGGGAAAGTCTAACCAGCCGCGTAACGCCGGTCTGTGACCTTTGTTCCATAGCTCGTCTGCATCGACTGCTCCGTGCTAAGGTTCAGGATATGACAATTGTTACAGCCAACAATAAAGACGCGCGTCGCCGGCAGTTGCTGGAGCGTTTCCCCGTGTTCGCCGAATTGCCGGACGCGCGGCTCGACGGACTCATCGACCAGGCGCAGTGGCATCGCGCGAGCGCAGGCGGCATTCTTTTCGACGCCAGACAGCCCTGCCGCGGCTTTCCGCTCCTGATCGAAGGCAGCGTGCGCGTGGCCAAGACCTCCCCCGGCGGCCGCGAGATCCTGCTCTACCGGGTGGAACCCGGCCAGGGCTGCATTCTTTCGGGTGGCTGTCTGCTCGGGCACTCGGATTATTCGGCGACCGGAATCGCCGAGCGTGATGTGGTGTATCTCAGCATTCCACCCCAGCTATTCCACGACCTCATGATCGAATTCGAGCCCTTCAGGCGTTTCGTCTTCGGTATGTACGGGGAACGTCTGGCGGAAGTGATGGAACTGGTGGAGGAAGTGGCGTTTCGCAGGCTGGATGCGCGTTTGGCGCAACTTCTGGTCCATCGTGGACCGCTGGTGCTATCCACCCACCAGAAGCTCGCCGATGAACTCGGCAGCGTGCGCGAAATTGTCAGCCGGCTGCTGCGCAGTTTCGAGGAGCGCGGCTGGGTAAGACTGGAACGCGAGCGGGTCAACGTGCTGGACCCGAAAGCGCTGGCGGAATTGACTTCGAGCCGGCAATAGCCGACGCGAGGCGCCGCCAGCGGCTGTCCGTGCGGACCGACTGCCTACACTTCGAGCATGCGCGGCTCGTTCGTCAGGATTTAATCGTTGTCTGTCGTCTGTTCATAAAGCCTAGCGCGGCGGTCGCCGCCATTAGCCTGCTACGCATCCGCCACCGCCGACACTTAACACCATTGCATCAGCGTGGCGTTTCCGAATTCTGAGCTTGGATGGCCGGCCGAAATGTTCGGTCCCATGACGTCCTGCGCGTACTGAACTGAGTGTCCGGTTGCAATCTCCGACGCACTCGGAGCGATTACCTCAAGATCACGCCGGTCGCAGTAGCAGAAAACGATCATTGTCCATCTCTTTTCTTAAGGTTTTTCGGTAACGTCTCTTGATAACGCAGTTGTTCAATTGAATCCAAGGTATTGGCGGCTATGCCTTTATGGATGCTGAATCGATCCAACCCTATATCTCCACCTCCAAGCAATAAAATTGATCTCCATCAAACCGATCCTCCAGCGCGCGTTGCAATATGACAATGCACAGCAATGCTATTGCAAGGACAAACAAGGAGGTGTGAAATGATTCACGAAATCGAAAGTTCGAAAGAAAAAGATGACGCGCCATGCGAGGCCGCTGCGCTGTCCAATGACGGCTCCCTGAATGTATCGCTGACACCGAAAGGCAAGTGGACCCGGCGGGAGGTTATGCAGGCCGGTGCGGCGAGCGGCATTGCTGGCGTCGTGACGAGCCTTGGGTTCGGCGCGCCATTCGTGTTGACGAGCCGCAAGGCAGAGGCGGCGCGCCCGGTAGTCGGCCTGATCAACGACCCGCGCTTCAGTGCGCCGGTCATCGATCCACGGGCAATTCCAAAGTTCGCGCAAGCTTTGCCGACACCTGGGACAGACTGGCCCGTGGTGGATCTTAGTTTGGGTGGCCCGCACACTTTGTATGTGGCGCAGCGCAATGCGCAGATATTGCCACCGGTGATTCCGGGCGGCGTCAGCGGTCCGACGCCGGTGTGGGCCTACCGCAATGACCCTACGAATGCGAATGCGATTCCCCCCGACACCGCGGACGTTACCTATCTGGGCCCGACGCTCGTGGCGGCGAAAGGTATGCAGGTCGATATCACCTACGATTACTCACCACTGTTCACAGCAGCAAACGGCTTGAGGGAACACATCGTTCGCCGAGGACTTATCCCGACCCAAAGCGTCGTTGACCTGCATGTTCACGGCACGGACATGGGTGAGCCGC
Source organism: Bordetella parapertussis (assembly GCA_945900965.1). Lineage (GTDB taxonomy): Bacteria > Pseudomonadota > Gammaproteobacteria > Burkholderiales > JACQAP01 > JACQAP01. The sequence goes on along the minus strand of CAMDKM010000008.1, from coordinate 85,234 downwards.
AGGTACGTTTCATCGCTCACCTGCATGGCGGAGCCGAGGTCGCTCCGAACTCGGACGGCTATTCGGAAGCCTGGGTCACGCCGGACGGGACGCAAAACTTGCCGACTGCCACAGGGACGATTCCCGATTCCGGATTGGTACCGGGAGCGCATTTGCATCACTATCCGAACGCGCACGGAGCCTCGCTTGTTTGGTACCACGACCACGCCTTGGGCATTACCCGGCTCAACGTCTACGCGGGTCTCGCCGGCGGCTATCTGATAACAGACGCAAACGAGCAGGGCTTGATCGGGGCCGGCAGTCTGCCGGCGCTCGGCGGAGCGTTCGATGTTCCGCTCGTCATCCAGGATCGGATGTTTTATCCGGGCGGCAGGCTGGCCTATCCCGACATGCCTGCATTGCCCGTTGCCGGCTGCCCGCTGTTATGGCCCTTCGCGGATGTCTCGACGATGCCCGAATATTTTGGCGATGTCATGGTGGTCAACGGCAAGGCGTGGCCATCCTTCACCGTGGACCCGGCGATCTACCGGCTGCGGTTCCTCAATGGCTGCAATTCGCGTTTCCTGGTGCTGGACCTTAGTGCGGCAGGCGGCGCCAAAGTGGGGCCGACGTTTACCATCATCGGAACCGAGGGTGGGCTGCTGCCCGGTGCGGTTCTGCAGAACTCGTTGCTGATGGGCCCGGCGGAACGCATGGACGTGCTCGTCGATTTTCGAGCTTTCGCCGGTCAGTCTTTTACCTTAACGAATCGCGGGGCGAAGAAGCCGTTCCCTGGAGGCGCGCCGACAAATGTGCAAACGGACGGCATGGTGATGCAATTTGTCGTGCGGGCGGCCCAGACCCAGGTGCCGCAGATTACGGTGGCCTTGCCCCAGATCCTCAATTCCACGCCAACCCCCCTATCGCTGCTAACACCTACAACGCCGCGACGCGGGGTGCTATTGTATGAAGGCCTCGACGCGTTCGGAAGAATCCAGCCATTGCTGGGCTCGGTATCTCCGCCGGTCCTGGGCGTGGTGACCGCGACGCCCAAATTGTGGGCCGATCCCGTCACGGAAACGGTGACTTCCGGCGCCGTCGAGATCTGGGAAATTTACAACACCACAGCGGATTCGCACCCGATCCACCTCCATGAAATCTTGTTCAGCGTTGTGGATCGCCAGGCTATCACGGTCAATAAGAAATTGGTGGCGGGTGTGTGCGGCGTAGCAATCCCTCCTTTCCCGATTGCGTTGAAAGGCGCTGCGATTCCCGCCCTGCCCTACGAGACTGGCTTCAAGGACACGGTCGTCACTTATCCCGGAGAGGTTACGCGGGTGATAGCAGACTTCCGTCATGCGGTACCAGGCCGTTACGCCTGGCACTGCCATATTCTGGAGCACGAAGACCACGAGATGATGCGGCCCTACGACATAGTTTAGAGTCCCCGCCAGGGGATATCCGTAAACCCCTCGCTATTTCGGCGAGGGGTTGTTTTTTCTTGCCTGTGCCCGAGGGAGCGGGAGCCAAAAAGCCCTTTTCCTCCAGGACAAGGGAACACTTGAAGCGGGGCAGAAGGGTTGAGATAAGGGGCCCTTGGTGCCGTGCATTATGGAAACGTCAATCGGCACAAGATGCGTCCGTCGACTCACGGGCTATGAACGCCTGAACAGACGCCCTGCGCGCATAGCCAGTCCAACAAATGGCAGCGATGCGGCAATCCAGCGCAGTAGTCGGCCCCGGCTGGCGACCATGACTGCGGTAACGCCCAGCACTGTCAAAAAAGGGTGCACGCGCAGGAAAACCGCCACGCGAACCGCGCGATCGCCGAGGCGAAATGCCGACTCCAGGGGTTGCGCGGATCGAGCGAGTTGCTCACGCTCCGCCTGGCAGCGAAGCACGAGGGCTTCGCGCCTCTCGGCCCACTGGCGCGTTCGGGGGCTCATGACCGGTTTCGCAATGCTTCGGCATCCCGGGCCAGTTCGCCCAGTGTTGCATCAAGCAGGCGCGGCCGCTCCCGAATCGCCGCGCTCAAGCGCAGCCAGAGGATCCCGCCCACGACCAGGCTGCCGGCAGCAAGCAGCACCGCGACGGGCACCCGGTAGGAATCCCAGAAGGCGATGATCACCGCAACCGTCGCCAGCACGACGCCCAGGCCAAGAAAGAACAGCGCAGCCAATGACCGCATCAGTAACGTGCGGATGCGGTCGGCTTCCTCGCGCACTTCGGTGCTGACCAATTCGATGCGCGTATGGGTGATGCTCACCAGCGTGCCGAGCAGCCCCTTCACCGAATCAAACAAACCGGCCCGCGCCGCATTCGGTTGCGGATCGTCCTGCATGCTGAACTTAGCGGCGGCCGATCAGATAGCCAATAAGAAACCCGAGTCCCGCACCCACCCCCACTACGGTCCACGGATTGTCATGGACGTATTTGTCGGTAACCTGCGCCGCGACCCGGGTACTCTCGACCATGTGCTCGCCAGTTTCCGCGAGCCGTGCCTTCGCCGCGCGGATGGATTCTTCCGCCCGGGCGCGCACCGCGCTCACCTTTTCGCCCGCTTGGCCGGCGGTTGCTTTCAACAATTCTTCCGCATCTTGCACAACGAGATGAAGATCCTTCATCAGTTTTTCGGTATTGGCTCGTTCCATATTTTCGATCTCCTTGGCTAGAACATTTCGGAATCAAGATCAACCCTAAGCCAGACAAGCCGGAACGAGATGGGGTGAATGCGTGAAGGGTGTAATGCCCTATCCCCTCGATCCTCGATCCTAGCTCACCCTCTCTCCTTCTCTCTCCCGTCAAAGGAGAGAGAGTATTTTTCCACCTCGCATTTTTGAGTTGACAAAAACTAAGGCACACGGGAGCACTTAATTGAAGCTTAAGCCAACGCCCTGCAACTCGTTTGCGCCAGGTCAATGCCGAGCGCTGTGTGCCCATCGTCCGTGTTTCTCGCCGGCTCGCGACGTGGATTCAATAGATCCAGGGCAATAGTTTGCAGGTATGCCGCATGTAATCGGTGTACTCGAGAAACTTCGCGCGCAGCAACGTCTCCTCGAAAGCGCTCTTGCGATCGAAGAAAATCGCGACAACGAAGCAGGAAATCAGCCCCGGTCCGCTCAGCCATACCAGAGACCAGCCGATGCTCGCCAGGATGAACCCGCTGTAGATCGGATGGCGAACCAGTCCATATATGCCCCCTTGCTGCAATTGCGCCTGCGGCATTGGCCGGGGGAAAGGCGTCAGGCCGCGTCCGAGCGCAGCGACGCCCGCGATAGCAAGCAGAACGCCCAGCGCAGACATCACCGTCCCGATGACCTGGATCGCATTCGTACCGTCGAACGATCTGGCGCCCCAAAACAGCGGCACGAGCGCCGCTATGATCATGATCGGGGCCTGCGCCAAGACCCACCACCCGCCGCGTGCCGAAAATTCGCTTCGCTTGATTGCCATTTGCGCGCTCCTTAATGTCACATGTCAAATACACTATCGATCGTATGCAATAGCGTGCAATAAACGCTATCGAAGAATTGCCACCATCATGAAGAGTACACAAATTCCTTCCCGTAGGTACAGTCGGAATAATTTCTTGATCGGCGCACGCAGATGAATCGGCCTGTCGAATAGATGCCAATTGGACTGGCGCTCGCCGTCGCGCTCGCGGCATGCGCCACCACCAGCCTGGTCAATAACTGGAAGGGCTCGGAATACGCCAGGCCCGCCTTCAATCGAACAATGGTCATAGGAGTAACCCGGCAGCCCAGTACCCACCGCATATTCGAGGATGAATTCGTCGCGCGGATCAATACGGCGGGAATCGACTCAGCTCAGAGTTTTGCTTTGGTACCGGAGGACGGGCCTGTGGGAGAAAACAGGCTGTATCTGGCGGTTGAGGCCGCGCAGGCGAAAAGGGTCATCTCGGCTCGCCTGGTGAAAGTCGAACAGAAAGTGCACGTCACGTCGGGTCATTATCGGCCGGCGCCTCATTTTCACAGCGCGTTCATGACGCGCTGAAGTCGGTCGCGAACTTCGCCGGCGATGGCGCCAACTTCCGGGCGTTCAGTCAGTTCCAGCACCGCGTTCGGGTCCATGAATTCGACCACTGTTTTCCCGTCTGCGTTCTGGCGCACCACGACATTGCAAGGAAGCAGCGCCCCGATCTGCGGCTCCATCTCCAGAGCACGAGCGGCGAATTGCGGATTGCAGGCGCCAAGAATCTTGTAAGGGGGCCAATCAAGATTGAGCTTCTTTTTCAGCGTCGCCGCGACGTCGATTTCGGTCAGCACGCCGAAGCCTTCCTTGGCGAGGCCCTGGATCACCGCTTCCACGGCCTGGTCGCAATTCAATCTCACTGTCTTGCCGAATACGTACCTACTCATGCTCTAGTCTCCTGTAATTTATCTGCATTCGAAGCTCAGTATCCGCCTAGCTGTCAAATTGGCATGTGACTTTCATCACCAATGTCAGGACGATCGCTGTGTTGCGTAATAAAGAACAGGTATCACCACCAGCGTCAGCAGTGTGGACACCAGGATACCGAAGATCAGCGCCACCGCGAGGCCGTTGAAAATCGGATCGTCCAGGATAAAGAACGCGCCCAGCATCGCCGCCAGCCCGGTCAGCACAATGGGTTTCGCGCGCGCCGACGCGGCATTGATGACCGCCTGCTGCAAGTCCGTGCCCTGCGCTACCTGCAGGTTGATGAAATCCACCAGCAGAATGGAATTGCGCACGATGATGCCGGCCAGCGCGATCATGCCGATCATGGATGTCGCGGTGAACTGCGCGCCGAGCAGCGCATGCCCCGGCATGACGCCGATGACCGTCAGCGGAATCGGCGCCATGATGATGAGCGGCGTGAGGTAGGACTTGAACTGCGCGACCACCAGCAGGTAGATCAGTATCAGACCGACCGCATATGCGATGCCCATGTCGCGGAAAGTCTCGTAGGTCACTTTCCATTCCCCGTCCCACTTCAGGGTGTAGTGGCGATAGCGGTCCTCGGGCGGGCTGACAAAGCGTTCCGCAAGCCTGCCCCCTTCTTCCAGCGCCATGCCGCTCAATTGCGAGCGCATGCCGAACATGCCGTAAAGCGGGCTGTCGAGTTTTCCGGCCATGTCGCCCAACACGTAGACCACCGGCAGCAGGTCCTTGTGAAAAATGGTTTGTTCGCGCTGCGCCGACAGGATCTGGGTCAGTTCGGACAGAGGGACGAGATGGCCTTGGGAAGAGCGCACCGTCAGCTTGAGCAGCTCGTCCGTGCCGGAGAGGCGTTCCGGCGGCAGCGTCAAGCGCACCGGAATTTCGTACTTGGCTTCCCCGCTATGGATCGGCGTTACGTATTCCCCGGCCAGCCCCATGCGCATGGTGGACACGATATCGCGCGCCGACACACCAGCGAGCGCCGCCTTGTTCTGAAGCACGCGCACCGTGAGTTTCGGTGCGTTGTCATCCACGCTGTCGTCGATGGCCACGATGTCCGCGGTGGCCTCGAAGCGGGCGCGGATTTTTTTCGCCACGCTCATCTGTCCCACGTAATCCGGCCCGTAGACCTCGGCCACGATGGGCGACAGTACCGGCGGCCCCGGCGGCACTTCCACCACCTTGACTTCCGCGCCGCGCAGCCGCGCGATGGCTTCCAGCGCCGGGCGCACCGACTGCGCGATCTCGTGGCTCTGGCGGTTGCGTTGATGCTTGTCGATGAGATTGACCTGGATATCCCCCTGCTCCGCGGACTCGCGCAGGTAATACTGGCGCACCAGACCATTAAAATTGATCGGGCTGGCGGCTCCGGCATAGGCTTGATAGTCGGTGACTTCCGGCACCGTGGACAGATGCGCGGACATTTCTCGCAGCACCCCGGCCGTCTTTTCCAGCGGTGTGCCCACCGGCATGTCCAGCACCACCTGGAATTCCGATTTGTTGTCGAAGGGCAGCATCTTCATGACCACCAGCTTGAACGCCGCCAGCGACACCGCCAACAGAATCGCCAACACCACGCCCGCATACAGCGCCAGCCGGGCACGCCCGCCTTCGCGCCCGCGCAGAAACGGTTGCAGCAGCCAGCCGAATCCGGCGGCAAGTTTCACATCCAGGCGCGAAGGCCCGGCATGCTGGGCATGCCCGCCGAGCAGACGCAGCGTCAGCCAGGGCGTCACGACAAAGGCGATCGCGAGCGAGATCAGCATGCCGATCGACGCATTAATCGGGATCGGACTCATGTACGGTCCCATCAACCCGCTGACGAATGCCATGGGCAGCAGCGCCGCGATGACAGTGAAGGTCGCCAGAATGGTCGGCCCGCCGACTTCGTCCACCGCGCCGGGAATGATCTCGGCCAGCGGCTTTTCCGACAATAGCCGGTGCCGGTGAATGTTCTCCACGACCACGATCGCGTCATCAACCAGAATGCCGATGGAAAAAATCAGCGCGAACAGCGACACCCGATTCAACGTAAAGCCCCAGGCCCAGGAGGCAAACAGCGTTGCCGCCAGCGTCAGGATCACGGCCACCCCGACGATCACGGCTTCGCGCCGGCCCAATGCGGCGAACACCAACGCCACCACCGAAGCCGTGGCGAACATCAGCTTCTGGATCAGCTTCATGGCCTTGTCGTTGGCAGTCTCGCCATAGTTGCGCGTGACCGTGACCTCCACGCCTTCGGGAATTACCGTACCACGCAACAGCGCCACTTGTTGCGTAATGCGATCGGCCACCTCCACCGCGTTTTCGCCCGGCTTCTTGGTGATCGCGATGGTCACGGCCGGATGTTCGCCGGGTTGGGCCACGCCCTTTTTCTCCGCCTGCGGTCCGGCGCCGGTCCACACATAACGCGCCGGCAGATCCGGGCCGTCGTCCACGCGCGCGATGTCGCTCACGAAGATCGGCCGATTGTCGTGCACACCCACCACCAGCGCACGCACGTCCGTTGCGCTGGAAAGAAAAGTGCCGGTCTGCACCAGAATTTCGCGATTGTCGCGGGTGAGCGTGCCGGCAGGTTGCGAGGCATTGGCGAGTTGCAAGGCGCCGGCCACATCTTGCGCGGCGATGCCATAGGAGGCCATCAGTTCCGGGTCCATGAGCACACGCACCACATGGCGCGGACCGCCAATCGTGTAGACGTCGCGGGTGCCTGCCACGCGCTTGAGTTCGATTTCCGCCGCGTGCGCGACGCGTTCGAGATCGAAGGCGCCACGCTGCGGGTCCGCGGTCCACAGCGTGAGCGTGACCATCGGCACGTCGTCGATGCCCATGGGTTTGATAATCGGATCGCCCACGCCCAACGTCGGCGACACCCAGTCCCTCCTCGACTGAATGGTGTCCATCAGTCGCACCACCGCGGTTTCGTGCGCGATGCCCACCTTGAACTGAGCGGTCAGCACCGCCATGCCTGGCCTGGAAACCGAATACACGTGATCGATGCCGGAGATGCGCGAGAGAACCTGTTCCGCGGGGGTGGCCACCAGACTCTCCACATCGCGCGCAGACGCGCCCGGGAAAGGAATAAATACGTTCGCCATGGTGACGTTGATCTGCGGCTCTTCCTCGCGCGGCGTCACCGCCACCGCGAACAGCCCGAGCAGCAACGCCACCAGCGCCACCAGCGGCGTGAGCTGGGAGGTGAGGAAGAACTTGGCGATGTTGCCGGAGAAACCCATAAGGGCAGGGGCGAGGGACGGGGGACGAGGGGCGAGGGCTTGGGGTGAAGGGTGAAGGCGTGAATGAGTGAAAAGTGAATTGCTTTGTCCCGCGCCCCTCGTTCCTCGCCCCTTACTTGATCCCCGCCTTCACCGGCTCCAGCGCGACTTTTTCGCCTGCGGTGAGCCCCGCGAGAATCTCGATATATCCCTGCCCCGCCGGTTCACCGAGCCGAATCTGGCGCAACACCGCCGCGCCTTGGTCATTGATCACATACACGCCCGTCACTTCACTGCGTTTGATGACCGCCGAGGCTGGTACCACGAGTTTGCGGGCACGCCCTACGGTGAAATAGGCGCGCGCGAACATGCCTGGATAGACTTCACGCGTGGTCTCCGGCAAATCAATCCGCACCATGGTCGCGTGCGTGCGCGGATCCGCCGCCGGAAGCACTGTGATCGCCTTGGCTTGTATCCATTTATTCAACGAAGGAATTTCCACCATCGCTCGCGGGCTGGCGCGGACTTCCGCCACTTTGTATTGCGGCACGGTGGCAATCACGCGCATGTCGGCGGGATCAAAACCGGTCATCAAGGGCTTGCCCGGGGAGGCCATTTCGCCGAGTTCCACATGGCGCGCCGCGACCACGCCGCTATAGGGCGCGACCACCACGGTGTACGCTTTAGTCGTAGCCGCCTGGCCCGCACCCGCCATCGCGGCCTTCAACCGCGCTTCGGCTACGTGGAAATCCGCCTCGGCTTTGTCCAGCGCCGCCTGGCTGATGAATTTCTGTGCCGCGAGTTGCCGATTGCGTTCCAGCGCGATGCGCGCGTTCTCGTAGGAAGCCCGCGCCTGTGCCACTTGCGCTTCGCTTCCGGCGACGATCTGGCGCGCTTCGGCCTGGTCGATGCGCACGATCACCTGGCCTTTCTTCACGTAGTCGCCGACATCGTAATTGAGCTCCACGATGCGACCGACCACCTGCGCGGACACGGTGGATTGTCGGACCGCCTCGATCACCGCCTCGGCCGCATAAGTGGTATCGACTTCGCGATACTCGACTGTTGCGATGTTTGGCGGCTGTGCCCACGCCGGCGCCGTCGCACCCAGCAACAATGCGCTTCGAAACAGCGCGGTTTTCCAGGAAGTTGTCTTTGACATGATTGCCATGCTCCCCCCGACAGCACACTGGCGTCTGTGACAAAGGTTACGCAGTGACTTCAGGCATGCTATTGGCGTCCGGCGCGCGGCGCTTGACCTGGGTCAACCCGGATGTGGCTTACCTGTAGGGTCGGCCGTGCGGCCGGCTGTCGAACGCTCTCCCGGGTGGGAGAAAAATAACTCCTTACCTCGTGCTTAATGGCGAGGAGTTTTCGGATTGCCTCTCAGGTACTCTACAATCATGCCCCATGCATTCGCATGCTTGAACCCAGACTTACTTGATGGAAGCCGCCGATTCCGCCACACCGGCAACCGGGAGCGGCGCTTGAATATCGACCTGCCGCTGATATTCGCCATCCTGATCGGCGCGGCGATTCTCGCCTACGTCGTGCTCGATGGCTACGATCTGGGCGTGGGCATGCTCATGCCGGCGGCAACTGCCGCCGAGCAAGACGTGATGGTCGCCTCCATCGGTCCGTTCTGGGATGCCAACGAGACTTGGCTGGTGCTCGGCGTGGGACTGCTGCTGGTCGCCTTCCCGAAGGCACACGGCGTCATACTCGGCGCGCTCTACCTGCCGGTGGCGGTGATGCTGATCGGGCTCATGCTGCGCGGGGCCGCCTACGAGTTCCGCGTCAAGGCCGAGGGATGGCACGCGGAACTCTGGAACGGATTGTTCTGGTTCGGGTCGTTTCTCGCGAGTCTCGCGCAAGGCTTCATGCTCGGGCGCACCATTACCGGCTTCCAGCCCGGATTCGGCTATCTATTGTTCTCGCTGCTCACCGCCGGCGCGTTATGCGGAGGCTACGTGCTGCTTGGAGCAACCTGGCTGATCGCGCGCGGCGAAAATGCACTCAAGAAGAAGGCCCTTGGCTGGGCGCGCTGGGGTTTGCTCTGGGTAGCGTTCGGCATCGTGCTGGTGTCGCTCACCACGCCGCTTGCCAGCGAAACGGTGCGCACCAAGTGGTTCGATCTGCCGCGCACGCTACCCTTGATGCTTCTACCGTTGGCCACGTTGGCGCTGTGGTTGTGGACCTGGCACGCCACGCGCCGTATCGAGCACTCGCGGCGCGCCTCCGATTGGACGCCTTTCGCCGGCGCGGTGGCCATTTTCGCCTGCGCCTTCGCGGGGCTGGCTTACAGTTTGTTTCCCTATCTGGTCATGGATCGGATAACCATCTGGGACGCCGCCGCGCATGCGTCGTCGCTCAAGTTCGTGCTGATCGGCACTCTGATCGTACTGCCACTTCTGATCGGTTACACGGCGCTTGCTTACCGCGTGTTCCGGGGCAAGGCGCGGGCAGGCCAGTACCATTGAATTTCCGCTACCGGAGTTGCGCGCTTTCCTGCTTTCCCGCCGCACAGGTCGCAATCAGATCGTTCACCGCTTCGAACTGCGTGAGATATACCCTGCCTTGGAAATGCGCCAAAAAATCGGAACGCTTGAGCGCATCCATCACCGGCCCCTTCACTTCGGAAAGATGAAATCCGACGCCGGCCGCGTTGAGCCGCTGACCGATGGCCTCCAGGCTCTCCAGCGCGCTGGCATCGATCAGGTTCACTGCCGGACACATGAGCACCACATGCTTTATTTCGGGCCGCCCGGCGACCTGCGCATGAATGGCGTCTTCCAGAAAGCGCGCATTGGCGAAATACAGACTCTCGTCCACCCTCATGGAGAGAATTTCCGGATGGACGATTACCTTGTGCCGCTCGACATTGCGGAAATGTTCCGTTCCCGGGACCTGGCCGACGATGGCGATATGCGGCTGACTGGTGCGCCACAGGAATAACAGCAGCGAAAGCGCGACCCCGGCAACGATCCCCGCCTCGACGCTCGCCAGCAACACGAATCCGATGGTGGCTGCCATGGCGGAGAAATCCGCCTTCGAGTAAACGAAGGTTCGCCGGATCGCGGCCAGGTCGATCAGCGAGAGCACAGCGACAATGATGGTGGCGGCCAGCGCCGCTTGCGGCAGTAGCCGGAAAACCGGCGTCAGAAACAAACTCACCCCAAGTATGCCCACCGCCGTGTACACGCCGGCCGCCGGGGTTTGCGCACCGGCGTCATCATTGACCACTGAGCGGGCGAAGCCACCCGTCACCGGGAAGCCCCCGGAAAGCGCGGCCGCCACATTCGCCGCACCCAGACCGGCGAGTTCCCGATTGGGCACGATACGCTGCCTGCGTCGGGCGGCGAGTGTTTGTGCGACGGAAACGGATTCGACAAAACCAACAATACTGATCAACACCGCCGCGGGCAGCAGGCGGCCCCAAAGTGGCGCATCGAAGCCCGGCAGTGAAAAGGGCGGCAGCCCGGCGGGAATGGCGCCCACGGTCCGAACGCCCCTGGCATCCAGTCCCAGAACAACAACGGCGCCGATCGACAGCGCAATCCCCAGCGCCGGTGCGCACTTGGCCGTGAGATCGGCTGCTCCGGGCTTGATGCCTGCGCCGATCAGCAGTGGTTTCAGACTGCTTCGGGCCCAGAACAGAAACCCCATCGCGGCCAACCCAATGGCGAGCGTGGAAACATTGGTGTGAGTGAGGTCTCGAGCGAGCTGCAGGCAAATGCGCGGCAGTGTGTCGCCCTCGGCGTGGATGCCGAGGATATGCTTCACCTGGCTTGCCGCGATCAGAATGGCCGAAGCGCTGATAAAGCCCGAGATCACCGGATGGCTCAACAGATTGGCCACGAAGCCCAGGCGCAGAACCGACATGCCGATCAGCACGATGCCGGAAAGCAGGGCGAGCGTGATGGCCGCGCTCAGATATTCCGGCGTTCCCGGCGCTGCAACTTGTCCGGCGGCCGCGGCGCTCATCAGCGACACCACCGCCACCGGTCCGACCGCCAGCGTGCGGCTCGTGCCCAGTAACGCGTAGGCGACCAGCGGCAGGATCGAGGCATACAGACCCATTTGCGGCGGCAAGCCGGCGAGCATCGCGTAAGCGAGGCTCTGAGGAATCAGCATGACGGTCACGATGAGCGCTGCGAGCAAATCGCTTAGCGCCTGCGTGCTGGAATAAGCCGGAACCCATTCGAGAATGGGCGCTACCTGTTTATGCCGATTGCGCCTCATGTACGCACTCCGCTTGATCAATCCGGACTGCTATTTCGACCTGCTTCTCTGCCCTGTTTTCCTGACCGGCCCTTGGCGTCTGGCTGCCACGGGTATTTCCATTCTGAGCATGACATCCATCGCGCTCGGACGCCCGAAAAACCAGCCCTGTGCGAAATCCGTGCCCAATTCGGTCAAGCGGATCGCGGTGCGCTCGTCTTCGACGGACTCGGCAATGGTCTTGATTTGCATCACATGCGCGATGTCGTGAATCGCCTTGACCATGGCGTTATCCACCGGGTCATCCATCATCCGGCTGACGAAGCTGCCATCGATTTTCAGATAGTCCACGCACAGATTCTTGAGATAAGGGAACGACGACAGTCCGCTGCCGAAATCGTCCAGCGCGAATCGGCAGCCCATGCCGCGTAGCTCCGAAATGAAATGCTTCGCCTCCCGCAGGTTGCTGATGGCGGCGGTCTCCGTGATCTCGAAACACAATTTCGATGCCACGTCTTGCCTGCTCAGCTTGTCGACCACAAACGCCAGAAACCGCTTGTCGCACAGGGCCTGGGCCGAGATATTGATTGAAACGGTCTCGGGACAGAATCCCGGCGACCATCCTTGTATGGCATCGAGCGCATGCTCGACGACCCATTCGTCCACGGCCACCATCTGATCGTAGCGCTCCGCCGCGGGAATAAAATTGTTCGGGGCGACAACATTGCCGTGGATATCCACCATGCGCAGCAACACTTCGCAATGTTCCACCCCCGCAGCAGGCTGACCCAAGGAAACGATGGGCTGAAAATCCAGATAGAAGCGGCTTTCGGCCAAGGCATGCTGGATGCGCGGAATCCATTGCATCTGGCCGTCCCTGCGCGCAAGATCCGTGTCTCCGGACTGATTCACGTGAACCTTGTTCCTGCCCTGCTCTTTCGCCACATAACAGGCGCTATCGGCCGCGATCATGATCTCCTGAAAACTGCCGCTGGCCTCGGAAATCGGCACCAGACCGATGCTGACTCCGACACTGAACTGCCGTTTCTCCCACAGAAAACGAAACCCATGCACCGCGCGCCGCAATTGCTCGGCAATGCTTGCGGCCCGGTCGATCGCGCAATGTTCGAGCAACGCTCCGAATTCATCGCCACCCAGCCGGGCAAGGGTGTCCCGTTTTCTCAAATGAGTTTGCAGAAGAGCGGCGATCTGCCGGAGCAATTCGTCTCCCGCGGCGTGTCCGCAGGTGTCGTTCACAATCTTGAACTGATCGAGGTCGAGATAGAGCAACGCATGACTCTCTTGCTCGGTACGAGACTCGGTCAGGCGTTTCAGCCGCCGCTCGAACTCCGCGCGATTCACCAACCCGGTCAGCGGATCGTGCGTGGCCTGATGGGCAAGTTGGCGTGCCAGGCCACGCTTTTCGGTGATGTCCCGCAAGGTCATTACGCTCCCTATAATTGACCCGTTGGCGCTTTTTATGGGCGATATGGCGTCCTCCACGGCCAGCTCCGCACCGTCGCGACGAATGATGAGCGTATTCTCCGGCAGCCTGGACCGGACTCCGGTGCGAAGAACCCTCAGCAGGCCTTTCAAGGGTCTGCGCGTCGTTTCGTCGATCAGTCGCAGGACATGGGCCAATCTCTGGCCCAGGGCTTCTTTGCTCGTCCATCCGGTCAGTTGCTCGGCAATGGGATTAAAAAAGACAATCCGTCCGCGCATGTCGGTGGAAATGACGCCTTCGCTGATGGAAGCCAGCGTCACCTGGTAGCGCTGCTTTTCATGGAACAAGGCTTGCTCTGCTTGCTCGCGCTTCGCCACTTCCTGCATAAGTGATTCATTGAGCAGACGCGATCCTTCCGCGCGCTGCGCCTGCTCTTCCTTGTTATTGAATTCGGTCAGATCGTGGACAATGCCAACGAATACCCGGCTCTTGGAGTACTCCGCTTCGCCCACCGATAAGTATACCGGCATCAGACGGCCGTCCTTGTGGCGGGCTCTCACCTCGCGCCCGACACCGAGGATGTGTCTGACGCCGGTGGCGAGATAACGCGCGATATAAGTGTCATGCGACTCGCGATCGGGAGAAGGCATGAGAAACGATATGTTTCGCCCGATCGCCTCATCTGGCGTGTAGCCGAATAAACGTTCCGCGCCGGGGCTGAAACTCTGGATCAGTCCGCGTTCGCTGATGACGATTAGCCCATCAGGGATGGCCCGCGCTATCGCATCGAAACGCGAGTCTCTGATCAAGGTTGCCTGATTATCGCCGTTGTCCGGAGAATGTGCGTGCATTTTTTTTTGCAGCTTCATGGTGGGTGCTCTCCGCTGATTCAGGAAACGAAGCAAGAATCACCCCCCTACTTCCCTGATCCCGTTGCATTGAATCGCATCGGACACTCCTCTCGCTTGATCTTTATCAATTAGTCACGCCTGCGAAAGCCGTTATCCGGCACTCAATCCCATTTGTGAAGCCACGATCCGCTGCCAGGAAATGTCAACAAAGACGAGGTCGAGTCGCCGATAGGCGTCAAGTCGATCTTCGAACTCTCGCGTCGAATTGACACCTTGCCAAGTCTTGCCGCGGGCGCGGAGCCCGCCACCAACGACCGCTCCACGGGGCGCCAAACATTCTTGCCGCTGCCCGGCTTTGAATTGCAAGGAAAAGATTTCCGCGAGCCAATATCGCGCTACTTGATGCAACCCAATGTTATTCGCGCAAGGTAGCCCGGTATGGCCAGACCTCAGGCCGCGGCCGTCCCTGTTGCCGCGCTGGCATTCGATATGCTTTGACCCTTTGACCCAACCTTAATGACTTTGCTTTTGATCTGCATTCCCGGTAACCAGAACAACTTGGCACGGAGGAACGGTCATGCAAATGTTGTTGCAAACGGTCGAACTGGAAATCACGGGTCCGGTATCAGATCCGCCCTTAAGAGGCGTGTGCAGCGCATTGGCCTGCATTCACGGAGTACAGCGTGTGGTGGCCTCCCCGGATGGCCCTCACGTCATGGTCACTTTTGACGCACTCAAAGTATCAACGCTCCAATTTGGCACCGCCGTGCGCGTCATGGGATGCGACATTGAACGTCTCATCACGCAGGCGCCCGAATCGATAGGGGGCTACACGCCGTCCGACTTGACGACGTTCTTTTGATTCCCGCAAGCGCCGCAGCCAATAGGGACGAGGGGCGAGGGACGAGGATCGAGGATCGAGGAGCGGGATCGAGGATTGGGGATTGAGGATTGAGGTTTCACCCCTCACTCCTGACTCCTCACCCTTCACGCATTCCCCCTTCACTCCTTCACTCATTCACCCATTCACTCATTCACCGTTCACCCGTCACTTGTAATACCGCGGAGGCTCCGCACCGATAGCCTCGTCCGAACGCGCCTTCAGATAGGCATAGATGTCGAGGATATGAGGCGCCATGGCCTTGTTATCCACCCATGCCGGCATCGCAATCTTGCCGCGTTCGCCGCGCTCCTGACGCAACACTTCTTCCATGACCGAGTCGCGTAGCGCCTGTTCGAAGGCCGCTTCCGAGGGCGGGACGAGGATCAGGTAGCGCGACAGCACCTTGTTGGTGAAGGCGTGTCAGCGTCTTGAGGCTTATTCTCAAGTCGGGGGCAACGCCAATGGGTACCGCCCCCTCTTGAAATCTCAATGTCCGCATCTCCTGAAACCAACGCGCCCGGCTTATGGGTATTTCCATGGCTCACCCAAAAACCGGACACATTACGTGCTACAGAACCGGACAACTAACTTACTCCCCACAACGCAAATCCGCGTCCTTGCTCAGTAGTACCAATACTGATACCATTCTCCTCATGGCTTCGGTAGTCGACATCGTCAAACTGATGAGCCAAAACCCGAAAGGGATTAGTTTCAATGACCTTTGTAAGGTTTGCGACAAATACTTCGGAAAGCCGAGGCAATCTGGCACAAGTCACCGAATCTATAAGACTCCTTGGCAAGGCGATCCTCGCGTCAATATTCAAAATGACCGAGCTAAAGCAAAACCCTATCAGGTACGCCAAGTGCTGCTGGCAATCGACCGTCTGGAGAGAAATGATGAATAAGGCAATTGACCGATATACATACCGGGTTACCTGGTCCGAAGAAGATGGAGAGCATGTTGGACTATGCGCCGAGTTTCCAAGTTTGAGCTGGTTGGAGAAAACGCCCGAAAAGGCGTTACAGGGAATTCGGAGGCTCGTGAAAGAAACCATCGCAGACATGCGAAAAAGTAGCGAAGTCGTGCCCGAACCCATCGCCACGAAAGCGTTTAGTGGGAAATTTATGATTCGTATTCCACCGCAAACTCACCGTTCTCTAGTCATCCAGGCGGCCGAATCCGGAATTAGTCTGAACCGCTTAGTTTCAAGCAAGCTGTCTTAGGAATGGCAAATAACTTTGCGCCGCAGTCAATTGCGGCGAGGGACGAGGGGCGAAGAGCGGGATTGGGGATCGAGGAGCGGGATTGGGGATTGAGGTTTCACCCCTCACTCCTAACTCCTCACCCTTCACGCCGTCAGAGTCGTTCACCCTTCACGCATTCTCCCTTCACTCATTCACTCATTCACTCATTCACCCTTCACGCTATTACGCTTTTATACGCCACCGATCACCGTTCACCCGTCACTTGTAATAACGCGGAGGCTCCGCGCCGATGGCCTCGTCCGAACGCGCCTTCAGATAGGCATAGATATCGAGGACATGAGGCGCCATGGCCTTGTTATCCACCCATGCCGGCATCGAAATCTTGCCGCGTTCGCCGCGCTCCTGACGCAACACTTCTTCCATCACCGAGTCGCGTAGCACCTGTTCGGAGGCCGCTTCCGAGGGCGGGACGAGGATCCGGTAGCGCGACAGCACCTTGTTGGTGAAGGCGGACTGACTCAGCGTCTTGAGGCTCTTTCGCAAGTCCGGAGCGACGCCGATGGGAACCGCCCCCTCTCCATGACAGGTGTGGCAGGCCATGTGAAAAACAAACCAGCCTGTGTAAGTTCCCGGGTCCACCTTGCCATCGAGCACGCGATAGGTGCCTGGCGGAGGAACCCCTTCGTCCGCCTCTACGGCAGCCGTGCCCGCCAGCACGATCGCCGAGGCAAGATAAACAACGACACTGATCCAATGTTTGATTGACGCCGCCATGATTTATTTCCTCCGAGTAATGATTACTCATGAAGGCTACTCAAGGCGGCCGGACAGAGTTTGATGCAGGTCAAGTCGATTGCGATGTACTGTTCTAGCGTACCGGCATGATTCAAGCTATCCGACACAAAGTTGGCGCAGTCGCTGCGGCCTGGAGCTTGCGGCCGGCTCCAAGCAAGAGAATGATCGGCCGGGCTGCGGCGACACTCGCGTTTCTGGCCTGCCTATGCGGTTATTGCAAGGCGGACGGACTGGCGCCGGACCGTCTGGTCGAACAAGTCTTGAGCGACGTTCTCGCCGCCATAGAACATACGCAAAAGACCGGGAAACCCCGCGAGGAAGCACTGGCCATTGCCAGGAAGAAGATTCTTCCTCTCATCGACTTTGAAAAAATGACCCGGTTTGCCATGGGCCGTGCCTGGCGTAATGCTTCTCCGGAGCAACGCCGTCTCATGGTTGCGGAATTCAGCACGCTCATCACGCGCACCTATTCCTTTGCCATCGAT
The DNA here is from genome assembly GCA_945900965.1 of Bordetella parapertussis. Classification (GTDB taxonomy): domain Bacteria; phylum Pseudomonadota; class Gammaproteobacteria; order Burkholderiales; family JACQAP01; genus JACQAP01. Next base: position 67,733 of record CAMDKM010000008.1, on the reverse strand, counting down.
GCCTATCAGGGCCAGCAAGCGGTCGTGGAACCCCTGCAATTCGGCCCCGCGGATAACGATGTGACGGTACGGACCCGATTCGAAATTAGCGGCGCCCAGCCGGTGCGGGTGAATTACGCAATGTGGCAATCCCCGGACGGATGGAAGGTCTATGACATCGCGGTGGAGAACGTAAGCGTGGTGCTGACCTATCGTTCGCAGTTCAACGAGGAAGTACAACGCAGTGGTATCGATGGCTTGCTGAGCATGCTGGCAAAGAAGAACCACCAGGCGACGCCACCACGTTGATCCCGGGCTGTTCCCCCCTAGCGCTGTTGACCTGGATCAAACGCAGCCAGGCTCTTCGGGGTTAACGTTTTCCCCAGACTCAATAACCGTATAGGAGCCTTCCTTGACGAAAAATATCGCCCTCCATGCGTTGGTCGTATTGACCGTATCGCTCTCGGCCTGCAACAAATCCCAGGACACCGGGGGTTCGGCTGCCGGCGACTTCGGCCCACCCCAGGGCGAGCCGATTCAAGCGGTATTGACCAGTCCGCCCGAAGTCCCACCTCCGGTCAATCGAAAAAAACCCGCCAAGGTCATCGTCGATCTGGAAGTGCGCGAAATCGAAAAACCGATGGCCGAAGGAGTCATCTATACGTTCTGGACTTTTGGCGGCACGGTCCCCGGCTCGTTTATTCGCGTGCGCCAGGGCGACACCGTGGAATTTCACCTCAAAAATCATCCCGACTCGAAGATGCCGCACAACATCGACCTGCACGCCGTCACGGGTCCAGGTGGCGGCGCGGCTTCCAGTTTCACCGCACCGGGCCACGCCTCGCAGTTCACCTTCAAAGCGCTGAACCAAGGTCTTTATGTGTATCACTGTGCAACCGCGCCGGTTGGCATGCATGTGGCCAACGGCATGTACGGATTGATCCTGGTTGAGCCACCGGAGGGCTTGCCACCGGTGGATCGCGAATTCCAGGTCGTGCAGGGAGATTTTTACACGGTCGGTAAATATCGGGCCAAAGGCTTGCAGCCCTTCGATATGCAAAAGGCCATCGACGAAAATGCCACCTATGTCGTGTTCAACGGTTCCGAAGGGGCGATGGTCGGGGACAAGGCCCTGAAGGCCAAAGTTGGCGAACGCGTGCGGATGTTTGTGGGCAACGGCGGGCCAAACCTGTCGTCAAGTTTTCATGTGATCGGCGAAATCTTCGACAAGGTCTACACCGAAGGTGGAACCCGGTATCAGGAAAACGTGCAGACCACCATGGTTCCGGCGGGCGGATCAGCCATCGTGGAGTTCAAGCTGGAAGTACCCGGCACCTACATCCTGGTCGATCATGCGCTGCTTCGCGCCTTCAACAAAGGCGCACTCGGTATGCTTAAGGTCGAGGGTCCGGAAAACAAAGCCATCTATTCCGGCAAGGAGGTCGATTCCGTTTACCTCGCCGACAAGGCACAACCTTCGGGCGCCATCGAACAGGCGACCTCGGCAGCAGCCAACGGCACACTTACAAGTGAGCAACAAGCCAAAGCGGGCGAGGCGCTGTTTGCCGGCACCTGCTCGGTGTGCCATCAAGCCAATGGCGAAGGGTTGCCGGGAGTATTTCCGCCTCTGGCCAAGTCCGACTGGCTGGGCACCGACCCGCGCAAAGCGATTCCGGTGGTGCTAAACGGATTGACTGGCCCGGTCAAGGTCAATGGCCGTGACTACAACTCGGTGATGCCGCCGATGAGCCAGCTCAACGACGACGAGATTGCCAACATCCTGACCTATGTCGCCAACAGTTGGGGCAATAGGGGCGGCCGCATCAGTCGCGAAGACGTCGCCAAAGTGCGCGCCAGCACGCCCCGACCCAAAGGTGCCGCCGAGTAACAATGAATGATGGCAAGACTTCTGGTGCTCGTGGTGCTCGGCGCCAGTGCCTTCGGGGCGCTGGCGCAGCCGGTCGCGTACCGCCGGGTCGCCGGCGGGGAATTGCGCAGCGTACTGCCGCCCGACGCGGCCTCGCCAACAGCGAAGGTAACGTCGTTCGAATTGCGCGCCCGGCCCGTCACCAATGGCGAATTTCTTGCCTTCGTCTTAAGTCACCCCGCCTGGCAGCGTGGGCACGCTCCCGATATTTTTGTCGACGGACGTTACCTTAGCCACTGGGCGTCCGCGAATCTCCCAGGCAAGGCCGGACGCAATAGCCCTGTCACCCATGTCAGTTGGTTTGCTGCCCAGGCTTTTTGCGAAGGCGAAGCCGCCAGACTGCCGACCTGGCACGAATGGGAATGGGCCGCCGCGGCCGACGAAACGCGCAGGGACGCGCGCGATGATCCGGCATGGCGGGAGCACATCCTGTCCTGGTACGCGCGCCCGTCCGTTTCCCCGCTTCCCGCCGTGGGAAAATCGCCGCCCAACCTCTACGGCATTCAGGATCTTCACGGCTTGATATGGGAATGGGTGGAGGATCATGCGGGCATGATGGTCTCCAGCGACAACCGCGAACAGGGCGATCCGGACCTGCGAAAATTTTGCGGAGCCGGGGCGCTGAGCGTGTCGGATCGGGAGAATTACGCCATTCTGATGCGCATTGCCCTGCTGTCGTCTTTGCGAGCCGCCGATACCACCGGCAACCTGGGATTCCGCTGCGCGCGCGACCTCGATGGAGTAACGCGATGAAACAGGTCAAGAGCATTCGACACAGAGGGCACAGAGAAAACAGAGGACACAGAGAAACCATCGGGACTCATATAGCACTTTCTCGATCTGATCTTGAGGCAAAGCTCTTAGCGCCGAACCTGATGTGAATTCCATCCCCACTCTTGAATTTTTTCGATGAGATCAACTACGGCTCTCATTTCTCTGGCGCTGGCATTGCTGGCAGGCGTGGGCGTTCGAGCCGGGGAGATGGCTCTGCCTGCTGACTCGATCTATCACATGCAGGCACCGCTGCTGGATCAGAACGGCGGACGTCGCACGTTGGCCGCTACCCATGGGCATGTCTCGTTCATTGCCATGTTCTACTCGGGCTGCTCCAATGTCTGCCCGCTGATTGTTGAAACGCTCAAGATGACCGAAGACGCGCTTGGCCAGACCGAACGAGCCGAGCTACGTACTTCGCTGATTTCGCTCGACCCGGCTCACGACACCCCGGCGAAGCTCAAGGTATTGTCGAAACAACGCCACATTGACGAATCCCGCTGGGCGCTACTCACGACGGACACTCCTTCGGTGCGCAAGATTGCCGGCGTGCTTGGGGTGCAGTACCGACAACTTGCTAACGGCGAGTTCAATCATTCCAGCGTTCTGATACTGCTGGATAGACAGGGACGTATTGTGGCGCGTACGACCAGGCTGGGCGCACTGGATGCGGAATTTCTCGCCGCGGCACGTAAGGCGCTGGCGGCATCGAGGCGATCCTGATGCCGCACCCCGCAAGACATTGCAATATAGCCTGCCGATTTTCGTTCATCGGCCTCCTGCTCATCGCAACAGGTGGCGCCTGGGCCGCGGACAATGCAATTCCCGAAGAGGGGTTTTTCTTCGGCAAGCCCATTCTGAGTTTTCGTCTGCGTCATGAGCGCGCCCAACAGGAAGCAAGAGATAACGGCAACGCCACGACGCTTCGCACGCTTGCAGGCTGGCGCAGCGGGTCATGGCGGGGATTTTCCGGCACAGTGGAATTGATCGATGTCGGCCGGCTGAACGACGATTACAACGACAGCCTCAATGGCAAGATTCAATACCCCGTGATCGCCGACCCGGACAATACGGATGTCAATCAGCTTTTCGTGGACTATTCCGGCTTGCCCGACACCGTGATTCGAACTGGCCGACAGTCGATCAAACTCGACAATGTGCGATTCATCGGCAATGTCGAATTCCGCCAGGTGATGCAGGTATTCAACGGCATTACCTTTGAGAATCGCAGCCTTCCCGGCACGCGCATTATCATGGGCTACCTCGGCCGGGTGAAAACCGTCAGCACGCGGCAGTTCGAGACGGACACCGTACTTCTCAACGCGCGTGTCTCGCTTTCTCCCACCGATACTCTGGCGGCTTACGGCTATTTTCAAAATCAGGCGAACGCCATCAGTCCTTCGGCATTCGCCACCGCGCCACCGACGAACACATCCAACCGGATCACCGGGCTGCGCCTGGACGGCACTCGCCCTTTAGGCGAGGAATGGAAATTCCTCTATACCGGAGAAGTCGCCAAACAGCACCCACACGCGGGAAGCGACCTGCGCATCGACGCCGAATACCGGCGCATCGGCATCGGCGGCCAGTGGCGCGATACCTTCATTCGCGCCGACCAGGAGATACTAGGCAGCAATCGGGGCGAATATGCCTTCCAGTTCCCGCTGGCGACCAACCACCTCTTCCAGGGTTGGGCCGATCAATTTCTCGTCACGCCCAGGCAAGGCATTCAGGATGTGTTCTATACCGCGGGGACAAAGATAGAGAAGCTGCAACTTCTCGGCGAATACCATCACTTCAATTCCGACGTCGGCAATATCGAGTTCGGGCGGGAGTTCGATGTCAGCGCGGCGTACGCACTGACGCCACAACTTGTGGGCAAAATCGAATATGCGGACTACCGGGCCGGCGATCCGGCCTCAGGGAAAACGGACCTCACCCGGGTGTGGGCGACGTTGGTCTTCAACTACTGAGTCATTGGCGTTTTTAAGGGTGTCTCTATATTATGGGTCATTCTCGCGAAGCTTGCCCTCGAATGACCGAAGCGCGAGGAAAAGCAAGCAAGCCAGCAACCATAGGAACTACGGTTGCGGTATTTTCCATCTGCGCCTGTTTGGTTCCGCCTTGTCTGGCTTAGGTTCTATGGGCCGTTGCCAATGTGGGGTTTTGACGACAGTGCCGATTGCCGGCAAATGCAGCAGGGCGCCAACCCGATTTTAAGGGGCCCAGCCTGGTATCGTGAAGTCTAGACGTACGATCACGCCACTGTATCAGTCGATTTCCGCGTTTCCCCGCGTCGGGCATCGACAACAAAACCAAGCCTGACAGTGACCTCTTCCGGTTTGTGCGCTGGAGAGAATTTTCTCCCATCCTTTTATTGCCGGCGCTTCAGCGGCCTGATTTCCCGGCTTCAATCTGATCACGAACCCAAGCTGATATCTTCCTTCACATCATTGCCACATCTATGTTGGAGGTGCGCGTGTATTCGTAGAACGGGTAGAAGATGAATTCCCTGGGCCGGATGTAGGTGGCCAGCAGCGAGGTACGGATGGCATCGCCGCGGTCGGCGAGATAGTCAGGCAGCCCGGTATCTTGAGCGCCCGCCAATTGCGAGCCACCCAACAAGGTGGCTGCCAGAATCAAGCTCGATGCGTTGGGGCACGTGGTACGTATCATCTCAATCTCCTTTTCTTAAGGTCTCTAATACACGCTTCGCTACTGTTTAGCGCGGTGCCGGGCACCGGTCGTTGGTTTAATGCCACCCGGGACATACAAAATATCGTTGGCGAATCCTTCGCTTCCCGTTGAAGGATTTGCACTCAGTGTGCATTTCTTAAGGTCTTGGTAAATTTCACTGCATTCGAGACTCCAAGTACGGGAACAGAGTTTCCCAACTCGGGGGGGGGGATTGATCCAGATCAAATGTCCGTCACGCGCCTTCGACAATTCGTTACCGATCGCGGAACAACTTTTCAAGCGTGGAAATTTCGATATCAGGATGGGCTCGAGGACCGTGAGACTTACGCTGATCTACGTATATAGCTCGTCGAAGCCCTTTCTCAAAGTGCGACGCTTCGACAAGCTCAGCGCGAACGGAGATGTGGGGTCAGGCCTTGTCTTTTGCCTTCTTCGTCGCATCTACCGAGTTAGCTCCTACTTCGTTGATGACGAGGACTTGTTAACCTTGGTTGGCAAAGGACCGTAGGGCGCAATCGTTATTGCGCCGAATGTAAACCGTCATCACGCAAGGGCGCAATGCGCTGCGCTTATTGCGCCTTTCGAGTTGACCGGTATCAAAGTGCCGCTGCGTGGTAGACCGGCTTCCCGGGATATTTTTTTCCTAAGTGGTTCACCCCATGTTTTCAGTACACGGATTACCTCGATCTATTGAAAGTAGTTCCGGTAGTGGCAATTGTCCGGGTAATATGAGTTGGCACACTGTCCACAGACCCTTTAGCCTTTTCCCTATGTCGACCCCACATATTCTCGGCATGACCTTGCCCTCCAGGAATGGCCTGCGCTCGGCCCTGCCCTGGACACTGCTGCTGGTCTGCCTGGCGTGCACCTTTGCCGCCTGGCATATGTTGCGTCAGGATATTCGGGAAGGTATCGACGCGGCATTTCAGGTTCGTGCGCACCAGCAGGCGGCATCCATTGTCAGCCGGTTGAACGACTATGAGCATTTATTGCGTGGCGCCCAGGGGTTGTTCGCCGTGCATCGCGGCGTGGACCACTCTGCCTGGAGGGAATACGTCGCGACCCTGCACCCTCAGCGCTATTTTCCCGAAATTCAGTCTTTCGGATATGCACCCCTGATTTCAGGACGCCAGCGGGCTGGCCTTGAACGCGCCGAGAAGGCAGAGACTCCAGGCTTCGCCATCTATCCGCCGGGCGAAAGGCCGCTGATGACTCCCGTCACCTATGTCGAGCCCTTGAATGCCATCAATCGCAAGGCCTTGGGTTTCGACATGTATTCCGAAGTGGTTCGGCGTGATGCCCTGCTGCACGCGCGGCGTTCGGGCTCGCCGGGGCTCACCTCCAAGGTGGTGCTCGCTCAAGACGCCAATCAGGTTTATCCTGATCCGGGCTTGCTGCTTTATTTACCCGTGTATACCGACGCAACACATTCCGCCCGGCCATCCGAGCACGATGTATCAGGCTTTGTATTTGCAGCTTTCAGGGCAAAAGACTTCTTCGCCAAAGGGCATACCGAGTCCTTTGCCTCCTTGGACATCGAAATCTCGGACACTGCAATCCAGTCTTTGGAGTCCTTACTTTATCGGACCGGCGACCGGCACTATTCAACTATGTTGAATGCGACCCTGCACAAATCCATCTCCGTGCCAGTTTACGGCCGGACCTGGTCCATCGAAATCTTTGCCAAGCCCGAATTCGCGGAGGCATTCAATACCGGAAAACCGATCCACACCCTGATAGGCGGAGGCCTTATCAGCATATTTTTGTTTTTTGCAAGTTGGTCCAGTGCCTCCACACGGCGGCGTGCGGAGAATACGGCACGCCAGAAAAAACAGGCCCATTACCAGACCCAATCACAACTCCAACGGATCATAGAGTTGGCCCAGGAGGCCATCATCACCATCGACGATGCCCAGCACATCGTATTGTTCAATCCGGCGGCGGAGAAGATCTTCGGCTGGACCCGCGAACAAATGTTGGGTACGCCCCTGGACCTTCTGATCCCCGAGCGCTTTCGACACCGCCATCACGCTCGCGTCAACAACTTCGGCACCACTGGCGAGACGGTCCGCGCCATGGGAACGGACCTCCCCTTGTTCGGCTTGCGCGCCAACGGCGAGGAGTTTCCGATTGACGCCTCGATTTCCCGGCTGAGTGAAGATGCCCAGCATCGTTACACCGTGATTTTGCGCGACATCTCCGTCCGCAAGGCGGCCGAGGATGCCCTCAAGGGCTCGCTTCGCTTCAACGAAGAGGTGATGAGCAGCGTCAATGAAGGCATTGCAGTCTACGACCGGGATCTTCGGGTGGTGGCCTGGAACCGGTCTCTCGAAGTGCTGACCGGCCACTCAAAAGACCATGCGATGGGCAGGAATATCTACGAATTGTTTCCGGATATTCGCGCGATGCGTCTGGACGCCACTTTGCAACGCGCCCTCGCAGGTGAATACATGACAAGCGAACGCCCCATTCCGCGCCTGCGCGGCAGTAACAGATATCTTACGCCTGAGGAGGCCGAGTCAATGGATGACCCCAGCTTGCTCTGGACCCTTTCCTCTTTCTCTCCGCATCGTGACAACATGGGCGAAATCGTGGGGATGATCGTTACGGTGATGGATGTAACCGAGGTGACCAACGCCCGCTTAAGATTGGCCCAAACCAACGAACAGCTACGAGAGCTCTCGACGCACATGGAAAACGTGCGGGAATCCGAGCGCACCCGTATTGCACGCGAGCTTCACGATGACCTGGCGTCCACCCTGACCGGCATCAAGATGGACTTGACCGAGGCGAAAAACGCGTTGGCCGAAGACAAGGAGAAGGTCGTTTCGCGCCTTGGCGCGTCACTGGAACTGACCGATGCCGCCATTCAGTCCACCCGCCGCATTATCAACGATCTGCGCCCGAATATTCTGGACACCCTGGGTGTGTGGGCAGCCATCCAGTGGCAAACACAAGAAACAGCGAAGCGCGCCGGTATGACCTGCGAAATAAGACTCGACAAAGATGTGGAAAGTACCAATTTGCCCGACGCCATCGCCAACGCGCTGTATCGCATGGTGCAGGAGTCCCTTAACAATGTAGGGCGTCACGCTGGCGCTTCTCAGGTGTCGCTATGTGCCAGCCGGAGCAATGGCGCCGTCCGCGTGGACATCAGCGACAACGGCAAGGGTTTCGACCCGGCAGTGTCCGTTCAAACAGGCCACTGGGGAATCATCGGCATGCGTGAACGGGCTCAGGCTCACGGCGGCGAATTTCACCTGAGTTCATCGACAGACGGCGGCACAAAAGTAAGCATCACTCTCCCTCTCAATGGATTTCCTTGATCGAGGTCAAACAACTATTCTATTTTTCGGGTTAACATTATCCATAGAGAGGTTGTATTTTCTTAATATTAAAGAGTCTTGGTGTGCAGCTTACCAGTCCCGCTTGGCTCAAGATGCCGCGGATTGCCTGGTTTGGGCACAGCAAGGATTCGCGGAAACAATTCACATGTTACGAGTTCTGCTGGCGGAGGATTCGGAGGCGATCAGGGAACGACTGGTGGAATCCTTTGAATCGATTCCCAACGTTGTTGTGGTCGGAATGTACGAAGATCCTGATGCGGCGATCGCCGGAATTCAGCAGCACCAGCCCGATGTGGTTCTGCTGGACATCCGCCTGCGCAATGGAAGCGGCATGCGGGTGCTCCAACATACGGCACACAGCCACCCGTCCACAAAGGTGGCCATTTTGAGCAACTTCAACGAACCTCAGTACCGCGCAGCTTGTATTAAGAACGGGGCCCATTACTTCTTCGACAAGAGCAATGAATTTGAAAAGGTGCCGGAGCTATTGAAGCAGTTGGCCGGCACTCTTTGATGTCCTCCGGTGGCCCGCCCATTTCGCGCTGGGCGCGCGGCAGAACCGGCGAAAAGGCCCAGACCCCTTCCGCTTTCCAATTGCAGGAAAATCCCCAACGCGCCACTTTCATAGGTTAAAAGGTAGCGTTAGCGAAGCGTAACCGGCCGGAACCGCGGAACCATCGTTCGGCGCAATACCCTCCGCTATTGTGCCCTACGGCGCTTCAGCTTTCGAACTCGATGATTTTCGCTTCGATCCTGGTCTTGTCGGCCGACAATACGCCCTTGACCTCGACCCTGGCGCCAATTTTCAGATCGGCCTCGCCGCCATTCTTGTACTGCACAGTGCCGCCGTAATTCACCGTCTGCCCGCGCAGCACGAAAGTCTTGGCTATTGTATCGGGCGCCGAAATGGCGCCGTGCAGTTCGAAGCGCGGGATGCGTTCATCCCGCCTGTCTTCCACCTCGACCTTGCTCGCGACCAGCACGCCGCTGAGCATCGTACCTTCGACCTCGACCAGAACCCCGATTTTCAAATCGGCCTGCCCGTCTTCGAACACCGCGTTGCTTGCATCCACTTGCAGGTCGTTGATCTTAAAATTCGTGGCGGTCGTGAATGCCGTGATAAAACCCTTCACCTCGAATTCTTTAACGCCGTCCATGCTTGGTGCGCCGGACTTGATGCGTGTAGCGACCCAGAAATTCCCTTGTTTTGTTGTTTTCAGCCGTGCACGCACTACCTGGTCGTTGGCGAGATTCCCCAGTACCGGGTTGTCTTGCATCTCGGCATAACTCACCGATTGTCCGCCGATCTTCAGCGTTTTATTGGTCATATCCAGATCGCTGACCTTGCCGCGCAACCGGTAGTGCTGCGCATTGGGCTTGAGTTCAATGCGGGTGGCCGTGGTGACGCCGGTGCCGGCATCGAACATGCCGTGAACATTGACGATATCGTTGTCTGCAATTAAATCCAACCCGGTCAGCCCTTCGCCAAAGACCGTAGTATCGGTGACCTTCACCGTTTGGCCCAGAACCTTCAAGGTTTTATCCACGGTGTTTTGGCTGCCGGCATCAACAGGACCGACCAGCGAACTGCCAAAGGCGATCCCCAATGCCGTGGCCGAGCCGTTCGATATCGTGCCGGATTTCACCTCTACCACGACGCCAAGCTTGAGATCGTCGCGAGAACTGGCGCTGTCGTCATCATCGACGATGGAAGCGCTGCTATCGTCGTAGCGCACGCCGTTAACGATGATCGAACCGAATCCTGTTATCGGCCCAACCGCCAGGTTGGCGCCGGTCGATGGCGCGGGACTGCCCGTCCCGCCAGTACCTCCCGTACCACCCCCGCCACAAGACACCAGAAGCATCGAACCCACCAGACCCGCCAGCACCGCCGACACTGAAACGCGGCGGCGCCACGTTGCGAAGATAAACATGATTTTCCTCCTGAATTCTTTTCTCAAGATCGTTCACGGTCTTTCCGAGATTCATGACTCGTGCGGCACGCAAGAATGAATTCATTATGAGACAGACATCTTCCCCATTCAACACTGGTAGCTCTGAATTGCACGAAAAGACCAAGAACCGATCGCAATGTAGGTATTCACGCGCAATCCTATGTCGGATGTCCGACAATCATCTGGGCATTTGGCGGTACGTTCTGTAGGGAAAACCTGAATCTCGCACCAAGACCCTGATGCATTTCGTGAGTGGATTAAGCATCGGTTCCCGAGCGAAACTAATACAGAAGAATGAACCGATTTTTCTTGATCCAGGTCAACCTCCCTTTACCCGCAAGCTGGCAAAGTTTTTAAGGAAACACTGAATAAGTTCCGAAATGTCATTCCCGTAAAAACGAGAATCCAGATTTTTTAAAGACATCTGGTTCACCGCCTTCGCGGGGAAGACACTTATTCAGTGTTTCCTTAAGAATGGATGATTGGTCATCGGCGAATTGCGAGGATGCCGATCATGCGTCGTTGACTCGGGAGATTCGGAATGAACATGAACATTGGCAAGATGGACCGGATTGTTCGCGTCGTATTGGGAATTGCGTTGCTGTTGGTGGTGCTCTTTGCCGAAGGCCCGATGCGTTGGTGGGGGCTGATCGGCATCGTGCCGCTGGCCACGGCTTTCTCCGGCTGGTGTCCTGCCTATTTGATTTTTGGCATGAACACCTGCGGCACCAAGACCACATAGGGCGTGGACGATCCCGGTTGTTTTCACTGTGGGCAGGCCTTGCCCACAGGGGCCGCAATGTTTGCGCAGGTTTTGGATCTCCGCCGGCCCGTGTGCTGCGTGGGGTGCCGCGCGGTGGCCGAGATGATTTCTTCCACGGGATTGGGCTCCTACTACGAGTCTCGCACGGCCCTGCCCGCCACCTTCGCGGCAACGGGCACTGCCGATGAATACGCCATCTACGACCACCCGGAGGTGCAGAAGACTTTCGTTCGCCGGGTGAACGAGCACGAACGCGAGGCCACCTTGTTATTGGAAGGCATTACCTGTTCGGCCTGCCTCTGGCTGAACGAACAGCATCTGGGCGCGCTGGAAGGTGTTACTGGAATCGAAGTCAATTACGCGACGCGGCGCGCGCAGGTACGCTGGGACGAGAGCCGCATTCATCTCTCCAGGATCCTGGCGGCCGTAAGAGACATTGGTTACCAGGCGTTCCCCAGCACCCTGGCGGCTGTGGATGCGTTGCGACAACGGGAGCGCCGCACCAGCCTGTGGCGTCTGGCGGTCGCCGGTCTGGGAATGATGCAAGTGATGATGTATGCCCTGCCCGCCTATCTGGCCGAGGACGGCAGCATGAGCACGGATATTCAGGCACTGATGCGCTGGGCAAGTCTGCTGCTCACCTTGCCGGTCATGCTGTATTCGTGCGCCCCCTTTTTTGGTGGTGCCTGGCGCGATCTGCGCAATCGCACTCTGGGCATGGATGTGCCAGTGGCCCTGGGCATCCTGGCGGCCTTCCTGGCAAGCACTGTCGCCACCGTACGGGGAACGGGAGAAGTTTATTTCGACTCCATCGCCATGTTCGCCTTTCTGCTGCTCCTCACCCGTTACCTCGAACAGCAAACCAGACAAAAAGCGGCCATGGGATTGGAGTACATCGTGCGCGCGTTGCCGGCCAGCGCGCGCAAGCTTCCCGGGTTTCCGCTTGGCGACGAGCAGGAGGAAGTACCTGCGGTATTGCTCGCCGCGGGGGATGTTGTGTTGGTTAAGGCAGGCGAAAGTATTCCCGCCGATGGGACCGTACTGCGAGGCGAGACGGAAACCGACGAGTCGCTGCTGACAGGTGAGAGCCGGCCTGTCTACCGCGCACCCGGCGATGCGGTCGTTGCAGGTGCCGTAAACCGGATTTCGCCAATCCTCATGCAAGTGGAGCGCGCCGGCGATCAGACGCGAGCCTCGCACATCGCGCGCCTGGTCGAGCGTGCCGCCTCGCAGCGGCCGCGCATCATCCAGGTTACCGACCGGATCGCCGCCTATTTTATCTTGGCGGTGTTGCTGATTGCGACGGCAACCGGAATCGGATGGTATTTCATCGACCCATCCAAAGCACTGTGGATTACAGTGGCCGTGTTGGTGGTGACCTGCCCTTGCGCCCTTTCGCTCGCCACGCCCACCGTTCTCGCGGTGACTACTGCATCTCTGGCAAAACGCGGCTTGATCGTCACCAGTGCGCGCGCCATTGAATCGCTGGCGCGGGTCTCGCATATGGTATTCGACAAGACGGGGACCTTGACGGACGGCCGCCTACGGCTTCTGCGCGGGGTCGCGCATCGAGGACTGACCGAAGTCGAAGCCTTGAGATTGGCGGGGGGAATCGAAAGCCAATCCGAGCACCCCATCGGACGCGCGTTCCTTCAAGCGCTGGGCGCCCGTCGCGGCGAGATCCCCGTGCCTGACTTCGTGCGCAATGTTCCCGGCCACGGTATCGAAGCCACCATAGCCGGTGTGCGATATCGGCTCGGCAAAAGACGCTGGGTATGCGACACGCAGATCGAGGCGGACCCCACCGACGACGAAGGGACTTCGCAATCCCTTACCCGTGTGTGGATGGGGGATGAGGATGGCGTTCTCGCTCACTTCGATTTCACAGACAATCTTCGACGCGGCGCGTCGGACCTCGTTCGATCGTTTCTCTCGCAAGGAATACGCATCAGTCTCTGGAGCGGCGATGCGCAGCCGGTTGTGCAACATACCGCCGCCGCTCTGGGTATCGAGGACTATGCCGGCGATCTGTCGCCCGAGGACAAATTGCGGCGAATGCAGGCCCTCCAGGCGCAGGGCGCCCTCGTAGCGATGGCCGGCGACGGAGTTAACGATGCCCCGGTGCTTGCGCACGCGCACCTTTCCATCGCCATGGGTAGCGGCGCGGTACTGGCGCAAGCCCATTCCGACGTGGTGATGACCTCGCCCGACATGGGCGCATTGGCGCAGGGTCATCACATCGCGCAGCGGGCCATGCGCGTCCTTCGACAAAATCTGGCCTGGGCGTTGGCATACAACGTTATTGCCCTTCCGCTGGCGATCGGCGGGTGGTTGACGCCCTGGATGGCTGGCGCCGGCATGGCCGCAAGTTCTCTGGTCGTAATGCTCAATGCATTGCGCTTGTGGCCCCGGGAACACTGTCATGCCGGACCATTCGCGACAGCCTCATCTCCCGGTTCCTTAGCCCCCAGCCCCTAGTCCCTAGCCCCTAAGAGATGGACATTCTCTTTCTGCTGATTCCCGTGGCCGTGGCGCTGGTTTTTCTGATCGGCGCGGTCTTCTCGTGGTCCGTAAAAAGCGGCCAGTTCGATGACCTGGAAGGTCCGGCGTATCGCGTCATTCAAGACGACGATCATGGCCCACGCATTTGACGTGGATCAAGTGCGCGGACCGGGTCACTCCCTAACATTTGGCCGACATTTTCCACAAGCGTCCCTCATCCCCGGCCCTTCTCCCCTCGCCCTCGGGGACAAGGGCACACTTGAAGCGGAGCAGAGGGGCGGGGGTGAGGGGAGGGTTTCGGACGGTGGTATGCGAAGGACTTCGTAACCGATCTACACGAATGCGGCATGAACAAAAACAATTGTCACCAAAGAAGGAGAACCGATGCCTGATCTGACTGAAAACTCTTCTCCAGGAAAAGGCGAAGGCAGCTACAACTACAAGGTGGTTCACCAGTTCGCCGTCGTGACCGTGGTATGGGGCATTGTCGGGATGTTGGTGGGGGTGATCCTCGCCGCGCAATTGATCTGGCCCGACCTGACTTATGGCATCCCGTGGTTGAGTTATGGCCGCTTGAGACCGCTGCATACCAACGCCGTGATCTTCGCCTTCGGCGGATCGGCTTTGTTTGCCACCTCGTATTACTGCGTTCAGCGCACCTGCCATACCCGGCTGTTCTCCGATGGTTTGGCCGCCTTCACGTTTTGGGGATGGCAGGTGGTCATCGTGGCGGCGGCCATCACCCTTCCACTGGGGATCACCACTTCCAAGGAGTACGCCGAGCTGGAATGGCCCATCGACATCCTGATTACTCTGGTATGGGTGTCCTACGCCGTGGTGTTCTTCGGCACCTTGTGGAAGCGCAAGGTATCGCACATATACGTGGCGAACTGGTTCTTCGGCGCTTTCATTCTGACGGTTGCCCTGCTGCACCTCGTCAACAGCGCGGCGATCCCCGTGAGCTTCTGGAAATCCTACTCGGTGTACGCGGGCGTGCAGGACGCCATGGTGCAGTGGTGGTACGGCCACAACGCGGTGGGATTTTTCCTCACCGCCGGTTTCCTGGGGATGATGTACTACTTCGTGCCCAAGCAGGCGGGCCGCCCCATCTACAGCTACCGCCTGTCGGTGGTGCACTTCTGGGCCCTCATCTTCACCTACATGTGGGCGGGGCCGCATCACCTGCATTACACCGCGCTTCCCGATTGGGCGCAAAGTCTGGGCATGTTGTTCTCCCTGATTCTGCTGGCGCCTTCGTGGGGTGGAATGATCAACGGCATCATGACGCTGTCGGGCGCGTGGCATAAATTGCGCACCGATCCCATTCTCAAGTTCCTGATTACCTCGCTGTCCTTCTATGGCATGTCCACCTTCGAAGGACCGATGATGTCCATCAAAACCGTGAACGCCTTGTCGCACTACACCGATTGGACCATCGGTCACGTGCACTCCGGCGCTCTGGGTTGGGTGGCCATGGTGTCCGTGGGATGTATCTATTACCTGATTCCACGCATGGTGGGGAAGAGCGAAATGCACAGCGTGCCGCTGATCAATGCGCACTTCTGGGTCGCCACCACCGGCGTGGTGCTCTATATCGCCGCCATGTGGATCGCCGGCGTCATGCAAGGCCTGATGTGGCGCGCGGTGAACGCGGACGGCACCTTGACCTACACCTTCGTCGAAAGTGTCAAGGCCACCTATCCCTACTACGTTATCCGCTTGGTGGGCGGGGTGCTGTTCCTGGGGGGAATGCTGATCATGGCCTACAACGTTTGGCAAACATTGCGCGGAGCCAAACCCGTGGCGGCGCCGGTGTTGAAACCCGCCTCGTCTTCCTTTGCTCACGCTTGACCGGAGGCAATCATGGCAAAACACGCAACAGGCTCCGGCCACGAGTTCATCGAAACAAACATGGGTTGGATGATCCTGCTGATCATCCTGGTGGTCAGCGTCGCCGGCCTGGTCGAGATCGTCCCGCTGTTCTTTCAGCGCTCCACCACGGAACCCGTGACAGGCCTGCAACCCTATGGTCCGCTGCAACTCACCGGACGGGATATTTACGTAAGAGAAGGTTGTTACACCTGCCACTCGCAGATGATCCGGCCCTTCCGCGCCGAAACCGAACGCTACGGGCACTACTCCGTTGCCGGAGAATATGTTTACGACCATCCCTTCCAATGGGGCAGCAAACGCACCGGGCCCGATCTGCATCGGGTGGGAGGGCGTTATAGCGACCATTGGCATCTGCTGCATTTGAACAATCCGCGCGATGTGGTGCCGGAATCCAACATGCCGGGTTATCCATGGCTGGAAAAGACTCCCGCCGACGATGCCCAGATCGAAGCCAAGATGCGCGCCCTGCGCCATATTGGCGTGCCTTACACGGACGAGCAGCTCGCCGGGGCACGCGATGAAGTCAAGGGCAAAACCGAAGCCGACGCGCTTATTGCCTATTTGCAGGGATTGGGAACGTCATTGAAGGGAGTGCGATAACCATGGACGTGAACGAAATTCGCATTGCAGTGATGGTGGCAAGTTTTTTCCTGTTTCTGGGCGTGGTGGGCTGGGCCTACGCACCCGGGCGCCGGAGGCTGCTGGATGGCATCGGACGCCACATTCTGGATGACCAGGACCGCACCGGGGCAAACCAGGAAAGGAGTGCGCCGTGAGCGATTTCACCAGCGGTTTCTGGAGTTTCTACATCGCGGCGGTCACTGTGATAAGTATCGCCGCCTGCGCGATTCTGCTAAAAGTCATGACGACGCAGCGCCTCTCGCAGGGCAAGAAGGCGGAGCTCATGGGGCATGTATGGGATGAAGACTTGCAGGAGTACAACAACCCTCTGCCGCGATGGTGGATGTGGATGTTCTACATCACCATCGTATTCAGTATTGCCTACCTGGTGTTGTATCCGGGTTTGGGATCTTTTGCCGGTGTGAAAGGATGGACTTCCACCGGACAGTTCGACGGCGAGATCGCTCAGGCGAAAGCGAAATTCGAACCGGCTTACGAAAAATTCGCGGCGACGGATGTCAAGTTGCTGGCCGCGGATCCCGCCGCTCGGGAAATTGGCCAACGCCTGTTTCTCAACCACTGCGCGCAATGCCACGCCTCCGACGCGCGCGGGGGCCAGGGCTTTCCCAATTTAACCGACCGCGATTGGCTCTACGGTGGCGAGCCCGATCAGATCAAGACCAGCATCATGAATGGTCGGCAAGGAGTGATGCCACCCTTAGGCGGCGTGTTGGGAGACCAGGGCGTCCAGGACGCGGCCAATTATGTCTTGTCGCTTTCCGGGCTGACGCACGATACAGCGCGATCGGCACGCGGCAAGCCACTGTTTCAGGCCACTTGCGCGGCTTGCCATGGGCCCGAGGCAAAAGGCAATCCCGTCATCGGCGCCCCTGATTTAACCGACAAAATCTGGTTATATGGCAGCGGCGAAAGCGCCATCATGAAGACGGTGACCAATGGTCGAAGCGGCAACATGATGCCGGCCTGGGGACCTTTTCTGGGCGAATCCAAAGTGCATCTGCTGTCGGCTTACGTCTATGGTCTTTCGACCAACAAGTGAGGAGGGAATTGGCGCGGCAGGGAACGCCTCGCGCCTCGCGCCTCACGCCTCACCGCCTTTCCCCGATGTCGGCCTCTATGAAATACGCCAGAAGATTTATCCGCGTGCCGTCACCGGCATTTTCGCCGCCTGGCGCTGGGCTATCGTATGGCTGACACAAATCGTCTTCTACGGCGTTCCGTGGCTGGCATGGAACGACCGGCAGGCCGTGTTGTTCGATCTGGCGAATCGCAAGTTCTACATCTTCGGCCTGGTCTTCTGGCCGCAGGACATCGTTTACCTGACTGTGCTGTTGATCATCAGCGCCTATGCGCTTTTTTTGTTCACTGCGGTGGCCGGGCGCCTGTGGTGCGGTTACGCCTGCCCGCAAACGGTGTACACGGAAATGTTCCTGTGGATCGAGCGCCAGGTCGAAGGCGATCGCCTGGCCCGCATGAAACTGGACCAGGGCGGATCGAGCCAACGCAAGTTTCGGCTCAAGCTCACCAAACATGCGTTGTGGATCGCCTTGTCCTTGTGGACGGGTTTTACTTTCGTGGGCTATTTCACGCCCATCCAGACACTGGCGGCGGAAGTCATGACGCGAAGCCTCGGACCTTGGGAAACCTTCTGGGTATTGTTTTACGGCTTTGCCACCTACGGCAACGCCGGCTGGATGCGCGAACAGGTCTGCAAGTACATGTGCCCCTACGCCCGCTTCCAGGCGGTCATGTTCGATCCCGATACGCTGGTCATCACCTACGACAAGGAGCGCGGAGAACCGCGCGGATCCCGCGCCCGAAAGGTGGACCCGAAAGCCAGGGGACTGGGCGACTGCGTGGATTGCGGAATCTGCGTGCAGGTCTGTCCCACCGGCATCGATATCCGCAACGGATTGCAGTACGAGTGCATCGGCTGCGGGGCCTGCATCGATGGCTGCAATCAAGTCATGGCCAAGATGAGCTATCCCGCGGGATTGATACGCTACTCCACGGAGAACGCGCTCAAGCGCAAGTATTCCGGCAAGGCCATTCTGCGCCACATGATCCGGCCAAGAATACTGATCTACGCCGGCATTCTGGTCGCCATCATCTCGGCGGCCACGATCAGTTTGTACGGGCGCGTCCCGGTCAAAGTCAATGTCATCCGGGACCGCGGCAGTGTCGGCCACGATGTCTCGCAGGCAGAGGTGGAAAACGTCTATCGCCTGAGAATCATGAATACCGAGGAACGCCCCCACGAATTCCGGGTCCGGGTCACGGGACTGGATGGCATCATATTGCAAAGCGAACCGCAACCGGTACGTGTGGGTCCCGCCTCGACGCGCGTCGTGCCGGTTCGGGTGCTGGCTCCCGCCGCCAGCGGAAAGAGCGGATCCCTCCGGATCGAATTCAGGGTGGAAACGGTGGATACCTCGGCACAGGGAGCGTCAATCGTAGTTGTGGAGAAGGCGAGTTTTCTGATTCCCTAGGAGATGAACATGACGGAACAATCTGTCACTGCAAACCCCGCCCCCTGGTATTCCGAACCCTGGCCGTGGATTCTCATGGCCGGACCAATTGCCGCAATTGTTGCCGGCATCGTCACCTACGCTCTGGCGCTGAACAGCGAGAATCCCATGGTTCCAGGCAACTACTACAAGGAAGGTCTGGGCATAAATCGCGTGATCGAGCGCGAACAACAGGCACGGCTGCTCGACTATCGGACGCAGCTATCTTTTTCCTCTGGGGAAACAGTGCGTGTGCTGCTGCGCGGAATCGGCCAAATGCCCAATGAACTTCGCCTGCGTCTTATCCATCCCACGCGGGGCAGCCGTGATCATCAGGTGCAACTCGTTTTACGGGGAGCAGGCCTCTATGAAGGCAGCTTGAATCAAGCGGACATGGCGAGTTCATCGAAGTGGTATTTTCACATCGAGGACTCTGCGGGCACCTGGCGCATAGCGGGCGAGTGGATTCCGGAGTACGGCAACCATGCGAACGGCAATTGAAATTCTCTGGCCGTCCTTCCTGGTCGCCGGGGTAGCGGAAGCCATCTTCTTCACGTTTTTCGATCCCATGGAGCTTCATTTACTGGGCGAACCCATCGAAGTGGGCCGCACGGCCGTCTACTCCATCGGGTTCTTTGGTTTCTGGCTGGTGGCCGCGGCGTCGAGCGGCCTGACAAAATGGTTGCATACCCGGTGAATACCAGCGTCTTGCTCAGCCTTTTCCTTGCCGGATTGTTGGGCGGATTACATTGCGTGGGAATGTGCGGCGGGATCTTCGGCGCCCTGTCGTCGGGTGGCAATGCGGCACAACTGCGCATGTCGCTCCACACCGGGCGAATCCTGAGTTACGGTGTCCTCGGCGTCGTGGTGGGAGGTGTGGGCAGCATGGCGGCGATGTTAGAGAAATGGATTCCCGTTCAGATCGGGGTCTATGTCCTCGCCAACGCGCTTCTGCTGATGGTCGGCTGCTATCTGCTGGGGTGGAACAAACCCATTGCCCGTGTGGAAAGTTGGGGCGGCAAGCTCTGGCGATGGATCGCGCCGATCACTCGTGCCCTTATTCCGCCGCGGACTTGGCCAAGGGCTCTCTCCGTCGGTCTGCTATGGGGCTTCATGCCATGCGGTCTGGTGTATGGCGCCCTGGCCATGGCCTTGCTGTCGGGAAGCGCCATGAACGGCGGCGCAATGATGCTGATATTCGGCCTGGGCACCCTCCCCAACTTGCTAGCCGCGGGTGCGCTGCTGCACTATCTTCGGCCCAAGCACCTGGACAAAATTTGGCGGCTGACCTCCGGCGTGGTTATTGGAGGTTTCGGACTCTATGGGCTTGCACATGCCACACAAATCGACAAGCACATTCACTCTGGGTTGCTGTGCCTCGGGAATCTCTGAACCTAAGCACCGCATTCAGCCACAGAGGTCACAGAGAACACAGTGAGATTCAAGGACTTGAGTCTGCATGCCGCAGTCACCGAATGGGTCAGCATAAAGCACAGCTTGCATTTTTGATTTTCCTCTGTGTCCACTGTGGCAAATAGCTTTTTCTGGCGTAAATGAGTCCTCCTCAAGTGTCATTACCGTGGAAACGGGAATCCAGGGTCCTCAAGTGAAAAAGATTCCCGGTTCCACGACACGATTCATCCTGACCGCAGTCGCGCTGATGACATTGGTCGCGGGCTTACTTGTCTGGCGCAATTTCCAACTAGACATCTCCGCTGCGCGCGCCCGCACCGCGCAGGGCGGCGTAATGATTCAAACACGCTGCGGCTCCATCGAATACCAAGCAGCCGGTCAAGGCGTCCCACTGTTGATGATTCACGGCTCCGGCGGAGGACACGACCAGGGCATGGCCTGGGCACGACCGCTCGTGCAGCAGGGTGTGCGCGTCATCGCGCCGTCGCGCTTCGGATACCTGGGAACACCCAGACCCGCCGATGCTTCACCCGAGGCGCAGGCCAATGCTCATGTGTGCCTGCTCGACGCGCTGGGCGTCAAAAAAGCGGCCGTCATCGGAGTCTCGGCCGGTGGCCCTTCGGCGCTGCAAACGGCGATCCGTCATCCAGAGCGTGTCAGCGTCCTTGTGCTGGTGGTTCCTATCGCCTACAAGCCGGGCACAGTGGCCGACTCTGCGCCGCCGGTGTCGGACAAAAAGGACGCGCTGCTCCTGCGCCTGCTCGGCTCGGATTTCCTGGTCTGGGCCGCCCTGACATTGGCGCGCGACCAGGTTTTCCGCTATGTGTTGGCTACCCCTCCCGAACAGATCGCTGCCGCGAGCGCACAAGAACACGCGCGAGTGAACGCCATGGCCGATCAGATCTTGCCGGTGTCCATCCGCGCCGCAGGTCTGCGCGACGACACGAGGCTGGGCAAGAGCCTCCGCCCGTACCAACTGGAGTCCGTCCGCGCGCCGACCTTGGTAATCAGCGCACGCGACGATGGCTTCGGCACCTACGCCACGGCCCAGTACACCGCTAGCCGCATTCCAGGGGCGAAGTTTGTCGGCTTCGAGGACGGCGGGCATCTGCTCGTGCGGCATGACAACGAAGTGCAGACCGAAATCGTCGAGTTGCTGGCTCGATCCGTCAGCCCATGAGCCCGGCGACTGCAACGCCCGACCCCGACTGGAATGGCCACCGATCGGCCGTTCGTCGGTAGCGCCGGCACTCGACTCATCCCAGCCCTGCATCACTAACGCAAGCGGACCAACGGCCCTCTCGCGTTTGCGCCGACGGACCTTACGTTGATAACGACGATCCAGGTCTCCTGCTCTGTTTCCACATAGCGATAGGCGTCTGCGATGTCCTCGAGGGGATGTTCCCGGTCGATGACCGGGCGGAATTCGCCTGCCTCCATGCGGATCTTCAAGAACCCGACAAACGCCTTGGCCTTGCCGCTCTGCGGCAGCAGAACGATGACCCTGTGGCTCCCCGGTGATCGCTGACCAGATCGTGAGCAGAAGGTTCTGGCACCAGGGCCCGAATCCGTTGCTGCAAAGGCCTTTTCGGGTTTGGGCAATTGCCGGCAACGGAAGTTCGTCGTCTTGCCTACGGTGTCGAACACGAAATCGAAGGTCTCGCCGATTTGCATGAAGTCCTCGGCCGTGTAGTCGACCGCGCAGTCAGCGCCGAGGCTTGTGACGAAATCCAGATGCCGTGCAATACAGGAGACCCTGTCTGCGGTGCGGTCCGCGTTCACAACAGCCGCGCAGAATGCCCCTGTGCCTTGAGCAGGCCCACCAACTGTTTGTCGAACGAAACGAACGTTTCACCGCCTAACCAGTTGCCCTCGTAGGCAATTACGCCATCGGCGAAATCCCCGCCCGCATCGAGCACGGATAAACCTGCCTCGACGGCCGGTCTGTTTATTTCCACGTTTGCGGTTGCGAGTAATGCGCGGATCGCGCTTGCGGCGTCCGTGGATGCAAAACCATACACGCTGCGCAGCACCCACACGAATTCACACAGGCACGGCAGTGCGATCGCGATCAATTTCGCGTCGGACAAGACCTTGGCCGCAACACGCGCTTGCGCCGCATCGTCGCGCACGACCGCACGAATCAGCACGTTGGTATCAACGGCGATCTTCATTTCTTGCCGGCCCAACCTCGTGCCGCCGCCTTGTTGATTTCTTCAATAGTGGCGACTTTTTTGGTTCGGCGTGCAAGCAATCCGACGAAATCCTTGATTGTACCGGCGGGCCGTGCAGCCTTGAGCATCCCACGGCCGCCCGGCAGCAGATCGAGCTCGATCTTGTCGCCCGGCCTGATGCCCAAATGTTGCAGCAAGTCTTTCCTGAAAGTTACTTGACCTTTGGCGGTAACAGTCAACTTGGTCATTGCATCGTCCTCACGGTCGCATTAACTTTCACAATTGTAATGAAAATTCGCCTTACCCACAATTCTCTTCCGGACATTCTCTTCCGGACAGGCAGATGGTCGCGAGTGTCTCCCGAACTTGTTGAATCGTGGGGATTGACCCAATTGGCGCATGCACATTATCATGTCCATGCACATACACTTCCCAGGCCATCATGAAAACACAACGCGTAACCTTACTCACCTCGCCGGACTTCAAGACCTTTCTAAGCAAAGAAGCGCGGCTCGAGGGCGTCAGCGTCGCCGAACTGGTGCGCTCGCGTTGCGAGCGCCGTCCCAGCCAGGATGAAGCGGTGCTTGGCGCGCTGACCAGCGAGCTCAACAAAGCGGTTGCCGCCGCCAAAAAAACCCTGAAGAGCGGTCTCGATGAGGCGCAGGCCGTTCTCGCCGAACTGCGCGCCAGGCGCGAAGGAATAGCCACTATGCCCTCTGCCCGCAGCGCCCGCAAAGTGGCTGAGAATCGATCATGAGCGTGTTAAGCGACGCCATCGGCGCCGTCAAGGAAGCGCTCAAATTGACCGAGGATGTAAAGCGTATCGGCGAAACGATCAAGGACGTCGCACGCGAGTTGCGCGATCACGACCATCGCATCACGCGGATGGAAGCCAAATGGGAAGCCGCGGTGGAACTTTCCGCCAGCCGCCGCGGGTCTTTGCGCAAGCTCAAGGACGATTCCTGACGCTGGAAATGCGGTTTACGGTGAATAGAGCGCCGCAATGCGATGCGTTTGCTTTTTTACCTTTCACCCTTCACCCTTCACACATTCACTCGTTCACTTCTCAGGTAAATTCAGGCTTGTCCGGCTTAGAGTTACAGGAACAACGGCAAAAGCGTCACGGCGCCGATACCGGTGGGAACCACATAGCGAAGCAGCCCATGCAATATCATTCGGCCGCGTCTTCCCAGATTCAATTCCTCGCTGATCGTTGTCATCGGAAGTACCCAACCGGCGAAGAGCGCGATAAGAAGCCCCCCAACCGGTAGCAGGACATTGGAAGTCAGGTTGTCCAGCATGTCGAAAAAAGTCCAGCGTTCGAAAGCGGCAATCCCGGAAAGGGGATGCCAGTCGGCCAGCAGGTTGAACGAGAGTACGGTCGGGATTCCCGCCAGGAAGCAGCCCGCGCCAGCGGCCCAGCTCGCATGGATTCGTCGCATTCCCAGTCTGCCGACTCCGAACGAAACCACGAGTTCCAATAGTGACACCGCGGAGGCAAGCGCCGCCACGACGAGCAATACAAAAAATGCGATGGCCGCAAATGTGCCGAAAGGCATCTGGGCAAAGGCGATTGGCAACGTCACGAACACCAGGCCGGGCCCGCTCGCCGGGTCGAGGCCGTGGGCAAACACGACGGGAAATACCGCAAATCCCGCAAGGATAGAAATGGCCGTGTCGCCGATCACCGAGATCAACGCTACTTCGCCCAGACGGATATCCTTACCGCTGTAGGCGCCGTAGGTAATCATCAGCCCAAGGCCGACGCCAATTGAAAAAAAGCCCAGGCCCAAGGCATCCAGCGCGGCACGCGCATTAAATGTTGCCGGGTCGAAGACAAAGAGGTAACGCAGAGTGCGCAGGGCGTCGCCCTCAATGATCGAATAGGCGGCAAGTGCGATCATCAGGACGGCGAGTACGGGCATGAGGATCATGGAAGCGGCCTCGATGCCTTTTGCCACGCCCCGGGCGACGATAAAAACTGTTGCAAGCATAAATGCCGCATGCCACCCACCGAGAGAGAAAGGCGAAGACAGGAATGCGTCGAAACGGGCGCGCGCCATGGCTGCATCGCCGCCAGCCAGCCCGTTAAACGCGGTATCCATAGCGTAACCCAGCGCCCAGCCCCCGATGACGGCATAGAAACTCAGGATAAGAAACCCGGTGACCATACCCAGCCAACCCGCGACGACCCAACGCGGACTGGCCGCCAGAGGCCTGGCCAGATTGGCGATGCTCGTTGACGCGTCGCCGCGGCCACGGCGTCCGATAGCAAACTCGGCGAGCAACAGCGGCGCAACGACCAGCACCAGACCTGCCAGGTAGCAGAGGACAAAGGCACCGCCGCCATTGGATCCGACTTCGTAGGGAAATTTCCAGATGCTGCCGATGCCGACCGCCGAACCCATGGTCGCCAGAATGAACCCTGTTCGCCCCGACCATTTTTCCCCGTTTTCCATCAAGATGTCCTTGTGATTTCCTGCTGACAAAACGTTCGAGTAAGCAGCTTCTTTATGGAAATACTGAATAAGTGTCTTCCCCACGCAAGCGGGGAACCAGTGTTCTTTGAAAGTCCTGGATTCCCGTTTCCATGGGAATGACAAATTGGAACTTTTTCAGTGTTTCCTTATTTCATTTGCATGATGGGCAAAGGCATGCGCAAGCGCTTGATGCCGATCAAGGACGGGCATTGCCCTCAAGAGCATGATTTCACCAATGAGTATGCCCCATGAAAGCCCTGACATTCACTCACCTCTGCCTCTGGCTGATGAGACGGTTGCTACGCATGTCGTCGCCAACGTTCCTATCGTAGCCCATGCCGAACCGGCCAGTGTGGTGCTTTCCAGGCTGCATGGCGCCGGTCACGAGAACATCGAACTGATCCTTGTCGCTGACGACACCGGCCGGCTGGAAGGTGTGGTACCAATCGCAAGATTGATCAACCTCGATCCGGCAACGCCGGTCGGGACCGCCATCGATGCGTCCTTCCCACGTGTCAGCGGTGCCGAGGACCAGGAGCGAGCCGCCACGATCGCCCTGCACCATGGCGTCGATGCCTTGCCGGTGGTTGACGCGGAGGGCCGACCGCTAGGGGTGATGCCTGCACAGATAATCATGCAGGTGCTGCGCAAAGAGCATGTGGAGGACTTGCATCGGCTCGCCGGCATTCGACACGAAACCGCCAAAGCACGCCACGCCATCGAGGATCCGCCAATGCGGCAAGTACGCCACCGCCTGCCCTGGCTGCTGGTGGGGCTGGCCGGCAGTGGTGTTGCAACGGTAACGATGACGCAATTCGAATCAGTGTTACAGGAGAATGTCGCAGTCGCGTTTTTTGTACCCGCGATCGTCTATCTTGCCGACGCCATCGGCACGCAGAGCGAAGCCATTGCGGTCCGTGGCCTGTCCCTGACACGCTCCGGAATTGCCAAGCTGGTAGCCGGCGAACTGCGTACCGGACTGTTGATCGGTCTTGCCCTTGGCGCCTGCGCATTTCCGGCAGTTCACCTCGCATTCGGCGACCTGCGGCTATCTGCGGCGGTCGCCAGCGCCATTCTCACCGCCGGGTGCGTCGCCGCCGTGCTGGGCATTTCACTGCCCTGGGCTTTTGCTCGTCTGGGGCGCGACCCCGCCCTCGGTGCCGGGCCGATCGGAACGATCGTGCAAGATGTGCTCTCTCTTGTGGTGTACTTCGAAGTCGTGCGTCTGTTCGGGTTGTAGCAATTGGACAGCTTGGGCGGGCTGAAAGATGCTCGTCGAAGCGGCCGATTTCGCCATCGGTTAATTTGGGGGAAATTATCGCTAATTTACTTTTGAGTTATTATGTAACATAATGACTTATCGATATATTTAATGAAATTATTTTATCGCGCCCTTATGAGCTTTGGCAGTTTTCCCGACAGGAAGAGGTGATTAGATTTTTGGGTGTGACGCGAACCTCCCCCCTCCAAGTCGGTCAGAAAAGGAAAGGAATACGAAGCCATGACAACCCGCTCAATGACCATGTTGAGTAACCCCTCTTATCGAAACAAAATCGCGGTTGCCGTCGCCGAGGTCAAAAACATCGGCGGCGAGGCGAAGATGCATTTGCGCCGCCGGCAGGATGAGGCGCTGTATCAGGAAAAAGAGCGTTACCGAGTCACGCTCGCCTCCATCGGCGAGGCCGTCATCACCACCGACGCGCGCCGGTGCATCACGTTCATGAACCCGATTGCGGAGAAAATCACCGGATGGACCCAGGGCGACGCCCTCGGCCTCAAGATCGAGAAAATAGCCCACGCGACGGATGAACACTCGCGCGCTCCTCTGGAAGAACTCGTGCAGGCCTGCCTGCGCGGAGATCCATCCTTCTCGACCGAACATACCCTGGTCGTTCTGGACGATGGAGAGAAGTCGATCATTGATGGCGCGTTATCGCCCATCAAGAATTCCCAGGGCGAGACCATTGGTGCGGTCATTTCCTTTCGTGACGTCACGGAAAAACGCGAAATGAGCCGCAAGCTTGCCCACCAGGCAATGCACGATTCGTTGACCGGGCTGGTGAATCGCGAGGAATTCGAACACCGCCTCAAAAGGGTATTTGACGAGCGCGCACCGCATGACGAACACGCCCTGCTCTACCTCGACCTCGATCAATTCAAGATCGTCAACGACAGTTGCGGGCACATGGCCGGGGACGAAATGCTCAAACAGATCGCCCAGCTTCTGCAAACCTGCCTGCGCAAACGCGATACCCTGGCGCGGCTGGGCGGCGACGAATTTGGTGCACTGCTGGAACACTGCTCTTCCGATTTGGCGGTGAGGATTGCTGAGAAAATGCGCCGGGCGGTCCATGCGTTTCGATTCCTCTGGGAAGAGCATCAATTTGGCGTGGGAGTGAGCATTGGTGTGGTGCCCATCACCGATACCAGCGATTCGATTCAGGAAATCATGAAGGCAGCGGACAGTGCCTGCTACCTGGCCAAGGACCAGGGGCGCAACCGGGTGCAGTTGTTCAAGGCCAACGATACTGATCTGGCGCGGCGCCATGGCGAGATGCGCTGGATTCCGCAAATTCAGCGCGCTTTGGCCGAGAATCGTTTTCGGCTGGATATCGAGCCCATTGTGGCGCTGTCCGACCCCCAGGCCCGGATCGCGCACGGCGAAGTGCTGGTGCGCATGCTGGATAAGTCGGGAGAAGTGGTTCCGCCCGGAGCATTTATCCCGGCCGCGGAGCGCTACGATCAGATGGTCGCCGTGGACAAATGGGTGATCGGCCACGCTCTGAACTTCATTACGACCTGCCCCAAGGAGAATGCGCCCGACCTGCTCTCGATCAATATTTCCGCTCAGTCGTTGAGCGACGGCACGTTCCTGGAATATGTGCTCGATACACTGGGTGAAGCGGATCTCGCCTCCCGTTTATGCTTCGAAATCACCGAAACCGCCGCGATTACCAACTACCGGCACGCGCTGGAATTTATCACCCAGTTGCGCAAACGTGGCTGCCGCTTCGCGCTCGATGACTTCGGCAGCGGACTTTCCTCCTTTTCCTATCTGAAGACGCTGCATGTCGACTTCCTGAAGATCGATGGACGATTTATCTCGGGCATGCTGGGCGATGCCGTCGATGCCGCCGTGGTCAACGCCATCCATCAGATCGCACACGTCATGAATATCAAGACCATTGCCGAATACGTGGAAGATGCGCGTACTGCGGAACGCATCAAAACCGTGGGCATCGACTATGCGCAGGGTTCCTACTTCGGCGCTCCGCGCTCGCTCGAAACCCTGTGCGAGGCGCCGCGCTGATCTCCTACTGCAATTTGAATCTGGGCACCAGCTTAACCATCTCCGACCAGAACACGCCCGCCGACGCGGCCAGCAGGCACAGCGCCAGATCGGTGCCGCCCAGCGCCTCGAAGCGGAACACCTCCTGAAGCGGCGGAAGATACAACGCCGCCGCCAACCCTGCGAGTGCGCCACCGATTACCCACCATAATGCCCGGTTGGGCATGCGCAGCGTCGCCAGCAAATTGCGGCTGCGCGAACGGTTGGTGAGAATCAATCCGGTGTTACCTATCACCAGCGCGGCGAATGCCATGGCGCGTGCCCGCGTCTCGCCGTAACCCATATCGAGCACCAGCCCGTACATGACGGCGATGGCCACCAACATGGCCGCGCCCTGAATAAAAGCGTGGGTCAGTAAACTTGCCCCGAGCAAAGGTTCCTTGGGGCTGCGCGGCGGACGTTTCATATTGCCGGGATGGCCCGGCTCCGCTTCGAAAGCAATGGAACAGGCCGGGTCGATGACAAATTCCAGAAACACAATGTGCACCGGCGCGAATACCAGCGGCCAGCCGAACAGCAGCGGCACCAGCGACATGCCTGCGGTCGGTACATGTACCGCAATCAGGTAAATCATGGCGTGGAGAATGTTGTCGTAGATGCGCCGGCCAAGGCGCACCGCCTCGACGATGGATTTGAAGTCGTCATCGAGCAGCACCAGAGAGGAGGCCTCGCGCGCCACGTCGGTACCCCGCCCGCCCATGGCCACGCCGATATGGGCGCTCTTGAGCGCCGGTGCGTCGTTGACACCGTCGCCGGTCATGGCGACGATTTCCCCGTTCGCCTTCAGCGCCTCGACCAGCGCAAGTTTTTGTTCGGGAGCCACCCGCGCAAAAATGCCAACCTCGGCCACCCGTGTGCGCAGCTCCGCATTGCTCATGCGCTCGATTTGTTCGCCGGTCAACACTCCGCCCGGCGATTTCAGGCCGATATCGTGGGCGATCGACAGCGCCGTGCCAGGGTAATCGCCGGTGATCATCACTACGCGGATACCGGCGTCGTAACATTCCTTCAGAGCATGGGGCACCGTACTCCGTACCGGATCGGCCAGCGCGATCAAGCCGACAAATTGAAATTGGAATCCTCCGGGGTCGGCAGGGAATTCTCCGCCTTCGAAACGTGCATGCGCTACCCCAAGCACCCTGCGTCCCCGCGAGGCCATGCGGGCCGTCTCGTCCAGGATACTCGCCGTCTGATCAGCATCGGCCCGGCAAAGCGCCGCAATGGCTTCCGGCGCGCCCTTGCTGGCGACAACGATCTCGCCATCCTTGCGCCAGCAATGGGTCACCGCAAGCAGACCCCGCGTCAGGTCGTATTCCTTCACGAGCCGCCACTGGCTGCGCATCCGCGTCGATTCGGCATCGTGTTCGGCCGCATAGCCAACAATGGCCCGCTCCATCGGATCGAAAGGATCCGTTTCGCAGGCCAGCGCCGCAAAACGGACCACGGGCATCACCGATTCCGGCAAGGCGCCGCGCCTGGCATCGTGGTGATAACCCGCGGCGGCAAATTCCGCTACCGCCATGCGGTTTTCCGTCAGCGTGCCGGTCTTGTCCACACACAGCACAGTGGCCGAACCCAGGGTTTCAATCGCAGGCATGCGCCGGGTCAGCACTTTTTTCTGCGAGATGCGCCATGCGCCCAACGCGAGGAACACGGTCAGTACCACCGGAAATTCTTCCGGCAGCACCGCCATGGCCAGCGTGATCCCGGCAAGCAAACCCGCCAACCAGTCGCCGCGCAGCGAGCCGTAAAGCACCACCACGGCAAGGCATAACAACAGTCCTATACCGGCAAACACCCGCACCACCTGCGCGGTTTTTACTTGCAGGGGCGTATTTTGGAGTTCCACGCTTTGCAGCGCGCGGCCGATGGCGCCGATTTGCGTCCGTGCGCCGGTGGCAAGAACGCGCGCTCTGCCAAATCCCTGCACCACCAATGTGCCGGAGAAAACAAAGGGCTGTCCCTCACCTCCGGGTTTGCTCATCTCATGAATATCGACATCCGCTGCGCGCTTGGAAACCGGCAGGGATTCTCCGGTCAGCAGGGATTCATCGGCAGACAGTTCGGTGCACTCCAACATCACGCCATCGGCCGGCACCCGATCTCCCTCATGCAGGATCAGGAGATCCCCGGGAACCACCTCCCGCCCGGCGATACGCCGCTCCTTGCCATCCCGCATCACCAGTGCCCGCGGACTGGACAGATCGCGCAGCGCTTCCAGGGCGCGCTCGGTCTTCAGCTCCTGATAAACTGTGATGCCGATCACGACAAACACCGATACCAGCAGGATCAGCGCTTCCTGCAAGTCCCCCAGCAGCAGATAAATCACACCACCCGCCACCAGCAACATGAACATCGGTTCGCCCAGAACCTCCAGCGCGATCGCCGGCACGTTCCGACGTTTCGAGCGCGGCAGTTCGTTGGGCCCGTAGCGCTGCAGGCGTGCCGCCGCCTCGGACTCGGATAGACCAGTGTGAGCAGGCAAGCGATGAGGATCAGAGTCCATTGTGAAGCAGGGGCGGGGATTGAGGATTGCGGATCGGGGATTGAGGGTTTACACCCTTCACCCTTCACTCATTCACGCCTTCACGGCCTTTACACCCTTCACTACCGTTCACTGTTCACCGATCACCGTTCACGCCTAAAGCTTCGGCTCTGCCGGATGCACATGGCTCTTTTCGTAACGCCCCTGGCAATCGAAACAACGCAGGGCAGTCGGCTGGGCGAGCAGTCTTTCGAAGGGGATTTTCCCGGCGCAATCCATGCATGACCCATATTGCCCGCTGGCGATACGTTCCTGTGCCGCCTCCACCGCCCGCAGCTCCCGCAAATCGCGCGACAGATCAGCATGAGCGATATCCGCCATCACGTCCGCGGTCGCCTGATCTCCTCTGTCCGGCACCGCACCGGCAAGTTCCCCATAAGTCTCGTTTCTCAAGCGAGCCGCGTCGGAGTGCAACTCGGCGGAAAGCGCTATGTGGCGTTGATCGATCATCGCCCGCAATTTCGTCAGTTGTTCAGGCTTCAGCACTGCGATCCTCCTCTCAGTCACCTCGGCACCCATGTTTATTACGTTATCGAAGTACTCGGCCCATGCTGTTGATCGAGATCAACAAGGGGTGAGGCGAGAGGCGTGAGGGGTGAGAACGTAGGGCGGGTTAGCAACGCGTAACTCGCCGGGACCGCGACACAATCGTTCGGGGCCAGACGCTCTGCTATTGCGCCCTACCAATAAATTTCGCCGCATTCATGACAAAAATCTCCCCATTACTTCGCTTTCAGAGAAAACACATTATGGGTTGGCCGTCAAGCAAGGCGACCGCCCCAGTATTTGGGGCTTCCGTCGATTGGGTGCGATGGCGACTATAAGAAGCTCTGTGTCGCTTGGGCGATATACGACGCTGAACGGAAAGCCCTTGACGATACGCCTACGTGTTCCCTTGTGCGACGCGGCGCCACTTTCTGGATTGGCAGCAGCCATTTCCACTGCGAGCATAATTGCCGCTCGAAATTTAACGCCAAATCCTTCACGAGCGATCGAGTAGTATGCGACTTGCTTTAGTAGTTCCGCTTCGGCAGCCGGTAGGAAATGAGCCTTTATTACCGGGCAATGTTTTTCGCCTTGGCGAACACTTCATCTGCGTTTATGGCCTGAACTTCACCTCTATCATGTTCCGCTAAACGTCGCTCAATCTCCACCTCCCAGGCTGCTTCAACCTCGGCGATCGTGGGTTCGTGTCACGACTCAAGCAGCAGATCTACAAGGCGCGAGCGCTCATCCTCCGGAAGGGCTTTTCCGCGCTCAGCCAACTCAATAACATTATCAGGCATGATGGCCTCCTTCAAAGTGCATAATTTTACGTCGGTTGCCGAGCGGCGGGATTCCCCAATGGCCTTGTGATAACCCGGTTTTAGAAAAAGTCTCCCGAAATATTGCCTCCGTAATCGGCGCCCTGCATTGTCCAGCCATCGAGATTGCGGGGAAGGCAATTCACGATACCCCGCCAAAAATCGTTCCATATCGGAATGAAGTTAATGGGTGAATGAGTGAAGGGTAAGAGCGTGAACGGGGAAGGGTGATCGGTGATCGGTGAACGGTGAACGGCGAATAGTTAAATCACTCTGCGCGCCGCTTTGCGGCGCTCGCAAACATGCGCGGCGCAATGCGCTCCACTTATTGCGCCCTACGCTTTTTTTGAGTCATTTGACCTTGCGCAAACACACTCGGCGCCAGCGGCGCATGATGTGATTTCGATGACGATCCATTTCGATTCCCGCAATGATGCCGCGCGGCGTCTGGCTCAGGCGCTGGGGCGTTTTCGCGGACGCAATCCGCTTATTCTCGCCATCCCGCGCGGCGCGGTGGGCATGGGCAAAGTGCTGGCCGACGAACTGCAAGGCGAGTTGGATGTGGTGCTGGTGCGCAAGCTGCGCGCACCTTTAAATCCCGAGCTGGCAGTGGGTGCCGTGGATGAATCGGGTTGGGCCTATGTAGCGGAGCACGCCAGGAGCTCTGGCGCCGACCCTGGCTATATTGAGCGCGAGAAAAGCGCCCAACGCGAAACACTTCGCAAGCGCCGCGCCCAATACACGCCTGCACGACCATCGATCGAGGCAAAAGACCGGATCGTCATCGTGGTGGACGATGGCCTGGCTACCGGGGCGACAATGATCGCCGCACTTCATGCCGCGCGCGCCAAACATCCGCAGCGCTTGATTTGCGCCGTACCGGTTGCGGCGCCCGACAGCCTGGAGCGTGTCAGGCCGCTGGCCGATGAAGTGGTGTGCCTCGAAGCGCCCGAGGAGTTCTACGCGGTCGCACAGTTTTATCGCAGGTTTCCCCAAGTCGAGGAAAACGAAGTGATCGGCTTCCTGTCGCAGCAGTCGAGTAAGCGCACAGCAAACAAGTCCGTTTGATTTCCCCTCAGGTGCGGCTCGATACCTCGCGCATCTGACGGGCAATCTCCTCGAGTTGGCGCGTGACGGCATCAAATGCGTCACGCATGGCCACATAAACATCTTCATCGTGATCGCGATTGGCGACAATTTCCTTGCCCGGCACCCGCAAATCGATGCTGACACGGAACTGCCGGCCTTGCTGATGGTGTTTTCGGAATTCTTCCACCGTCGCCCGGCAACTGATGATGCGCGAATGGAATTCCCCGAGTTTTTCGGCCCGCTGTCGAATTTGCGCCTCAAGCGCATCCGAGTGGGAAATACCGTGGAATGTGATCTGGATGGGGGTTTGCATTGCCTTATTTTGATGGGTCGGGAAAATCGAATAATGTCCAAATGCGCCCGGCATTCGCTATTGGCGTTTCTCCAGGAAAATGCCGACGCTTTCGACCACGACGCCGGCGGCGATGGCGATCAGGCCGCCGAAAGTTTCGGGCGCGGCGAACAACATCACCGCCCCAAGCGCGACGAGTAGCGCGGCAAGCATTCTTCTCGGTTTCATGCGTTCACGGTACCACAGGGCATGCACCTGACCTTGATCGAAGTCAAAGGTCCAGGAGTCTGCCGGCATTGCGCATTAGGGGCCGCGTACCACGCTCGTTCTGAAATTGTCACCGAGTAAGCGTTGCCCGGATCAGGCGAGAGGGCCAGTTGGCCGATTAATCCACTTTGACGGGGTAACAGGTGTATTTGATGAGTTTTGGAATCATTATCTCGACCATGCCATCACAGAATGTCGCCTTGGCGCGAGCGCCATCCACCTCGCTTAACAAGGCAATGGTGCGAACGAACGTCGACTCGCCAATCTCGTGAAGGAAGTACTCCTCTTTCCCCGCTTTGTTCCTGCGTCTGACGGTTCCCCTGATTGTGACGGCATCCTGGGTCACCGAGATGTCGAGGTCCTTCTTGTCCACACCCGGCACTTCGGCACGGACCAGAATTTCCTCGTCGCATTCGATCATGTCCGCACGAGGAACGCGCTGTTCGGACAACTCCCGCAACTGTGGCTCTCTCGCCTTGCGGATCTCCCTCCTCGCGGCGCATTCTTCGCAGCCATCCGCTCGGAATAAATTCCCGCCCGTGCCCTTTCTTTCCTTCCAACTCCTCCGTTGGGCTCACGACCGGTTCCAAAGTAATCTGTGGCGGTCTGGCATTTCCACGGGAATGGCATTCGGGGACTTATTCAGTGCCTCCCAAGCTCAGAGTCAAAAAAAGCCCGCGAGAGCGGGCTTTTTTTAGGCGAACCGGAATGGCGCTTATCGGGTCCCGGCAACCACTGTCGCGCGCTGTGTCCTCGGCAACAACAAGATGATCAACACACCCAGGAAGCCTACTGCGGCCAGCGTCAAAAACGCCGATTCGCTCGCCCCGCCGGTTGCGGTGCGGATGCGGCCTATCAAGTCCGGGCCAAAGTGTCCACCGAGATTACCCACCGAATTGATCCACGCAATCCCCGCCGCTGCGGCGGTTCCTGACAGGAATGCCGTGGGCAGCGACCAGAACGTCGCCACCCAGGACAGAATGCCGACCGTCACCATGCTCAACACCAGAAGGGACAATACCACCTTGTTCTGGCCGACCAGCATGAAGGCGTCCGCATTTTCCTTCAATCGCTCGGGGTTGGAGAACGTGGCAACTATGGCAAGACCGATCATCCCCCCGACCGCAAGCAAGAGCGCGCCGGCCGCGTGCCAGCGGCGCTCCTGGGTTCGATCCGAATGAGCGCCCCAAACCACCATCGCCACGGCAGCCAGGCCCCATGGGATGATGCTCAACAGTCCGACTTTCAGGTAATCCGTCTTTGCTATGCCGACTTCCTGCACGATGGTGGGCATCCAGAAATTCACGGCGTAAAAACATACCACGCCGCAGAAGTACACCACCGCCAGCGCCCAGACCCGGCCATCGCGGAACGCATCCATGAAGCTGTGACCTTTGCCGAGTTCCTGTTTGCCCGCATCATCCTCGTCCAGGCGCTGAGCGATCATGCTTTTTTCTTGATCGGTAAGCCACTTGGCATGTTTGGGGCCGTTGTCGAGCAACACGAAGACCAGGGCGCCCATGATGACGGACGGGATACCTTCCAGAAGGAACAACCACTGCCACCCGCGCCAGCCATGCACGCCATCCATGTACTGCATGATGGCACCGGACACCGGCGAACCGACCGCATTGGAGATGGCGATCGCGGTCATGAACAAGGCGACCACTTTTGCGCGACGCGATGCAGGAAACCAGTAAGTCAGGTACAGAATGATGCCGGGGAAAAATCCTGCCTCTGCCACACCCAGCCAGAACCGCAGGAAGTAGAAAGTAAACTGTGGATCGGTGCAGTTGAACCAGGTCGCAATTCCGCCCCAGTGCATGTCACCCGTAAACATGAAAGCCGAGGAGATAATCCCCCAGGTGATCATGATGCGCGCGATCCACAGACGGGCGCCGACGCGCTCCAGAATCACGTTGCTCGGCACTTCAAATATGAAATACCCAATGAAGAAAATGCCCGCTCCAAAACCGTAGATCGCATCACTGAACTGCAAGTCGCCCGCCATTTGCAACTTGGCAAAACCGACATTTACGCGATCAAGGAACGCAACGATATAGCAAAGAAACAGAAACGGAATCAGGCGCCAGGCCACCTTGTCATAGGTTGCCTTTTCGAAAACGGGGTTAATGGTAGCCAATGGAATCTCCTCTGATTTATTTTGATCGGGCCTCGTGTGTGCCCTTCTTGTCAATTTTGGCCAGCCATTCTAGCAGCTTCGGGAAACAGCCCAGCGTTTGATCGCCGTCAACCTGCCCGGTCCACGGAAACGGCCAAATAGGCTTACCTGAGAATGTTTTTTAACCCCCTGCGGAAAGGACACCCTATGAGAACCATTCTGGTCGCTGTTGACGGTTCGGCCTGCGCCGCGCGCGCCATCGAAGAAGTCATCAAACTGACCCGTCAATCCGGTCCAATGGACCTTCACCTGATCAACGTTCAGCCACGTATGTTTAGCGAAGAGTCGCTGGTGTATGGCGATATGTCGCGCATCGACAAGTTCTACTACGAACAGGGCGGCAAAGCGCTTGCCCCCTCGGAGCTAGCCCTCAAGGCCGCTGGCATTGCGTTTACCTCGCATCGAGGCATGGGTCCCGTCGCAGATACTATTGTCGGCAAGGCAAGAGAACTGAATGCGGACGGCATCTTGATGGGAACCCACGGACATGGTCAGATCGCCGGAATGCTGCTCGGCTCGGTTGCCAACAAAGTCATGCATCTTTCAGCAGTGCCAGTAACTTTAGTGCGCGGGGAACCGCCGGTTGATTTCACTGGACGAGTGGGTGCGATGTGAGACTGTGATTGGTGAACGGTGATCGGTGAACAGTGATCAGTGAAGGGGGAAGGCGTGAATGAGTGGATGGGTGAATGAGTGAATGGGTGAATGAGTGAAGGGTAGAAGCGTCAACGGGGAACGGTGATCAGTGAACGGTATAAACATACTGCGCGCCGCTTCGCGGCGCTCGTCCCCTCGATCCTCGTCCCTCGCCCCTCGGCCCTGGATCCTCAATCCCCAATCCCCAATCCCCAATCCCCAATCCCCAATCCTCATTCCCGCTCCTTACCCCTGCTTTCCATGAAACTTACTTTTCTCGGCGCCGCACAGGAAGTCACGGGGTCCTGCTACCTGGTGGAATCTGCGCGCACGCGCTTTCTGGTCGATTGCGGGATGTTTCAGGGTAGAAACTCCCGGCAGCGCAATCTCGAGGCCTTGTCTTTCGATCCGAAGTCCTTCGATTTTGTGCTGCTTACCCATGCGCATATCGACCATTGCTGCCTGCTGCCGCGTTTGTGTGCCCGGGGTTTTGCGGGGCCCATCTATGCCACGCAGGCGATGGCAGATCTGCTCACAGTGATGCTCGCGGACAGCGCTCGTATCCAGGAAAAAGATTTTCGCCAGCAGCCCCGTTATCGACGCGAGCGGCGGGTTGCTTCAGGTCCGCTTTATACGGTGGCTCAGGTGCGGGATTGCATGAACCACGTGCGTGGCATGGGATATCGCAAAAGCTTTCAGCCGCATCGGGACGTGGATTGCGTCTTCCAGGACACCGGGCACATTCTCGGTTCGGCAATCATCAAGGTCCAGCTTCGCGACCACGGCATCAGCCGCAATATCGTTTTCTCGGGCGACCTGGGGCAGCCGGGCCGGCTCATCGTCAACGACCCAACCCCGATCGAAAGCGCCGACGTGTTGCTGATTGAATCCACCTACGGCAACCGTCTGCACAAGGGATTTTCCGAGACCATTGAGGAGTTGGTGACGGTCGTCAACGACACGCTCGCGACACGCCAGGGCAAGCTCGTGGTGCCGGCATGCGCACTCGGCAGAACCCAGGAGTTATTGTTTCTGTTGATCGACCTCACCCGCCAGAACCGCCTTTCCAATCTGCAGGTGTACGTGGATTCGCCCCTTTCGAAAGAGGCAACAACGGTAACGCTCAAACATCTGTCCAGCCTCGATGCCTCCGCCCGGGAATTGCTGCAGACCCACCTGGCCGGTCGCAGCGATATGCCGATTCGCCTGGAATTTACCGAATCCGTGGAGGATTCGATGGCGCTCAACCAAATCCGCTCCGGCGCCATTATCATCGCCGGCAGCGGTATGTGCGACGCCGGACGCGTTCGTCATCATTTTCTCCACAATCTGGGTCGTGCCTAATGCGGCATTCTGATCGCGGGCTTTCAAGCTGAAGGAACCCTGGGCCGCAAGCTGGTGGACGGCGCCAGCGAAGTGAGCTTGTTTGGAGAACAGATTCCAGTGCGAGCCGGCCTCCACACCTTGGGCGGCTTGTCCGCCCATGCCGACCAGGCGGCACTGCTGGCCTGGGCCCGACATTTCAAGCATGCACCGCGGCAGGTGTTCGTTGTTCACGGCGACAGTGCGACCGCGCTGGGTTTTACAGACTTGTTGAAAAGGGAATTAGGCTGGCACGCCGTCGCGCCGCCACCAGGCACCATCGTCGAAATATGAATCTAATCATTGAATCACTCTGTGCTCTCGGTGGCTAAATTGCGGTTATTAACGTGAAAGAAATCGCTTGCATTGGACAAGGACGTGCCACGCAGCAGTATCGTCAGGTTATCCACTTCAAGAGCGTTGACACAGAGAGCACAGAGGTACAAAAAATGGCAATTACGCCATTCTCTTTCCGTATTCTTATGCTCCAAGATTTTCTCGGTGTACTTTCTTGTATTCTCTGTGCTCTCTGTGTCAACGGCTTTGACCTGCTCTTTCATCTGCCAGGGTGGTACCAAGCGCCATGATCGTTAGGATAAACCCGAGACCATCATGACCAACTTAAATCTTGAGACCATGGATACGGCCCTGCGGTTTCTGACCAGCCTGGCACTCGGCTTATTGTTGGGACTTGAGCGACAACGCAATCCCGCGGCCAAGGCCGGCTTGCGAACCTTTGCTCTGGTGGCGCTGTTCGGAACGGCAAACGGCCTGCTGTCCGAGCAACTGGGCACGCCCTGGATACTGATCGCGGGCATGCTTCTGGTAGGCGCCATGGCGATCGGCGCCTATGCCGGCCAGAACGATCGTGCCGCCGATTCCGGCACCACAACCGTTATCGCACTGCTGCTGTGTTACGGGCTGGGCGCGATGATCTGGTACGGCCATCGACAACTCGCGGTGGCGATCGCCATCGTCAGCACGCTCCTGCTGCATTTCAAGACTGAACTGCACGGCATTTCGGAACGCTTGAAATCGCAGGATATCGCCAGCATTTTGCAGTTCGCCGCATTGACCTTCATCGTCTTGCCGCTGCTGCCGAATCGCGGCTACGGTCCGTATCAAGCCATCAACCCCTATCACATGTGGCTGATGGTGGTGCTGGTCTCCGGCGTCGGACTTGCGGGTTACCTGGCGTTGCGCTTCGCCAGTGCCAACCGGGGCACGCTGCTGACCGGTCTTCTTGGCGGCTTGATCTCCAGCACTGCAACCACGCTGGTTTTCTCGCGGCAGACGCGCAACGATGCGACCACTTTGGATACCAGCGTCCGTATCATCTTGTTGTCGAACCTGATGGTGCCGGCCAGATTGGCGGTGATTATCGGCGTCGCCGATTTCAGAGTGCTGCTTGCCGTGCTGCCCGCGCTGCTGGCCAGCATCCTTCTGGGCGGCGTGGCGGTTTATTTTTCGCGATCGAGTCTACCCTTGGCTCAACAGGCTTCCCCGGCCCTCTTCACCAACCCGACACAAATCAAGGTGGCGCTCGGCTTCGGACTGATCTATGCCACGGTATTGCTGCTGACCGCCTGGGTATCTGGGCAAATCGGTGCGCTCGGTTTTTATGCCGTGGCCTTCGTCTCCGGCCTCACCGACGTGGACGCGATTTCGCTGTCGAGCGTTCAACTGGCGGCGCAGGATCGGATTCCACTCGACCAGGCCAGCATCGGTGTGGCGATGGCGCTCGTCGCAAATATCTTGCTGAAAGCGAGTCTGACTTTCGCTGTTGGCGGCCGCGCTCTGGCAGGCCGCTGCGCCCCCACCATGATAGCGATGACGGGCGGTGTGCTGCTGGGATTAGCCGCGTGCCAATGGTTTGCGGAAGTCCCCTGATTGCTCGCTCCTGAATACAGCGTGAAGACAGCATAGCCATGAGTATTCGCAATCTGGAATTTTTCTTCAAGGCAAAGTCGGTGGCGGTGATTGGCGCATCCGATCGCCCGCATAGCGTGGGTGCGACGGTGATGAACAATCTTTGTGCCGGCGCATACCGTGGCCACGTCATGCCTGTTAATCCCGCCCACCGACGAATCCATGGGCTGCATGCAGTGCCGAATGTGGCCGATCTGGATGTTGCACCTCACCTGGCGGTGGTGTGTTCGCCGCCCGCTACCGTACCGGGAATCATCGCCGATCTCGGCGCGCGCGGCTGCAAGGCCGCAGTGGTGTTGACTGGCGGCCTGTCGCTGCAACCGCAGGCCGATGGCCGCACCCTTACTCAGGCGATGCTGGATGCTGCGCGGCCGCACTTGTTGCGCATACTGGGGCCAAACTGCCTGGGTTTGCTGGTACCCGCGATCGGCCTCAATGCCAGCTTTGCGCACACTGAAGCTTTGCCAGGGAAACTGGCGTTCCTCTCCCAGTCCGGAGCCCTTGCCACCACTGTGCTGGACTGGGGCAAGTCACACGGGATCGGCTTTTCCTGCTTCCTTTCCCTGGGCGACAGCGCGGATGTGGATTTTGGCGACCTGCTGGATTATCTGGGCCGAGATCCGGGCACCGATGCCATTTTGCTTTACATGGAGTCGGTCAAGGCTGCCCGAAAATTCATGTCGGCGGCACGAGCTGCGGCCCGCGCAAAAATCGTCATCGCGGTAAAGGCCGGACGCGGCGCGGAGGGCGCGCGCGCCGCTGCCACCCACACCGGCGCGCTTACCGGCAGCGACGAAATTGTTGATGCCGCTTTGCGTCGCGCCGGCATTCTCAGGGTTGCCACCACTGATGATTTATTCACTGCGGCGGAAACCCTGGCACGCGCCAGACCGGTCGCCGGAAATCGCGCGATGATCGTGACCAACGGGGGCGGCGCCGCGGTGCTGGCAACCGATGCTTTGATTGCGGGCGGCGGCGCCCTGGCGGCCTTGTCGCCGGAATCGCGAAGTTCGATGGATCAATTTCTGCCCCCGACCTGGTCGCAGGCCAATCCGGTGGACATCATTGGCGATGCTCCGGTTGAGCGCTATGTGCGCACGCTGGAAATCGCCGTTCAAGACAAGGCCTGCGACGCCATATTGCTGATTCACGCGCCAACAGCCATTGTGCCCAGCGAAAACATCGCACGCGCCTGCGTGCCAGTCATCAAGGCGGGCAGCAAGACCGTCCTCACTGTTTGGCTTGGCGAGAATGCGGTAGCTTCCTCGCGCGCCCTGTTTGCGGCGAACGGCATTCCCACCTATGCCTCGCCGGAACAGGCGGTGCGCGCCTTGTTGCATCTGGTCGAATACCGCACCGTGCAGGAACTGCTGATGCAGACACCGCCCTCCCGTGAAGCAGAAATTCGCCCGGACCTTGTCACTGCCCGCGACATTATTCGTCAAGCCTTGAGCGCAAAGTCCAACATGCTCGACGAAGCCCAAGCCAAGCGCCTGCTGGCGGCTTACGGTATTCCCGTCGTATCGACCAGGATCGCAAGCGACACGGACCATGCAGCTCTGGCGGCACTGGAGATCGGGTATCCGGTGGCGCTAAAAATCCTCTCCCCCGACATTTCGCACAAAAGCGATGTGGGTGGAGTAGCCCTGCATCTGGACAACGAACAGGCATTGCGCGCCGCTGCCAGCGCGATGTTGCATCGAATCAAGATGCGCGCACAACAAGCCCGCATCGAGGGCTTTACGGTGCAGCAAATGGTTGATCCGCGCGGGGCGCGGGAATTGATCGTCGGCTGCGCCGTGGATCCCTTGTTCGGCCCGGCGATCTTGTTTGGCCAGGGAGGAACGGCAGTCGAAGTTCTCCGCGATCTGGCGTTTGCGCTGCCACCGTTGAACGCAGTGCTTGCCGACGATCTGATCAGTCGAACCCGGGTAGCGAAACTGTTACCGGCCTATCGCGATGTCCCGGCCGTGGACAAATACGCCCTGCGGGAAACGTTGATCGCGGTGTCGCAAATCATCTGTGACCATCCGGAAATTCAGGAACTGGACATCAATCCCCTGTTGTCCAGCGAGCGCGGTGTCATCGCACTGGACGCTCGAATCCGCATCCAGCCCGCCACACTATCGGGCGAAAAACGCCTGGCCATTCGCCCTTATCCCAAACATCTCGAAGAGACTATCCCATTCGGCGAACAGCAATTGCTGCTGCGACCCATTCGCCCGGAAGACGAGCCGGCACACCGGGAATTCCTCGATCGGATGGCGCCACAAGACATCTATTTCCGTTTCTTCCACGTCATCAAGAGCTGGCCACACGCTCAGCTGGCCCGCTTGACTCAGATCGATTACGACCGGGAAATGGCATTCGTGGCGATTCTTTCCAGCAGCGGAAAAGCGGAAATTGTCGGTGTGGTGCGTGCCGCAGCCGACCCGGACAACCTGTGCGCCGAATTCGCCATCGTTGTCCGCAGCGACCTCAAGGGCAAAGGAATGGGCTACCAAATGCTGCAAAAAATAATTCGCTACGCTCGCTCACGCGGCACACGAGAACTGGTCGGTCAGATAATGGCCGAGAACAGAACCATGCTCGAACTGGCCCGCTCTTGCGGTTTCAAGACCCGACCTGCCACAC
This sequence comes from Bordetella parapertussis, assembly GCA_945900965.1. Classification (GTDB taxonomy): domain Bacteria; phylum Pseudomonadota; class Gammaproteobacteria; order Burkholderiales; family JACQAP01; genus JACQAP01. The sequence goes on along the minus strand of CAMDKM010000008.1, from coordinate 25,091 downwards.
AGGGGGCAGTGGAGGTGTTTTTGGAACTGGGTGGCGGGTGAGGCGGTGACGAGTGACAGGTGACATGTGACGGGTAATCGGTGAACAGTGAACGGTAAACGGTGCAAACTGCGCGCCGCTTCACGGCGCTCGTCCCCTCGATCCTCGATCCCCGAACCTCAATCCTGCCTTTTCAATGATGTTTCTCGTGATCCTCGGGAGCAGCCCCGCCCTCCTCGGCTTCCGCTCCCTGCTCCATGGCGCCCGTCTGCGGATCGTCGGATGACTCGAAGGCTTGCGGTATCGGCTGGTTTTTGCCTTGTTTCATCATTTCGCATTCTTTTCCCATGCAGCCCATTTTTTTCTTTCCCTTCATCATGGACATTTTCATCGGCTCCTGTCCGCCGGCAAGTTGATGCATGAGATGTTGTATTTTCATCGTCTTATGGGAAAGCTGTTGATATTCGCCTATGAGCTTTTCCCGCTCCTTGAGATCGACGCTCTGGCGAATCCGTTCAAGCAATGCGGAGGAGCGTTGCAAGTGCTCCTGCATGCGCAATGCGAAGTCGTTGAAGAGTTGCTGCTCGATCGGCAAACTGGGCGCATCCGCCGCCGCAACGGGCATCGCCGGCGTAAGTGCCAGTGTGAAGATCAGAAACAATGCGGCACGGGTATTCATGTCGGCACTCCTGAGGTTATCTGAGTACCAGCATTCTTGGCAGTTCACGGCCGTTGACCTTGACCTGCATCAATATCCGGGTGGAATTCCGAGAGTAACTGAGCTTGCAAAGTCCCTCGGCGAACACGCAAATAGCGCCAAACCCCAACTTCAATAAAGCCCTGCGCTTCTTTGCGACCTTTGCGTCTTTGCGTCGAGATTTTTCTTTACGCCACTTGATCTTTTACCCGGATCCCATGGCCGATCTGTCGATGTTGTGCGCTACGAACACGAATTCGAAAAGGCAAATCAAAACAAAAGCTCGACGCAAAAGCGCAAAGGTCGCGAAGAACGCCAAGAAACCTCAGGGAAAATTATGAAAATCGAAAAAAGACTGAATATCTCTTGCAATCACCCAGGTCCCGATTGACGCTTTGAGGAACATTCCTCTTTATTTTTTTCTTCGCGATCTTTGCGTCCTTTGCGCCTTTGCGTCGAGATTTTTCTTTCTGGCACTTGATCTGGTACCCAGATCCCATACCCGCTCTGTCGATGTTGTGCGCGACGGATACGAAAACCTTATTCTTCCGCCCGGTTGTCGGACGTTGAGCCGCGCACTTCGAATTGCACACGATCCACTTCCGCGCCGGCCCCGTCGATCAATGCGAGCCAGTGATGGCCCGGCTGCGGCACCCAGAATATCGCCTCGCCGGTATGCCCGAGATATTCGCCGTTCAAATGCCAGCGGTAACCGGCGCGCGCAGGCGAGACCACCAGGCGCACGCGTTGAACCTCCATCGGTATATCGGGGTCGAGCGCCAGCACGCTGCCGTTGCCCGGATACGCAATGCGCGCCATGCTGGTCGCCGCAGGTTTGGCTCCCATCCTTCCGCTCTCGGTGCCGGCCAGAAAATATTCTTCGCGCGCCGGCTCGACTTCGTTACCGAAGTCCACTTGTGTGGCCACCACGGCCAAAGGCGGCGCAGGCGCAACCGAGGTTAAACTTCGATGCAGGTAATTCACCAACTCCAGCCATACCGGCGCCGCGCCGGTGACACCCGATACGTCATGCATGGGTCCACCGTCGAAATTGCCGACCCAGACCGCCACCGTGAATCGATCGGTATATCCCACGCACCAGTTGTCGCGCATATCCTTGCTGGTGCCGGTCTTAACCGCTGCCCAGTGGCGCGATGCCAAGGGACTTTCCAGTCCAAAAGAAAGGCTGCGGGCCAGGGGATCGGACAACATGCTGGCGATGATCCAGGATGCGGCAGGATCGAGCAGCGGTTGCAATGAATTGCGCTCGCCACGCTTGAGTGTCAAGGCAGATACCCGCCCACCGTTGGCCAGTGTGCGATACGCGTTTGCCAGTTGCCATAGACTGACTTCCGCGGACCCGAGCGCCAGCGAATAGCCGTAGAAATCGCCATCCCCGGTGACCTCGCTGAAACCCAATGCCCGCAGTCGCTCCGCAAAATTGTCGGCGCCCAGCAGCATGAGCGTACGCACCGCGGGAACATTCAATGACGAAGACAGCGCGGTTCGCACGCTGATCAGTCCCTTGAAGTCGCGATCGTAGTTCTGCGGCACATACAGCCCGCTCGGCGTGATGAGATTGACCGGGGAATCGTCCATCAGCGAAGCCGCCGTGAGCAGCCTGGCTTCAATGGCGGCATGGTAAAGAAAGGGCTTCAGCGTGGAACCGGCCTGCCTTGGCGCACGCACGCCGTCCACATAAAAGGCACTGGCGCTCGCGCCGGTGTTGCCTACGTAGGCCAGCACTTCTCCGCTTCGATTGTCGGCGACCAACACGGCTCCATCAGCCACCTGGCTACCTGACAGTTGCGCCAACTGGCCTTGCAAGGCCTCCAGCGCAAAGGCCTGCAGATCCCCGTCCAGTGTCGTCTGCACCCGGGGATTCTCCGACGACAAGAATTCACGTGCGAGGTGGGGCGCCAGCGCCACTCTGGGAACAATGGTCGGTGCGACAGGCAGCATGGACATCAGCGTTTCCAACTCGGGGCAGCCCACCGTCAATTTCATGCCAGCCGCCAATACACAGGCGCGTTTCGCGGTCGCGTCGTTCTTGGCATTGGGCCCACGGAGCATGACAGCCAGCAAGAGGGATTCCCGCTCGTCGAGTCCGTCAGGCTTCTTGCCGAACAGCGCACGCGACGCGGCGCCGATGCCTTGCAGCTCGCCGCGAAAGGTCGCCAGATTGAGGTAGGCCTCGAGAATCTGACTCTTGCTCCAGTTTTTTTCCAACGCCTGAGCTGCGCCGATCTGATCCCATTTCTGGGAGACGGAGCGTTTGCGCCCCGTGGGTCGCAGCGAGGTATCGAGATGCGCCGCCACCTGCATGGAGATGGTCGAGGCGCCGCGCGGCTTGGAAAACAACAGGGTGTCGAGCACGGCATCACTCAACGCCAGCCAGTCCACACCAGCATGATGATAGAAACGCTTGTCCTCGGCACGCACGATGGTGGCCAACGCCGCCTGGGATATGTCGGACAACTGGGTCCACTCCAGCCGCCGCCCCAGCTCAATCACGCGCATTTCATGGATCGGGGCGCCATGGCGGTCCAGAAGCAGACCTTCGGTGCTTCGCCAGGCGGACTTGACGGTGTCGAAGGAGGGAATTTCGGCCTGCAGTGCATTGGACTGCACGAGCAAATGTGCGAAGAGCAGAAGAACAGTGACGGGTGACGAGTGACGAGTGACGGGTGACGAGTGGCGAGTGACGAGTGACGCGAGATCGGTGACGGGTGACGGGTGACGGGTGACAGGTAAATCTGTTGACCTCGCGGATGCAGTCCATGCTGCAATGACCGGAAATCGACGTATGTACTTCAACATCGAATTTCTGACCCGTTGAACACACGGTTTCCCGACATGCTCCCAGAGCCTGCGAGACCGGCTGGCAGCGCCGGAATAATCCGGCGGCAATCCGTTTACGCTTCCAGAACCCAATCCAGTATCGGGCTCCACTGCTCGACATCCCTTCCGCCCAGATATTCCGGCAAATCGAAGATGCTCTGGCCATTGAAGGCCGCATTGACGTAAACCTGCGTATCGCGAAGATAGGTCAGGACTGGCATTTCATACTGGGCAAGAAAAGCCTCAAGGGTTGTCGCGGCACGTGTTCTGGCGTCCACCCGCATGCCAACAATGCCCACAAAGGCCTTATGCTTACGAATGGATTTCTCTGCCGCCAGGGCGCTCAAAAATGCCCGGGTCGCGGCCATGTCGAAAAGCGACGGCTGAACGGGAATCAGGACTTTGTGCGCGATTTTCAGCGCATGATCCAGATTTTTTCCGTGCAAGCCGGCCGCCGAATCGAGGATCAGCCAATCCGAGCTACGAGGCGCTTTGGCATCGTCACCCGGGTCCGCGTCCAGCTTTTTGACGCTTGGATACTCGGGGCCGCGGATCGACAGCCATTCGAACGAGGACTTCTGGCGGTCGAGATCCCATAGATAGACTTTCTCGTTTCTGGCCGCCAGCGCACCGGCCAGATTGGTGGCCAAAGTGGTCTTTCCGCATCCGCCCTTGGGATTGGCGATCAGTATGGATTTCATGGGGCTCTCGATGACAGCCACGACTCAAATGGAGTATTGCCAGTGTTCACGCCACTTCTGAATCCCGAACTTGATTCGTGGCAGCTTCATCGATCGGCCCGGCAGGGGCCAGTACTTCGGCGTCGAACTGGAGCTGAGGATTCGGCGTGGCGGTATCCACCAAGGTCTCCATTTCGTCGAGAGGCGGCAACTGGTCTAGGGATTTTAGATTCAAATCGTCGAGAAATGTCCGCGTTGTGGAATACAGCGCCGGCCGACCCGGCACTTCCCGATGGCCCACTTCATCGATCCAACCGCGACTTTCGAGCGCTTTGAGAATACCGCTGGATACGCTGACCCCGCGAATTTCCTCGATGTCGCCCCGCGTGACCGGTTGCCGATAGGCAATAATGGCCAGCGTTTCGAGCACGGCGCGCGAATAACGCGGCGGCTTTTGCGGGTTCAAACGATCCAGGTACGGCTGATATTGCTGGCGCACCTGGAAGCGCCAGCCACTGGCCACATTGGCCAGTTCGACGCTGCGCACGGACCATTCCGAACGCAATTCTTCCAGCAGCCCGAGCAGCGTCTCGGACTCCATTTCATCGTCGAATATTTTTTTCAGGTCAGCCAGCGACAGCGGTTCAGCACTGCTCAGCAATGCCGCTTCCAGAACCCGCTTGACCCAGGCCGGATCAGACAGTTGCAAGCCCATGATTGGATTTTACGTAGATGGGCGCATAGGCGCCTTGTTGGGTTACCTGGATCAATGCTTCACGGGCCAATTCCAGTACCGCGAGAAAATTGACGACTAACACCGGAACCCCGGCATTGGTCTCGAACAAATCCTCGAAGCGGATAAAGCGCAGAGGCTGCAGAACACGCAGTATCCGGCTCATATGCTCGCGTACCGACAACTGCTCGCGAGTAATTCTGTGATGGCGGGAGACGCGGGCTCGCGCTATCAAGCCCAGCCAGGCGCTGCGCAGGTCGTCCGGATTAACCTCGGGCAGCCGCGTATCCGGCCCTTTGTCGCTGCGTAACTGCAATAACGAGAAATCCCGTCCCGCCTGGGGCAATTCATTGAGGGTTTGTGCCGCCTTTTTCATGCGTTCGTATTCGATCAGGCGACGCACCAGCTCCGCGCGCGGATCCACTTCACCTTCATCGGTTTTCGCCGGGCGTGGCAGCAGCATGCGCGACTTGATTTCGATCAGGAGCGCGGCCATCAGCAGATATTCGCCCGCCAGTTCGAGCTGGTGCTCGTGCATGGCTTCCACATAATCCATGTACTGGCGCGTGAGGCTCGCCATCGGGATATCCAGAACATCGAGATTGTTGCGCCGGATCAAATACAGCAACAGATCGAGCGGCCCCTCGAAAGTTTCGAACAGGACACGCAAGGCATCCGGAGGGATATACAGATCGCCCGGCATCTGCATGACGGGCGCCCCTTTGACAAGGGCAAGCGGTGGAGCGGGCGATTCGACAATCATCTGCAAGGCTGCTTTCGGAATGCTGCTAAGGGGGCTCGCTACGAGCCGACCGCCAGGCACCGGCCGGCTTCAACTGCATTGCCCGTAGCCCTCAATTATCGAATAAAACGCCCCACCCTTCCAGCCTGACGAACAATCCCCTCTGGAACTGCCCCTCAGGCCTTGTCAAATCGGATGATCCCGCCCCGTAAACTGACCTTTATGGTGTCTTTTGGCAGGAATTTGCCTTCCAGCATCACTTTGGCCAGCGGATTCTCGATGCCGGCCTGGATGGCTCGTTTAAGCGGCCTGGCGCCATACACCGGATCGAACCCCGCTTTCGCCAGTTCAACCAGGACGCTGTCGTCGATCTCCAGCGTCAAGTCCCGCGCCGCCAGGCGCTTGCGCAACAGGCCAAGCTGGATGCTGGCGATGGACCGGATGTGCTGCTCGTCGAGGGCATGGAAAACGACAATTTCATCGATCCGATTGATGAATTCCGGGCGGAAGTGGGACTTGACCTCACCCATGACCGCCAATTTGACGATCTGATAATCGTTGCCCGCCATTTGCTGGATCATCTGCGAGCCCAGATTGGAGGTCATCACGATCACGGTGTTCTTGAAATCGACCGTCCTGCCCTGACCGTCGGTCATGCGACCATCGTCGAGCACCTGCAATAACACGTTGAACACGTCGGCATGCGCCTTCTCGACCTCGTCGAGCAGAATCACCGAGTAAGGCTTCCTGCGCACCAGTTCTGTCAGGTAACCGCCTTCCTCGTAGCCCACATAGCCAGGCGGCGCGCCGATCAAGCGGGCAACCGAGTGTTTTTCCATGAACTCGGACATATCGATGCGGATGAGATGGTCTTCCGCATCGAACAGGAATCCCGCCAGGGCCTTGCACAGTTCGGTTTTTCCAACGCCGGTGGGGCCGAGAAACAGGAATGATCCGTAGGGCCGATTGGGATCGGACAACCCGGCCCGCGAACGGCGAATGGCATCGGCCACCAGCCTGACGGCCTCGTCCTGGCCAATCACGCGCTCATGCAGGCGTGCTTCCATCTGCAGGAGTTTTTCGCGTTCCCCCTGCATCATTCTGGATACCGGGATGCCGGTGGCCCGCGAAACCACTTCGGCAATTTCCTCGGCGCCGACCTGAGTCCGCAGCAATCGGTAAGTCGGTTGTTCGGTGGTGGCCTCGGCTTTTTTCAACTGCGACTCGAGTTGAGGCACCTTGCCGTATTGCAATTCGGACACCCGCTGCCAGTCACCCTTACGGGTGGCCGCTTCCATTTCTTTCTTCAGCTTCTCCAGCTCTTCCTTGATGTGCTGGGACCCCTGGACCAGGGACTTTTCCGCCTTCCAGATGTCATCGAGGTCAGAGTATTCCTTGCCCAGTTTCTGAATTTCCTGCTCCAGAAGACTCAGCCGCTTGCGGGAGCTCTCGTCTTTTTCCCTTTTCACCGCTTCGCGCTCGATTTTTAGCTGGATCAGCCGCCGGTCGAGTTTGTCCATTGCTTCGGGCTTGGAATCGATTTCCATCTTGATGCGGGCAGCGGCCTCGTCGATCAGATCGATGGCCTTATCCGGCAGGAATCGGTCGGTGATGTAGCGATTCGACAGCTCCGCCGCGGCGACAATCGCCGGGTCCGTGATGTCCACACCATGATGCACTTCGTACTTCTCCTGCAATCCACGCAGGATGGCAATGGTGCTCTCCACGCTGGGCTCGCCCACCAGAACTTTCTGGAAACGGCGTTCGAGCGCTGCGTCTTTCTCGATGTACTTGCGATATTCGTCCAGGGTGGTCGCGCCGACGCAATGCAATTCGCCGCGGGCCAGGGCAGGCTTGAGCATGTTCCCGGCATCGATGGCACCTTCCGCCTTGCCTGCTCCCACCATCGTATGCAGCTCATCGATAAAAACGATGGTGCGCCCCTCATCCTTGGCCAGATCCTTGAGTACGGCCTTCAGGCGCTCCTCGAATTCCCCTCGATACTTGGCCCCTGCCAGCAAGGACGCCATATCGAGAGACAGGACGCGTTTTTCCTTGAGCGACTCCGGCACTTCGCCATTCACGATGCGTTGGGCAAGCCCTTCGACAATGGCGGTCTTGCCGACCCCGGGTTCGCCAATGAGCACCGGGTTGTTCTTGGTGCGCCGCTGAAGAATCTGAATAACCCGGCGGATTTCGTCGTCGCGGCCGATGACCGGGTCGAGTTTTCCGAGGCGGGCACGCTCGGTCAGATCAAGGGTAAATTTCTTCAGCGACTCTCTCTGGCCCTCGGACTCCGGGTTTTCGACCGACTGGCCCCCGCGTACCGAATCGATGGCCTGTTCCAGCGCCTTGCGATTCAACCCGTGGGCTTTCAGCAGCCTGCCTGCCTCGCCTTTGTCTTCGGTCAAGGCCAGCAAAAAAAGCTCCGAGGCGACAAACTGATCGCCACGGCGTTGCGACTCCCGATCGGTCAGATTGAGCAAGTTGGCCAGATCGCGCGACAAATTGACTTCGCCGCCCTGCCCTTCCACTTTTGGCAAGCGGTCGACGGCGGAATCCACCGCCTCGCGCAACGGCGCAAGGTTGGTACCGGCACGGGCCAACAAGGACGCGGTACCGCCGTCTTCCTGTTTGAGGAGGGCGGCCAACAGGTGCAGCGGTTCTATATAGGGGTTGTCGTGCCCAACCGCCTGACTTTGCGCGTCCGCATAAGCCTGCTGGAAACGTGTGGTGAATTTCTCGAATCGCATGGTTTGTCCCAATTCGTTGCCGATTGACCGCTAAATGGGGCGATATTGGTCGAATTCAACAAATGAACATTTGATTTTGATTAATCTTCGAAAGAACGATTGAATCACGGTGGCCACGGAGTACACGGAGCAAATCCAAATCAAAGCCAAGTACTTGTCTTGCTGGGGACTGTCGCATAAATAGTCAATCCTCCAGGAAAGGTAAATAGATGTTTTTCCCCGTGCTCTCCGTGTTCTCCGTGTTTCATGTGTTCTATCAGGCTAATACATCCCAACGCCAGATTGCCGCCGACGGTCAAACGTGGCAGATTGGCACGTCATTCTTCCGCCGGAAACCGTCCATCATGAAAGTGCTCCGATTTTTGATCCTGATATCACCCTTCGTCCTGATGCAGGCCGCGCCGGCCGATGAAACTAAAGCACGGGCCACCGCTTCGGAACTGGTGCAAACACTGGGTGCCGCTCTGAAGAAGGAAATGGCCGACGGTGGTCCAGCCGCAGCCATTGGCGTATGCCGCGATCTGGCCCCAAAACTTGCTGGAGATCTCTCCAGGAAAACCGGCGGCAGAGTCAGTCGGGTCAGCCTGCGGCTGCGTAACCCGCTGCTTGGCCAAGCCGATGCCTGGGAACAGGAAATGCTCATATCGTTCGACAATCGCTCCGCCGCTGGCGAAACCGCCGGCAAGCTGGAAGTCGCGGAAACTGTCACTGAGCCCACAGGCCGCTTCTTTCGCTACATGAAAGCCCTGCCGGTCCAGCCCCTGTGCCTCGCCTGCCATGACGAAACATCATCGATTGCCGAATCGGTGAAAAGCCGCCTGGCCCAGGACTACCCGCATGATCGCGCCACCGGTTATGCGCCGGGTCAGATTCGTGGTGCCGTGTCCATCAAATGGCCGGCAGACTGAGCCGGATTTTCAACCAAAAAAAGCAGTTGAATCACGGAGGACACGGAGATCACGGAAAAAAATCAACATGCTTTTCCTTGATTATTGATTGTCCTGGTGAGAGCCCCGAGCGCGAAATGCGCTTAGCGGAACCAAATGTCTTTGAAAAACTTGGATTCCCGTTTCCACAGGAATGACATTTTGGGACATGTTCAGTTTTTCCTTGGTGTTGCTCCGTGTTCTCCGTGCCCACCGTGATTCAAATGATTTTTCTAACCTGAACAGCATCCACGTCTCAAGCGGAATCCGAAACGACTTCCCTGTCTACCGGTTTGTGAGTGACGTACGGATAAAGCATGTTGAGCGCCACGCTGCGGTTGGCCGCCTCCACCATGCGCACGTGTTCACGCCGCAGTTCCCGGGCATGCCTGCAACCGCAGGAATGGGCGATCATGTCGATCTCCTTGTTCATGTTTACGGCATAGCTTGCCACCCGCTGGAACTTCTCCTCCACAACCAATCCGCGCTGGAGGCGTTTGTTGTGGGTGGTAACACCGGTTGGGCAGCTGTTGGTGTGACAGCGCAGGGCCTGGATACAACCCAGGGCAAACATGAAGCCGCGCGCCGTGTTGACAAAATCCGCCCCCACGCATAATGCCCAGGCGGCCCGCGCCGATGTCACCAGCTTGCCCGATGCCACCACACGAATGCGCTGCTTGAGGCCGGCTTGCATCAGGGAATCCACCACGCGCGGCAGCGCTTCCGCAATCGGCAGACTCATGTGATCCGCGAGCGCCTGGGGCGCCGCACCACTGCCACCTTCGCCGCCATCTATCACCAGAAAATCCGGCGCGCTGGCAATCCCTCTTCTCAAGACAGACTCACATAAGTCGTTGACGAATTGCCAGCCGCCGATCGCCGTCTTCAGACCCACGGGTCGCCCTGTCAGATCCCTCAACCAGCCGATTCGATCGAGGAGTTGTTCGACATTGGCGATGTCGCGATGCCGGTTCGGACTGATGGAGTCCTGCCCTTCGGCGATGCCGCGAATCGCGGCGATTTCCGAACTCACCTTCGAGCCGGGAAGGACCCCGCCTTTGCCGGGTTTTGCCCCTTGCGACAGTTTTATTTCGAAGGCCTTGACCACCTTGCCAAGCTCGCGTGCACGTTCCGGAGAAAAGCTGCCATCCGTATTGCGTATGCCGTAGTTGGCGGTACCCACTTGCATGATGACATCGGCTTGGGCTTCGAGATGATGGGGCGCCATGCCCCCTTCGCCGGTGTCGAGCCAGCAGCCGGCCAACGCCGCCCCGCGCGATAGCGATTTGACCGCCGGTTCGGATATCGCGCCAAAGCTCATGCCGCTGATGTTGACAATGGAGCGCGCTTCGAACGGAAGCTTGCAATACCCTTCGCCGATCACCAGCGGCGGCGTGGGCAGGCGGTCTTCCTCCAGCACCGGGAAGGGCGCATTGACAAAAATAATCGATCCGGGCTCGCGCAAATCGTTGGTGGAGCCAAAACCGATGATGCCGGCCTCGTTCTTGGCCATCCGATACACCCAGCCTCGGGTGGCGCGATTGAAGGGCATTTCATCCCGGTCACCGGCGAAAAAATACTGTCGAAAATATTCGCCCTGCTTCTCGAAAAAATACCGCAGCCGTCCAATCAACGGGAAGTTGCGCAGCACAGTATGTTTTTTTTGGGTGATGTCCTGGATGAACCAGAACACCATCAATCCCAGCAGCGCAACGCCAAGGATCGTGCCAATTCCGTACGACAGGATTCCAACAAACTCCGACATCAAGGCCTCCCGAATGATCCGGGCAAACGGCCCGGTCACCCATCTTAGGAGAAACGCCCCGACCTGGCTCCCGGTATTACGAGGGCAATTGGATGTCAGCTCATCGATTTGCCCGTGCCGAGCCCGGATATCAGTCCGGGCTATTTCGGCATGTTATTGGCAATCAGAGATTCAATTGCGGAGCGCGTGGCGTCCACCAGAAAGGGTTTGCTGCTCTGGGAAATGGCCGTGTCCGGATCTTTCAGTCCATGACCGGTCAAGGTGCAAACTATCGTGGCGCCGTCGCCGATGACGCCGCGCTCCAGGTCTTTTAACACACCAGCAATGGAGACTGCCGAAGCCGGTTCGCAAAATATGCCCTCGGAGGTGGCCAGCAGTTTCTGGGCACGCAGAATTTCTTCGTCGGTGCATTCGGCGAACCAGCCCCCCGATTCGTTTTTTGCCGCCCAGGCCAGTTTCCACGATACGGGATGTCCAATGCGGATGGCGGTTGCCACTGTCTCGGGCTGATCGATCATTGCACCGCGCAGAAACGGCGCCGCTCCGGAGGCCTGATATCCCAGCATGATCGGTCGCCCATTGCTGATTTTCTTGTTTGCGTAGGGGCAGTTTCCCGCGCAGTGCGGGCAACTTTCGGTATTCATCCCCGCCGCCTCGCTGTAGCCAGTCCAATGGGCCGATATATTGCCGGCATTGCCCACCGGCAACGCGTGATAGTCCGGCGGCGCGCCGAGCGCCTCGATCACCTCGAAGGCAATGGTCTTTTGCCCCTGAAGGCGAAACGGGTTGATCGAATTAACGATGTTTACCGGCATGGACTGGGCGACTTCCTGGACCAGACGCATGCCATCGTCGAAATTGCCGCGAATCTGAATGACCACCGAGCCATGCATCATCGCCTGGGACAGTTTCCCGAGGGCGATTTTGCCTTCGGGGATCAGCACGAAACAGGCAATCCCGGCGCGCGCCGCATAGGCAGCCGCGGCGGCGGAGGTGTTGCCGGTCGATGCGCAAATAATGGCGCGCGCACCGGCCTCGACCGCCTTGCTCACCGCCATGGTCATGCCACGGTCTTTGAATGACCCGGTAGGATTCAAACCCTCGAATTTCCCGAACATCCGGACCTTGCGGCCAACCTTGCCGGGCAGATTGCGCAGCTCTATGAGCGGTGTATTGCCCTCATTGAGCGTGATAACGGGCGTGTTGGGACCGACCGGTAGGCGATCCCGGTAGCGGTTGATAAGTCCGGTGTAATGAGTCGTCATGTTTTTTTCTAAGGCAATGTTATTCAGTGTCGGCCCAACTCTTCGAGGCGGATCCGGGTGGCCTTGCCCTTAACGACCGGCAGACTCTCGATGCGTGCGATCGCGGCGTTGACGTTTTTTTCCTTGGCCAGATGGGTCAGCATGATGATATCGACCTGCTCTTCGCCTTCGCCGGGTTCTTTTTGCATCATGGCTTCGATGGATATCGATGCATCGGCCAATATTCTGGTGATATCCGCCAGCACGCCCGGCCGATCGAGCACCCGCAATCTGAGGTAGCAGGAAGTCTGCACTTCTTCCATGGGCAGAATCGGCGTATCGGACATGCGGTCCGGTTGGAAGGCCAGATGGGGCACCCGGTTCTCCGGATCGACCGTATGCGTGCGCGTCACATCCACCAGGTCGGCCACTACCGCCGAAGCCGTGGGTTCGGCGCCGGCTCCGGCGCCGTAATAAAGCGTCGCACCCACGGCATCACCCTTGACCAGAATGGCGTTCATGACGCCTTCCACATTGGCAATCAGCCGCCGCGCGGGAATCAGCGTGGGATGCACCCGCAGTTCGATTCCCGCAGGCGTTTGCCGGGTGATGCCCAGTAGTTTGATCCGGTAGCCGAGTTCTTCCGCGTAGCGGATATCTTCCCGGGTGAGCTTCGAAATCCCTTCGGTGTAGGCTTTGTTGAACTGCATGGGGATGCCATAGGCAATGGCCGCCATGATCGTCAGTTTGTGGGCGGCATCGATGCCTTCGATGTCGAAGCTCGGATCGGCCTCCGCGTAGCCCAACTTTTGAGCCTCCTTGAGCACGGCATCGAAACTCGAGCCTTTTTCGCGCATTTCGGAGAGAATAAAATTCGAGGTGCCATTGATGATGCCGGCGATCCATTCGATCCGATTCGCCGTCAAGCCTTCCCTCAGGGCTTTGATGATCGGCACGCCTCCGGCAACCGCGGCTTCGAATGCCACCATCACGCCTTTTTTCTGGGCCGCCAGAAAAATTTCGTTGCCATGGGTCGCCAGCAAGGCCTTGTTCGCCGTCACCACATGTTTGCCATTGTGGATCGCCGCGAGAATCAGTTCCTTGGCAATGCCGGTTCCGCCGATCAATTCGACAATGATCTCGACTTCCGGGTCGTTGACCACCTTCATGGCGTCGTTGGTCACTTGCGCGGCATCGCCCACAATCTCTCTCGCCCGGGTCAGATCCTTGTCCGCCACCACACGGATCACGATGCCGCGCCCGGCTCGGCGCATGATTTCTTCCTGATTTCGACGCAGTACGGCAAAGGTTCCACCGCCCACGGTGCCGATGCCAAGCAAGCCCACTTGAATTGGTTTCATATGTTTTGTCCGTCAGGAAACGCCGCGTTGCCAGTGCGCCGGGAAGACAGGCGCATGATCCGGCTCATACGGCCAGGCCGCGCGCTCAGCCCGCCACCTTGAGCGTGGCGGGCCGCTCGAGCAGGCGGTCTTTTCGGAACATGTCCTTGATGCCCCGCACCGCCTGGCGGGTGCGCGCCTCGTTCTCGATCAGCGCAAAGCGTACGTGAGTGTCGCCGTAATCGCCGAATCCCACACCCGGCGACACCGCGATCTTGGCATCGGCCAGCAGTTTTTTGGCAAACTCCAGAGAGCCCATCGATTTGTAGGGATCGGGAATCTCCGCCCAGATATACATCGAGGCCTTGGGTATCGCAACCATCCAGCCGGCTTCGTGCAACCCCTTTGCCAGCACGTCGCGCCGTTTCTGGTATTTGTCGCAAATCTCGCGCACACACTCCTGCGGGCCTTCGAGCGCCGATATTGCCGCCACCTGGATGGGCGTGAACGAGCCATAGTCGTGATAACTCTTGATCCGCGCCAGCGCCGAAACCAGTTCCCGATTGCCGACCATGAACCCGATCCGCCATCCCGCCATGTTGTAACTCTTGCTCAGGGTGAAAAATTCCACCGCCACGTCCCTGGCCCCGGCAACCTGCATGATCGAAGGCGCTTTCCATCCATCGAAGCAAATGTCTGCATAGGCCAGATCGTGAACCACGAGGATGCCGTGTTCCCGGGCCAGCGCGACAACCTGTTCGAAAAACGGCAACTCGACACATTGCGCGGTGGGATTGCTCGGAAAACCCAGGATCATCATCTTCGGCTTCGGAATCGACTCGCGAATGGCACGCTGCAATTCCTGAATGAAATCGACGCCGGGCGTCATGCGCACCGATCGAATATCCGCTCCGGCAATCACTGCGCCGTAAATATGGATGGGATAGCTTGGGTTGGGCACCAGCACGGTATCGCCATGATCGAGGGTGGCCAACATGAGGTGAGCCAGGCCCTCCTTCGAGCCGATCGTCACGATGGCTTCGGTGTTCGGATCGAAACTGACGTCGAAACGGGACTGGTACCAGTTGCATATCGCCCGCCTGAGCCTCGGTATACCTTTGGACATGGAGTATCCGTGGGTATCGTCGCGTTGCGTGGCTTCCAGCAGCTTATCGACAATATGCGCGGGTGTTACGCCGTCCGGATTGCCCATGCTCATGTCGATAACATCCTCGCCGCGACGGCGGGCGGCCGCCTTGAGCTCGGCGGTTATGTTGAAAACGTAAGGCGGCAAACGCTTGATGCGGGGGAATTCATTGCTGATCATGGGGCTTTTCAACTTCCTCTCGGCGTTAACCGATTGGCGTAGCGATGGAATAGTTATAATCCTACCGGATCGACCGGGACGCGGCAAAGACTCCCTGGATAAGACGCCAAGGACCGCACCCACTTTGCCACGAGTGAACCCTTAATGAAGCTCCATGCAGCCCGCCCGTCCGGAAGAAACATGTTCAAGGGCTACGGCGACGGATATGTTCTGGTTAATGCGGAAAAATTCGAGCGCAGCGTCATCGTATTGCCTGATCGTCCGGTCAGCCAATGGGGCGTTTCCAGTATCGAGAATCTGGCCCAGGACGATATTGCCGCCCTCGCCGCGCTGGGTGTGGAGATCCTTTTGCTGGGAACCGGCAAATCGCAACGTTTCCCCGACCCACGTATGTTGCAGCCGCTCAGACAGGCCCGAGTGGGTGTGGAAGTGATGGACAGCCCGGCCGCGTGCCGCACCTACAATATCCTCCTGGGCGAAGAGCGAAACGTCGCCGCCGCCATCATCGTATAAGTGCCACCGGGAGTGAGCGCCAAGTCGGCTTGCTGGGGTAAACTGTGCGGGCCTTATTTGCAGCACCCATATCAGGCGGGTGCCCCGGGATTCGCCGCAAACTTTCAGTAGTCATTTCGCCTATCGGATCGCATGACAAGTCCACTGTCCCCGGTTATTGACCAAATTGGCCGCATCATCCTCGGCAAGGAAAATCAGATTCGACTCACACTCGCCTGCTTTCTGGCGCGAGGCCATCTGTTGATTGAAGATCTGCCGGGGGTGGGCAAGACCACGTTGGCCCATGCGCTGGCAAAAACATTGGGGCTGGATTTTCAGCGCATTCAGTTCACCAGCGACATGTTGCCGGCGGACATTCTGGGGGTTTCGGTATTCAACCGCGATAACGCGGCATTCCAATTTTATCCAGGACCGATTTTTGCCCAAGTCATTCTCGCCGACGAAGTGAATCGGGCCACCCCAAAAGCGCAGAGCGCCCTGCTGGAAGCAATGGAAGAACAGCAGGTCACCACGGAAGGTGAAACACGCCCCCTGCCCGAGCCGTTTTTTGTCATTGCCACCCAGAACCCCTCGCATCAGGTCGGCACCTTCCCGTTGCCGGAATCCCAGCTTGACCGCTTCCTGATGCGCATTCATCTGGGTTATCCGGACGCCGCCGCGGAACGCACTCTGCTCGAAGGCCGCGAGCGACGCGACATGATCGCGGACATCGAGCCCGCCATGAAGACGGACGACATGAAATCGATGCAAAAATCGGTGCGCGAAGTATTTGCGGCGCCAGCCTTGCTGGATTACGTGCAGGCTCTGATCGCCTATACGCGTCGATCGCAGGATTTTGTCAACGGCCTGTCGCCCAGGGCAGGATTGGGCATTCTGAATGCGGCGCGGGCGTGGGCCTTCCTCGATGGGCGTCTCGAAGTGATTCCGGAAGACGTGCAGGCCATCTGGTCCTGCGTCGCCGCTCATCGGCTATCCCCGGTCGATGGATATGCCGCGCTGTCCAATACTCACGTCGTTGACCGCATCCTCGCGGACGTTGCCATCCCTTGAGAGTCTTGTAATGCCGCAGCGGGGCACGGCGCCAGCAGGCATCAGTCCGCCTCGAAACGCAACTCCCCGCGTGGGCAGGCGATCAATTCGCGACCGGGTGGGCGACTGGTTATTGCCCTCGCGTGGGGCCGAATCAGATCCGGTGGTGCTGGGCCAGCGACGCGTCTACATCCTTCCCTCGGGCCCGGGACTGATGTTCGGACTGACCTTGTTTCTGATCCTGATCGGCGCGATTAATTACAACCTGAGCCTGGCCTATTTGCTGGCATTCCTGCTCATGGGTTCAGCCGTGGTATCGATGCTGCACTGCTGGCGCAACCTGGCGCGGATCGCACTGCGGCCGGGCAAATCGGCCGCGGTATTCGCAGGAGACTTTGTGAATTTTCGGATCTACGTCGAAAATCCGGGTCGAATAGACCGGGTGAGTCTCGCGCTGCAATGGCATAACCATCCCACCGTCTACTTCGATTCGCCTGCGGGCACCAGCCGGGATGTGCTGATTGCGCTGCCATCCACCCGACGCGGCCTGTTGCGCCCGGGCCGATTCCGGATTTTTACGACCTATCCCCTGGGTCTGTTTTACGCCTGGGCCAATGTCGAACTTGACCTCTCGTGCCTGGTATATCCGCAGCCCGAACCTGGGAAGCTGCCTTTGCCACCGGCGCAACCCATGCATGGCGAAGGCAGGAGTTTCGGCATCGGCGCGGAGGATTTTGCCGGATTGCGAACCTTTCACCGTGGCGACTCCCCACGGCACATTGCCTGGAAGGCTTTCGCCCGCAATGACGTTCTGCTTGCCAAACAGTTCTCGGGTAGCGCGGCACCCGAGCTGTGGCTGAATTTTGCGGACCTGCCCGATTCCTTAGGGCCAGAGGGAAAAATCTCCCGCCTGACGCGTTGGGTCCTCGACATCGACGCTCGCGGGCAGCGCTTCGGCCTGCGATTACCCGGCACCGTGCTTGAGGTGGACGCCGGTGCAGCACATCGGAACAAATGCCTGCAAGCGCTGGCCTTGTTCGAGTTGTCGGACACTTAATCATGGCCGACGCATCCGCCATTCCCCCGTTAAGTCTGGGAAAACTCGCGGCAATTCTCCTGTCGTTGACCCTGGTTATGGCACCCCACGCCTTGCATCTTCCCGCCTGGATTTCCGCCTTCGCCCTGGTAATGATCCTGGCTCGCCTGTACCTCGGTTATGTTCGCCGACCTTTGCCGGCACGCTGGCTGCTGGTGATTCTGGCCTTGATCTGTGTGGCCGGCGTGGGAGCGGCCTATCGAACTTTGTATGGCCGCGATGTGGGCGTTGCCTTGCTCACCGTCATGACCGCACTCAAACTATTGGAGATGTCCAAGCCACGCGATTTCATGGTGGTGATCCTGCTGGCGTACTTTCTATTGGTGACGAATTTTTTCTATTCCCAATCGATCGGCACCGCGGTCTACATGCTGGGGTGCCTGTGGATGATTACCGCCACCCAGGTCGGCCTGCAATACCATGCAAGCGCGCCGCGGCTGCGCCAGACATTCCGGCATTCGGCCATCCTGCTTGTGCAGGGCATGCCGCTCATGCTGGTATTTTTCCTGTTGTTTCCCCGTGCCAGTGGACCTCTGTGGGGTTTGCCACAATTTAATTATGCTGGCCGTATGGGGCTGTCCGACACCATGTCGCCCGGCGACGTGAGTTCGCTGAGCCAGTCAGACGAGATAGCCTTCAGGGTGTTGTTCGACAAAATGCCCGACAAACCTTCGCAACTGTATTGGCGCGGGCCGGTGCTGTCGGAATTCGATGGTCGCACCTGGCGACCAGGCCGCACGTTGACCTCGCATGGCGTGGACCTGGAAGCCCTGGCCCCCGCCATTCCGTATGTCGTCACGCTGGAGCCCCACGACAAATTCTGGCTATTTGCCATTGACCTGCCAGGCACCCTGCCCCCGGATGCCTACCTGACCACCGATTTGCAGATGCTGGCGAAAAAGCCCGTGCGTGAACGTCGGGCCTACTCCATCGAATCCATTCCAAAGTATCGCGTAGAGCGTAATCTTGCCCCGCATTTGCGATCATCGGCGCTGCACCTGCCCGTGGGCTTTTCGCCCCGCGCTCAGGCCTTGGCGCAATCGTGGCGCGTGCAGTCGGCGAATGATCGGGCCGTCATTCAACAGGCATTGCGTCACTTTCAGACGACGCCGTTTTTTTACACGCTGGAACCGCCGCGGCTTGGCCAGGATCCCGTGGACCAATTTTTATTCGAAACGCGCAGCGGCTTTTGCGAACATTACGCCTCGGCGTTTACCTTTCTGATGCGTGCCGCCGGTGTGCCCGCGAGGGTCGTGACAGGCTATCTCGGCGGAGAAATCAACCCGGTCGACGACTATCTGGTGGTCAGACAATCGGAGGCGCATGCCTGGTCGGAAGTCTGGTTGCCAAACGAGGGTTGGGTCCGGGTAGACCCCACGGCGGCGGTATCGCCTCTGCGAATCGAACGCGGGCTGGTTGCGGCAGTGCCGGCAAGCGATGTCTTGCCTTTGCTTTCCCGAACCCAAATCGACTGGATCAAGCAGGCGCGATTCACTCTGGATGCCGTGGCGAACTCCTGGAATCAGTGGGTACTGGGTTATAGCCCCGAGCGGCAACTCGATTTGCTCTCCCGACTGGGATTTCGCCAAGTCAAATGGGAAGACATGGTAGCCGCACTGATACTGATAAGCGCCGCGCTGCTGTTGCTGCTTGCCGTGCTGCTTTTGGTCAGACGCCCCGATCGTCGCGTCGATCCGGTACAACGTGTTTATTTCGCGTATTGCCGGGCCATGGGCCGTCTGGGCATGGTGCGTCTGGCGAGCGAAGGTCCGCGGGACTTCGCGGCACGGGTGGCAATGCAGATGCCGCAAATGAAAACCCAGGCCCGGAATATTTGTGTGCTTTATCTGTCGCTGCGTTACGGCCATGCGCTGCGAGACACTCAGGCGCCAGAGCGGGAGAAATTCGCGCAATTCAAACAGGCGGTACGCGAACTGGGCTGAATTCAGGTACCGCGCGGCGGCAGCAATTCGAGGGGATCGATCGGTTTTCCGAGCAGGCGAATTTCAAAATGCAGCATGGTCGCCTGTTCGCCTTCAGCCCTGCCCATCTCGGCAATTTTTTGCCCCTTCGCCACGGATTGGCCTTCCTTGACCAGAATCTGGCTGCCATGGGCGTAAACGCTTAAATAGGAGTCATTGTGCTTGACGATAACGAGCTTGCCGTAGCCGCGTAAGCCGCTGCCGCTATAGACCACCTTGCCGGGCGCGGCTGCCGTTATCGGTTGCCCCGCGCTGCCCTCGATACCCAACCCTTTTTGGTTTGTGCCCTGCCCAAACGGATACAGCACTTTTCCATCCGCCGGCCATTCCCAGACGATTTTTCCCGCTCCAGAGGGCAATCTCGGCACTGTGACCGGAATTGCCCCGACATTCGGGCTTGCGACAGGTTTGGGCACTGCCTTGTTGCCGCTGTCGATCGCAAGCGGAGAAGTTGTCGCAGCGGTCGGCGGCACCGCTGTTGGCACTTGTTTGAGTTGTGCGAAGGCTCGATCGGAATAAGCCAGCTTGTGCGCCTTGGGTTCGCCTTTGACCGCTATGGGCACCACCGGAGCGGGTTCGGGAAGCGGGGTCGGATCCCGTCGCGGCCCGTCAGCCGGCGAGTTCGGAGAAAACAGTCGAATACGCTGATCGATACTTATTTTCGAGGGATCTTCAATCTGGTTCCAGGCCGCGAGGTCCTTGTAGTCCTGGCCGTGATCCAACGCGATGCTGTAAAGCGTATCGCCTTTTTTCACCACGTAATACTGCGGTCGCCAGTCTTCATTTGTGTAGGGCTTGATCAAGGGCTTTTCGCCCGGGGAAGGCTCAGTCGATTCGGGGGCGTCGGCTGACTGCCTGGCGACTGCAATTTTTTCTTTGACGTTGGGTCGCGGTGGTTTGGGCTTTACGTCAGGACTCGGCGCTGGCGGCGTTCGTACGGAATTTCGCACGACTGGCGAATGCTCCTGGACCGGCGCGGCAACCGGCGTCGACTCGCAGCCGGCACAGACCAACACACAAACCAGCACCATGGCCGGCGAACAATGAACCCGCCGATTTATCATTACGTCGCCACCCCCGCCATCAATGGCACAAATTTGACGTCATCCAGCACCGTCTGCGAGAACCCGCTGGCGCTGCGCTCGACCAACACCAGCCGTTGCTCCCGCGTACCCAACGGCAAAACCAGGCGGCCGGTTTCGGTCAGTTGGTCCGCCAAATCCTGAGGAAGATGGGTGGCGGCTGCCGCCAAAACAATGGCATCGAATGGGCCTCCGTCTTTCAAGCCAAGATGGCCGTCGGCATGTTTGAGTTTGACGTTGCGAATACCCAGTTCGCGCAATCGTACCCTGGCCTTGGACAGCAATCCTGAAAGCCGCTCTACCGAATAAACCTCCCGCGCCAGACGCGACAGCACCGCCGCCTGATAGCCGCAACCGGTACCCACTTCCAGGACCTTGCCCAATTCGCGTCCTCCGCGCGCCAGCTCCACCATGCGAGCCACCGTAAGCGGGTGGGATATCGTCTGCCCGAACCCGATGGGAAGGGAGACATCATCATAGGCCCGACTGGCCAGCGCCTCGTCGATAAAAAAATGTCTCGGCACTTCCGCCATGGCGTTCAGGACCAGTTCGTCCTTCACGCCGCTGGCCCTCAGCCTCTCGATCATACGCAGGCGCGTTCGCGCTGAGGTCATGCCGATTCCGGGAATTCTGCCGTTCATTTCCGCAGCCACTCGGCCGGGTCGTTGATCCAGGAACGCAAGGCCTGTTGCTGCGCATAGTGGGTCAGATCAATTTGCAGGGGTGTGACCGAGACCCTTCCATTGGCCACTGCGTGAAAATCAGTCCCCTCGCCAGCGTCTTGTGCGCTACCCGCGGCGCCCACCCAATAGACGGTATCTCCGCGCGGATTGACCGACTTCACCACCGATTCCGCCTTGTGTCGGCGCCCCAGCCGGGTAACCTCGGTGCCGCGCAGTTCCGCATACGGCAGGTCCGGGACATTCACGTTCAACAAGATGGGTGTGGGCGCCGGCAGCCGCATGAAACGCTCCACCAAATGACGAACAACCGTCGCGGCGGAAGCATAATTGCCTGCGGACTTGCTGGCCAAGGACACGGCGATCGACGGAATACCGAGCAGGAAACCTTCAGTTGCCGCGGCCACGGTGCCGGAATAGATTGTGTCGTCCCCCATATTGGCCCCGTGATTGATTCCGGCGACCACAATGTCAGGCAACTTGTCGAGCAGCCCGGTTACTGCCAGATGTACACAATCCGTCGGCGTTCCGTTGACATACCAGTACCCGGCGCTGGATCGGCGCACGAACAAGGGACGGTCGAGGGTAAGCGAATTGCTGGCACCACTACGATCCCGCTCCGGTGCCACAACGGTGAGCTCGGCGATCGCGCCAAGGGTATCGGCCAGCACGGCAAGACCGGGGGCAAAATACCCGTCATCGTTGCTCAGCAGAATTCTCATCGCCGGAATGAACAGGGGGACCGAAACATACCGGTCCAACAACAGGGAAAATCGGATGAGGAAACGATGATCTTCCGTCCGCTCATTCGTCTTGGTGGGTTAGTGCCGTATGAATTCCGTTGCGGGAAATTTGGTCGGGGCGAGAGGATTTGAACCTCCGACCACCTGCACCCCATGCAGGTACGCTACCAGGCTGCGCTACGCCCCGAATTGCGCGCCGATTATAACAGAGCCCTACTCGTTCATCAGGGGACATATCCGTCGCAGGGAGAATTGCGACGCGGATACGCGGCGAAAAGCATCAGCCGATCATGCACGCAGCAATTCCAGAATTCCCTGTAGTTCACGACGCATGGAAGGCGGCTCTGCGTTGGTCGGCGATGCCGCGTGTTTGGCCCGAATCGCGGATTCGTCAAGACGGGCGCGGGCGCCACTGATCGTGAAACCCTGTTCGTAGAGCAATTCCCGGATCCGACGGATCAGCAGCACTTCGTGATGCTGGTAATAACGCCGATTGCCGCGCCGTTTGACTGGTTTGAGTTGCGTGAATTCCTGCTCCCAATACCTCAACACGTGCGGCTTCACGCCGCACAGCTCGCTCACCTCACCAATGGTGAAGTATCGCTTGGCCGGGATCGGCGGAAGCGGTGTCCTAGGGTTGCTGCTGCTGTCCACCGTAATTCTTCTCGACCATGGCCTTCAATTTCTGACTGGCGTGAAAGGTCACGACGCGCCGGGCCGTGATGGGAATTTCCTCGCCGGTTTTGGGATTGCGGCCTGGCCGTTGCGGTTTATTGCGGAGCTGAAAATTGCCGAAACCGGAGAGTTTTACGCCATCGCCGGTTTCAAGCGCCATGCGCACTTCCTCGAAAAAGGACTCCACCATGTCCTTGGCTTCGCGCTTGTTCAAACCCACTTTTTCGAACAACAGATCCGCCAGATCGGCCTTGGTCAGCGTCATCGATATCCCCTATTGTCTGAGCGAGGCGCCAAATTCCCGCACCAGGATGTCACGCAGATTATCTAACGCTGCTTCAACTTCGCCATCCGTCAGCGTTTTTTGAGTATCTTTCAATAACACCCGGAATGCAAGACCTTTTTTCCCATTTTCAATGCCTTTCCCACGGTAGACGTCAAACACCGAGATCGTATCGACAATCGGTATTGCCGCCGCCACGAGCCTCTCGATTACAGTCTGAACCTTGATGCTCTCTTCCAGCGTCACGGAAATATCCCGCCGGGCCGGAGGAAACTTCGACACCACTGCGTAATGTGGCAGAGCCAGGGACTGAATTGGCTCGCAATCCAGCTCGCATAACACCAGGGTTCCTTCAATGTCGTATTTGCGGAGCCACTTGGGATGCAACTCGCCGATCCAGCCTATCTGTCGGCCGTCGAGCTCGACGCTGGCACTTCGGCCGGGATGCAACGCTGGATGGACACAACTCTCAAACTTGAGGGTTCTGGGAGCCAGCAAGGCCTCCAGATCACCTTTCAAATCGAAAAAGTCGCACATGCGTTTCGCCATGCCCCATTGCTCGTCTTCGACCAATCCGTAAGCCGCAGCGGCGCACCTGAGCGGTTGGTGAATGCCGGCCACACTCAAATCTGCGTCCGTTACGGAGCTGTCTCGCAGGAACGCCCGGCCAATCTCGAAAATGCGGATTCGATCCAGCTTGCGATTAAGGTTGTAGCGTACGTTCGCTATCAGTCCGCCCATCAGCCCGGTTCTCATGACATCGAGATTGCCCGCGATCGGATTGAGCAGACGAATCGGCACCGGGTTCCCCGCCAAATCGGCCTCCCAGGCTGAATCGACAAAACTGTAGTTGACCACCTCCTGGTAACCCGCCGCGGCCCAGCGATTGCGCAATTCATGTGTCGGAAATAGTCGCTCGGGCTGCTTCAGCATTTTCAGCCGACCGGTCGGCGGTCTTACCGGAATGCGCTCGTACCCGTAAACGCGCGCCACTTCCTCGATCAGGTCTTCCTCGATTTCGATATCGAACCGGAAAGCAGGAGGCGTCACCACAAAACTATCGGATCTCCCCGACACTTCGCGGGCAAAATTGAGTCCGAGCCGGGTAAATATGGCGGCAATTTCTTCCGCCGACACCGCCACACCCAATATTTTCTCGGCACGCGCTCTGCGCATGCGCACCGGCTTACGCACCGGCAGTCGCGCAATGCTATCGACCACCGGGCCCGCGCGCCCCCCGCAAATCGTCAAGATCAGCTCGGTGGCGCGCTCGATTCCGTCGAGGTTATTGTCGAAATCCACGCCTCGCTCGAAGCGATGCGATGCATCGCTGGAAAAATTGTAACGGCGGGCACGCCCTGCGATGGCGTCCGGAAAGAAAAATGCCGCCTCCAGAAACACGTTGCGGGTGGCCAGGTCGGCCTTGGTACGATCTCCCCCCATGATGCCGGCCAAGCCAATGGGCCCGCCTTCATCGGCAATCACCAGAACGTCCTCATCGAGCGGCACGGTCTGCTCGTTCAGCAGCTTCAGATTCTCGCCCTTGGCACCAAAGCGCACGTCGATTCCGCCGCGCAACTTGTCCACATCGTAAACATGCAGTGGCCTGCCCAATTCCAGCATCACATAATTGGTTACATCGACCAGCGCGGAAATCGACCGTTGCCCGGCTCTTTCCAGTCGCTGCTTCATCCACGCCGGGGTAGGTGCATCGGCGCGCACCCCTTGAATGACTCGACCGGTAAATCGCCCGCAGGCTTGCGGGGCGGAAATCGATACTGGAAATTTATCGACGATGGAGGCCTGAGTCTTTTTTATTCGCGCCACATTCAGCGCAGCCCCGGTCAGCGCCGATACTTCGCGTGCAATACCGAGTATCGACAGACAGTCGGCACGATTGGGCGTCAGCTTTACCGTGAACAGATGATCGTCCAGCGCAAGAAATTCGCGAATGTCCCCGCCCACCGGCGCATCTGCCGGC
>CAMDKM010000007.1 GCA_945900965.1 Bordetella parapertussis | reverse complement strand
AGATGTTCGAAAGCGAAACGGTGGGAGGGCGAGGACAGATTTTGACGATTTCGACGCGCATATCGGGAATATGTAAGGAGAAAGCGGCGAAATATGGACCGCTCTCCCGGCGTTGCAGCCGAATCATTCTAAGTCCGACAGGCTGCTAGTGTAGTGCTTCGTACTTGCTGGCCCAAAAGACGGCGAGAATCGACGCCATACGGCGTTGCAAATCCTCGCCAGGTGTCCAACCTGGCTGCGGCTTGCGCCTTGTCAGGCGCCGATTTCGCCGCTTTTGGTACGCAAACAGCTGTGGCAACACCCAATCAGAGGAGCCACCAAGCACGAAGCACTGCACTAGGGTATCAGGCGTGCGCCGGAGAATAGGTCAAATGAATTCGGTTTCGGCCTTTATCGTAGCTATAGGCCGCACCATGAGCGAGCTCTGTGGTGAGGAATACACCGAGCCCTCCGATTCGGCGCTTGCGGATTGAATCGTCGATATTGGCGGATTGCCCGCTACCCAGAGGGTTAAACGGCGGTGCTGCGTCTTCGTAAAGCAGCATGATATCGGTGCCGGATTTCTGAAGGGTAATAGATACCGGCGAGTCGCAATCGCCCTTATGGCCGTGGGTGACCGTATTGATGAATAATTCTTCGACGATTAGTGTCAGTTTGTGGCGATCCTCGCCCGACACACGTGTCTTGTCGGCAAACTCCTCGACCATGGACCTCACCCGGTCAAAATCCCCCAGCCGAGCGGCGAAAATCCGATTTACGCGATTGGCGTTATTCTCTATTTCCACGGTCATTTGTCTCGATACGCAAGGGGCGGGCCTGCCAAGCATGGTTCATGCGCATAATTCTTGCTGAATTGATATTTGCTGTTATGTTGTATGACGGAAATCCAACTGGATAGGGGAAAAAATGAGCAAGTTCGCCAGAGTTCGCAAGTTATTCGTAGCCGGTGCATGTGCGCTTGGGCTTCTGGCTGCAGGCGCGTCCGAAGCGGCCGACGCTGGGCGGGTCAAGGTTTCCAAGGGCGAAGTCTATGTGGAACGCAACGGCCAACGGATTACCGCGCCGGTCGGTTTCGCCATCGAGGTCAAGGATACGGTCAAGACCGGCGCCGATGGATCGGTGGGTATCACCTTTAACGACAACAGCCTTCTGTCGGCGGGACCAAACAGCGAACTGGTGATCGAGAAATTCCTGTTTGACAGCACCACCCATGTTGGGGAATTCAATACCCATCTGAAGCGCGGCACGCTGGCTGTTGTTTCCGGCAAGATTGTCAAGCAGTCGCCCGAGGCCATGCGCATCAGAACTCCGGCCGCTGTGATGGGCGTGCGCGGCACCGAGTTCGTGGTCAAAGTCGACGAGGCGGCATCAAACTGATGCGCCGATGTCCAATAACGGCAACGCTTCGCGTCGCCGTTTTGTTTTTGGCGTCCTGCGCCTTGCCGCCCCGCGGAGTCCCGGAATCGGAGGACAAAGTGGCCCGCAGCGAGGTTATCGTCCCGCTTCCGAAAGCCAGCAGCGAGGTTATCGTCCCGCATCCAAACGCCCGCAGCGAGGTTATCGTCCTGCTTCCAAAAGCCAATGGCCCGATTGGTGGTGTCGTGGTACGGGGCGCGCAAGGTATGGAACTGTTCCTGAACACGGCGTACGCTGGGGCCGTCATTTCCCCGCAGGGGACGGTCGTGGCGGAGGGTTTTGATGGGGCGCGTGCGCAACTCGAATTTGGTCCTGCCCTAGGAGCCCTTCCAGCGCGACCTGTCAGCCATCTGCTGTATTTTCTGGAGGGCAAAGACGAGATGACGCCAGGAGCGGAAAAAACCATTCTTGAGCTATTTTCCGATATTGCCCAGCGTCCTGATCCGGAAATATTGGTCATCGGGCATACCGACAAAGTCGGGTCCGTGCCCGTCAACGACCAGTTGTCTTTACGGCGTGCGCAGATCGTCAAGAAAATTCTGGTGCGGCGCGGTTTTCCGGCGGCGAACATTCAAGTCTCCGGTCGCGGCAGTCGCGAACCCCTGATAGACACTCCCGGCAAAATCCCGGAGCAAAAAAACCGCCGGGTGGAAATCAGCGTGCGCTGATCATGCTGGGGAGGTCTGCGTTTCGGGTCCGTTCCAGCGTAAGGCAAGAATCGTCAGATCGTCGGATCGCTCGGTCAGGCCGACAAACTTCCCTACCGCATCTCGAATAGAACCCACCAGATTTTCGGGAGATTGCGCACTCGGCATGCCGGCACCAAGCACCGCCATCAATTGTTGTTTTCCGAATAACTCGCCCCGGTCGTTCATAGCCTCGGTGATGCCGTCGGTATACAGGCAGAGAATTTCTCCTGGCAACATGTGGTGATTTTGGGATCGATAGGCGTAATTGTCTCTGACACACAGCGGCGGGCCGGCATTGCATGCGAGCCGCTCGGCAAGTTCGGCGAGTGGTCTGATCGAGACGGGCGGGTCATGGCCGGCAATGCAGAAATCGACTCGGCCATCGCGCAGATCCAGAACACCTGCTGCCGCCGTGACGAAAAACATCTCCGGATTGTCGCGGGCGATTTCGGCATTGGCAGCGCGCATGATTTGTGCAATATCCGCAATCTTCCCTGGTTCGAGTCGCAACGCGGCGCTTTTGCATAAAACCTTGCTTATCGCCATGAATATGCTGGCGGGCAGACCCTTGCCCGCCACATCCCCGATCATGAAAAATAAGTGGTCCTCGCCCAGCTTGAAAAAATCGTACAGGTCACCGCCGACGGATCGCGCCGGTTCAATCAACGCCTGAAGACTAAACCGGGAATCGCCGAGAAAATCCGCGGTAGCGGGCGGCAGCATGCCCACTTGGATGCGGCGCGCGGCCTCCAATTCACCGGCAGCGCGGGCCGCGGCTTCGCGTTCCGCATCCAGTGCAAGCCGCAGCGCCCGGCGCTGCCGGTCGGCATCGATCAGAGTCCCGGACAACACGATGCCGAACAAGACATTTGTTGCCGCGGTCGGCAGCACGATGCTGAGCAATAAATGATGCGAGTAATAAAGTACAAAGCCGAGCACCGAAAGCGCGGACATGATGCCCAGGTAAATCAGCGCCGAATAGCGCGGTTTGACCGCCGGAATGGCCACAAGCAGAAGAGCCCCGCACAACAAAATCAGGGCGCTTTCGACGTGACGCAATATTTGTGGCCTCTGGAGCAGCGAGTTATCGAATATTCCTTCGAGAATCTGGGCGTGAATTTCAACTCCAGGAATTTGTTCGCCAAGCGGCGTCGATTTGTAATCCAGCAATCCGATACCGGTGGCGCCGATCAGGGCGATCGCCCCAATGATTTCGCTGGGATCGACTCGGCCGCGCAACACATCCACCGCCGACACAAAGCGCGCCGGGTCATGGTGACTGAAATGCACCCAGATGGAGCCGCTGGGATCGGTGGGCAGAACCAGGTCGCCGATACGAATATCGCGCACGCCACCACGATCCGTGGTAACCGCATATCCCGCATTGCCGCTGGCCAGCCTGAGCGTTTCAAGGGAGAGCGCCGCAATCAGCACCCCGTCGGCGTTGGCCAGCATGGGAACGCTGCGAATGATGCCTTCGCCGGGATCGACGCTGATCAGCCCGTGTCCGGGCACCGCAGCATCGAACATTTCCAGACTTCCAAGCGTGCCTGAAAAATTTCGCAGATAGGGTCGCGGGTCCTCGCCTTGGAGCCGAAAAGGCGTGCCGCGGCCACCGGACTGATGTGCCGGCTCGGTGTTCTGAGTTCCTGCCACGCCGAGCGCGATCGGGTGGCGCTTAAAAACCGCGGCCAGCAGGGCATCGTTGTCGGGCAGTTTTGCCAGACGACGGGCAAGTGGCGGGTCCGCGCGTGCGACAACCTGGGCAATGCTGGCCGGCGACATCCGGTCGGGTTCCGGGAAAAGCAGATCCACTCCGATCGCGGCGGGGCCCATTCTTCCGAGCGCGTCGATCAAATCGGCCATCACGGTACGCGGCCAGGGCCACTGGCCAATTTCGTGCAGACTTTTTTGATCGATGGCCACGATGACCGTGTGCGTCAGTTTCGGCACACGTGGCGCAAGCCGATGGTAGGTGTCGAACAATGCAAACTGCAATCCGGATACCAACGATGGTGTCGGAGCGAACGAGGCGGCAAGGAATAACGCGAGAATCACGGCGCCCATCGGCCGTCCTCGACCGTGGATAACCAGTTGAACGCATGCCCGATACCAGCGCAACCAGGCAGAGTCGCCCGCAGATTCGGGCTTCGTCACACGTCGATTTCCATGCCGTCGTAGGCGGAGGTTATTTTCAGCGGTTGGCCCCTGCGAGTGAGTTGCTCGAAGCGAAGGGTTTCGCCGAGAACGGCGTGGATGCGCGCGTCATCGAAGGCTGGTTCGTGATGAAACAGGCAGAGATGTTTTACCTCGGCCAACTGGGCCAGTTCCACACCTACCATGTTGCTGGAATGCCCCCAGTCTTCCTTCATGCTGACCGTTTCCAGAAAAGAGTACATGGCATCAAATATCACCAGATCGGCGTTCTGGAAGAAACGCACAAAGGATTCGGTTTCCGACTGATCTTCGAGTTTGTGTTCGGAGTCCGTCGAGTAGACGATCACTTTGCCCTCGCGTTCCAGACGGTAGCCATAGGAGTCCCCAGTGTGGAGTTGCAGTTTTGGGGTCACGTCAAAGCCCGCGATTCGCGAGGACTCGCCCTGCCGCAGTTTGACAAATTCGACGTCGGCGGCGAGCCGGGAAAATTCCACCGGAAAGCACGGCGCTGACTGCTGGAGTCTGAATGCCTGTTCCAGATTGTCATGACAACCGTAGATTCGTACACGGGCGCCCTTTAGGTAGGCCGGCGCGAAGAACGGGAAACCCATTAAGTGGTCCCAGTGGACATGCGACATCAACAGATGGACAGTCGGCGCCGCGCCAGTGGGTGTTCGCGAAAGAATGCTGGTGCCCAAGGCACGGATGCCTGTGCCGGCGTCGCATACCAAGAACTCTTCATTGACTGTTTCGATTTGAACGCAAGAGGAATGGCCGCCATAGGTATGCGGCAACAGAGAATCGAGATCGTTGGCGAGAAATGTACGCAACTTCTCTTCGCTGTCGACTCCCTTGGACAGCGCCAGTCTCAGCGCATTTTCGATCTTCGCACGAATATCGGTGGATGTGAGTGCGACCGGGATGGATCCGCGCGTACCCCAGAAACGCACCCGCATCTCAGAGTGCCTGCCTGCGGTCGAACTCGGCCAGCACAGCGGGCGATAGACCGGCGATGGCCTCGCGCACGGTAGTGAAGGATTCGAACACCAGCGTAAAGCGGCTGATCTCGAAAATTTCCTTTACCACCGGCTGCATGGCGGCGACCACAATGTGGCCGCCCTGGGCATTGGCCTGTTTGTCCGCCATCATGAAACAACGCAAACCCGCGCTGCTGATGTAGTCCACCTCTTCGAGGTCAATAACGAGGCACTCGCCGTCGGCTTTGCAGTGTTCGACATGGGGGAACAGCAGCCTGCGAAACTCTTCACTGTTGAAATGGTCGATCCTTCCGACCGGGGAAAGCACTCGTACGCCCTGATAGCTCTGAATACGAATATTCAAGATGTAGTCCTGTTATGCAGCAGCATGTGCTTCACTATAAACCCGATGCCCGATCCGCGGGGGCAATGCTTGCCGCTTCAGGCGAAGCGACTCAGGTGAAGTAAGGGAAGGTCTCGTAGCGGCCCGCGAATAATTTGCCGGTGTCGCGATAACCCAGCCAGCCTTCTGTGACACTGGCATAGACTCGGCGGAAATCGGTGGTATGGATCAAGTTGTCTCCCTCATCAAGGTCAACCAGACTGGAGGGCTTGCCATAGTGTCCACCCCGGACAGGTTTTCCAATGAGGTACATGTGATTGGCGGTCCCGTGGTCGGTGCCAAGGTTGGTATTTTCCGGAACACGGCGGCCAAACTCGGAAAACACCATCAGCAGCACGTCGTCGGCCCGCCCGATGCGATCGAGATCTTTCATGAAGCCAGATACTGCGTCAGACACATAGGTCAGCAGCCGCTGGTGCAAGTCCGGTTGCTGGACGTGGGTATCGAAGGCGTTGTGACGATAAGCCGTGTAGTAGAGGCGGGTGGGTAGACCGGCGGCAATCAACGAGGCAACTTTCGGCAGATCGACCGGAACAATGCCGTAATCCACCGGTGTTTTGTAGCGGGTCCACGCGTCGCGCACCAGCAACGAGGCTTCACGGGCGCTGCGCGCGACATCATTGAGGAACTGTCGTGAGGCATTGTCGGCGTGTTGTGTCGTGGGCGCCTGATCGAGCAGCGGCCGTGTTTGGTGCAGGCCTTTGCGGCCGAATTTGTCCGGTTCGTCGAAGACAACCGGCACGTGATCGCGTGCGCGTACTGCGAGCGATTGGGTTTCATCGATGTTGACGATGAAATTCGGCGTCAGACGCGGGTCGATCGCGTCGGCCAGCCGGCCCACCCAGCCCAATTCCTCGCCGCTGTTCGGCGCGCCGGTGTGCCAGTAGGCCATCGATGTGAAATGCGAAAAGGAAGGCTGTGCATAACCGCAGCCGTGGGTGATCGCCATCCGACCGTCCTTGTAGAGGCGTTCGAAGCCCTCCATGCCAGGATTGAAGCCGAAGCGATCATCGATCTTGCGCAGCTTTTCCGGGCGGATGCCTAGGTTCGGGCGGTGCCGGTAGTAGGCGTCGTCGGAATAGGGAACCAGGGTGTTGAGCCCATCGTTGCCGCCGGATAATTCCAGTATCACCAGTATCCGGTTCGCCGCCGCCGCGTCGGCCGCGATTGCCTTGGAAAATATCAGAGGCAGACCCAGCGCACCGGCGCCTGCCAGTCCGGCACGCAATACTGCGCGCCGCGTCCATGAATTGATCGGGGTATGAGTCGATTTCATTGCATCTCTCTTCTTGGCGGTTGGCAGGGGGTTATCCCAATTGATAGTCGGGCAGTGACAATATGAGATGAAGCGTGGTTCGCAACGGTTCTTCGAGGTAGCTGGCCGCGCGCGTGATATCGTCGGTGCCCAGTTCCGCTTCCAGGAATTTCGCGATCCGCTGGCGCGTGATGTCGTCCACCGGCACCGATATAAAGCGGCCGATCAGATAATCGGCGACTTCCCCGGATGTTTTGCAGCCGGCTTTGAGAACCATGGCCGACAAGTTCAATTGCGGGGTAGTGCGTGCAATCGGTTTGACTTTTTGCAGCGCCAGTTGCCAGCCACGGAAACTCGCGAGCCGGGTGTTAAAATCCTCGTCGCGGTCGGCCATTTGCATCGACATGGATGTCATGTCCTTGGAATCCGGTTTGGTGGCCGAGCTGATGTCGAAGCCCAACGCCAGTTTTTCGCTGACCGTGGCGATCTGATAATCGGAGCCGGGATAGCGATCGGAAGGCAGAAAATTAATGTCCGGGAATACCACGTCATAGGCGAAATTGCTGCGCGTCAGCAACAGGCCTGGCGTGATCCAGCTCTTGCCGTGCGCCCAGCCGGCAACGGTGGGCGGGAAGAATAATTTTTGGCCGAGCGATTCAGTGACATCGTTGAAATCCGGCACGCCCGGAATTTCCTTCAAGCCCATTTTTCGATAGGTGGATACCACCAGTTCCACGGGGGGTTTGATGCGTGTTCCAACGGCCGCCGCGCTGTAAAAATCCTGCGACAGGAAAATGGTTTCCAATAGTGGAGCGATTTCGTAGTTGTCCTGCCGCAGCCGCCGGCCCAATTGGACCCGGAGATCATCGGGCAAATCCTGGCGCACCAAATAGCGATAAATTTTGCCGGCGATGTATTCGGCGGTGACCGGCTGCGAAAGAATGACGTCGATAATTTGAACACCATCGAAGTTGCCGCGCTTGCCAAGCACCGTTTTAGTCGTGGCGTCGTGTTTTTCCGGAGAGACGACAAATTTCAAGTCCACATAGTTCCAGCCGGTGAACGCGCGGGCGGCCTCGCGGATGTCGGTCTCGCTGTAGTTGCCCACTCCCATGGTGAAGAGTTCCATGATCTCGCGGGCGAAATTTTCGTTTGGCGAGCCTTTTACGTTGACCGCGGCATCCAGGAAGGCGAGCATTGCCGGGTCCTGGGCCACGCCGATCAACAACGTGCGGAAGTTGCCCGTGCCGGCCCGCCGGAACAACTGGTTCTGCAAATACATCTTGCGGTAGTCGCGGACTTTTTCTTCGGTGGTGGCAAAGTGGCCGTGCCAGAACAAGGCCATTTTTTCTTCCAGCGGGCGGCGCGAGTTGAGCATCCTGTTGGCCCACCAGTAGCCCAGTCTGTGGGTTTCGAGCCGGCTGGCTCGCAGCCAGTAGAAAAAGCGGTCGGCCACCGGTTGCAGCCGGCGGTTGCCGTTTGGCTTGACCTTGACCCCGAGCGACTCGCCGGTTTTTTTCGCCAGATCGGTGGCGGCCGGACGCGAGGGCGCGAAGGGTTCCAGCCCCGGGTCATGGGCGCCGGATTCGTCGAAAGACGGTAGCTCCTCGGCAATATTCCGATATCGCACCAAATGGCGGACCGCTGCCAGTGGCGTCATGGCTGACAAACGGGCGATTTCCTCAGGAGTCCCACCAAACCCGGCGCGTTCCAGGAGGTGCGCCGCGCGCTGCGCATTCCAATCTTCCCCGGCAATCGGGGTCAGATCGCCCGCCTCGGGCTGTGCGATTGCGCCGGTCTGAAACAGCAATGCTGCCGTCGACGCGAGAGCTACGGACGAAAATACTCTGGTGGTCATAATTTCCTCTCTGGAAACGGAAATGTTGAGCTTGGCCGGGTAACCCATCCCTGAGCCCACTGCACCGCGGCATTTTACTCAATCGGAGCTGAGTTAATATCGCAATCTGGGCTACTGAAAATAATGATGCGCCTTGACGTGGCGGCCTGCCCGAGAGTAGTTTCGCGACCCCGAGCATAAAAATCATTCACTCGAGGTCTCGTAATCTTGGGCAGCATGTTATCTCTTCTGGCGGTGGGCTTTTTCCTGGGCATGCGGCACGCGACCGATGCCGATCACGTCATTGCCATTTCCACCATTGTAAGTCGCGAGCGCTCGGTTCGCGGCGCGGCAATTATTGGCGCGATTTGGGGCTTCGGACATACCTTGACTGTCGCCATAGTGGGCGGGGCGATGATCCTGTTTACCGTGGTTATTCCGCCGCGGCTCGGGCTCGCCATGGAATTTGCGGTCGGGGTCATGCTGGTGATGCTAGGCTTTTTCAGTCTGACCGGGCTTAACCTCTGGATAAGGGATCATATCCGGCCAGGTCCCCTGACGCACGGGCATCTGCATACCCATGCCCATGGCGATTATGCTCATAGCCATTCGCATGGGCATGGTGAATCCGACCATGGGCATGCGGAAAACCAGACGCCGCAGGCCTGGCTCGACGCCAAGCTAGGCAGCATCGGGATTTACCAGCTTCTGCGCCCGCTCCTGGTGGGGGTCGTGCATGGACTGGCGGGATCGGCGGCGGTTGCACTGCTGGTTCTGGCCGCGATCGCCGATCCGTTCTGGGGGATGGTTTACCTGCTCCTGTTCGGTATTGGCACGATTACTGGCATGATGCTGGTGACTTTGGCCATCGCCGCGCCGGTTGCCTATTCGATGGACCGTTTTCCTTATTTCAACGCCTACCTTCGGGTGGCCTCCGGTCTTTTGTGTCTGGGGTTCGGGCTGTTTCTGATGTATTACATTGGCTATGTCGATGGGCTGTTGCTGGAACGAACGAATTGACAAGCTGCGGCGCAGCATTGACGGATCGCCCTCCGGCGCTTAGGCTTTTCCAATGCAGAGCCCAGCAGGCATAGCGCAAACGTCGGTTCGGCGGTCCGGGCTCAAGGTGGTGGCCACGGGATTGTTGTTTGCCGGTTTGGCCGGGCTGATTGCCACCGCCGCTTATCGGGAGATGGGCGCGACACAGCCCGAAACCGCGGCGCAGAATCCGGTTTTCGAGGCGCCGCCGCGCCCGGCACGCACAGCCGCCGAAGAAACTTATGCGTACTCGTTATGGCCGATTCATGCCGAAGTGAAGCAAAATGCGGTCAAGATGACATTTGCCGGATTGGCCTACAAGGTCGGGGACATCAAGCAGGGCGAATTCCGGAAGAGACTGGGGCCTTTGCCGCGGGTATTTGAGGTATCGTTAGCGCAAACGACGAGGCTGCAAGTGCCGGGGTCCCTGACGGACATACATGCAGACTATGTCGAGGCGATCAGGTTATACGGCGGCGCGGCCCGCAAGATGCTGGCGGCCACGGGCGCGAGGGGCGGACAGGAGATGGTCGCGGCTCATGACATGTCGACCCGGGCGGCGACATTGATCCTGAAGGTCGGGGAAGCGCTGTGGCCGGGCGAATACAAGCCGAATTGAAGTGCAGCGCGAATACGCCCCCGGGTTAAAGCGGAAATTGTGCGGGTACGGCGGTAACTGTTGGTTGAGCAATTGGTTTCGTAGTGGCGATAAAACGTGGCAGTGTCATATAACTTGAGGAGGAGACAAAAATGAGCAAGAGTCTTAAACAGGCAATGCTGGCAGTAGGCCTTGCCGCATCGGCGGGCCTTGCGGTACCCGTCGCACATGCGGCGGACGTATGTTCGGCATGGCTGGTCGAGAACAGCCGTTTCATGAACGTTCCTTTCGGCATGTTTCATCCCGACCGTTCGTTTGTCTAAGGCAGCACCAATCCGAAGAACAACGTCAACACCGTCGATTTGCCGGTCAATGTCGGCGTCATCAAATGCGGCAGCGAGTTGATCCTCTACGATAACGGCTGGAACGCAACCGACTATCACAAGATGACCGGTACCGCCCACTGGTCTCCGCTGTCGCAGCAGATCGCGCAACTTGGCTTCGACGCCAAGGACGTGGACAAGATCGTCATCGGCCACGGCCACTGGGACCACGCCGGCTCCCTGGATGAGTTTCCCAATGCCGTGCTCTATGTACAGAAGGAAGAATTGCGCGGCATCGAGTGGGCGCTCAACTATCCCGGCCACGAGCGCATCCGTGCCACCAACGTAGACAAGGGGGGGTGCAATCGCACGCCGGCTTGCGGCTATCCGCCGAAAACCCTGGATTCCATCTACGGCAAGGTATTGCGCGGCAAGGCGGTGATTGTCGATGGCGATATGGAAATCGCCCCCGGAGTGAAAATCCATGCCGCGCATCGCGCCCACACGGCAGGATCGCAATTGCTGGAAGTGCCGACCTCGATTGGCAAGTTGATGTTCGGTTCCGATGCCTATTCGTCCTGGGAAGCGATACGCGACTGGGAAGTCGCGAACATCCAGCAAACCGATTCGGTTCAACAATTTCTGGCCTACGAAAAATGCTACAAGGTCACCGGAGGTTACCAGAATTGTGTCGCCGCGCATGAGCCGAAGTCCTATTCCGACGGTTATCCGCTGACCAAGAATGCCTGGGTGGGCATGAATGGTGGCAGACTGGCGGAGTTGACCTTGGCACCGGGAGAGAAGTCACGCAAGAAGTAATCTTTGATTTTCGGTAATACGGTAAAAAGCGAGGAGCCGAACATTCGGCTCCTCGCTTGTTTTGGACCCAGCCTGTCGAGCCTGCTTGCGGCAGTACTGCTGCTGGTTCTGGCGCCACCCGCAACGGCGCACGACCCCAGCGCCTGGGGCGGTTTGTTTCGCTCGCGCGACCAAGGGAATTCCTGGTTTCCGGTGGATGCCGGGTTATTCGTGGGGGGCGCACTCGCCGTGGCGGTGCATCCGCAGGATCCGAACCGTCTGCTTTACGGCACGGACACTCGCCTGTTGCGTTCCGTCAATGGTGGCCGGGACTGGGCACAGGAACCCGGACCGCAATTCGTCAATGCCGTGAACGCCGTGTGCATGCACAAAGGGGGCGCCGTGGCGGCAACCTCGGGCGGCATTTATTTTTCGGAGCCCGACAAGCTTTGGACAAATGTGCAGGCACCGGCCGGTGCGCTGCCGGTTCGTGCGCTGGTCTGCGACGAAAAGCGAATCTACCTGGGCACAGATGGCGGGGTATTTGTGAGCGAGGATGCGGGCCGTCTTTGGCAGCGGCTATCCGACGGACTTCCGGATGCACCCGTTCATTGCCTGGTCAAGGTGGCGCAAGCGGCCGACACGGTTCTGGCGGTGGTGCAGGATCAAGTCTGGATCAGCCTCAACCAGGGCCGAAGCTGGCAATTGCGTGGCGCGCCGGGCAGCCGAATTGAAATCCTGATCAGCGATGAGAAACTATGGTTGGTGGCGGATGGTCAGGTATATGCCAGCGACGATCTTGGCGCAAGCTGGAATCCACTCGGCAAGCCTCTTGCACAACGCGATACCACGGTGCGCGGGATGGCGGTTGCGCAGGCGGGCCAAGTCATTCTGTTGGCGACGCATCGCGGGCTCTTGCGCAGCGGCGACGGCGGAACCACCTGGATGCAGATGGAAGGCAATCTGCCGGTTCATCTCGAAGCGGGCCCGCTGATACGCGACCCGCATGACGCAGCGACGCTATACGTGGGATTTTCCCTGACGCCATATGCCGAGATCTACCGACGCATGGACGGCGGATCCAATCTTCTGGCGCACCTGGATGTGGTGAGCATGGCCGGCGGCGGCGCTTTCCTGGTGTTGCTGTGTGTGCTGGGTGGATGGAGTGTGCGCTGGCTGATTCGTAAGCGTGCCTGAGCCGCGGGCAATGGCAGGTATGGAGAAAATGATGAAGAGAAGAAACGGTATTGTTATCGTGCTCGCCGCCGTTTTGATGGCATCGGCCGGTCTGGCGTATTGGCGCTCGACCCAAACGCCCGTGGCCGATTTTGTGGAATATGCCATGACCGAGCCGAACGACATTCCGACCGCACTGGCGATCGCCGTGGATGGTATGCCCTGGTTCACCATGGATTCCGCCAACGCGCTGGGCCGCATTCGCGAAGGACGAGTCGAACGCATTGTTATTGCCAAGCGCAACAGTGTCGAACCGATAGGGCTGGATGTTGATGCCCAGGGGGCAGTCTGGTTCACCGATGCCTTGGGACAATCGATTGGCAGCCTGTCGCCGGAGGGCAAGTTTTCCTACCATCCCCTCGACACGCCGATTGCGCGCCTCGGACGCCTGGCGGTGGCGCCGGATGGCGCCGTTTGGTTCGCGGAAAGCACTGCCTACAGCATCACGCGGCTCAAGGCTGGCAAACTCACCCGCCACGAAATCAAGAATGTGCGTGGTGGCCCGTATGGTGTGGCGCACGATGGGCAGGGCAACGCGTGGGCAACCCTCCAGGCGGCGAATCAGTTGATGCGTATTGCGCCAGACGGAAAAATTACCGAATTCGAAGTGCCCACCCGCGCTGCCTCGCCCACCGATCTGACCGTCGATGCAAAAGGCGATGTCTGGTTTCTGGAGTTCAAGGGCAACAAGGTCGGGGTGTTGTCCGACGGGAAAATTATCGAATACCCGGTGCCGGGAAAAGACTGGGCCGGATTGTCAGGTATCGATGTGGCGCCGGATGGTTCCATCTGGTTCGGATTGCTGCGCCACCAT
Source organism: Bordetella parapertussis (assembly GCA_945900965.1). Lineage (GTDB taxonomy): Bacteria > Pseudomonadota > Gammaproteobacteria > Burkholderiales > JACQAP01 > JACQAP01. Next base: position 99,271 of record CAMDKM010000007.1, on the reverse strand, counting down.
GCCATCGGTCGAATCCGCAATGGCGAGATCAAAATTTTTAATCTGCCACGCCCGCAAGCTCGGCCTTATTCCGTAGCGGCGGACCCTTCGGGAAATATCTGGTACGCGGACATCAGCGGTTACGTTGGGATGCTGAAGAAAGAAGCGGCCAAAAGATAGAGGTTAGACGTGAGGCGTGGGGCGTGGGGCGTGAGGCGTGAGGCGTGAGGCGTGAGGCGTGAGGCGTGAGGCGTGAGGCGTGAGGCGTGAGGCGTGAGGCGAGAGGCGTGAGGCGTGAGGCGTGAGGCGTGAGGCGTGAGGCGTGAGGCGTGAGGCGTGAGGCGAAAGAACGCTGGAGACACCCTCGATCCTCGATCCTAGCCGAGCACGCGAGGCGCACTCAGCCAAACGTGCTCAGCGTCACCCAGGCCTTTGCCGACAGCAGTACGCCGACCACCACGATGAGCAGGGATGTGCCGACCTGCATTCGCATTGCCCAGGGGCCGGCCAGCCAATCGAGAATTTTTTGGCCGACTTTCGCCGCGATGACCCCGACCACCACAAGAGTCATGGCAAAGCCGACGCTGAATACCACAACGGTCGCGAGGCCGAGCATGACCTTGCCCTGAGCGAGTGCATTAAGAAGAATGGCAAGCGCGGCTGGATCGGGCAACAGGCCTCCCGCGATGCCCAGGCCAATCAGCACCAGAAGGCTGGGCCGCTGAGTCGTCGCCAGTTTGAGATCGTGGGTGTGTTTGAAGCCCCAGCCGTGGCTGTGAGTGCCGCCTTCTTCATGAGTGGCGTCATGCTCATGCGAGTGAGTGTCGTCGTGGCCATGCGTATGCCCGTGCGGGGCATGATGCAAGTCGTGATGGTGCGTGTGTGGTGCAACTGATCGGAATGCCATCGCCGATTTTGGTGTGATAGCCGGAGCGGCAGGCACGCCTTGCAATTGAAGAATCATCTCGCGCTGAGTCCACAGCGTCCATGCGCCGATGCCAATAACGAGCACGCCGGTGATCAGCGCCAGCCAGGCTTCGATGCGCTGTGGAACCATGCCCGGTAGTCCGACCGAAGCGAGTATGCCGACCAGCACGATACCGCTGGTATGCGAAAGCGTCACGAATACCCCTAGGATCACCGCATCCACCGGTTTGCCGCGCGCGCCGACAATATAGGCGGCGGCGATGGTTTTGCCGTGACCGGGCGTGGCCGCATGGACCGCGCCAATCCAGAAGCTGGTGGCAAGGTAAATCAGGGCATCTATCATGGGAACGCGGGCAGTGCCCGGAAGTGGCGGGCCAAATGGAACGGCACGAGAATAGGATCGGCTCCAAAGAGATGTCAAGGCAAACGCGACTGCCGCGATGTGAATCGGTTTAGAATTCCCTAATGTAAATCCAGCAGTTGTCCACGGTGTTTATGCCGGGGCGGCCGCGACAAAAAAAGACGGGGGAGATGTTCATGGTTCGCGTAATGGTTTTTGTCCTGTTGTCGACACTGGGCTTTGGCGCCCTGGCGGATACCCGCAAGGGTTACGAGGCTTACGAAAAAGGCGACTTCAAATCGGCCATCGAGCAATTTCGTGTCACGGCTCAGCAGGGAGACGGCTTGGCCATGTTTTTCCTGGGCGAGTGTTACTTCAATGGCCGCGGTGTGCTGCAGGACTACGCCGAGGCCGTCAAGTGGTACAAACAATCCGCCGAAAAAGGCCAGGTCGAGGCCCAGGAAACGCTGGGCGGCATGTATTTTTTCGGCAAGGGTGTGGCTCAGGATTTTGCGCAGGCCGCGCTGTGGTACGAAATGGCCGCCAAGCAGGGCAAAGCCTATCCGCAGTATTTGCTGGGCTACCTGTACGACCAGGGCAAGGGTGTGGCCCAGGATCAGGCGCGCGCGGCGCAGTGGTATCGCAAAGCCGCCGAACAAGGTAACGCGGATGCGCAAGAGAGCGTGGCTTCCCTGCTCTTTTTTGGGCGCGGTGTCCCGCAGGACTACGTGGAAGCCGCCAAGTGGTACTCCAAGGTTGCCGAACAAGGGCGGGCTTACCCGCAATATCTCATGGGGTGGATGTTCGAGCAGGGGCGTGGTCTGCCCGAGGATCCGGCCAAGGCCGCCGAGTGGTATCGCAAGGCGGCGGATCAGAACGACCCGCGCGCGCAAGCCAGCCTGGGTTTTCTCCATGCCGCAGGCAAAGGCGTGGCCCAGGATGATGCCGAGGCATTCAAGTGGTTCCAGAAGGCGGCGGCGCAAAAGGAGTCGTCGGTTTATTCCAGCCTTGGCTGGGCCTACTATCAGGGAAAAGGCGTAGCGCAGGATTTTGCGTCGGCGGCAATCTGGTTTCGCAAGGCGGCCGACGAAGGCGACACCCAGTCAAGATACATGCTGGGATTCCTGTACGAGGACGGCAAAGGCGTGCCGGCAGATGGCAACGAAGCCGTCAAGTGGTACAGGCAGGCCGCCGAGGCGGGCGTCACCGAGGCGATGGAAAGTCTGGGTGCCATGTATTTTTTTGGCAAAGGTATCGCACAGGACTCCGCCGAAGCCGCGAAGTGGTACCGCATCCCCGCGGAAAAAGGCAGCGCCTACGCGCAATACCTGATGGGTTACCTGCATGAAGAAGGCAAAGGTGTCGCCGCAGACCTTCCGCAAGCCGCAAAGTGGTACACCCTCGCTGCGGAAAAAGGCGAGCCACGTGCGCAGAGTCATCTGGGCTGGATGTTGTGGGAAGGCAAAGGCACGCCGCAGGATTCGGTGATGGCGCATGTCTGGAGCAATCTCGCGGCCTCGCAACTGTCTGGCGAGGAAGGACTTCGGGTCGGAAAGGTGCGCGATTTTATCGGCTCAAAACTCAGCCCGGAACAACTCGCCAAGGCGCAGGAAATCGCCCGCGCCTGGAAGCCCCGACAATAATCGTCGCGGGCTTGTCACTGGTAGCGGCCTCCGTAGCCATTGTGCGTATGGCGTGACCTTCGATTCCCCGACCAAGCTGTTGTTTTTCCCCGGGAGTTCTTTGGCCTGCCAAAATTGCAGTCAGCACAGTTGCGCGATTTGGCACAAATATATTTTTTCGAACTTTTTGCTTCGTCGCTGAGCGGTGACAGCTTGCTGAATATTTGAGCAACCCTAACAAGAGTGCAAGCAGGGAAAAGGGATTAGATAAAAAGCTGCGTGTCATCCACAAGCTTATCCACAGAAATTGTGGATATCGCGACGCGAGAAATATTTTGTGCGCGCGGAGAGTTTCGTGTACTAGAGAGCGTTCGCCAAAACAAAAAACTACAAACGGCTCCGGCAGAAATGCAGTGACTGATATCCGACCCAACTCCAAAGTGTGGCGCGCAGCGGTTGTTCCTGAACGATACGCCACGATTGTGGCCCGACAAATGGCCCGTAAATCAAGTGCTCATCCGTTTCGCAGAATTTCCCCAGATCATGTTCGTGGTGTTGTGCCGCGTCCAAGGCCTTGTCCCGCCGCGAGACCAGTGCGCGCCGATAGGCTTCCAGCGCATCTTCGACGGCACGTTCGCCGATGCCGTTGCCCACCACCAGCTCCCAGAAAAAACGCGTGGAAGGTGGACATGCGAGCGCTTCTTCGACGGGAGGGCGCCGTGTTTCGGAAAGAATTCCTTTGTACTTCTGATCCTTGTCGTCCGATTTCTTTTTCTTGCCCATCGCTTGCCTCCTGTTTGTGTTCAGGCGCTGCCGAATATATCAGGGCGAATTGTAACCACACATCATGGTTTGAATTCCACCGTGTTTACGTGAAATCAATGCGTCCATGGCGCTTGTGTCTGCAATCTCTTAACTGTTTTTTCGGAAGCCTTGATTTGAATGCTCAAGTTCGCCGCCAGATTGCATCGCGTGTTGGGTAAGTCGTTGTGTTTGGTTCTATTCGGGGCGGCACGAAAACCTTGTCCGCAACGATTGCGCGACCCAATTCACTTTGTTTCGGATTGTTGGTGATAGGCAAAAAAAAGAGGGGCGCCTGAGCGTCCCTCTCTAAACCACGGCATCCAAATAGACGGAGGATACGTGGGGAGGAGTCGTTACTTGCCTGGCGGACTTCGCAGGCTTCGGACCGTGTACATGTCAAGCCGTCTGGCGGCTAGGGCAGATACCAAAAAGTGCCGGGCTCATACGCGATCCACTACTGTTGCGCTCTTCCGTTCCCCGGGGCGTCAGATATCTTCGGTAAGTCGGGCATGGGTCGATAAAGTCGGATCCACATTTCAATAAGCTTCTGCATGGTGAGTGCCTCCGGCCAAGTGATGCTCTACGCGCCATAATTTACGCTCATGCCCTGTTAATGAATAGTTCATGAAACAGGATATGATTCATGCCTAAAAAGTGATAACTTTGCGGAGCTGTGGATCGTTTCTCTCAAATGCGAATTTTTACCCGGGTAGTCGAAACCGGGAGCTTCTCGGCCGTAGCCCGGGAGATGGGCACTATCCAACCCACCATCAGCAAGCAACTCACTGCTTTGGAAGAACATTTGGGCGTGCGTCTGCTGAACCGCACGACCCGGCAACTAAGTCCCACGGAAGCTGGCCGGAAGTACTACGAGCGCGGCCGGCACCTTCTGGACGAACTTGCCGATCTCGAAGGCAGTCTGTCTGAACTTCAGAACCGACCTACCGGCCTGTTGCGGGTGCATGCCGCCGTAGCCTTCGGGCAGCTTTACATGCTGCCCTCCGTGTTCCGCTTCCGCCGGCTTTATCCGGGCCTGTCCATCGATCTGATGCTCAGCGACCGTTATGTCGATCTGGTGCAGGAAGGGGTGGATATGACTATTCGTTTCGGCGAGCTGGAGGATTCGCAGCTTGTCGCGCGGCGCATTGGGGGAACTACCCGCGTCTGCGTGGCCAGCCCCGCCTATTTGCGGGCCCGCAATACCCCAACGTCGCCTGCCGATCTCGCCTCGCACAACTGCATTACCTACAACTATCTGTTCAGCAACGAGTGGGAGTTCGAAGGTCCGCAAGGGCCGCAATCCATCCGGGTCCACGGCGATTTTCGGGCCAATAGCGCACTGACGATTCGCGCCGCGGCGCTTGAAGGTATCGGTGTCGCCTACATGCCGGGCATGTTCGTGCAGGACGACATCGACAAGGGCAGCCTTATTCGCATCCTCGCCGACTACGGCCCGCCACCCGTGGATATCCACGCCGTGTATCCCACGGCGCGCCTGCTGTCGACCAAGGTGAAACTGTTTCTCGAATTCATCCGCAACGAATTTCAGGAGATTCCCGCCCTGCAAGTTCTGAGCGAAAAACCTCGCCACATGCCGCGCATACGGGCCAAGGTAGGCAAATGAAGGTCCCACATTGACGACTTCGAACCCATCGACACTGCGCATCCGCCCGGCAACGGCGCACGACCTTTCCGCTGTGCTGGACTTTATTCGCGAGCTGGCCGACTACGAACATTTGAGTCACCTGGTTAGCGCGACCGAGGCGGGACTGCGGGATTCACTGTTCGGCGCGCAACCCGGTGCCGAGGTATTGCTCGCTCTGGAAGGTGATACGCCTGTGGGTTTTGCGGTGTACTTCCACAATTTTTCCACTTTCCTCGGCGTGCGCGGACTGTGGCTGGAAGACTTATACGTGCGACCCGCCCACCGTCGGCGTGGTTACGGTCGGCGGCTTCTGCTGGAAGTTGCCAAAATTGCCCACGACCGGGGCTGTGGACGTTTCGAATGGGCGGCGCTGGATTGGAATGAGCCGGCGATCCGGTTCTACCGGTCCCTGAGCGCACGCACTCTGGATGACTGGACCATATTCCGGGTCGCCGGCCCGTCGCTCGAGGCGCTTGCCGCCTTGCCTTTGCACAAAGACCCGTGATGGATTCAGGAGGACACACTACAATGCGCGCCGTGACAGCAGCCGCCCGCTTCGAATTGTGCTTCGATTGATCAACACCGTCCGAAGGGCGCCACGCCCCGGATGCCGGCAAGCGTCCACCGGCGAATGCGTGGACGAACCGAAACACTCGCAACGCCAACCGATATAAAGAATGGCCAAAAAAACTCCGGGATATACTGCCGAGGACATCGAGATCCTCGAAGACCTTTCGCCCATCCTGCATCGCCCGGGCATGTACACCGATCCGGCCAATCCCAATCATGCGCTGGTCGAAATCATCGACAACGCCGCCGACGAGGGCCTGGCCGGATTCGCCACAAATGTGCAGGTGGTGCTCTATGAAGAAGGTTCTGCCGAAGTGACCGACGATGGCCGCGGCATTCCTGTCGATATCCATCCGAAAAAGAAAGTGCCGGCTGTGCAGGTGATTTTTACCACCTTGCATTCCGGCGGCAAGTTTCGCAAGACCGACAAGGACGCGGCCTATCGCATCGCCGGTGGTCTGCATGGTGTTGGAGTGTGTGTGCCCAACGCGCTTTCGACTCGGCTCGAAGTCGAAGTACGGCGTGATGGCGAGCGCAATCGGATCGTTTTCGCCGATAACGGCAAGGTCAGGGAGCCGCTGAAAAAACTCGGCCAGATCGGGCCGCGCGAGAGTGGCACACGTGTCAGGTTCTGGCCCGACCCGAAATATTTCGATTCGCCGAAGATCGTGGTGGCCGACATCGCCGCGCTGCTGCGAGCCAAGGCCATGCTGTTGCCCGGCGTGAAATTCACCCTCGGCATCGAGAAGAACAAAAAGATCGAAACCCAGACCTGGCATTTTCCCGAGGGCATCAAGGGTTATTTCGCCTCCGCGATCGCCAGCCTGGAGCCGGCGGCGAGCAGTTTTCTCGGTGAGCGTTATATCGCCGCCCAATCGGAATCCGACAGTTTTGCCGAGGGCGAAGGCGCGATGTGGGCAATTGCGTGGACCGCGGAAGGCGAAACCGTCACCGAGTCCTACGTCAACATGATTCCTACCCGCGTCGGCGGCACTCATGTAGCCGGCTTGCGCGAAGGCGTCTACAACGCCATCAAGGCCTTTATCGATATTCACGCCATGGGTCAGCGCGGCCTGAAAATCGTGCCGGAGGATGTCTGGTCGCGCGTGTGTTACGTGCTGGCGGTGAAAATGCTCGATCCCCAGTTCAAGGGGCAGGTCAAGAATGAATTGATTTCGCGGGATGCCGTGAAGCTCACCGCGCAGATGGTGCGTGATCCCTTCGAGCTGTGGCTCAACCAGCATGTGGACGAAGGCAAACGCATCGCCGAGTTGGTGATCAGTCAGGCCAACGCCCGCACCCGTGCCGCGCAAAAAGTCGAACGCCGCAAGAGTTCCGGCGTAGCGGTGCTGCCCGGCAAACTGACTGACTGCGCCTCCGACGATCCCGAGCGCAATGAAATGTTTATCGTCGAGGGCGATTCCGCCGGTGGCTCGGCCAAGCAGGCGCGCGACAAAGAATTCCAGGCCGTGCTGCCACTCAAGGGCAAGCCCAAAAATACCTGGCAGGATAGTCCTGATACGCTCTACGCCAACAAGGAAATCGAGGCCATCGCGCTGGCCATCGGTGTGGATCATCACAAACCGGGCGACAACGTCGATCTGGCTGGATTGCGCTATAAGAAGATCATCATCCTGGCTGACGCGGACGTCGATGGCTCGCACATCCAGGTGCTGTTATTGACCCTGTTCTTCAAACATTTTCCGAAACTGATTGCCAACGGCAACGTGTACGTTGCCCAGCCCCCGCTATTCCGTCTCGATGTGCCAGGTCAGGGCAAGGGCAAGCCGGCGCGCAAACTTTATGCGCTCGACCGCCAGGAACTCGAAGCCACCGAGGAAAAACTCGAGGATGAAGGTGTGAAGTCTGGTTCCTGGACGGTGAGCCGCTTCAAGGGCCTGGGCGAGATGAATCCCGAACAACTGTGGGAAACCACGCTCAATCCCGATACGAGGCGCATGTTGCCGGTGGCGCTGGACGAAGGTGTGGATGTGTCCGTGGACATCTTCAATATGATGATGGCGCGCGAAAACGCATCCACGCGCCGCGAATGGATGGAGACCTATGGGAATCTTGTGGAGGCGGATATTTCTTAAAGCAGGATCGAGGAGCGAGGAGCGAGGGAAAAATAATGAAGAGCCGTAACGATCGCCGCGCACGCGCACGGGACCCAATACAAAAAAATTAAAAAAATCCTCGGAATCCCCTCTCCGCCGCTTGCGGGGGAGAGGGCGGGGGTGAGGTGGCGAGGTAGAAGCAATGAAGTTAGAGGATCGAGGATCGTGCATCGAAACAGAATTCAATGCATTCAAAGATTGCAGAGTAATTTGGTACTAAAGACAAACCCTATGGAAACACCTCAGGACTCCCACTCCGCCGCGTGCGGCGGGAGAGGGTAGGGATGAGGTGGCGAGGTAGAAGTTAAATGGCGGATCAACCGGATTTGTTCGGCGACGGCGACACGGTTGTCGCGGAGAATAAAAAAACCAAGGACGTGGCGGCGCCGGCAAAAACCGGCGGCGGTGGCGGCACGCTGCCGCCGCATTTCGCGCCGATGTCGGGTGAATTCGGCGGCACGCTGCCGCTGGGCAAATACGCCTCCACGCAGTATCTGCAATACGCCATTGCCACGGTCAAAGACCGCGCTCTGCCGAGGGTGGGCGACGGGCAGAAACCGGTGCAGGGCCGCATCCTGTATTCCATGTGGGAAAGCGGCACCCGGGCCGGCACCAAGCGCACCAAATCGGCGGCTGTGGTGGGGGATGTATTGGGCAAGCTGCATCCGCACGGCGACCAGTCGGTGTACGACGCGCTGGTGCGGCTGGCGCAAAATTTCACGCTGCGTTATCCCCTGATCGACGGCGAAGGCAACTTCGGCTCGCGCGATGGCGACGAAGCCGCGGCCTATCGCTATACCGAGGCGCGGCTGACTCGCTTTGCCGAAGTACTGCTCGCCGAACTCGATATGGGCACCGTGGATTTCGCGCCCAATTACGATGGCACGCGGCAGGAGCCTGTCGTTTTGCCCGCGCGCTTGCCGGTGGTGTTGCTCAATGGTGCCTCCGGCATCGCAGTCGGCATGGCGACGGAAATTCCCAGCCACAACCTGAACGAAGTCGCCAACGCGGCGATCGCGATGATTCGCGATCCGGATCTGTCCATCGCCGGGTTGATGAGACATATCAAGGGGCCGGATTTCCCGGGTGGCGCGCAGATCATCACGCCGCGCGCCGAACTCAAGGATGCCTATACCTCCGGGCGCGGATCCGTGCGCGTACGCGCGCGCTGGAACATTGAACGCCTGGCGCGCGGCCAGTGGCAGATGGTGGTATACGAACTGCCCCCGGGTGCTTCCGCCCGCAAGGTGCTGGAGGAAGTAGAAGGGATCACCAATCCGCAGGCAAAGCCCGGCAAGAAGTCTTTGACGCCCGAACAAACGCGCGAAAAGAGTCTGATGCTGTCGATGCTCGACAAGGCGCGCGATGAGTCCGATCGTACGCATCCAGTCAGGCTGGTATTCGAGCCCAAGACTTCAAAGGTAGACGAAACGGAATTCGTCAATCTGTTGCTGGCTAAGACCAGTCTGGAGACCAATGTTTCCATGAATCTGGTCATGGTTGGCCTGGACGGGCGGCCGACCGGCAAGAATCTGCGCGACATTGTTGCAGAATGGACTCGATTCCGTCTCGCGACTGTCACTCGTCGTACGCAGCATCGGCTCACCCAGGTGCTCGACCGCATGCATGTCCTCGAAGGCCGGCTGCTGGTCCTGCTCAACGTGGACAAAGTCATCAAAATCATCCGTAATGCGGATGAACCCAAGGCTGATCTGATCAGGGCTTTCAAACTATCAGAACGCCAGGCAGAGGATATTCTTGAGATACGCCTGCGGCAACTGGCGAAGCTCGAACACATCAAAGTTGAGCAGGAATTGAAAGAACTGCAAAAAGAACAGAAGAGTCTTGACAGGATTCTCAAGGATCGCGCAGTCCTCGAAGATCTGGTGGTCACCGAAATCGAAGCCGACGTGAAGACTTTCGGCGACAAACGCCGCACCCGCATAGAAGAAGCCGAAAAAGCCGAAATCGACACGCCGGTGATCGACGAGCCCTTGACGGTGATTTTTTCAAAGAAGGGCTGGGTGCGCGCGCGTCAGGGCTGGGAAGTCGATTCGGCCGCGCTCTCCTTCAAGGAAGGCGACGCGCTGCAATCGCTGATCAAATGCCGTACCGTGGATCCGGTCATCTTTCTCGATTCGAAGGGACGCGCCTACAGCGTCGAAGCGGCCCAATTGCCGCCGGCGCGCGGCGACGGTGCCCCGGCCTCCTCGCTGGTGGAAATCCAGGATGGCGCGCATATTCTTTATTGCCTGGGCGGCAAACCGGACATCAAAGTGCTGGTAGCGACCACAGCGGGCTACGGCTTTCTTTCGAGCATTCGCGATATGGTCTCCAATCGCAAGGCGGGTCGCGAATTCATGTCGGTGGACGAAGGCCATACGCCGATTGCGCCACAGGTGTATGAAGACGCTCCCGGTAATTACGTTGCAACCCTGTCGGAAAACGGCAAGCTGCTATTGTTTGCAATCGAGGAGTTGAAGATCATGGCCAAGGGCCGTGGCATGATACTCATGGGCTTGGATGAAGGCGAGAAACTGGCCGCAGCGGCCGTGTCGAATCGACAAACCATCGAGGTCAGCGGTATCGTGTCGCGCACCGGCAAGGAAAAATCCCTCACGATCTCCGGCACCAAACTTGCACATCACATTCTCAAGCGTGCCCGGATGGGTCGCGTATTGCCGGAAAAACTCAAGATGCCGCTGAGGCTGAACGTTGCCGCGGTCGCAGCCTGAGACTGATCGGCAGTCCCCGTAATCCATAATTGAACCTCAACAGGAGGTTTCACAATGTCGATGGAATTGGGTTGGTTTTTACTTGCGTTGGTGCTGGTGATTGTCGAACTTCTCACTGGCACTTTCTTTCTGCTGATTCTCGGTATCGCGGCCGGGGTGGGCTCGCTGGCGGCCTGGTTGGGTGGTCCATTTTTGGTGCAGGCGCTGATTGCCTCTGCCACTGCGGTGGCGGGCTCTGTCTTGCTTATCCAGCGCAAGAAATCCACTTCGGGACCTGCGGCGGAGAATCAAATGGATCTCGGGCAGACAGTTGTGCACACGTCTTGGGTTAACGAAGCCCAACGCATCGCCCGAGTGCGTTACCGCGACACGGACTGGGATGCCGAAGTCCTCGGCACCGACAAGGTTGCGCCTGGCGCCGTCTTGTTTGTTGCCGGCGTTGAAGGCAGCCGCCTGAAAGTCTCGTCAAGCCGATCCGCCTGAAACCGTGGCCCGGCGCAGAAACAGTCCGTTACCCAATCTCAACAGAGGGGGCACCATGTTCGTCAAATTCGTTGTCGTCGCCATACTTTCGGCATTCATCTTTTCCTACCCGCCCACCCAAGGTTATGCGGTGCCATTTTTTATTGTCGCGCTGGCGGTAGTGTTTATCATCGAGGGCGTGCGCGTCGTGCCACAGCAGAACGCCTGGGTGGTGGAACGTCTTGGAAAATTTCACGCAACTCTGGAGCCCGGCCTGAACATCATCGTGCCCTTTGTCGACCGGGTGGCGTACCATCATTCTCTGAAAGAGGTGCCGCTCGATGTGCCGGAGCAGACCTGTATCACCCGCGACAACACGCAGCTATCGGTGGACGGCATCATTTATTTTCAGGTTACCGATCCGAAGCTCGCGAGTTATGGCACATCGGATTATGTGCTGGCGATCACCCAGCTTGCGCAGACTACGTTACGCAGCGAAGTCGGCAAGATGGAACTGGACAAGACTTTCGAGAGTCGCGACGAAATGAACAAACAGGTTGTCGCCGTGCTCGACGAAGCCGGCCGTACTTGGGGCGTGAAAGTGTTGCGTTACGAAATCAAGAACCTTACCCCGCCGGAAGCCATTCTGCGATCCATGCAGGCGCAGATTACCGCCGAACGCGAGAAACGCGCGCTGATCGCCAAATCCGAAGGTCAGCGTCAGGAAGAGATCAATCTGGCCGATGGGGAGAAACAGGCCAAGATCCTTTCCTCCGAAGGCGACAAAACCGCGCAGATCAACAAGGCGCAAGGCGAAGCCGGCGCCATCAAAATGATCGCCGAGGCCCAGGCCGAGGCGGTGAGGGTGGTCGGTCAGGCCATCGGTACCGCCGAAGGACTGAGCGCGGCCAACCTCAAAGTCGCAGAACTCTACGTCGCCGCTTTCAAGGAGCTTGCCAAGGCAGGCAATACGCTGATCATCCCCTCGAATTTGAACGATGCAGCGAGTTTCATCGCCAGCGCCATGACCGTGCTCGAAAGAGCCAAATCGGGGGTGGACACGGTCGTGAAAACCGCGAAGAGTTAATGGACAAGAAAGTGCGCGGTGAGGGGGATGAATGATGAGCGGTGAACGGGTCAAAGGCAGTGAACGGTCAAAAGGCTGTGAACGGCGAACGGTAATCGGTGAACGGTAAAAATACAATTGCGCCGCCTTGCGGCGCTCCACCCCTCGATCCCCGATCCTCAATCCTCAATCCCGATACCTAGCCCCAAGCCCCTAGTCGCTAGCCCCTGCTTTCCCGACCCTCGATCTTCGATCCTATCTTTTAGAGGAGAACAGTCATGCGTCTCAAAGAAAAAATAGCCATCATCGTCGGCGCCGGGCAGAGCCCGGGAGAAGGCATCGGCAATGGCCGCGCCACCGCTATTCGTTTTGCCCGGGAAGGCGCGAAAATTCTTGCGGTGGATCGAGACATCGAGTCTGCCAAAGAGACAGCGGCGATGGTCATGAAGGAAGGCGCGGAGTGTGTCCCTTTCGCGGCGGATGTCACCAAAGAAGCCACGCTGGCCGAAGCGGTGAAATTCGCGCATAAGCGATGGGGCCGCATCGACATCCTGCACAACAATGTCGGCGTCAGTATCGCGGGGGGCGACGCCCCGCTGCTCGAATTGACCGAAGAAATATTTGACCGCGTCAGCGCCATCAACCTGCGCGGAACCATAATGGCCTGCAAACACGTTATCCCCATCATGCGCGAGCAGCGCAGCGGAGTCATCCTCAACATCTCCTCCATCGCGTCCTGGATCGATTATCCGCTCGTCGTTTACAAAGCCACCAAGGCCGCCATGATCGCCTTCACCCAGCAGCTCGCGTTGCAGAATGCCGCCTACGGCGTCCGCGCCAATGTCATCCTGCCCGGACTCATGAATACCCCCATGGCTGTGGACACGCGTGCAAGCGCCATCGGCAAGAGCCGCGCGACCATCGCCGCGGAGCGCGACGCCAAAGTGCCGCTACGCGGCAAGATGGGAACCGCATGGGACGTTGCAAATGCCGCGCTATTTCTGGCTTCCGACGAAGCGAACTTCATTACTGGTGTGGCTTTGCCAGTGGACGGCGGAGCATTGGTGCGGATCGGCTGACAGTGTGGATGCTGCGAGAGTCTTGAGCCCGGAAAAGGCACTTGACGGAGATAATGGGGTCAGCCACCCAGATAATGGGATCAGGCACCCATGGCGCTAACTTAAGCGCCTTTGCTCGAGAATACGGCGCTTGCGCCAAGTAAGGCGCAGTACGTAGCCCGTATGGAGCGCAGCGGAATACGGGGGAAATGCACAGTTGCGGTCCAATACCCGGATTGCGCTGCGCTCCATACGGGCTGCGTACCGTAGTTGTCACGGCATCCGGTCAAGGTGGTGTCATGGGAGTCTGACCCCATTGCCCTGCGTTGTACTGTTCCGTGGGTCCGCCGAGATTATGGCCTAGATTCCCGATCCATGGATACCCCGGCGATTGCCGCACCGTTTGCATTGGTGGAAATGTTGCGCATTCGCTGTTCGGCATTGCGCAGCCCGGTGGAATATCGATCCGTGCCGCTTTCGTCGAGCAATACGCCGAGACTATGGATCGGATCGTCGTTCGAAAAATGATAGCTGTTGTCGCCCGCCGCGCCTTGTGCGTCTTCGCCGTAGGCCCGATATATGTCATCTCCGGAAACATCGTGCAGTATTGCAATGGACTGCTGGGCGGCAGCGCCCTGGCTCAATGCATCGGCTTGATAAACGTCGTTGCCCGCGCCGTCGAACAAGATTGCTATTGATTGATCCCAGGCCACGCCTTGCCCAGCGGCGGTCATCGACCAGTAGATGTCATCGCCCTTGATGTCGGAGAGCATGCCGAAGGCCTGGTGCGCGGCGAAACCCTGGGCGTAGCGATTCCCGTAGTACAGATCATTGCCGGATGCGTCGTGCAGCAGGCCGATGCCCCAGAAGTAGCCGCCGCCCTGGCTGAATTCGCCACCTTCATAACGATCGTTTCCGCCCAGATCGACCAGGGCGCCGACGCCGCCGAAGTCATATGGACGGATGCCGACACCCACACCCTGACTGAAGGCCATGTATGAACCCGGTGTGCCATAAATGGAAGGTACCGGACCATTGGCGCGATACAGGTCGTCGCCGTCAGCGTCCAACAGCAGCCCAAAGCCGCGCGGTCCACCCACACCCTGGCTGAACGTATGGGATACATGGACGTCCGTTTCCGCTCCGCTGTCGATTAGGGCACCCGCGCCGTAGGCCGCCGCACCCAGCGACCACGCGGCGCATTGGTAGGTGTCGGTGCCGGCATCGTCGAATAACAGGCCGACGCCGAGTGCGCCCGCGCCGCAGCCGCCGAGGGCACTTTCATAGTGATCGTTGCCGGCGTGGTCGATCAATATCGACACCCCCAGCCAGCCTGCGGCGGGCCCGCCACGCGAGGCTACATAGCGATCATTGCCTTGCATATCGATCACGGTCTGGGTCTCCAGGGGAATGCCGTCGCCCCACCGGTAGGTGTCATTGCCGGCGAGATCGATCACTGCATAAATTTTGGTCATGTCGTAGCGATTGGACCCGGCACCACCGATAACGGCATACCCGCCATCCACTTCGACGTAATCGACAACCTCGCCCTCCACTGCACCACGCAGCGCGGCGGGTAGTTTGCGCGAGGGGGGCGCGGAAGTCGGCAAATACGAAGCAATGTCGAGCAAGCGCACGCTGACGGCAAGCAGCGCGGAAAGATCCACCCGCATACTGAGTTGCATGGCGCGAATGCCGCGCAAATCTTCCGGTTGCCCCACCAAGGTTTGTTCGGTGGAGACGGTTTGCAACAGATACTGCATGTCGGCAATCGTCTGCGCCCGACCATCTTCGGTATTGCGAAAAATCTCCCGCACGTTTCGATTTTCGGCGGAGATGGCCGCGGCGAACTGTGCAAGCGTGGATGCGTGGCGCTCAGGCTGGTTCAACACCGCGGGGCAGATTAGCGCCAGTGTTTTGCAGATGCTCAGAAATACCGCGTGCCGGTCACCCGCTGGTACTCGCATGCGCGACACCAATTCGTCGCGCCAGTCTTCCACCGTCGTCGGCCGCCGAAAGGCCGCCCGCATCAGCGGCAGCTTGTGGTTGCCAGCATCACTGCGGGCCAGATCGGCAAACATGGAGTCCAGGCGCTGGTTGACCGGCAATAGGTCCGGGGCTGCCGAAAGCGCCTGATCGATGATCGGGTGAGACTTCGGTGCGATTTCGTTCGGTGGAATGTCCGCATTGCGAACCATTGCCGGGTAGTTCGACGGCCCGGCCCAGCGATCGCGCGAACCGATCCATACTTCGATGGTTAACGGCTTGCCGTCGCGCAAGACATCAAAAATCCGCCGGTTTCCCGGCAAGGATGCACCGATCATTGCATGCGCCCGAGCTGCATCGACCTCGACGCCTTCGATACGAAGGATGCGATCTCCGCGCAAGATCCCCGCGATGGCGGCCGGTCCAGCCATCACGCCGCGAACCAGTGCACCACCTTCTTTTGCGCTATCCAGCCATAGTCCCGCGTAGGGAGTCCCGTCCGCTTTCTCATGATGGGTAACTTGTTCGAGCGGCTTCTCCGCGTCAGGCGATTTTTGCTTACTGGCGCACCCAACAAACAGAAACAGCACCGATGCCGAGGCGATTAAGGCCATCCCGTCAACCCGCTTCATTTCCATGTTATTTCAGCACCTCGTGCAAGTATGCGATGAACCGCTCGCGCAACGAACTTTGCCGTACGGCTTGAATATGCCCGGTTTCCGGGATTACCCAAAGTTGTTTCGGTTCCAGCGCCGCATCGTAGAGCCGCCGCCCGTGATGCACCGGCACAATCGCGTCTTGATCGCCATGGATCACCAGCAGCGGGATCGGGCTGATCTTCTTGATTGTCGGCAGAGGACTGTAGTTTTCATCGACACTGACCGACGCCAGCCACTGGAAGGGCCAGGTCAGCCATATCGAGGCCAGTTTTTCCCGGGTAATGCCGGTATAACTCGAAAATGTGCTGTCGACAATCAATGCGCGAACGTGATTTCGATACGGAGAAAGGGCGATGTTGTATGCCGCCAATGCCCCGCCCAGGCTCTGACCATAGACCACAACGCGGTAGGTGTCGATGTCCGTGCGCTCAAGCAGCGTACACATTGCAGCATCTATATCCTTCTGTGCGCCGGCAAGAGAGGGGCTGCCCGCGGAAGCGCCGTAACCGCGGTAATCGAATAGAAAAACATTAAACCCTGCTTCGGGAAGCCAGACCACGGCGGAAATATGGGTACTGATGTTTTCGGCGTTGCCATGCAGAAAAAGAATGGTGCCCGCGGCATCCTGCGTGGCAGGAAGGAACCAGCCGAACAGCTCGATATTATCGGCCGACTGAAAGGACACTTCCTCATAGGTCAGCCCGAAATTGTCAGGCGTTAGAACTTTCGACCGGTGCGGTTGAAAGAATAGGTGCGTGCATCCTGTCAGAGTGATGGTCAGCACGGTGGCAAGCAGCCGGCGTCCCGCCACTAGAAATAGTGATGCAGGGATATCAGAGCGGAGTTCCAAATGTGTTGCTCCTGCTTTTCGCGAATCACGTCGAGGCGCAGAGCGTTATTGGCGTTGAGCGTATAACGCTGACGCAACCCCGCCTCCCAGGTGGTGTCCGCGTCGCCCGCGAAGAAACGTTGTCCCCGGGCGTACCAATCGGTGCGCCACTTGGGCGTGAAGTCGGCGATTAAACCGATGGCCGGTCCGGCGCCTATCGCAAACCCTTGGCTGAGGCGTTTATCGGCCCGCGTGCCGACATCGAGAAAAGCGTAGAGCAGGGCGCTTCCGTGCAATGCGTCTGGCACGTTTCGGGCGTAACCGGCGCCGGCATTCAGTTCGAATAGCAGGCGCTCGGTGCCATTTTCAAGCCGCCTGCGCGTCCAACCGACATCGACTTTCCAGGACAATGTCTTGAAGAAATCGTTTCGCGGCGAAATAGACACGATATCCACGGGCTTGATTTCTTCCACGCGCAGATACTGGCCATTGGCATATCGCCTGAGCGAGAAATCGAGGAATTCAATCTGGGCGCCGCGCACGTACCCGCCCTCGGGATCCAGCAGTTCGTGGTACGAAGGACGTACGCGAATTTCCGCAAAATCTACGCGGTCGCGGCGTCCGCCGCCGACTGCGGCGCGAGCAGTCTTGTGTCCCTGGTCGGGGCGCGTCTGGGGCGCCGGTGTCGGGGGATCGTCCGAGGCATCTTCGATGCGGCTGCGAGCCAGCATCAATTCGCGGGCCACCTTCGCGGGATCGGCCAGCGGACTGTGTTCCGTGGCTCGCAAATAGCTGAGGTAATCGTAGCTGACTTCCAGTACGCGCGCCCGGGCGACCGGCGTCAATGCCGCAATCGATGGCGCTTCGACGGAGATGTGGCCGCGGCTCAATTCGTTGACCAACGTACGTTCCGACTCGGACATGCGCTCCAAACGGTGGATTATCTGAGTGGCGTTCGAAGGCCTGTACACGGCGCGTATGAGTAATCCCTCCTGTTCGACCAGTACGCGCACGGTGTCCGACGGGATCGCCCACCAACGGAAATGCGAGCTGAGGTCCAGATCGGTGCGCGCCACTTCGAGCGCCTCCAACAAATAATAAGCGCAGTTTTCGTCGAAGAAATAGTATTCGAACCATACCGGGCCGAGCTCCCATATGTGCATCAACAGACGGTCGATTTCTTCCGGCGTCAGGTTGAGTTCGTATTCCCAGATGTCGCGATTTTCCAGATCGTTGTACTCGCGCACCTTGAGGTAGTACGGCATCATCGAAAAATTGCCGGGGTAGGTTCCGAACAGGCCGTTGATGGCAAATACGATGCCGTTGGTTTCCGTGGTATTCGCGGTGTAATTTACCGCATAGGCAAGCAGACGGGTGCGTTCGTCCTGGTCGCGGGCATCGATGCGCAAGAGCGTGTGGCCATACATCGACGAGGGATTGTTAAGGTGCGCCGCCGGGAATACCAGTGTCACGCCCTGCGGGTTCAGTGCTTCGCGCCAGGCCTGAAAGCGTTTGCACGGTTGCACCGGCAAGCGCGCCGGATCGAAGGCCAGCTCACGGGCGAGCCACGCATGGCGCGCGATGAACTGGCACTGGGCGTTCTGGCGATCATTGGTTTCTTCGACGTCGGAAAAGAAGCTGGCCAGCGTGGCTTCCAGCTCCGCTTGCGGGTCGGTCTTGCCCTCAGGCGCAAGAAAGAAACCGGGCGAATCCGCAAGGCTGTGCACGCCCGAAGAGACCAGATTCGAGATGTAGTGCAGCAGCCGATGCCACTCCCGGCGTTCATGCAGGCGCATCTGTCGCGAGCGGGCGGTAAGTTCACCCAGATAATCGCCTGCATGCGCAGTTGGCGGGGTGAATCCGCTCAGAAAGACAATTAGAAAGCAGGCGCGCAGCAGGTTCATTTTTGGCACAACGACGGACAAAAAAACACCCAGTGGATTCCCACTGGGCGTATTCAGTACGGACGAGCCAGACTTAAATCGCGGCGGCGTAGTGAGCCAGATTGCCGTCGGATGCCAGAACGTCCTTCAGCGCTACCGCAACTTGTTCGGTCGAAACGTCGCTGGACGGGAAAATTTTGGTGAGGTTCTGCTGCGCAGCGCGATTGAACTGGGCGCGGTGCTCATCGCTGATTCCCAGCAAGTGCGCAAGAGAGTCCAGGGTTTCGCCGCCACCGTTGGCCATGTCGCGCGCCAGTTGTTCCTTGTTGCCATCGATGAACATGGCGGTCTTCCAGTTCGACATGACGGCGCCATCCTGGCTGCAACCGGAGGTGCCCGACGAAATGCCGAAAGTCTGGTTGCCCAAGGTGCCATTGGTCGTTACCGCCAGAACCTGAGGTGCCACGCCTTTCTTGCCTTCCATCAATTTGGAACCCCAACCGCATCCGCCTACGTTGTCGGCGTGGGCTGCAATGGGAAGGGCAAGCATAGCTAACGCAGTAATTACTTTTTTCATATGAACCTCGTACAAAGTTAAGGGAACTTATCGGATTTGGAGGATAACCTATTGATGCCAACGTGTTTATACGATTAATATCTCAACAAGTCAATGTTTGTGAGACGAGGGGAATTGGGTCTATGCGGTAGTTGGCGAAGCAACTTACGGTGAGCGCGGCGAAGCCGTTATGTCTGGGGAGGGCGAATGGGGGTTAACTGTCGTTGGCCGGCGGTATCCTCCGTGCATCGAACGCACGGGGGCGGGGCGCACTGGCATATTGTCTGGCGGATTTGTCAACTCTGGAGGGATGCTCATGAGCACAGGCGGATGGATATTTCTTGGACTTATCATCGCGGTTGTGGTGTTTGCTATCTCGATTTACAACCGTCTTGTCGCGTTACGCAATCGATACAAGAACAGTTTTTCGCAGATCGATGTTCAATTGAAGCGCCGTTACGATCTCATACCCAATCTGGTTGAGGCGGCCAAGGGGTATCTGGCCCACGAGCGCCAGACACTGGAGGCCGTGGTGGCGGCGCGCGGCGCGGCGCTGGGCGCTTCGCAGCGGGCTGCGGCGGCGCCGGGCGACGCGGCAGCCATGCAGGGATTGGCCCAGGCAGAAGGGGTGCTGGGGGGTGCCCTTGGCCGATTGCTGGCGGTGGTCGAATCCTTTCCCGACCTGAAGGCGAATCAGAACATTCTGCAGGTTCAGGAAGAGCTGACCAGCACCGAGAACAAGGTGTCATTTGCGCGCCAGGCGTACAACGACGCGGTCATGGAATACAACACCCAACGCGAGTCGTTTCCGGACAATTTCTTTGCCAACATGTTTGCGTTCAAGGAGGCGGGGCTGTTGCAGGCGACTGAATCGCCCGAAGAGCGCAAAGTTCCCAAGGTATCCTTCAAGTAGAAGAGGGCCGCCATGGCGGCGGGGTTTTTCGAGCAGCAGGCGGCGGCGCATCGCAGGACGCGGGTTCTGGTGCTACTTTACATCCTCGCGGTGGCGGGGGTCGTTTTTGCCGTCGATATCCTGCTATCCGTCATTTACCTCTACGTTCACCACGATAATACGTTCGGGATAATTCAGGCGGCTCAGTCGACCGGCGGCTGGAAGCAGTTCGTTGCGCCCGAAGTGCTTATTGCGGGCGCGGTTGTCACCACCGCGGTGATTTTTTCGGTCAGCTTCTGGAATATTCTCCGGCTGGCAGGCAAGGGCGAGGAAGTTGCGCGAATGGTCGGTGCACGGCCGATCGCGCCGAACACGTCCGAGTCCATGGAACGACGGCTGCTCAATGTGGTCGAGGAAATGGCAATTGCCGCAGGTGTTCGCGTGCCCAAGGTGTATGTCATGGACGAGGAGGCCGGTATCAATGCCTTTGCCGCCGGCTACGATGTGTCGAACGCGGTGGTGACGGTGACTCGGGGCGCGCTCGATACGCTGAGCCGCGATGAGTTGCAAGGGGTGATCGGCCACGAGTTCAGCCACATCTTGAATGGCGATATGCGGCTAAACGTGCGCATGCTGGGAGTTCTCGAAGGTATCGTATTCCTGAGTGCGATCGGCTCCTTCATCATGCGCGGCGTAGGGCGCAGTCGGGGGCGCAGGGATGGTGTGGCCGCCGTTTTTCTTGTGGGCTTGGCATTGTTCATCATCGGATACATCGGCCTGTTTTTCGCGCGGCTGATCAAGGCCGCCGTGTCGCGCCAGCGAGAGTTCCTGGCGGATGCCTCCAGCGTGCAGTTCACCCGCAATCCCGAAGGGCTGGCGGGCGCGCTCGATCAAATAAGTCTGATGCCGGCCGGGGCAAGAATCTTCAACCGGTATGCGGAAGAGATGGCGCACATGTATTTTGGTCAGGCTATCAGCGTCTGGCTGGGCGGAATTTTCGATACCCACCCGCCTCTGGCGGAGCGTATCGCACGCGTGCGGCCGGGTTTTCAGCGCAGCCGCTACCGCGCTCGCCGGCAGATCGAGCCGGAGGGCACCGCGGCAATTCGGGAGGGGTCTGGCGAGGCGCTTCCCGCCGCGGCAGGCATGCTTTCGTCCGGCGAGCGTCGCGCCGATGATCGGCGTGCGCCGTGGCTGGCGTCGCCGGGGCAGAGTGCGAATCTCGTTGGTCAACTCGACGTCGGCAAGGTGGACTACGCCGCGCGCCTTCTGGCGGCCTTGCCCGAGGTGTTGCGTAACCGGGTTCGCGATCCCTCGGGCGCACGGGCTGCGGTGATTGCATTGCTTCTTGCCAGCCAGGCGGATCTTATGCGAATACAGGTTGAAGCGCTGAGGGCCAAAGGCCTGAACGCACTCGCAGACGATGCGCTTGCCCTGGAATCGGCTACGCGCGGCCTTGGGCCATCGTTCCGGTTGGCCGTGATTGATCTCGCGCTGCCGGCGCTTAAATTAACTGCGGCGGATGCCAAACAAGAATTGATCGCTGCAGCCAAAGTCGTGATCGGGGCCGATCGGCGCGTGTCGATGCAGGAATTCATTATTGTTACGCTGCTGCGCACGCAAATCGAGGATCTCGGGCCTTTACGCACCGCGAAATATGCCTCTATATCGGCTGCGCGCGAGCATGCGGTTTTGTTGATATCACTTATTGCACAGGCAGGTACTTGGGGCGAAACAGCCGCGGATTTGGAAAAAGCAGCCAGCGCCGCCTTCCTGGCCGGGACGGACGAAGCGCAAATCAAAGGTGCGGTGATGTCTGTCCACGGCTCATTGAAGTTTGATTCGATCAGCGAGGCTTTGGAGGCTCTACGCGGCCTTGCGCCGCTTGCCAAGGCGCTGCTCATCAAGGGGCTGTTCGCCGCCGCAACCCACGACGGCTCGATTCGCGTGGTTGAGGTGGGCCTGCTGCGGCTGACCGGTGCGGTACTCGATTGTCCCTTGCCGCCGCTGCTCGACGAAATAGACCCCGCGCATCTTGCCGAATGACCCGGCATTCGATGCCCGCTGTTCCTGGATCCCAAGCCGGAACTCTGGAATGCGTGAATAAGTGAATGGGTGAATGAGTGAACGGTCAAAAGGCAGTGAACAGTGAACGGTGAACGGTGAACAGTGAACGGTGAACAGTGAACGGTGAACAGTGAACAGTGAACGGTGAACGGTGAACGGTGAACGGTGAACGATGAACCGTGAGGAGCGAGGAGTTAGGAGGACTTTTCTAGTCCCTGGCCCCTAGACCCAAGTCCCCAGCCCCTCAATCCCCAATCCCCAATCCCCGCCCTTCGATCTCGTTGACAAAGGCTAGCACTGGATTACACTGGCCTCATCCTCATTGAGTGGGGCAGGGAGGTTGGCATGAAAACTGTTCGGCAGCTCCTGGAATCCAAACGTTTCGGTGTGGTGTCCGTGAGACCCGACACGTCCGTATATGACGCCCTCAAGCTGATGGCCGAGAAGGAGATTGGCGCCGTGCTGGTGTTGGATGGCGAACGTCTCGCCGGCATCCTCTCCGAGCGCGATTACGCGCGCAAGGTCGTGCTGCACGGCAAGTCGTCCCGGGATACCCCGGTTTCGGAGATCATGACCTCGAAACTGATCTGCATCGACCCTGAGCATTCCGTCGAAAAATGTATGGGGTTAATGACCGACAAGCGCATTCGGCATCTTCCGGTTCTCGATCATAAAAAAGTGGTCGGCATCATCTCCATTGGCGACGTGGTCAAGGAAATGCTTTCCGAGAAAGAATTTGTCATCAAGCAACTTGAAAGCTATATCCATAGTTGAAGGATATCCAGCCTTTCTTCCGGCCATTCAAGGGTTGTGAGGGCGGCTTCTTACGTTGTTTATTCACGGCGATGCTGGTCTTATGGCTTGCCGCCGTATCCGCCTGCCGGACCACCAGCGGCGCGAGCGCGGAAGCGATGGGCTGCGCTGTAGGCGATGTCGACATCCTGAAAAGCCGTTACTCCCGCGAAGGCATCACCACCACGTGGTGTGCGCGATGCAAGCAAAAACTCTATCGTTGCGTATCCAATCCCGACCGCAGTCGGGTGGAGTGCCGTCCGGTCGAAGTGCGTGACGAATGCAGTTAATATAAAAGGGTCAGGTCTCCCATTTCCCACTACTCCCTTCTCGCCCTCATTCCGAGAGCGCCGGATCGACGTTAAGCGCAGGCCTGCACTCGGAACTCTTGCGTCGGGCGGGGCAACTTGGCCGATCGAGAGCGGACGTAATATGGGAGACCTGACCCCGTATCCAGCAAAGCAAACGGGCCGCGCATGGCGGCCCGTCTTTTTTGCGTGACTACGAGGTAATCAATCTTTCATCGCTTCGATCTGGATGGCAATCTTGACTTCATCGCCCACCGCCGGCACATAAGCAGCGAGACCCCATTCGCTGCGCTTGAGTGTCGTGATGGCATTGGCGCCGCATACCGGCTTTTTGGTCATGGGGTGATCCTTGCAAATAAATGCGGTCACCGTCAGGCTCACCGGTTTGGTAACGCCCAGCATGGTCAGTTCCCCATCCGCGCCGGTGAGTTTGCCGTCGCTGAATTTGAGCTTGGTGGATTTATAGGTCAGCGTGGTGAACTTGCCGACATTGAAGAACTCATCGGTCTTCAAGTGAGCGTCGCGCTTGGCGTGGCCGGTGTAGATGGAGGCGGCGTCGATAGCGATGTCGATGCTGCCGCTCTTGGCCGTGGTGTCGAGCGTGATCTTGCCAGTCGTGGTGCCGAACTGTCCATGCATGGTCGAAAATCCGAGATGGTTGATCTCGAAATTCGGGTAGGTGTGGCTGGAGTCCACCGTATAGGTATCGGCGGCGAGGGCGGGCATCGCCAATGTTGCGCCGATCAGTAGTGTCGCGAATTGCTGTTTCATCTTTTAGCTTCCTTTGGGTTGGTTGATGAATGTGTTTGCGTGCTCTGTGCACCAGCACGCAGATGGCGTTGAAAATTATTTGTTGCCGGTGGTGACGATGAGGAACTTCACCTGCACGTCATCGGCAACGGTGTCCGTATCCGACCAGATGCCTTCGCCGATCTTGAACTGCAAGCGCTTTAGGGTAAAGCCGCCTTCGTAAGTCGCGACATCGCCGCTTCGTTTTACGCCGAAAGGCGCGGTCACTTCCTGACTCATGCCCTTGATGGAAAGTTTTCCCGTCGCCTCGTAGCGATCCGGGCCAGTTTTCCTGACCGTGTCGGAAACGAATTTTGCGTCAGGAAAAGCGAGGACATTGAACCAGCCCTTCTTGACGACTTCCGCATCGGCTTCATCGCTGCCGGTATCGACGCTCGCCAGATCGACGGCGATCTCGACTTTTGAGGCGGCCGGTTTCGCGGGGTCGAAAGCAATCCGAGCGGTAAATTGCTTGAAGCGGCCGGTTACCGCGACATTCATCTGCGTGGAGACAAAGCTGATCTGACTTCTTGCGTAATCGACATGGTTTGCGAACGCGGGGATGCCAGCCACGATCAGTGCGGCAAAGGCGACGAGGTTCTGGAATTTCATTTTGGGGCACTCCGCGGTTTAAGAACAGGCAGCATGCGTACAAGAACATCATCCCGATCCATAAAATGATGCTTCAGGGCCGCGGCTACATGCAGGGCGAGGACCAGAAACATCAGTCCGTTTAATGCCTCGTGCGCGTCCTGAAGTTGTTCGGCGAGCTCTTTGTTTTTGGCGAGCAGGTCCGGTATCGGCAGCAAGCCAAGATAGACGACCTGGAATCCCGACGCCGAACTCATCAGCCATCCAGAGATCGGGATGAAGAGTGTCAGCAGATAGAGCAGCACAAGGGCGGCTTGCGCGGCGCGCTGCTGCCAGTCTGGCATGGAAGGCGGCGGCGCGGGCGGTGCATGGGTCAGGCGCCAGGCCAGACGCATCAGTACCAGCAGAAATATCGTCACGCCGATCCACTTGTGATACGAGTACAGCCTGAGCTTGTCCGGCGACAAGGGCAGTTCGCGCATGTACAGCCCGAGCACGGCGGTGCATAGAATCACCGCTGCAATCAGCCAGTGCAACGCAATGGCCACACCGGAGTAGCGCTGCGCCACGGGCATGGATGAGGCAGCCGCGGTCAAATCAGGCTGCCTTGCTCTGCGCGCGCGCCTCGCGCAAGGCGTCGCGTAACTTGTGCAGCAATAGGGTCATCTGCTCCAGTTCGCGTGGCGATAAGGTGTTGAACGCGGGCTTGATATGATTGATATGCGCCGGGAACGCGCGCTCGAACACGCGCGTGCCCTGGGGCGTGAGCGCGACAAAAACCTGCCGACGGTCGGCATCCGTCGCGCCACGGCGCACGAGGCCGCTTGCTTCCATGCGATCCAGCACGCCGGTCAGCGTGCCCTTGGTGATGAGGGTTTTCTCGCCCAACTCGCGGCAGGTCATGCCCGGCGTATTGCCCAGGGTGGCGACAATATCGAACTGCGCCGCCGTTAGCCCCATTTGCCGTACATGCGCCCCGGAATAGGCCTCGAAAGCCTGATAACACTCGGCCAGGGAACGCAAGGTTTTGAGGTACTGGTCTTTAGGCATGTAGCCACATTGCGAGTATTTGATTCTAATTAGAACCATTCTTGCCGATGCTGCGTATCGCTGTCAACAAGCCGTTCCGGACGCCGGGCTTGACGGGAGTTCCCCGCCGCCTGCAAACTCGGCGGCCTCAAGGCATCGCAGGAGCCAAGCGTGTTCGGAGCACTTATCATCGGCGATGAAATCTTGTCCGGGAAACGGCAGGACAAACATTTTCCCAAGATCGTGGAATTGCTGAAGGCACGCGGTTTGGGCCTGTCGTGGAGCATGAATCTGCCCGACGATCCCGACATCATTACGCAGGTATTGACCAGCACATTGGCGCGTGCCGATACCGTGTTCAGCTTTGGCGGCATCGGCGCCACACCCGATGACCATACCCGCCAATGCGCGGCCAGGGCGGCGGGTGTCGAGTTGCGAATGCATCCCGAGGCCAGGCGCGAGATCGAAGCGCGTTTCGGCGCGGAGATCAACGCCAGGCGCCTGGAGATGGGCGTATTCCCGGCGGGCAGCCGCATTATTGCCAACCCCTTCAATCGTATTCCCGGTTTTAGTTTCCACCGACACCATTTTCTGCCCGGCTTCCCGGAAATGGCCTGGCCGATGATGGAATGGGTGCTCGATTATGAATACGCGCATCTGCATCGTGCGGACCCGCCAGTTGATGTGGCAATCGTGGTTAGAGGTGCGGGAGAGAGCCAGTTGATCGATTTGATGAATGCATGCATCGCGCGATACCCCGCGCTGAAATTGTTCAGCCTGCCCAGCGTCAGTCCGGATCGGCGTATCGAGTTGGGCGTCAAGGGCGAGGCAATACTCGCCAACGAGGCGCTCGAGAATTTGCAAAAAGGCGTCAGTGCGCTGGGGTTTGAGTGGAGTGTGAGGGGCTAGGGACTAGGGGCTGGGGGCTAGGGAAAATCTCAACCGCTGTCATTCCCGTGCAGACAGGAATCCAGCGACTAAAAAAGTCTGGATTCCCACCCACTCGAGAAAAACAAATCAGCACTACGCACAATTACCATCTGAAGAACATGCAGCCATGAACAAGCCATTACTATTCACACCCCTCAAGATTCGAGAAGTCACGTTCAAGAACCGCGTCGTCATCGCTCCGATGGCGACTTACTCGGCTATCGAAGGTATCGCGCAGGACTTCCACTTTGCGCACTGGGGCCGGCTGGTGTTGGGTGGAGCGGGCTGTGTGTTTGTCGAGGCGACGGCGGTGACGGACCAGGGCCGCATCACCAACGGGGACTTGGGCATCTGGTCCTCCGCGCATGTGCCGCCGCTCAAGCGCATCGCCGAATTCATGAAGGCGCAAAACGTGGTACCCGGCATACAGCTCGCGCATGCCGGTCGCAAAGGTTCCATGCAGCGGCCCTGGTTCGGCAACGGTGCGCTCACCGCCGAAGACTTCGCCCGTGGCGAAAAGAAATGGGACACGGTCGCTCCCACTGCCGAGCCGATGGC
Organism: Bordetella parapertussis; assembly: GCA_945900965.1. Classification (GTDB taxonomy): domain Bacteria; phylum Pseudomonadota; class Gammaproteobacteria; order Burkholderiales; family JACQAP01; genus JACQAP01. The sequence continues at coordinate 72,077 of CAMDKM010000007.1, read as the reverse complement.
CGAGGGCCATATCGTGCCACGGCAGTTAACGGTCTCCGATCTGACCACGCTCAAGCGCGACTGGGTGGACGCGGCCAAACGCGCGGTGGATGCGGGATTCGAAGTGCTGAACATCCACAACGCACACGGCTACCTGATTCACCAGTTTCTCTCGCCTCTGTCGAACAAGCGCACCGATGCCTATGGCGGCGACTTCGCTGGCCGCACGCGATTTCCTCTTGAGCTGGCCGAAGCCCTGCGCACCGCGTGGCCGAAGGACAAGCCGGTGTTTCTGCGCGTCTCCGCAGTCGACGGCCTCGATGGCGGCTGGACCCTGGATGACACGGTGGCTTATGCAAAGGAACTCAAGCTGCGCGGCATCGATGTAATCGATTGTTCCTCGGGTGGGTTGTTCGGCTCGGCTACTGCGGCACGCGTCAAGAGATCCTGGGGTTTTCAAGTGTCCTACGCCGAACGCGTGCGGCGGGAGGCGGATATCAAATCCATGGCGGTGGGCCTCATCGTCGATCCTTTTTTCGCTGAAGAGATCGTGCAGATGGGCCGGGCGGATCTGGTTGCCATCGCGCGGGAAGCGCTGGTAAATCCATGTTGGCCGCAGATGGCGGAGATCGCGCTGGGACGAAAAGCCTTGGATGCGATGGACGACTGGCCGGTGCAATACGGCTGGTGGTTGAAACACCGCGAGCGTTCCATCGAACAGATTCGTGCCGACGAGGCGGCGGCCAGGCAATCCTGACCCAGCTCGTCATCGCCGGTTCGTACCTACCTGCCCTTGTTCCGCGAGGGGAGAGAGACTGAACTACATGTCCGAAAATGGCTGGCAAGGCCGATTGATCACGTGCACTATGCCGCCATGCAACTCGATACCGAAAGCTGTTACCAGGCACTGACGAGCCGCGATCCGCGGTTCGATGGGTTGATGTTTGTCGGCGTGGCTTCGACTGGCATCTACTGTCGGCTTGTGTGTACGTCGCGCCGGCCGCTCAGAAAAAACTGTACTTTCTATCCCAACGCTGCGTCGGCAGAGCAGGCGGGCTTTCGGCCTTGTTTGCGCTGCCGTCCTGAATTGGCGCCGGGAAATTCCCTCGTAGATTCCCGCAACCGGCTGGCCGTGGCGCTGGCGCGGCGCATCGAAGACGGTGCGCTGAACGAAATCAGTGTGTCCGAGCTGGCGGCGGAAATGGGTGTCAGTGACCGGCATCTGCGCCGGGTGATCGAAGGCGAATTCGGCGTCTCGCCGAACAAGATGCTGGAAACCCAACGTCTGCTCACGGCGAAGATGCTGCTTACGGACACCGCGATGTCAGTGACCGACGTGGCTTTTGCGAGCGGATTTGGCAGCTTGCGCCGATTCAACGATGCCTTTCAGACCAACTATCGACTCAATCCCAGTCAGTTCCGCAAGAGAATCGGCAAGCGGATTGATGAGCGTTTGAGATTTGAAATTGCGTATCGCCCGCCCTTCGACTGGGAAGCGATGCTGGAATTTCTGAGCGCGCGCTTGTACGCCGGGGCCGAGGCGGTGGCCGGTGAGTGTTATCTTCGCACTGTCGAAGTCGGCGGTCGCATCGGTTGGGTTCGGGTCGAGCCGGCCGCCGATGGGAATGTCCTGAGTGTTGAGTTGGCGCCGGAACTGGGCCGAGTGGTGCCGGTCGTGTTGCGAAAGCTGCGGCGCTTGTTCGATGTGGGTGCCGAGCCGCAACGTATCGCGCAACGCCTGGGCAAGCTGGCGGACAAGAATCCGGGCTTGCGTCTGCCGGGCGCTTTCGATGGCTACGAAGTGGCGGTGCGTGCGGTGCTTGGTCAGCAGATCAGCGTCAAGGCGGCCACCACGCTGGCCGGACGATTCGCGGCGGCGTTTGGAGTGCAAGTGCAGACACCTTTCCCTGAATTGACGCGGCTCGTGCCCACGGCCGCCGCTGTTGCCAAGGCCGCACCTGCCGAGTTGACCGCCATCGGCATAACGTCGGCCCGTGCGCGTACTCTGGTTAACCTGTCGAAGGCGATGGCGGATAACCCGAATCTTCTCGAACCGGGTGCGGATATCGAAGCGGCCCTGGCGCGTCTCAAGGAATTGCCGGGGGTCGGCGAGTGGACCGCGCAATATCTGGCGATGCGCGCGTTTTCCTGGCCCGACGCATTTCCCGCCACCGACCTGGGAATACGCAAGGCATTGGGCACTGACAATGAACGCGAGGTGTTGGCAAAGGCCGAGGCCTGGCGACCCTGGCGCGGCTACGCCGCGATGCATTTATGGAGGTCCTTCAAATGACGACATACTTCACCCATTTCTCCAGCCCGGTCGGGCCGTTGTTGCTGATATCCGACGGCAAGGCACTCACGGGCCTGCATACACAATCCGACAAACATCGTCCGATCATGAAGGACGATTGGGTAGAAGACGCTTCGGTCTCGCCCTTGCCGGACGTGGCGCGACAACTTCGTGCCTACTTCAACGGCGAGCTTGCGGACTTCGACCTGCCCCTTGCGCCGCAGGGGACCGCATTTCAGATGCAAGTCTGGAAGGAGTTGCGCAACATTCCCTTCGGCAAAACCATCTCCTACGCGGAACTTGCCCGACGTATCGGCCGGCCCACTGCCTCGCGCGCGGTTGGCCACGCCAACGCCCGTAATCCGATATCTATTATTGTTCCCTGCCATCGGGTTATCGGCGCCGATAATTCCCTGACCGGTTATGCCGGGGGATTGGAGCGCAAGCAGAGCTTGCTGGTTCACGAGAAGCACCAAGGGCAGTAAAGGCGCGAAGGGTGAATGAGTGAAGGATGAAGACGGCAGGAGTCGGGCCAGGCGTCTGCCGAAGACACCGGCACTGACAATCGAAGGCACGGTGTCAAAGGCGCGGTGTCAGGTCTTGCAATATAGCACCCTCACCAAGTAAAGCACGGCGTAAGAAATCGACTCTGCCCGGTCGTTTGTGACGGCAACTTTCGCCCCTCGGCAACTCCTCACCGATGCCCAATATACCGCCGCAGCCGTTCAATCCCCTGCGCCAACCTGTCTTCGTTCGACGCAAAGCACCATCTCACAAACCCTTCGCCCTCCGGGCCGAACGCAATACCCGGCGCCAGGCCGAGTCCGGTTTCAGCGACCAGGCCTTTGCAGAATGCGAGGCTGTCGGTTACGCGGGGCATTTTGAAGAAGGCGTACATCGCACCTGAGGGGACGGAGACTTCGACGCCGGGGATGGTACGCAACTGTGTACAGAGAAAATCGCGGGCCTTGCGAAAGCGTTGCTGGGTGCGCGCGATGACCGGGTCGCCCTGTTCGATGGCGGCGATGCCGGCGCGCTGCACGAATCCTGGGGCACAGGAGGTGTTGTATTCGATCAGGGTGCCGAGCGCGGGCATCAGTTCGCGTGGCGCTACGATCCAGCCCAGGCGCCAGCCGGTCATCAGCCAGGACTTAGAAAACGTATTCGTGCTGACGAGCCGATCCTGCTCGTTGCAGATGTCCAGAAAGGACGGCGCGACGGCATCGGCGTAGTAGAGTCGCTCGTAGGCGTCGTCCGCGGGAATCCAGATGCCATGCCGGCGGCAGTGCGCGAGTATCGCGATCTGCTGGTCGCGTGTGATGGTCCATCCAGTCGGATTGTTGGGCGAGTTGAGGTAGACGGCGCGGGTATCTGGCGTCAGTGTGGCGAGCAGGCGTTCCAGGTCGAGCGCCCAGCCTTGCGGGGAGAACGTCAGCGGAAACGTCTCCACCTGCGCGCCAAGAATTTTCGGGATCTCCACCAGGTTCGGCCACACCGGAGTGATGACCACAACACGATCACCGGGGCTGATCAGCGCCTGGGTCGTCAGCATCAGGGCGGACATCCCCGAGTTGGTCACTGCGATGTTGTCGGGCGAGATCGCGAAATGCAACGATGAGTCGGTGATGAGGTGCCTTCCCTCGTCCCCAGCCCTTGTCCCGGAGGGAGAAGGGGGTGTCTGGCTCCCTGATCGAGTGGAAGCGTCCGGCAGGGCGAATTGCGTGCCGTGCAGGCACGTGAGGTAGGAGGCGATCGCCTCGCGCAGTTCGGGAACGCCGAAATTCTGCGTGTAAAAGGTTTCGCCCCGCTGCAGCGCCTCGATGCCGGCCTGAAGGATGAAATCGGGGGTGACCTCGTCGGGCTCGCCGAACCAGAAGGCGAGCAGGTCTTTGCCTCCCATCCCGGCATTGGCGACTTCGCGGATTTTCGAGGATCGCAGTGCCTGAACGGCGGGACGCGCGGTAATCAGGTGGGCCATGGTGCCGGAATTGGGAAAGTCCCGCATTCTCCCACGGCCGACAAAAAAGTGGCCGACCCTGTACCCGGCCGGCCGAAATGACGGGGTCGCGCCCGGAAGGCGCAACCCCGCCCGCACAGCGAAGAGTTTTACGGGACGATGTTTTGACCGGGCATGGCGAAACCTACGCGCCGCTGCATGAGCTGATCGCAGCGGGTGGCGCTGTGGCTCAAGGCCGCCAGCAGTAGTGAGTCCTCAGGAGTTTCACTTATGGCGACAGGCGCGGATTTGTTTTCCAGAGCGGCGAATACTGCGGTGGCGAGCGATCGGTTTTCCATTTCTCTCCTCCTGGTTGTTGTTACGGCTTGTTGTTGGGCGGCATGATGTCGATGTGGAGGGCGCGAGAAAAGGACAGGGACGGAGGTTGCTACCAAGGCATCCTCCGGTATCGCATAATGCGACTTTAGACCAATTCCAGAGAAATTCATGTCCCAGACCGTGATGGTGGTCGATGCGCTCAAACGCGCGTTGAAGGGCCGCAAGCTAACCTACGCGAGTGTTGCCAAGACCCTCAAGCTGTCCGAGGCGAGCGTCAAGCGCATGTTTTCCCACAACCATTTCACTCTGGATCGCTTCGAGCAAATTTGCCAACTGGCCGGGATAGGGATTACCGATCTGGCGCGGGAAGTGGACAGCGAACGCAATTTCGTGTCCCAGTTGACGCTCGAGCAGGAGCGCGAAATCGTAGGGAACCCCAAGTTGTTCCTGGTGGCGGTCTGCGCGCTGAACCACATGACGCTGGAGCAGATTGTCGAGTTTTATGATGTGACCAAAACCGAATGCATTCAGCTGTTGCTGAAGCTCGACCGCATCAAGTTCCTGGAGTTGTTACCCAACAATCGCATCCGGCTGAAAGTCACCCGCACCTTTTCCTGGCTGCCGAACGGTCCGATCCTCGCTTACTTTAGAAGCGCGGGCCAGGCCGAATTCTTCCGTTCCCGATTCGATGGACCGGGCGAGTTTATGGCCGCGATCAACGCGATGTTGTCCGCCGCGTCAAGCGCGCAAATCATTGCCCGCCTGCGCAGGCTGGCAGTGGAATTTTCCGAGCTGCACACCGACGACATGCATCTGCCCCTCGGGGTGCGGCGGCCGGCAACCCTGGTGCTGGCGCTGCGGCCCTGGGAGCTGGATGCCTTCAACAAGATGCGCCGCAAGCGCAAGACCAAGCCTGCTTGAATCGATAACGGTCCGCGATCTTGTCGGCGTGCTAGCATTCCCCACGGAGGATACCCTTAACATGACTACTCAGATACTTCAGAACTACATTGCCGGCGAATGGATCGCGGGCGCCACACTTTCCAAAGACATCAACCCATCGGATACGGCGGATGTGATCTTCGAATACGCGCAGGCAGACAGGGCGCAGACCGAACTCGCTGTCGAGGCGGCGCGCGCCGCCGCCCCGGCCTGGGCCGCTTTCGGCACCCAGGCCCGCGCCGACCTGCTGGAGCGGATCGGCAACGACATCCTGGCGCGCAAGGACGAACTGGGCAAACTGCTCTCGCGCGAAGAAGGCAAGACGCTTCCCGAGGGCGTCGGCGAAGTGGTGCGCGCGGCCAACATATTCAAATTCTTCGCCGGCGAAGTGCTGCGCCGCGCGGGAGAATTACTGCCATCGGTGCGCCCCGGCATCGATGTCGAACTGACGCGCGAGCCGCTCGGTGTGGTCGGCATCATATCGCCCTGGAATTTTCCAGCGGCGATTCCCGCCTGGAAAATTGCTCCTGCCCTGGCCTATGGCAACTGTGTGGTGTTCAAGCCCGCCGATCTGGTGCCGGGCATGGCCCATGCACTCGGGAAAATTATCGTCGATGCCGGTATCCCGAAAGGCGTATTCAACCTGGTGATGGGTCGCGGCAGCGTCGTGGGCGAGATGCTGGTCAACGACAAACGCGTCGATGCAATCAGTTTTACCGGCTCGGTGGAAACCGGACGTCAGGTAGCCGCCAAAGCGGTGGCGCGCATGGCCAAGTTCCAGCTCGAAATGGGCGGCAAGAATCCGCTCGTCGTGCTTGACGATGCCGACATCAAAATCGCCGTCGAATGTGCGGTTAACGGCGCTTATTTTTCGACCGGGCAGCGTTGCACGGCTTCCTCGCGGCTGGTGGTGACCCAGGGTATTCACGACAAATTTGTCGCCGCATTGATCGAGCGCCTGAAAAATGTCAAGGTGGATAATGCGCTGAAGCAAGGTACCGATATCGGCCCGGTGGTGGATAAGAACCAGCTCAATCAAGACCTGATGTACATCGAGGCGGCGCAAAAAGAAGGCGGCAAACTCGCGTTCGGCGGTAATCTGCTCAAGCGCGAGACCGATGGCTTTTATATCGAACCGGCGCTGTTCATCGATACCGTCAACTCGATGCGCATCAATCGCGAAGAAGTGTTCGGACCGGTTGCCTCGGTGGTGAGAGTCAAGGATTACGACGAAGCGCTGGCGGTGGCGAATGACACGCCATTTGGACTTTCTTCCGGCGTGGTAACCACATCGCTCAAACACGCGTCGCACTTCCGCAAGAACGCCCAGGCCGGCATGGTGATGGTGAATCTACCCACCGCCGGGGTGGATTACCACGTTCCGTTTGGCGGGCGCAAAGGATCGAGTTACGGGCCGCGCGAGCAGGGCCGTTACGCGGTAGAGTTCTTCACCACGGTAAAGACGAGTTATGTGCTGGCTTAGCGGTTATTCTGAATACTGGAGAATTATGAACACAACAAAATATTACATCGTTGCCCTGATATTGGCGGCGATGGGTATGCAGGACATCGCCATGGCCGATCCGCCCGAGTGGGCGCCGGCTCACGGCTGGCGAAAAAAACATGAGCGTGATCGTGATGATGACCATAATGGCAGGAAGCATCGCCGGGAGCGCGAACGGGAAGTCCGCAGTACGCGTTACTCGGACTATGACCGCAATCCCTGGCCCAGCGACTATGGTGTCGTTTATGGCGACTGCGACCGGCGAGCCATCGGTGCGGTGCTGGGCGGAGTTGTGGGCGGAGTAGTTGGCTCACGAGTTGGGAGCGATGGCGATCGCAGGGTGGCAATTCTTCTCGGCAGCGTGATTGGCGCAGTGATCGGAGCCGAAATCGGCCGGCGGATGGACGAACAGGATCGTGCTTGTATGGGCCATGCACTGGAATTGGCCGAGGGAGGGCGCCCGGTCACGTGGCGCAATGAGACCTCGCAGGCGACTTACATTCTTACCCCGCTGCAGGTGTTTCACAGGAACGAGCAGCCCTGCCGGAATTTTTCGCTGGAGGTGCGAACGGGCGGTCGGACCGACGTCAGCCACCAGAAAGCCTGCCGGGGTGCGGCAGGAAGATGGGAGCTGATGGGCTGACGTCTCTTCCGGCCAGGTACCGCAGCGAGTCTCAGAACGAAAACATGACGCTCGCCTCTGAGTACAACTGGCCGCAGTCGCGGAATACTGCGGTATCGCAACCGGAAACTTTTTCGTACACCAGTCCGGCGTTGAATGCCGCGTTGGTGCTGAACGGGACAGACACACCGCCGCGCGCGCCATAGGTATTCCGATCCGGCGGGCCGTCATAAATCGTGCGTGACAAGAAGGCGCCGGCGTAGGGGCGCACCGAGCCGAACTGCGGAAAGTGGTAACGAATTTCCGGGGTAATTTTGTAGATGCTCGGATCGTTGCCCAGCCACATATTCGCGCTAATCCCCAACATCAGTCCCTCCGAGGCCATATAACCCAGCGTGGCGCCCAGAATCGTGTAATCGCGGTCGAGCGCCCGGCCGGCTCCCAAAACCACCGAGCCGGTGGTGTTGCCAGGCCTGAAAACGTCTGCCGCCAAGGAATTTCCCGGAAGGACGGTCGCGCCGGCCATCAGGCTCGCGACGAGGATTGCAATTCGTGCATTCGGCGCCGAGAAGGAACATTTGTTTCGGATCGATACATTGTTCATGAGGTCTCATCCATGGTTAAAAAACGGTTCTAGCGTCCCGATATTACCAACTAGTCGGTAGGGTCCAGCGCAAGCCACGGCATATGGTACGACAGGTAGGTCTTGCGGGACACTGTGCCTGCTCGCAAGTGTGCCTGCTCGCAAGGGTCTTTTGCGATGCTGCGCACGGAACCGGAGCGTGATACCTTTGAATTCTCGCCGCGCATTGGAGAGGCGCGACCTGGAAACGACTGAAAAGGGATTGATGACGTGAAAATTCTATTGAGCGCACTGCTGCTGTTGATGTCGCTGGGGGCTGACCTGGCCGTCGCCGAGGATGTCGAACTGTTCTACAAGGGCGTTCAGGCCTTTCGCGCGCGCGACTACGATGGGGCCGTCACATGGTTTGAGAAAGCAGCAGAAGAGGGCGATGGCGAAGCGCAATTCCTGCTTGGTCGCATGTACTACGATGGCAACAGCCTGACGGTGGACTATGTCACGGCTTACAAATGGTTTGTCATCGCCTCGGAATCGGCCGTGTCGGTCGCGTCGCGTTATCGGGACGGCTTGGCGCATTTGATGAAGGAAGAAGAAATTGCCGAAGGGCAGAGGCAGGCCGACGATTGGCTCGTCCGCTTTTCCCGCAAGCCCTGAAGTCGAGTGGCGCCGGGTGAGGCGCCAATTCGAATAAAGGGCGCCCGCGCACGCCTGACGGCACATTGTCTCAGCCCGTCTCGGGCATTCAGCGTCTGCGTGCTTTGCGTGTGTTACCCCGGTTCGCCACCCGCTATTGGCGGTGGATGATTTTTTTCGGCGCCGCGCTGGTTATTGCGACCGGCTGCTCCCTGGTCAACGGTATTTCAATTGTTGCCGCGGTTTTGTTCGGTTTGGGAACCCCCCGCAGCTTTTGGCATCGAATCCGCGCTATGCCAGATTGACCCAATTGCAATCCGGCGTTCAGCCCGAGCCGAATAGACGCGGATCTGGCACGTTATTTTATTTTGTCTCTCGTCGCTTTCGATGGTGAGTCGCGTCGCACTTGAAGTTCTTCCCTCTCTCCTCACCCCTGACGCCTCGCGCAATTTGATCCATTCCATTTGTCGTCGCATGCGGACATTTCTATCGGCGACACATTGCAAAAGTCCTGTTTTTTTTGTGTCGCTCATTGATAAAAGTTCCGTCCCGGAATATTGTTTCGTCCGTACCTGCCGGTACTCGATCCTTAGGGGGGATGAATGATGTTGGGGAAAATCATATCCAGACCAAAAAGCGTGCCCAGGTTGCGCCGTGTACTTCCCAGCCCTGCTGCAAATCGCCCTCTCGCGATTACGGACGACCCAAGGAACGACATTTCGCCACAGATAATATCGACACTGCAGCAGGATAAATTCCTCCTCTTCGGGCAGGCCATCATGCCGATCGGAACCGCTCGCAAGGAACGCCCGTTCCTCGAGATTTTTGTCCGGTATTCCGAGGAAGACGAGATGTCCCTGCCGCCTGGAACATTTTTTCCGATACTCGAAGAGTGCCACATGCTGCCCCTGCTCGACCGTTGGGTGGTGAACCGTCTGGCGCGGTGGGTAAGAGGCTCGCTGCGTGTCTGGCCGAAATGGGAGGTCCCGCGCTGTAACGTCAATCTATCCGAAGAGACATTGGACGATGCCGGGTTTGGGGAATATGTGCGCCAGTACGTGGGCAATTCATATTTGTCGAAAGGCGCGTTGGGGTTCGAACTGAGCTGGGAAGTCGCACTTCGGCGTGCCAGCGCCTATCGCCGCCTGATGGTGGACCTGCGCCCCCATGGGTGCACTTTTACCCTGTCGGGGATCGATGGCAGTATCCCATCCCTGACCGCGTTGCATGCACTGTCGCCGAATTTTATCAAGCTCAATTCCGTTTCTTTGGATACGGCGAAACTGGTGGAGATTCAGCGTCGCTGCCGCGTTCTGGGCATCAAGACCATCGCAGAATATGTGGAAAGCAAGGAAGTTATCGAAAAAATGCGGGCCGCCAAAGTCGATTTCGTGCAGGGTTTTCAGGTCGCGCCAGTCAAGGCGTTGTAGTGTGGGCGAGGGTAGCGGCTACGAAAATCCCGTTTTGTTGAAATCCCCGGGGAGTTTGCTACGCCCGCCGCGATTTTCACCCTTCACTCATTCACCCTTCACCCTTCACCCTTCACCCTTCACGACCTTGAATTATCACCACAACGTTTACGTTGTCGAACTCTCCCCTGAAGTGTTGCAGGAAGCCCGCTTCCGCAAGGCCAACCCCGAGTACGACGCGACCAAGCCCTGCGTCTATGTAGGCATGACGGGCCTCGCGCCTGAGCTGCGTTTTGAAAAACACAAGCAAGGTATCAAGGCAAACCGCTATGTCGAGCAATTCGGCCTGCGCCTGCTGCCCCTGCTTTACGCCTATGCCAACCCGATGCCCTATGACGCCGCACGCGATATGGAGGTAGAACTCGCCGTCGGCCTGCGGGAGGAGGGCTATGGCGTTTGGCAGGGCTAGGGAAACTCTGAAGTAAGTGTCTTCCCCGCGAAAGCGGGGAACCAGTTGCCTTTGAAAAACCTGAATTCCCGTCGTTACGGGAATGACGTTTGGGTATTAATTCGGTGTTTCCGTAGATCGTTGTCCGGAGGTTTTTGCCCTTACCCGTCACTCGTCACCTGTCTCTCGTCACAGAATCTGGCCCTTTAGTTCTGCCGTTCACTGTTCACCGATCACCGTTCACCGGTTTTTGCGCCCTGCCATTTACTTTCCCCATTGTTGTGCCGTTAAATGCCCAGGTCCGGTCAATCTCGGGAAACACTGAATAATTTTCCAAATGTCATTCCCGTGAAAACGGGAATCCAGGATTTTAATGGCATCTGGTTCCCCGCCTTCGCGGGGAAGACACTTACTCAGGTTTTCCCTGGCGCAGGAAGGCCAAACACACTAAATGGATTGCAATACCACCAATTGCTGGAGCAACCCTATGGCAAATGAAGCTGAATCCCAGGAGGATATTGCAGGACGCTTGTTTTCCGCGATGCAGGAGGACGAATTCGTGCTGTACGGGCAGCCGATCGTCTCGGTCGAGTCTCAGGCCGATGACCGGCCGTTGTACGAAATTTTCGTTCGTTTCAAGGAAGAGGATGATCAGCTATTGCCGCCTGGTTCATTTCTGCCGGTGCTACGAGAGGTCGGCTTGCTTCCTTACCTCGACCGCTGGGTCGTCAACCGCCTGGCCCGGCATGTGCGGGCCAGTTTGCTGAGCGATCCGCATTGGAATGTGCCGCGCTATGTTGTGAACTTGTCTGATGAGACGCTGGCCGACCGGGAATTCGGCAACTACGTTCTTAAGTATACCGACGATTCCTACCTGTCCGGTGGAGTGCTGGGGTTCGACGTTTCGCACGGAAGTGCCATTTCTCATCGCGAATCCTTGCATCATCTCATGGAAGACCTGCGACCGCACGGTTGCAGCCTCGCCGTAGCCGGTTTCGACGGCAACGATACCTCTCTGGCCGAAATTCAAACGTTGGAACCGGAATTCGTCAAAATCAACGCCAATACCATCGACCCGGAAAAGGTGACCGACATCAACCGCCGCTGCCACGAACTGGGCGCGCAGACCATCGCCGAATATGTCGAAGATAGCCAGGTATTGGATCATTTGCGCCGCTGCAAGATCGACTTTGCGCAGGGTTTCGAGCTCGGGAAGGTCGAGCCGCTGTAAGCACTGATCTCGGGCGAAATGGGGAAGCGGACGAGACCATAAGACGGCGGGGAGGGCTCGTCACTTGTCACCCGTTACACGTTACCGTCTTCCCCTTCACGTCCTCCCCTTTTATTTTCGTCACGCCGATCACCGCAATTCAAGTTAATCTACCGCTCACTTATTTCCTGGGGGCGCCAATGTCTGGCACCAAAGTAGATCCCAATCTGGAAGCCGAAATTATCGCGGCTGTGAGCGCGAACGCAAAAGCCCTGGCGGAGCTCACGGCCACCCTGGTTCGGTTTCCCAGCCTGATGGGGGAAGAGGCGAGCGCACAGGATTTCATGGAGGGCCTTTTTCAAGGCCAGGGGCTGAAGACCGACCGTTTCCCGGTGGACGTAAGAAAGCTGGAGAACATGCCGGGATACGCGCCGGTGACGGGGCGCTGGGACCGTCACGATAACGTGGTGGGCGTGCACGAACCGGCCAAAAGATCGGGGCGCTCCCTGATTCTGAATGGGCATATCGACGTGGTGCCGGTGGGCGCGGAAGAGCTCTGGAGTACACCGCCATTCGAGCCGCGGGTGGACAAGGGGCGATTGTATGGGCGTGGGGCCGGGGACATGAAGGCGGGTATTGCCGCCTATGTCATGGCTTTTCGCAGTCTGCGCCAGCTCGGGCTGGAACCGGCCGCGCCGGTTTATTTGCAGTCCGTGGTCGAGGAGGAATGCACGGGCAACGGCGCGCTGGCGTGTCTGGCGCAAGGCTACCGCGCCGATGCCGCCATCATTCCCGAACCCTTCAACGAAACGGTGCTGCGCGCCCAGGTGGGCGTGCTCTGGCTGAGCGTCGAGGTGTTGGGGCGGCCCGCGCATGTATTTCAGGCCCAGCGCGGAATCAATGCCATCGAGGCAGCCTTCACGCTTTACCAGGGCTTGAAGCGCCTGGAAGCGCGGTGGAACGAGCCGGCGCAGCGCCATCCGGCTTTTGCCAATCACGAACGGCCGATCAATTTCAATCTGGGCAAGATCCGCGGCGGCGAATGGCATTCCTCGGTGGCGACGCGTTGCGTGATGGATATCCGCATTGGCTTTTACCCGGGCATGAGCGTCAAGCAAGCGCAGGAAGCGGTGGAGGCCGCGTTGCGGCAAACGGCAGGCGAACACCCCAAGCTTGCCGATGTGATCGTGCGCATCACTTACGCGGGCCTGCAATCGGAAGGCTGTATTGTGGACACCACCCATCCCTCCATCGATGTGCTGCGCGCGAGCCACGAGCGTGTCTGCGGATCGCCACCGCAGTGGATGGATATGTCAGGCACCACCGACATTCGCGTATTCAATCTTTACGGGTCCACGCCAGCGACCTGTTACGGCCCCGAGGCGCAGCACATTCACGGCATCGATGAGTCGGTATCCCTGGAAAGCGCGCAACGGGTGTGCACGGTGCTGGCGTTGTTCATGGCTCGCTGGTGCGGGGTCAATCCTGTGCCGGTTCGCACCCATGCAAATTGAAGACATCCGCCAGCTCTTGCAATCTCGCGGCGCCAAACCCGGCCACGAGCAGTCCGTACTGCGCGCCTGGGCCCAGGCATTGCCGCTCGACAGCGGCCGGCAACGACCTGAGAATTTTCTGCCGCTGCCTCTGCGCACCGCGCTGCCGGACATTGAACTGGCGCTGGAGCGCATCGCCCGTGTTCGTTCATCGCATACCGGGGAAGATGGTTCCGGGCGGCTGTTGGTCGGGCTGGCCGACGGTCAGACCGTGGAAAGCGTACTGCTGCCGCGCGAGGCCGTCTGTGTTTCGACTCAGGTCGGCTGCGCCGTGGGCTGTGTTTTTTGCATGACTGGCCGCGAAGGGCTGAAGCGCCACCTCGGTAGTGCGGAGATCGTTGCGCAGGTGGTGCTCGCCCGACGGCTGCGCCTGGTCAGGAAAGTCCAGTTTATGGGTATGGGGGAGCCGGCCCATAATCTGGACAATGTGCTGGATGCCATCGAACTGCTGGGTACCGATGGGGCGATCGGTCACAAGAATCTGGTTTTCTCCACGGTCGGTGATCCGCGGGTATTCGAACGGCTGCCGCGTGCGGCCGTGAAGCCGGCACTGGCGCTTTCGCTGCATTCGACTCATGCGCAATTGCGCGCGAAACTGCTGCCTCGCGCACCGGGCATCGACCCTGCCGATCTGGTGGAGCTGGGCGAGCAGTATGCCCGCGCGACGAACTACCCGATCCAGTATCAATGGACGCTGCTCGCAGGCATCAACGACGGCGACGAAGAGCTGGAGCGCATCGCCGGATTACTCGCCGGAAAATACGCGGTGATGAACTTTATTCCCTGGAACACTGTTGGCGGTCTGGAATTTCGGCGCCCGGCGCCGGATCGCGCCATGACATTGGTGCGCAGCCTTCGTCAGCGCGGCATCCTGGCCACGCTGCGCGATTCCGCGGGGCAGGATATCGAGGGCGGCTGCGGGCAGTTGCGCGCCCGGGCGGCCAAGGTGGTTGCGGTCTAGTGCAGGGCGTCGTACTTGCCGGCCCAAAAGACCGCGAGAATCGATGCCGATACCGGTCCGATTTATTCCACGAATTGCCACATCCCCAGATCCCGCTTGGCCCGCCCATCCAATTCGAGCTTTTGCAAATGCGCCAGCAGAGAGCGCATCGCCATCGCGTGCAGCCTTTCGGGAGTGTCGTCATAGACTGTCGTGACGAGTGTCTCGACATTGCCCCGGCCCGCACTACGCAGCGCGTTCACGACTTTGTTCTCGCGCGTGCGCCGATGCACGATCAGCCGCTCGACCATCTCGTGTGGCCGGGCCATCAGGAAGCCGTGGCCTGGTGCGAGCCATTCGAGGTCTTCTCTGTATAGCCGTTCAAGAGAGGCGAAATAGGCGGACATGTCGCCATCGGGAGGATTGATGACAACGGTCGAGCCCTGCATGATGTGGTCGCCGGTGAAGAGCATGCGTTCTTCTTCGAGCAGATAGCAGACCTGGTTCGATGCGTGTCCCGGTGTGTGCAACACCCGCAGCGTCGCACCTGCAATGGCAAGGCGTTCGCCTTCGACAATGGCGTGATCGGGCACGAAGGAAGGATCCTGCGCTGCCTTGTGCAAGGCGAGCATTCCATACGTGGCCGCCTGCGTTCGCTCCTTGAGCTGCGCCGCGCCCGGGGAATGATCCATATGGGTGTGCGTGCAGAGGATCCAGCGTATTGGGCCCGCCGCCGCCTCGACGATGCGCGCAACGTGGCCAGCATCGGCCGGCCCGGGATCAATCACCGCGACGCCCGTTGACGCATCACCCACCAGATAGGTGTTGGTGCCGGGGCCGGTCATCATTCCCGGGTTCGGCGCGGTGACTCGCCTTACCCGATCGGAAAGCTGCACGACCGTGCGGGGAACAATTTCGTATGAAGCGGTGCCCTTTTGCTCCGGATCGAGCTTGCCAAGCTCCGCATAGGCGAAATCGCCAGGCACCAGAAACTTTTTTCCGCCCTGACCGATGCCCACCCGGGGCGCCATCGGCGGCATCGGGCGAGGCAAGCGGGCGAACGCAATTGCCGCCGCCACATCGCGCATTGTCGCAATGCTTTCCAGCGTTTTCATGGTCGGAAACATCAGATTCAATTCCCCTTCATGGCCGCGCTCCAGCGCTTCCGCCGGTCGAATCCAAAGGTGGTTCACCAGTTCCTCGCCATCATGCGAGGGTGTTTGCCGGGCCGGGGCTTCGGCAAGAAAGAAGCGGGTGTCGTAGCGGCGCGGCCGGCCTGCTTGCGTGATCCAGTGGCTAAAATAATGCAGCCGGTCCGTGGCAAGACGCAGGTTATGGGATTGCAGAAGCTGCAACAGCGATGCTTCACCCCCTACCAGCGCCTTGCGCGCCGAGGCAAAGCTGGGCGCTGCATGCCCGTCGATATCGATCAACTCGTTATCGTGCGCATGCGCAAACAACAACCCGGCTTCTTCGAAACATTCCCGAATCGCCGCGATCCAATAACCAATGCCGCCGCGTTCGATGCCCAGACGCCGGCTGGCTTCCGCATCGTCCAGTCCCGAAGCTAGCGTGGCCAGTTCCGGCGCGGCGTCGGCATTATCTACGGCCCCGCCAGGAAACACGTATGCCCCGCCTGCAAAATCGGCCAGATGGGTGCGCTTGGCGAGCAACACCTCCAGGCCATGCGATGCGTCTCGCACCAGGATTAATGTCGCCGCAGGGCGCGGGGTGACGGGAGGGTTGGTCATGGGGGCACTAGAGAAAAAAAGCATCAATGCTGAAACTACAATCTTTATGTTGAGTACTTCAAGAATCAGATTTACTGCGAGAACTGCTTGGCCAACTTCAAACCCTGACCCTGGTAGTTCGAGCGGCCGTCTTCGCCATAGAGCATTTCGGGTCGGGCCGCCATGCGCTCGAAGCGCAGCCAACCGACAGTCTGTCCGTGTTCGAGCAGGAAAGGGATTTCGTGCGAGCGTACTTCGAGCACTCCCCTGCTGCTTCCGGCCCGGCCTGTTTGTGAATTCCAGCCAAATCCCGGATCAAAAAAGCCGGCATAGTGAACCCGAAACTCTCCGGCGCGTGTGTCGTAGGGCAGCATCTCCGCCGCATAGTCCGGAGGGACGGCTATCGCCTCCTTTGTCACCAGAATATAGAACTCATCCGGATCCAGCGTGAGCGACGATTTCTTGTGGAAACGAATCGGATCCCAGAAATCGAAACGGTCGTAGTCCCGCCTGTCCAGATCAATTCGTCCTGTGTGTTTTTTTGCGCGATAACCAATCACTCCGCCTTCGCCCTCCTGTCCCTGCAAGTCAATGGTGAAGGGTAGTACCCCTGTCTTGATGGAGCGCGGGTTTTCGTCCTCCGCCGAGAAGTTGAGCAGGTGACCTTCGCCAAGAAGCCGCCTCCACTCGGCAGCCGAGATGGCTTTCGGTGCTTCGCCTCTGGTGCGGCGGAATCTCAACTGATTCAAACGGGTGCCGGTTCTGGCCACGACACTAAAACTTCGCGGCGCCACTTCTATGTAGAGTTCGCCCTTATAGCCTTCATTCACTTGATCAAAAACTTCGGCTTCATCCGCAATCAACCTGGTGAGAATGTCCAGGCGGCCCGTTGAGCTCTTTGGGTTGGCGAACGCCGCCACCTCGCTTCTTAAATCGATGGCTTCGATAAGCTGAATAACGTATATGCGACCCTTCTCCAATACAGCGCCGTTGCGAAGATCAATCTTGAATTTGTCGTACTGGTCATCCAGCTCCTTCATTTTGTCGAGCACTCTTACCCCTTTACCGGGAAGAAAGCTCGTATCCACGGGATAAGCCCAGTCGCCAAGCCTCAGATCGATGCTGGCAGGTTGTATCTGGTCAGGGTCGAGTGGTCTGACGACAGTCTTTATCTCGTCGTTATCCACCATTGCTCTGATCTTCTGGCTGGGAAGAATGCCCGTGTACTCGGCAGTGCGTACATTGGCAGTTGGGGCTGATGTGTCTGTCATGATTGTTTCCGTTACCGCGTTATTCATCCGACGTCCCCTTGGCGGAGGTGGATCGATACATTAAGCCAAACCTCCATGCCCCGCAATTATCTGTGCCACGCAGGCGGTGAGTTTCTTCGCATAGGGAATATGCAAAAACTCGTTCGGGCCGTGGGCGTTGGATTTCGGACCAAGCACGCCGGTGATCAGGAACTGCGCTTGCGGAAATGATTTGCCGAGCATGGCCATGAAGGGGATGGTGCCGCCTTCGCCCATCATCATCGCGGGCTTTCCGTAGAACTGCTTTGACGCGGCATCCACCGTCTCCTTCAGCCACGGTGCGGTGGCCGAGGCGTGCCAGCCGCTGGCGCCCTGGTCGGCTTCGAAGCTCACTTTCGCCCCATGGGGTGGATCGGCTTCGAGAATGCGTTTCAGGTCTTCGGTGGCGCGCTTGCCGTCGATAAGCGGCGGGATGCGCAGGCTGAGTTTGAGGGCGGTTCTTGGGCGCAGCACGTTGCCGGCGTCCTTGATGGCGGGCATGCCATCGGCGCCGATGATCGACAGGAAGGGCCGCCAGGTGCGGTTCAGCACGGCTTCGCCATGATCGCTGATCATTGGCCGTGTCTTGCCGGCGAAAGGAAAGCGCGTGAGCATGGCTTCGCCGAGCGTTTGGCCGGCGAGGGCTGCCTGGTCGGTGCGCTCGGAGGGGATGTCGCAATAAAACTCCTTCGGCAGGATGCGCCCGGTCTTTGCGTCTTCCAGACGATCCAGCAATAGCCGTGCGATTCGGAAGCTCGAAGGCACGACGCCGCTGGCGTCCCCCGAGTGCACGCCTTCGTTGAGCACTTCCACGGTGAGTGTGCCGGCCGCGATGCCGCGCAGGCTGGTGGTCATCCACAATTGATCATAGTTGCCGCAGCCGGAATCGAGGCCGATGACGAGATCGACAGTGCCGATGCGTGATTTCAGCGCGTCCAGATAGGCGGGCAGGTCGAAGCTGCCGCTTTCCTCGCAGCATTCGATCAAGCCTACAATGCGCGCGTGCGGAATGCGTTGCTCTTTGAGCGCGGACAGTGCTGCCAGCGACGCGAAGATCGCGTAGCCGTCGTCCGCGCCGCCGCGGCCATAGAGCTTGCCGTCCTGCAGCACCGGTATCCACGGCCCAAAGCCTTCCCGCCAGCCAGTCATCTCCGGCTGCTTGTCGAGGTGGCCGTACATGAGAATGGTGCCGGGCGCATCGCCGGGCAGTTCGAAGAAAATTACCGGTGTGCGGTTGGCCAGGCGAACGACTTGGAGCTTCAATCCGGGAATGTTTTGCGCCTGCGACCAGCCCTCGGCCAGCTTGACTGCGGAGTCGATATGGCCGTTGGCGGCCCAGTCGCGATCGAAGTGCGGCGACTTGCAGGGTATGCGGATGTACTCGACCAGACGCGGGACGATGTCGCCATCCCATTTCTGAGAAATGAATGCTTCGAGTGACTTCGCGTCGAAACTGGCGTTGGGGGTTGTTGGCATTGGTAATCCTTAATTCTCGAACGGACGATCCGCACATTGTATGCGTGCTGGATGGCGGCTGCGGATTGCCCAAACATGCGCGCAGGCCGGTTGATACAATGTTTCGACAACATTGCCAACTATTTTTCTCTAAGGACCCCATGTTCATTGGGTCCTGAGCAGGAGGAGATGACATGAATTCACAATCCAGTCAGGACTTCGGCCTCGCCGGCAAAGTTGCCATCGTCACCGGCGGCGGGGCGGCGGGAGACGGCATTGGCAATGGCCGGGCGGCAGCTATTCTGCTCGCCCGGGTCGGGGCGCGGGTGCTGGTGGTGGACCAGAAATTCGATCTTGCCCAGCGCACGGTCAAGATGATTACGGACGAAGGCGGCAAGGCCGCCGCGTTCGCGGCGGATGTTACCGACGAAGCGCAATGCCGCGCGATGGTCGAAACCGCGCTCTCTCAATTCGGCCGTCTCGATTTGCTGGACAACAACGTCGGCATCGACGGCAAGGGCAGTGTAGTCGAGGAAGATGTGGATCGGTGGCACCGGATCATGCAGGTCAATGTGGACAGCATGTTCCTCGCCTCCCGGCATGCCATTCCCGCCATGATCAAGACTGCCGGTGCCGGGGCGATTGTCAATGTGGCCTCGATTGCCGCTTTGCGCCCGCGGGGCATGACTGCTTATTCCACGTCCAAAGGCGCCGTGATCGCGTTGACCCGCGCAATGGCGGTGGACCACGGCCCGCAAGGCATTCGTGTTAACTGTGTTGCACCCGGACCAGTTTATACGCCGATGGTGTATGCAGTGGGCATGAGTCCAGCCGCACGCGAGCGGCGTCGTGAAGCCTCGGTGCTGGGCGTGGAAGGAACCGGGTGGGATATCGGTAATGCCATTCGCTTCCTGCTATCCGATCAGGCGCGCTTCATCACAGGGCAGACATTGGTGGTGGACGGTGGTACGACTCTGGTTGGCCGTCCTCGCGCCACGGATACCCAGTAGCCGGGTTCAAAAATCAAAAGTGAATCGTCGACGCAAAGGCGCAAAGGAAGATCAAGAAAGGACGCAAAGGAAAAAAGATGCGTAGGGTGGGTTAGCGAAGCGTAACCCGCCGGTACCGTGTAAAGGCAATACTGAGCAAGTGTCGTCCTCCAATAACTCTTCTCCGATCGGTTTTGTCGGGAGCAGAAGCCTGCTTTTTTTGAATAATCTGGATTGCCGTTTGCACGAGAATGACAGTTGGAGACGCAATCATATTTCTTCGAATACACTACCCTGTAGGCAATACGTGCAAAAAAGCGTGGGCGGAGGGGCTGTGAGGCAATATGCCGTAGGCGAGATCGTCATCCAGCGCATCGTCGAGTCCATCTGCACGGGGTTCGAGGCGCGGAGTTTTTTTCCGCAATCCACGGCGGAAGACTGGGCATTGCACAAGAATTGGATGGAGCCCTGGGCTCTGCAGCCGGTTACCGGCAATCTTATCCTGCCGATTCAGGCGTTTCTGGTGCGCACACGACATCACACCATTCTGGTTGACACTTGTGTCGGAGATCACAAGCCCCGCCCGCAGCGTCCGTTCTGGGACATGAAGCAGTGGAACACTTTTCTGCCGCATCTTGCCGCTGCCGGGGTGGCGCCCGAGGAGGTGGACTACGTGATGTGTACCCATTTGCACTGGGACCATGTCGGCTGGAACACCCGGTTGCGCGATGGTCGCTGGGTGCCGACCTTCCCGAATGCGAAGTACATCTTCGCCCGCCAGGAATGGGAGAACTTCGAAGCTCTGCACCGCAAGCAACCCCAGCCGCACTATGTGGACAGCATCCTGCCGGTGATGGAGGCGGGTCAGGTGCAACTGGTGGGTGCCGACTTTGCCCTGGATGACGAAGTCTGGCTGGAACCCTCGCCGGGACACACGCCGGGCCATGTGTGCGTTTATCTTGCCTCGCAGGGCGCCCAGGCTGTCATCACCGGCGACTGTATCCACAGTCCGGTGCAGTGCCGTGAACCAGGCTGGATCATGCGTGCCGACGTGGATCCTGCCCTGGCCAGCGCAACGCGGCGGAAATTTCTGGAACGCTACTGCGACACGGGTGTGACGGTGTGTGCCACGCATTTCCCGGAACCGTCACTGGGACGCATCATTCGGCGCCAGGATGCGTTCTGGTTCGAATATGACTCGATAGCCAGGAAACAAGGGTTCTGACGAAGAAAAATTCTAAGCCGGACGAGGCGGAACTCGCAAGAGTGAATGCGGAAGGGGTAAGGGGTAAGGGGTAAGGGGTAAGGGTGAAGGGTGAAGGGTGAACCCCTCGATCCTCAATCCTGCTCCGGGCTCGGCAGACCCGGCCCTGGCCCGGATTAAGCTTGCTTCGGTTTTTCGGATAATGGCCTGGCTGAGGGAAAATTCATGTCGAAACGTGTTCTGGTCCTGGGTACAGGCCACATCGGGCGATCGGTGGCGCATATGCTGCGCACGGCGCAGGGCGGGCCACAGTACGATGTCTGGGTGGGAGACCGCGTCGTCGGCAAGGAAGTGCGGGAGGAATTTCCGGAGCGTTGCTTTGAGATCGAAGGTTCCAATGTGGCCAGCTTCGCGCGCCGCATTCAAGGCTACGATATTCTGGTAAATGCCCTGCCGTTTCAACTGGCGAGTACGGTCGCGGCGGCCGCGGCGGCCGAACGCGTTCACTATTTCGATTTGACGGAAGACGTCTCGGCCACCCGCACCATTCGCGACCTGGCTCGAGATGCCAAGACCGCCTTCATGCCCCAGTGCGGGCTTGCCCCAGGGTTCATCGCCATTGCCGGCCATGCCTTATCCCAGGGATTCGATAAGTTGGAGCGATTACACATGCGTGTCGGTGCGCTGCCGCAATATCCCACCAACGCGCTTAAATACAACCTGACCTGGTCGGTGGACGGGCTCATCAATGAATACGTCCACCCCTGTGAAGCCATCGTTGATGGCCGACGCATAGAGGTGCCGCCGCTAGAGGGCTACGAGACTTTCGCTCTGGATGGCGCGCACTATGAGGCATTTAATACCTCCGGCGGTCTGGGCACCCTGGCCGAGACGCTGGAAGGCAAGGTGCAGTATCTGGATTACAAGACCATTCGTTATCCGGGGCACCGCGACATCGCGAAATTACTGTTGCAAGACTTTGGCCTGGCGGGCAAGCGCGAGACCATGAAGGAAATCCTTGAAACCGCGATTCCCACCACGGAGCAGGACGTTGTCGTGGTATTTGTCTCGGCCTCCGGGGTGCGGGGCGGCAAACGCGTGCAGACATCCTTCGCGCGGAAAATTTATTCTCAGACATGGTGCGGATTGCCCATGACGGCGATCCAGATTACGACGGCCAGCGGTGTCTGCGCGGTGGTGGATCTTTTCGCTTCCGGGAAATTGCCGCAGGCCGGTTTTATCCGGCAGGAACAGATAACGCTCGCGGATTTTCTTGCTAATCGATTCGGCCGGGCTTACGAGACCGCTGCGGCATAAGGAGCTGCCATGAGCCTTTACAACGACACCCAGGATATTCTGCGAGCGTTAGCGGTAAGCGCGGCGGATTCACCGCAGGGTTTGATCGCGCGCACTCCCATCGACGGCTCGCGCATAGGTGGGGTCGTGGTCGATACGCAGGCGAACATCCAGAACAAAGTAGCGCAGGCGCACAGCGCGTTTCTGGCCTGGCGCGCGACTCCGGCACCGCGGCGCGGCGAGTTGATCCGGGTATTTGGCGAAGCGGTGCGTGCCCATAAAGCGCAACTGGGCAGGCTGGTCACCATCGAGACCGGCAAGATCCTCCAGGAAGGGCTGGGCGAAGTGCAGGAGGTGATCGACATCTGCGAATTCGCCGTGGGATTGTCCCGGCAACTGCACGGCCTCACCATTGCCAGCGAACGGGCCGGACATCGCATGATGGAGACTTGGCATCCCCTGGGCCCTACTGCGGTAATTACGGCGTTCAATTTTCCGGTCGCGGTGTGGGCCTGGAACGCCGCGCTGGCCATTGTCTGCGGCAACAGTGCGTTGTGGAAGCCATCCGAAAAGACACCACTGACCGCTTTGGCGATGCACGCCTTGTTCGAGCAAGCCTGCCGCGCCAGTCAAAATACACCGATGCATCTGATTCAATTGGTATTCGGCACAGGCGATCACGCGCGTCTGCTGCTCGATCATCCGAAGATTCGCCTGGTCTCCGCCACCGGATCAACTGCCATGGGCAAAGCGGTGGCGGCACAGATGGCGCCACGCTTTGTGCGTACCATTCTGGAGCTTGGCGGAAACAACGCCGCCATCGTGGCGCCCTCGGCGGATCTTGCGCTGGCCGAACGCGCGATTCTGTTCGCGGCCGTAGGCACCGCGGGACAGCGCTGCACTTCCCTGCGACGCCTGTTCGTCCATCGCTCCTTGTACGATACTTTCCTCGAACGCCTGAAGGCCTTTTATCTTCGCGTAACGGTGGGCAATCCCCTGGAGGAGGGGGTTCTGGTCGGACCGGTCATCGACGAGGGCGCCTTTCTCGCCATGCAATCGGCGCTGGCACGAGCGCGTACCGATGCGCGTTGGATTGTCGGCGGCGAGCGTGTACGGGACATACAGCCGGGTTTGTATGTCCGCCCTGCCCTGGCGGCCATGCAGCGTCAAGCCGAGATCGTTCTGGATGAAACCTTCGCACCCATCCTCTACGCCATGCCCTATGACAGCCTTGACGAGGCCCTGGCGCAGCACAACGCGGCAAGGCATGGATTGTCGTCTTGTATCTTCAGCAACGACCTGCGCGAGACAGAATTATTTTTGAGCAGCGCCGGCTCCGACTGCGGGATTGCCAACGTCAACATCGGTACTTCCGGGGCGGAGATAGGCGGAGCTTTCGGAGGAGAAAAAGATACCGGCGGCGGAAGGGAGTCCGGGTCGGATTCGTGGAAGGCCTACATGCGCCGTGCGACCAATACGATCAATTACTCATCTGAGCTGCCGCTGGCCCAAGGCATTCGCTTCGACTTGTAGGCGATCTTGTACCGGGCTGCCAGCGGACAACAGCGCGAACGGCCCAGTCCATTTCTTGAAGGTGCGTCGCGGTTTGGCCCCGGTACGCGGTGCGACTTCGGACAAGGATTACCTGTACCGAAAGCGCAAGGTCTGAACAAATTGAATGTCTCGCCCTTTTAGCACCAGTGGCGTCTCGGGAAACGGAACGCAGTACAGGATGGCGAGTGCCCCTTCGGCCAGATTGTCATCGACCGGAAATACGACGACGGCAAATGTGCGTTTTCCGTTGGGCCTGATTCGTATCGCGATGCTGGCATCTCCCGACTGGCGGCGCGACCAAGCCGCGGGCGGGTACCAATAGGGATTGCGTGAAAACCGCAGCCTGAAGGCGAACTCCTGGGCGAATTGCTGGACATTCGATTCGAATTTATCCGGATCCTTGTTCCTGGCATCGAAGTCGCGCGGCCAGGAAAGCTGGCCCAATTTGGCGCGCGCGGTCTCGACTGCCTGCGCGGCATTGGGGACACAAGGTTTGGGCAAAATAAGCAGTGAGATGATCCATTCCAGATTTTCGGCCATGTCGCCGGATTTTCCACCGGATGTGGCGGTGGTAAACATGCCCACCAGATAGCCCATTTCATCGTACAGGGGCTGACCCGGGAAAATTGGCCCGGTGGCCGGGCCCACAACAACCATGGCCCTGCCTGTCGCGAAGGAAAATCGCTCGAACTTCGATTCGTGCATTGCCGTGCTGCCGCCGATTTGCCTGGGGGCATAAACTGGCTCGCCTTTTTTCAGGACACGGCGCATACGATGTTCCAGGGAGTGCTCCACCGTCTCCTTGACTTGAAGAACACACAGACCTTGGGTGGCGTTGTTCGCGAACGGAACGGCGGACAACGAACGTCCGGAAAAATTCACGACGCTTGCCTTGGTGAATTGCCCTGCCGGGCAGGCGCTTAGCACATGATGGGCGTTAAGTGCGACCCCACCATATTCTTCGGCGGAATGGTCGTCATAGACAATTTTGACCATGCCGTGTTTTGCCGAGAGGCGGTTAGCCTTGAATTCCTCGCTCCCGGCGGCGGGAGCAATGGTCCGTTCGAATCCCACGGTCATTTCGGCCTTCTCCTGCGGGAGAGGATCGGATGTTTGCCCGCTACTTTCGGCGCCGTCAGGTGACGGCCCCCGGGAAACGTTTGCAATCGGACTTCCCGCGCACCCGGTCAGCGTGGCGCAGGCGGCGGCAATCAGAAAGCCGCGGAAAGAAGACAGGAAGCTATCGCCTGCCGGCATGAAGCGTGTTCAGGTCGGAATCCGAAAGCCTGTACTGCTCACACTACCTGAGCATTCTTGTGGATGGCCCCGAGGATAAAGCCTTGGTAGCCGTTTTTCACCGATTCCTGCACACGCTTCGTATAGGCGGGAACACCGCCCACGTAAGGCATGAACACGCGCGGCTTGCCGGGAATATTGGCGCCCATGTACCAGGAGTTCGCCAGCGGGTAGAGCGTGGCACTGGCAACTTCGTTGACGTGTTCGACCCAGGCCAGCTCCGCTTTCTCGTCGGCCTCGATGCGGTTCAGGCCGCGCGCGCGCAGGTGGGCGATGCAATCGCCGATCCAGTCAACATGTTGCTCGCAGGCGAGAATCATCTGGCTCTTGACCCCCGGACTGCCGGGGCCGGTGATCAGGAACATGTTGGGAAAGCCTGCCACCATCAAGCCGAGATAAGTGCGCGGACCGGCGGACCACTTTTCGCGCAATGTCGCGCCAGCGCTGGTACGCAGGTCGATTTCCGCCAGCGCCCCGGTCATGGCGTCGAAGCCGGTCGCAAACACGATGGCGTCGAATTCGTAGTCTGCTTCGCGCGTGCGTAAGCCCGTCGGCGTGATTTCTTCAATCGGCGCGCGGCGCGCGTTCACCAATGTGACGTTGTCGCGGTTGTAGGTTTCGTAGTAATTGGTATCCAGGCACAGGCGCTTGGTGCCGATCGGATGATCCTTGGGGGCAAGGAGTTCCGAGGTTTCCGGGTCGCGCACGATGCTGCGGATTTTCTGCCATACGAATTCGGAGGCGGTGTCGTTGGCCGCCTTGTTGACCAGCAGGTCGGTGTAGGAATACAGGAAGCTGATGCTGCCGCCGGCGTTCCATTTCGCCTCGTAGACGCGCTGGCGCTCTTCGGGCGTGGCCTCCAGAGCAGACTTGGTGGGCGGGGGGTGACCGGCGATGCCAAAAGGCGTGTCGAAGGCGGCCTTTCTGCGGGCAGGATATTCGGCCTTGTGGTGGCGGACTTTTTCCGGATCGAGCGGGGCATTTTTCGCCGGAAGGCTGTAATTCGCGGTGCGCTGGAAGACATGCAGATGTTTGGCCTGTTGGGCGATATGCGGAATCATCTGCACGCCTGAGGAGCCGGTGCCAATCACCGCCACGCGCAAACCGGTGAAGTCCACACCCCCGTGCGGCCACAGGCCGGTGTGATACCACTTGCCCTGAAAGCGATCCAGACCCTTGAAATTCGGCACGCGCGGTGCCGAAAGGTTGCCGGTCGCCATGACGCAAAAGGGCGCGCTCACGACCTCGCCGCGATTCGTGGTGATGATCCAGTGATTGCATGTTTCATCGAACAGGGCCGACACCACCCGGGTATTCAATTGCACGTCGCGCAGCAGGTCGAAGCGCTCCGCGACATGGTTGATGTAGCGCAGAATCTCGGGCTGCGTGCCATAGCGCTCGGGCCACTGCCATTCCTGTTGAAGTTCTTCGGAAAAGGAATAGGAGTACTCCATGCTTTCCACGTCGCAGCGCGCGCCGGGATAGCGATTCCAGAACCAGGTGCCGCCCACTCCGCTGCCGGCTTCATAAACACGCACCCGCAAGCCCATATTGCGAAGGCGATACAGCGCGTAGAGGCCACCGACGCCTCCGCCGACGACGATGACGTCAAATTTTCCCCCGGAGGCCGTACCGGCGCTGCTATTCTGGATTTCTGTTGGTGGGTTCTTCAATGGCCACTCCTGACAGGGCCGGGACTGAATTCACGCCGCCCGCGAGTGTTGAACCGCGAAAGGATACGCGCCGTTGACGCTTGCCTCCAAGAGCACGACTTCGACGGCGCTTCCATCCGCTGCGTAGCTGATATGCGTGTTCCAATCTTGCGAAACCTCGCGCGCAATGGGCTTGTCGGACAGGTGGATGACGAGAATATCGTCTTCGTCGTAATATGTGGTGTGCAAGGTGTTCTCCTACAAGACGGTGAAATGGTGCATCACGGTTTTAACGACAACCTGGTTCTCCAATATCAGCACCGCGCATAGCAGATTATCCTGCCGCGACGGAAACGCCTTAAACATCTACAAGTGCGTGGCATCTTTGTATCGGGCTTCACCGGAGTCAATTATTTCCAGCAACAGGTCTTCGCCGACACCGCGCTCCACCATGCGAATTCTGGCATGAGTGGATATAACCACGGGGCGATTAAAACGCAAACTGTACATGGACAAACTTTACCGCCTGCACGCAGACAAGTCCACAAAGCCGGAGACCGCCCCTGCAACAGAAGGACGCATGGTGTGCCATTGAGAATCGGCGGCAATAGCCTTCTAGGTTATTTCGATTCGGGAAGCTGACGTCCGGGCGTAGTTTGTGTAGGCTGGGCCTTTCCAACGCGGAAATTGAGCGATCTATTTCGTAAAAGAACACGATGAACCTAACTATCCGCACCCCTACGCTCGATATTGCCTACCTGGAAAGCGGCCCGCGCCACGGTTCGCCGGTCATTTTGCTACACGGCTGGCCCTCCGATGTGCACGATTGGGATGGCGTCGCGCCGCCTCTTGCCGCCGCTGGATACCGGGTGCTGGTGCCCTGGCTGCGTGGTTTCGGTGCGACCCGGTTTCGCGATTCGAGCACGCTACGGTCGGGTCAACAAGGCGCCATCGGGGCGGACCTGCGCGACTTTATGGATGCCCTGGGTATCAAACAAGCTTTGCTGGCTGGGTATGACTGGGGCGGACGTGCGGCCTGTGTGGTGGCGGCGTTGTGGCCCGAGCGCGTGCGTGGGCTGGTGACGATCAATGGTTACGCGATTCAGAACATCCCCCGGGCCGGGGAGCCGACGGATGCGGCGCAGGAGCATCGTTTCTGGTATCAGTGGTACTTTCATACCGAACGCGGGCGAGCGGGGCTGGCAAAAAATCGCCGGGAGATCTCCAGGTTGCTATGGCGCCAGTGGTCGCCGAACTGGCATTTTGATGACGCCACGTTTGAGGCCACCGCGCCGAGTTTCGACAATCCGGATTTTGTCGAGGTGACGATTCATTCCTACCGACATCGCTACGGCAATGCGTCCGGGATTGCCCAGTACCAGGATATCGAACAAAGGCTCGCGGCCCAGCCTGCGATTTCCGTGCCGACCGTGGTGTTGCACGGCGCCTGTGATGGTGTGGGCCCCCCGGAACAATCGGAAAAACATTCGCGCTTCTTCAGCGGGCCGTATGAGAGAAAGCTGATTCCCGTTGCCGGGCATTTCCTCTCTCGCGAGATGCCGGGGGCAGTGGTGGACGCCGTGCTGGCGTTGGCCAAACGATAGACTTTGCAAATCGGAGAAAAATCCTGGGGTATGGCGTATATGATTAAATGGTTCTTTTTACGACAACAGATACGGATCTGCCCTTGACTGCCGATACCACCGGTTCCAACCGCAAGGCTCAAATCGACGCCTTGCTTCTTAAACTCCCCGGGGCCAGCACCAGAAAACTCAATGGCCTGGATGCCTATTTCGTCAGCGACAAGATGTTCGCCTGCATAAGCGGCGAAGGAGTGGGGCTGCGCCTGCCGGCCGCCGTTGCAACGGAATTGCAGTTCTCGCGAAACGATGTTGTCTCGTTTCAGCCGAGGGGATTATCCAGCACCCGGGAATGGATACAGATCAATTGCGCCAATGCCGCCGATTACGAAAAGGACCTTGCCCTGTTCCAGACCTCGTTGGAGTTCGTCAAAACCGGCCGTCACGGGTGATGCGGGACGCCGGTCTTCATCCTTAATCAATAAAGGCCAATTGCCACTTCCGCCAGTGAAAATTGCGTTGGTGCGCTTCAAAGGGGCTTAACCTGTCTCCCGTCACCTGTCACCCGTCACTGGCCGCCCCTCACCCCTGACTCTTCACTCCTGACCCCTCACCGAATTCCATCAACCCCTTTTCCCCACTCCTGCCGTTTATAGCCGGTGTTCCAGTTCAATAACGGAGAACACTATGCGGCATCTGATTCTTTTCCTGTGTTTTTTTCTGCCCGGAGCCAGTGCGTTGGCGGTCGGCAACCTCGCCAAAGTCGAGCTCATCGATCAGGCCACCGGACGTCCCTTGCCTGTGTATCAAAGTGGCGGGAGGTGGTTTGTCGCCGGCAATCCTGGCAGCGAATATCGGATCGTGATTCGCAATCGTAGCGGCGGTGACTTGCTCGCCTTGGCTTCGGTCGATGGGGTCAATGTCGTGAGTGGAGAGACGGCGGCGCCTACCCAGAGCGGTTACGTGATCGGACAGCACGGATCATTGTCGATCGCGGGTTGGCGCAAGAGTCTGGAGAAGGTTGCCGCATTTTTCTTCACCGATCTGGGCACTTCCTATGCAGTGCGCACAGGCCGCCCTGACAATGTCGGGGTAATTGGTGTGGCGTTATTTCGCCGCAAAGCCGAGCCCCTGGCGGACCTCGACGAGCCGGCTTTCAAGGCCGAAAGTGGTGCCTCGCGGGGTTCGGCCGATGCGTCGGCACCGCGGACAGCCGAAAAATCGATCGGCACCGGTCATGGGCGTCAGCAAACGGCGCACGCGCGATACGTCGAATTCGAACGCGAGTCCGATTCGCCTTCGGAAATTATTGCAATTCATTACGACACCTATGTAAATCTGGTGGCACGCGGCGTGATCCGTGAGCGCGAAAAATGGCCGGCGCCCTTTCCCGGGGAGTTTGTGCCCGATCCGCCTGGAAGGGGGTGAGGATATGTCGCCCAAAAAAGCCGCACTCACCGCAGAGGACGCGGCAGCTTCGGCCGTAAGTGCTGCGCCTTAAGGACGCGGAGGAAATTCGAGGGAGATGTTCATGAATGGTCTGGATGTGCCCTTGCAGTCGATCGCGGGCAGTCGCGTAACATCGCATGAGTAAGTGTGACCTTGTGCAAGCGATGGACGTTTCCGCGTCATCGGTGTTATTGGTGGTGAGCGTTTGTCAGGGTGTTGGTTTTTCCGAGCCGCGCTAGACTGCCTGCCGTGACGACTGAACCCGTTCCCGACGAACAACTCATGTTGCGCTATGGCGGGGGGGACGTGCGGGCATTCGAAGAGTTATATGGCCGTCATCGTGGAGGCGTGTTTCGTTACGTCATGCGCCAGATTGGGTTGCGCTCGGCGGCCGAGGAGGTATTCCAGGAAATCTGGATTCGTATCGTCGGGGCCCGCTCGCGTTATCGGGTCGAGGCCCGATTCGCTACCTTTTTGTATCACGTGGCTCACAATTGTGTGATCGACCATTTTCGCAGCCGTCCGCCCCTGCAACTTATTTCCCTTGATGAGGATCCGGAAGAACCCTTGGAGGTTGCCGGTCCGGTCCACGATCAGCCTGAACGCGCGGCGATGGCGCGGCAGTCGGCGCGGGCATTGTTGCAGGCCCTGGCCACCCTTCCCGCCGAGCAGCGCGAAGCGTTTCTTTTGCAACAGGAGGGGGGATTGTCCCTGGAAGAAATTGCCGAGGTGACCGGTACGGGACGGGAAACGGTCAAGAGCCGTCTGCGTTATGCGTTGGCAAGATTACGGGAATCGATGAGCTATGAAGCCGATGTCGCCTGAGGATCTGGAGATGGAGCGCGAGGGCGCGGAAGTAGCGCGTCTATATCGCGCAAGCGCGCAGGCGCTGCCACCGCAGCGGCTTGACGATGCAATACTCTCTGCCGCTCGCCAGACGACTCATAAACCGTCGCGCTCATGGCAGGTGCCGCTTTCCGCGGCCGCAATGCTGATAATTGGTGTCTCGCTGGTATTTCTGATGCGGGAAAACGAGCCACCGGAACCAGAAGACAGAGGACAGAGGACAGAGGACAGAAGAGACGCCAAGGCACTGCTACCACCGGAGGCGTCCGTGACGGTGGCCGAGCTGGCTAGACCAGCGGCGCCTGCATTGAAGGCGGAGAGCGGTCAATCGATGGGCGAGATGAATGCACCGGTCCCGCAGCGTCCTCTGGCAAAGAATCAGGAAAGCGGTACACCCGGCGAGTTTCAAGGCGCGCGTGGCAACGCCGCCCCGGTCCTCAAGAAAGGCGTACGCCGGGAGTTTGAGCAGGGTGTGGCCTCGAGCGGGGTTCGTCAATCTGAACCATCGGCGGCGCATGCCAGTAAAGCCCCGGTTGATGTATTGGAAGAGGCAAAGTGGTCGAAGTCTTCCGTTGTCGCGGATTCCGCGACTGTGCCGCGAAAAGAAATGCCGGCGAGCGAACCTCCTGCAATGCCACATGCTAAGAGTGTCGCCGCCGCCCCAGCGACAAGTGAAGTTATTGAGATCGAAAAAAGGGCCGGTGATCGAGCGGATCAGAGGGTTAATACTCTGGCGGATGCGGATCTGTCGAAGGGGGCGGATTCGTCCCCGGCAGAAGCCGAAAAGCGCAAGCGTGCGTCGCTCGCTCCGGTGTCGGGTACATCCCAGATGAGCGCCGAGAAGTCTGTCGCGGCACCTTCCCTGCAGGCATTGGTTGCATCGGATTCGCCCGGGCGCGAGATTGCTGCCATCGAACAACTGCTACGGGAAGGCAAAACATCACTGGCGCGGACTCGCGTTTCCGAATTCGTGCGTCGTCATCCCGACTACGTGTTGCCCCCCCGGCTCAAGGCATTATTGCCCGCGCAGACGCCTGATCAGTAGCTGGCACCTGGCGCATCCGCGCTAAAGATCGGTTGCCGAGGTCCGATATCCATACTACCCGGGCTTCCTCGGGAGCCCTGACGGTTTTATTGAGTCCTGGTACCTCCAGGCAACGCAACCCAGATAGGCCGGCATTCCATGGGAATATCAAAAAACGACTTCGATGAGTTGAAGGCAGCAGGAAAATTGCCTTCGCCCACGGGCGTGGCTCTGCGTCTGATGGAATTGACGCGAAAGGAAGACGTGGCGATCGAAGAGATTGCCAAAACTGTCCGGGCCGACCCCGCGCTCACCGGCAGGCTGATCAAGTTTGCCAACAGTGCGCTGATCGGTTCCCGTAACCGGCCTGTCGCGGCGGTAACGGAGGCGATTCAACGCATTGGCCTGAGTACAGTGCGGCACCTGGTCCTTGGTTTTTCGGTCATGGGGGCACATCGTAAAGGTGCCTGCCCGAGTTTTGACTATCCACGATTCTGGTCGCGCGCATTGGCCACCGCCATTGCCGCCAATGCCTTTTGCCTTCGCACGGGTATCACGGCTGCAGAGGAGGCGTTCACTTGTGGCCTTTTGTCCGATGTGGGAAGTCTGGCGCTGGCATCGCTCTACCCGAAAGAATATGCGGCGGTCATTGATGCCACACGCGATGTGCCGCGCAGTCAACGCATCGAATTGGAAAAACAGCAACTGGGCACCGATCACAATGAGCTTTGCGCCGCATTGCTGGAAGACTGGCGGTTGCCGAAACTGTTCGTCGATGCGGTGCTCCATCATGAGGCCGCCGAATCGTCTCCGGCGCCACTGGGATCGCGCGAACGAAGCATGACCAGATTGATTTGCGTCGCGGCAAGAGTTGGGAGCTACTGCGTGGCGACGGACGAGGGTCGCAAGGAGCAAATCCAGATGCTGGCCTCGGACGCGGCGCAGCTCGGTTTGGATGACCAGGCCCTGGCGCCGATGGTTGATCAGGTGGCGGCAGACTGGGTTGAATGGGGAAAAATCCTCGAAGTACGCACCAACGTTTTGGGAAGTTTTTCCAAGCTCGCCGCGGCCGCGGCGGAAGCAGCGCCGCAAGTCGTTCGATCCCCTGAACGGATGGAATCTCTCGATATCCTGGTGGCGGAGGATGACAAAAAAATCCGGGAAATACTGGAGCAAATATTGACCCGGGAGGGCCATCGGGTGTTCGTCGCGGAGAACGGGAAATCGGCATTGACTTTGGCGGTCGATCGAAATCCGCAACTGGTGATTTCCGACTGGATCATGCCCGATATGTCAGGTCTGGAAATTTGCCGATCCCTTCGCCAGACAGAACAGGGTGCCGGAACTTATTTCGTGCTGATTACCAGCCTGGGCCATGAAGACGAGGTAACCGAAGCATTCGAAGCTGGAGTGGACGACTATCTGACCAAGCCCTTTAATCCCAAAGTTTTAACTGCCCGCTTGCGCGCTTCCACTCGAGCGGTGCGCCTACGGGACGAAGTCCAGAAAGGAAAAGCGACATTTGACAGGATGGCAGCCGAGTTGGCACTCAGCAACCGGCGCCTGCAACAGATGGCGCTTATCGATACGCCGACCGGTCTGCCGAGCCGGCGGCAGGTGTTGGAGCGAGCGGCCAAGGAATGCGAGGCGAGCATCCAAAACCGGACACCGTTGAGTTTGATGGTTGTTGATATCGATGCGCTC
Source organism: Bordetella parapertussis (assembly GCA_945900965.1). Lineage (GTDB taxonomy): Bacteria > Pseudomonadota > Gammaproteobacteria > Burkholderiales > JACQAP01 > JACQAP01. The sequence continues at coordinate 38,618 of CAMDKM010000007.1, read as the reverse complement.
CGGCAGGTCAATCACAGTTATGGTTCTGCCTCCGGCGAGGAAGTGCTTCGCCAGGTTGCCGAGGGCCTTCGACAGTGGGCGCGTGCGGGGGACGTGGTGGGCTGTCTGGGCGGAGACATGTTCTTGGTGGTTTGCCCTGGCGCGGATCTGTCGACCGCGATGTTACTTGCGGACCGGATGCGCCAGGCTGTGGCAAACCAGGTGATAAAGGTGGGGGGGACTTCCATCCGCGTGACGATCAGTGTCGGCATCGCGGAACACCACCAGAGCGATGCACGTTTCGAGAATACCCTGCACGCGGGCGAGGGCGCGGTGCGTCGTGCCAAGGAAATGGGCCGGAATCGGGTGCTGGTCGCGGTAACGGCCGGGATCAACCCAGCTCTGCACTGACGTGGAGGACGCGCAGGTCTGTCCGAACAGTTTGCCAGGGCGTAAGCGCACAGGGGGCGGAAAACGGGTTTTTCGCAAATTCAGGAAATACTTCGCGATGTGCCGGGGATATTTTCAATGCGCCAATTTGCGATCGCCCAGGGCCAAAGCTTGTCAAGTGTGTTGAAATGGTCCGGCGCAGAGTGTCCGAGAAACTCAAGTATTTTGCGCAGGGTTGGTGCGGGGTCAGCGGTATTGACCGCAGGCGCCCGGGTTTGTTTTGAAAGTTTTTCGCCGCCGGGGTGGGTGGCCAACGGCAGGTGCAAGTAGGCCGGTGTGGGCAGATCGAGCAATTGCTGAAGGTATATCTGCCTTGGTGTGGAAGCAATCAGATCGGCGCCGCGCACCACATGGGTGATGCCTTGTGCCGCGTCGTCCACGGCGCAGGCGAGATGATAGGAATAAATCCGGTCGGAACGATACAACACGAAGTCGCCGACCCCTTGCGTGAGCTCTTGTTCGACCGGTCCCTGCAGCCGATCCAAAAAGGCGACCCGCGCTTCACCCGTTCGTACCCGCAAGGCGCGCGCCGGTCGATCCCCGGCAAGCGCCTCCCGGCATGTGCCTGGATACACCGGCCCCTCGATACCGGAATTCCCGGCTTCTCCGATGTCGCGTCGGCTGCATGCACACGGATAGAGCAGTTCGCGTTGCCGCAGGCGGTGAAGCGCCGCATGATAGGCGCCGGCGCGGCGACTCTGAAACACCGGCTCGCCGTCCCAGTGCATGCCGAATGCCTGTAAACACCGCAGGATGGCATCGGCCGCGCCCGGTACCACCCTAGGCCAGTCAAAATCGTCGATGCGAATTTCCCACATGCCTGCGTAAGACCGGGCATCGAGATAACTTCCGACGGCCGCCACCATCGATCCAAAGTGCAGGGGACCAGAAGGCGTAGGGGCGAATCGCCCGCGGTAGAGGGAGGATAAGCCCACGTGTTCAGCGGGTGGGCGCCAACCCTGTCAGCGCACTGCCTGGCGGCTGGCGCGCACGTACGTGACGGCGGCCACCACAAAGATCAGGGACAGCGCAATTTCGACCCCGGCGAGCCACTGGCCTGCACCGCGTTCGCTCCACACCCGCACGATCCCTTCGCAGAAGTAAAGCAGCATCAACATGGGTGCCCATTGGAAGGTATAGCGTATTCCCCTGAGCACACCGAATAGCGGGGCGAGCAGCGGCAGGACTTTGAGCGCCAGTGCCGATCCGCCAGGGCGCAGGGGCGCCAGGCCCAGTTCCCATGCCAGGCACAGGAAGATCAAGGCAATCAATGTGGCGCAGGAAATCAAATGCGAGCTTTTTTTCACTGGCGGGCAAGCCGTGCGAGTTTCACCAGTTCGGCGCGCGCGGCCTGTGCATCCTTGACTTCGCCATCGAAGTCGCAACGACGCCGCACGCCGTCGGCGCGCAGGTCGAACCCGTCACAGTCGATGCCTATCATTTCCGTCACCTCGGGCAATACTCCGTGGAAATGACGGCAGTACTCGCGCAGGTTGTTGGCGTGATCAGTATTCATGTGGGACAGGATGTCACTTTCCGCGTCGGTTATCGGGTGTGCGGCCGCCAGATATTCTTCTGATGACAAATTGTGTATCGCTCCGAAACCTGCAATGTAGCGCAGGCTGCGCGGCGTCAGTACAAAAAACCGAAATCCACCGATCTCCAGAAATTGTCGAGCTTCCGGGAAGAAACGCAGATAACGTGCCGCGACCGTCGCATCTTCGCTGGGCGCCAGCTCGCCCATCAAGCTTAGCCGCGCCTGCTCCGGGAGGTCCGGCCCGAACGAAGCGAGAAGAAAACTGGCCCGCGGGTCAGCGTCGGCATTCTGGGTATGCTCGGCAAGGCTGCTGATGAGTATAACGATCCGACCTTGGGCGTCGGTGCAGCAGGGCAGGGCGGAAGCATAGGGGTAACCAGGCAATTTCCTGGACTGGGTCGCCAAGGCGCCGCTGGAGTGGCGGCGGGCGAGTTGCCGAGCCTGGCTGCCCCGATTCATGACCGAGCCGACGAGGTGCAGGTCGCGACGATCATTGCCAGAGCTTTGCAGCCGTGCCCGCCAGACACGTGCCCCCGGCGACGCCAAGACGCTTTTTGTCATCGTTCAGCGGAAGTTCGGCACCTGCTCCGGCAGGAGGGATCGTACCCGCACTGCGGGCGCGTGGGCCGACCTGGGTGCCGGGCAACCCGTGGATAGGCAGGCCGGTGTGCCGCGGAGGGGACATGATGGCTTGGCGGATCGACCCGAGTCCCCCGCGAAACGCGCCGGATGAGGTCTTTCCTATCTGCCGATCGTCCGTCATGATGACTTTGGGTCTTGAAGTACTGGTGCTTGCGAGGGAATACTGCATGGGCGCAGCCATTTCCCGGACCGCTTCGACGTTATGGAAGCAGGCAGGCAAGAATTCCCACGAAGTGTATTTTCGCATGGCCCAATTGTTGCACTGTATGCCCAGTCCGAATTGGCATTATTATAACGATCGAGTTTCCTGCATCCCTTCATGAAAATACGCGTGCCATTGGTTCGGGAAATATTGAGGCAGTTCCATCTGCTTTGGAATTTTGTGGTGCTTGTCTACCGGCGCTTCAAGGAAGAGCGCTGTTTCCAGCTCTGCGGCAGTCTGACCTTTACCTCTTTGCTTGCGCTGGTCCCACTGGTAACCATCACGGCGACCATGATGGCGGCGTTTCCGGTGTTCGATGGCATCATCGAAGTGCTGAAAAAATATGTGACGGCTAACCTGGTGCCCGCCGCATCCTCCAAGGTCATCACGCTCTACATGCAGCAGTTCGCCGACAACGCCGCGCGCCTGACTGCATTGGGCATCGTGTTGCTGGTCGGAACGGCGATCATGATGATGTTAACCATCGACCGTGCCTTCAACACCATCTGGCGGGCAAGACGGCCGCGTCCGCTGATCCAGCGCATACTCATTTACTGGTCGGTATTGACCATCGGGCCGATCCTGATCGGGGGTAGTCTGTCGGTGACCTCGTGGCTGGTGTCCTACTCGCTCGGATTCGAGAGAGCCTCCTCGCCGATGATGATTGTGGCATTGAAAATCAGCCCCTTGTTGATGACCTCGATCGCGTTTGCGTTTCTCTACCGGACTGTACCGAATCGACAGGTAACCTTGCTGGACGCCGCGGTCGGGGGTGTCATCGCCGCCATGGCATTTGAAGGGATGAAAAACGTCTTCGGGAACTTTATTGCCAATTTCGCCAACTACAAATTGATCTACGGCACGTTTGCCAGTCTGCCCATTTTGCTGATTTGGATCTACCTTTCCTGGGTGGTGCTGGTGTTTGCCGCGGTCATCACCGCGGTTCTTCCCTACTGGCGCACGGGGGGGGTGCAGCTCAATCGCGCGGTGGGCAACCAGTTTGTCGATGCGGTCGAAATTCTCCGGTTGCTTTATCGTGCCTACCTTGATGGCAACGTGCTTAATCTTCAGCAAATGCGGGTTGCGTTACGCCTTTCCTGGGAAGAAACCGAGTTGATTCTGGATAAGCTGGAGGCGGCGGGCTGGGTGGCTAAATTGCAGGGTAACGGCTGGACGCTGGTCCGCGATGTGGAGAGAATTCGAATGAAGGAAATTTTCCGGGTATTTGTGTTGAGCAAGGATGCCGCGGAAAACAGCCAGGAGAATACGGTAAAACGCCTGGTGGCAAGCGTGATGCAAGGCGTGGACGGGGAATTGGACATGACCTTGAAGGAATTGTTCGGAACCAGCATCGCGCGCCCGGCGCGCGCCGCCTGACATGCGCAATATATGGCTCGTGCTGTTAACCCTGGCCGTAATGATGATCGGCTTGCCCGCCAACGCGAGCAGCAGGGACTTCGTGTTGACCGACACCAATGGGCGAGCCCATCGCTTGTCACATTACCGCGGGAAGTGGCTGATCGTGAATTTCTGGGCCACCTGGTGCCCGCCCTGCCTGGAGGAAATACCGGATCTGGTGGCACTCAAGGAGGCGCGCAAGGACGTGCAAATCCTCGGCGTGGCCATGGAGTTTCAGGATTCCAAGCAGGTATTGCAGTTCGCCGAGGGCATGTTCGTCAACTACCCCATCATTTTGGGAAGCAACCAGGACGCCGACCAGGTCGGCTCCGTCCCCGGATTGCCCACGACGTTTTTTTTCAATCCCAAGGGCAGGCTGGTGAAACGTCAGGTCGGCAAGATCACCCGCAAGCAGATCGACGAGTTAATGGCTGACAAGGACAGCAGGGCGGAGCAGAGCGCTCAGTTCGTGCCGAGGTAACGCGCGGGGCTGATGATTGTGCCCGGGCTGCCGTAGTCCCAAGTCTCCTTCCAGGCGCGCCGGACTTTCTGGGGATAGACGGATTTGCCCAGCGAGCCGTTGTAGCGTCCCAGCGCGCGAAAAATATTGCCGCGCTCCATGTCCAGATAATGGCGCAGGATCGTGCAGCCGTAACGCAGGTTGGTGCGCAGGTTGAAAAGATTCTGGTCGGCTGTCCCGATCAATTCGACCCAGAATGGCATGACTTGCATGTAACCGCGGGCGCCCGCTTTCGACACGGCATGTTTGCGAAAACGGCTTTCGACTTGAATCACGCCTAACACAAGCTGCGGATCCAGGCCCGCGCGGGTCGCCTCGTATTGCGTGGTGATCAGCAGTTCTTCCCGAACCAAACGATCTCCGACATATTTTTCCAGCCGCTTCGACATCTCCGCCAGCCATGCAGCGCCTTCCGTTTCGGAGGCAAATGTCAGTCTTGGGCTGGCCTGGTCGGCGACCGATTCATGCAGCGAAGCCCGGACGCTGACGGACAGGGGTTCATATTTCTGTTCCCCGCCCAGCGCGATCGGGGCGGATATCGACAGTAGAATGGCGGCAAAAAATCCGAGCTGCGAACGAAGATTTGCGATCATCCGCACCAGGCTTGCAATTTTTCCGCGGCCTCGGTCACCGCGAGGCTGAGCACTTCGGCGCCGCCGCGGGTCTGGTATTCGAGTTTGCCCTCTTTTAGTCCGCGATCGCCAATCGTTACCCGGTGGGGAATGCCGATCAATTCCAGATCGGCGAACATCACGCCTGGCCGCTCGTCCCGGTCGTCCAGCAGCACTTCGATCCCTGCCGCCTGGAGGTTCTCATGGAGCCGGTCCGCGGCAATTTTGACCTCGGGATTTTTTCGATAACCGATCGGTGCGATGGCGACCTGAAATGGCGCCATGGGTTGAGGCCAGATGATGCCCTTGGCATCGTTGCCCTGTTCGATTGCCGCAGCGACGATGCGCGACACCCCGATGCCGTAACAACCCATTTCCATTACCTGGGATTTGCCGGCTTCGTCGAGATAGTTAGCGCTCATTGCCTGTGAATACTTGGTGCGCAACTGAAATATGTGGCCGACTTCGATGCCACGGCAGATTTCCAGATGACCCTTGCCGTCGGGGCTGGAGTCCCCGGTGACGGCATTGCGCAAATCCGCGATGGCGGCAGGCTGCGGCAGATCGCGGCCGAAATTCACGCCGGTGAAATGAAAGCCCGCTTCGTTTGCCCCGCAAACAAAGTCGCTCATGATGGCCACCGAGCGATCGGCAATCACGGTGATGTCCTTGGGCAGCCCAACGGGACCGATATACCCGGGGCGGCAGCCGATTCGGGTTTCGATTTCTTTCTCGGTTGCGAAGCGGAAGGGTTGCAGGCCGGGTAATTTCCCCGCCTTGACTTCATTCAACTGGTGGTCTCCGCGCAGCAACAGCATGAAGAATTGTTCTTCATGCATCAGCGCCAGCGCCTTCACCGATTGTGTCAGCGGCAGTTTCAGGAATTCGGCAACGTCTTCGCAGGTGGTTTTTCCGGGCGTCGTAACTTTCTCCATCCGTTGTTTGCCGGCTGCGCGCGCGGTGGGGGGCGGCAAGGCCTCGGCCAATTCCACATTGGCGGCGTAGTCCGACTGGGACGAGTAGGCGATGGCGTCCTCCCCGGAGTCCGCCAGCACATGAAATTCATGCGAACCCGTGCCACCGATGGCGCCCGGGTCGGCGGCCACCGCCCGGTATTTCAATCCAAGCCGGGTAAAAATCCGCGAGTAGGTATCGAACATATTGCGGTACTCGCGCGTCAGATCCTCGAAGTCGACATGGAAGGAATAGGCATCCTTCATGACAAACTCGCGGGCCCGCATGACGCCAAAACGCGGCCGAATTTCGTCGCGGAATTTGGTCTGGATCTGATAAAGATTGAGCGGCAACTGCCGGTAGGAGCGAATTTCCTTGCGGGCGATGTCGGTGATGACTTCTTCGTGCGTGGGCCCGAAGCAGAAATCGCGCTCGTGGCGGTCGCGTATTTTGAGCATCTGCGGACCGAACACGTCCCAGCGGCCGGTTTCCCGCCACAGCTCGGCCGGCTGCACCGCCGGCAGCAATACTTCGATCGCCCCGGCGCGATTCATTTCCTCGCGCACGATGTTTTCCACCTTGCGCAGAACCCGCAGACCCAGAGGCATCCAGGAGTACAGGCCGCTGCCGAGTTTTTTGATCAGACCGGCGCGCAACATCAGCTTGTGACTGATCAATTCGGCTTCGCTCGGGGCTTCCTTGAGGGTGGAAATAAAAAACTGCGAGGTGCGCATGGGACCCAACCTGATTTCGAAAAGCGGCTATTCTACGTGATGGCAGGGCGCGATCGGCCTTTCACAATCAGGGATTACGCAGGGATTTGGGATGTTCGGCAAGTGGAGAAACAAGCAACAGGCAAGCCGCGAAGTCAGTGTCGAAGTGAGCGAGAAAGACGGCATTCGTTCGCTGCACCTGGGAAGCGATACGGTGCAAAGTTCGATGAAGCTCGCCGATCCCGACGGGTTGGTGTTGTCCTATACACGCGCGATGATGGCGTTTTTGTTGTTCCGGCCGCGCTCGGAGCGCTTCCTCATGATTGGGCTGGGCGGGGGCTCCCTGCCGAAATTTGTCTACCGCCGGCTGCCCTGGTCCAGGACCATCGTGATCGAATCCAATGCCCAGGTGATTGTGGCGGCACGCCAGTATTTTCACGTTCCTGAAAATGACGAGCGATTTCTGGTCGAACACGCCGACGGGGCGGCCTGGGTTGCCGAACATCCGCATAGTTGCGACGTGTTGATGGTGGATGGTTATGACGGCCGCGATCAGGCGCAGGGGCTGGCGTCGGAGAAGTTTTATTTCGACGCGCAATCGGCGCTGGGTCCCGATGGTGTCCTGGTGGTCAATCTCTGGAGTTCCGATGCCCGTTTCGAGGATTGTCTCGCCGCTTTGCGGGCGACGTTTACAGCGGTTGTGTGCGTGCCGGCCGTACGTCGCGGCAATGTGGCGGTACTGGCCTTCAGCCGGGCCCTCGAGGAACCCAAATGGGACGATCTGAGAACCTGTGCCCGTTCCCTGCAAACGCTGTACGGCCTTGAATTTTTGCAATTTGTTGAGGGCATGCGGGAGTCAAACCAGCGCTCCGCGAGCCGTCTACTGGCCTGAAAATCTGCCGTAATAACTTTTTATCCCGCCACTTTTGTGGAAGAATCGGGGCAAGTTCAAATTTGTTTGGGGTGGCTCACATGATTGATCGTGACGGCTATCGCCCGAACGTGGGAATTGTTCTGTGCAACGGCAAAAACGAGGTCTTCTGGGGTAAACGCATCAAAGAGCACGCCTGGCAGTTTCCGCAAGGGGGTATCAAGCCAGGCGAAACGCCCGAGCAGGCGATGTTCCGCGAACTCAAGGAAGAGGTCGGTCTGGATCCGCCTCACGTGAAGATCCTCGGCCGGACGCGGGAGTGGATGCGCTATGACGTGCCGCACACCTGGGTTCGCCGCGAAAGCCGCACGGTTTACCGTGGCCAGAAACAGATCTGGTTCCTGCTTCGGTTGGTGGGAAGAGACAGCGACGTATGCCTGCGTAATTGCGAGCATCCGGAATTCGATGCCTGGCGCTGGCACGAGTACTGGGTGCCACTGGAAAGCGTGATTGAGTTCAAGCGCGACGTATATCAGCGCGCATTGCAGGAACTCGCGCGCTTTCTGGATGCCAATCGGCCGCCGCAAACAGGGCTGCGACGCGGGCGCCGCATCGCTACGAGCTGAGTTCGGGCAGTTCCGGCGCCAATATCGGCGCTTCGAGTTCGGTGACAACCAGCAGTATTTTTTGCCTCTCGTTCCAGTATTCGACCGCTTCACGCAGCGCGTCGATTGCCGTGGCGAATTCTTCCGGTTCGGCGCGCGCAAAGCCGGAAGTGTCGCGCAAACATAGCAGGGCACCTTTTTCCTGCCGGTTTTCCAGTTCCAACAGGCAATCATAGAACGCGTCCCAGTTGTGTCCGAAATAGTCGGGAAACAACAGGGCATTCGCGGCCGTCTTCAGAAACGCATTTTTATCGCGCACCCGGGCCAATTCGATCGCGGCCGGATGAATTCCGTGTTCGACCGCTGCCTGCATTTTGTCAGCGGGGAAGTTGCCGTGATAGCGGTACACCCCGCCCACGCCACGTTCGAGCAATTCGGCTAATTCATGTTTCATACTAGAAAAAGCCGTTGAACCACAGAGGCACTGAGAACACGGAGAAAGACAAATTCTTGCATCTATTCGCGTCCACGCCCGAAAGGTGAAAACTGCTGACACCACAACTGATTGATATATCGCTCTTCTCGGTGTCTCTGTGGTGCGGTTTTTAGGTTCATTCGAGAATGCGCCGAAAGCTGCGGTAATGGTCGTCAGTGTAGTAGAACTCTCCATTCGTGCGCGCGACGATTCTGCGGGCGCCGCGATCTCTGCGGCCCGGCGTGCGCACCGTGTATTCCCGGTAACTGCCACGTGGCCCCAGCGGAAGTAGACGTTCCCTGTTGGCGAATATCGCTCCGTCTTGCGCGTAAGGAAACGGTCCGCCGCTGCCAATGAGCGCGAGGGTTTCGTGTGCTTCCGCGGGCAGCTCCGCCGCATGAATTGTGTCGGCCCGGCCGTGGGTCAATGCCTGTCCGGCGATCGCCAAGGTCGCCGTGAGCACACAAAGCCCAAAAAAAATATGCAAAAGTGTGAATCGGAATTGATCTCTGGTCTTGAAGAGGTCTAGAATCATCAGTATCAAACAGGTAAAGTTTTGGCCAATTGTTCAATGCATTGTCGCGGTTTCTTGAGAATTTTCCTGTGCATTGACCGCCAGCCACGGCAATAGATAACCGTATGTTGTTGTTCCAAGTCAGGAAAAGGGCTTGAATTGTGAGCGAAAGTGGGAGTACTATCCAAGTTTTATGTCTCCAATGAGCGACATTATTCTTGGCGATTCGAATAAGGCTCCCAGAGAAACCGGTCCATGAACACCTTTCGCCGCAACGATTTCGATGTGACCAACCTGATCAACACAACCGATCCGGTGTCGGTCAATGAAGAAGTCAACCGCATATATCTGGAGCTTTATCCGGACGCATCGACCCATGTACTGAATCGCGGCTTTCGCGACCTCAGTCGACTGCAGAGCGGCGACTTTCCAGGCTACCGTGCCTGCGATACCAGTTATCACAATTTGCAACACTGCCTTGATGTCACTTTGGCCATGGCCAGACTGATGGACGGTTATGAGCGCACCAACCGTTCCCGTCAGTCGCTGGGTGCCCGAATTTTTCGCTTCGGGGTGGTAACGGCTCTGTTTCACGATATCGGGTATCTGCGCAAGGTCAACGATACGCGTCACAAGAACGGGGCGGAGTACACGCTTACCCATGTGTCGCGCGGGGCAAAATTTCTTGAAGACTACATGAATCGCATAGGCATGGCAGAGCTTGCGCCGGTGGCGGCAAAAATCATCCACTTCACCGGCTACGAAAAATCGATCGCCAAGATCGACGTGCCGAACATAACTTTCCGGCTGATCGGCAACATGCTGGGCACGGCAGATATCATTGCCCAGATGGCGGATCGCTGTTATCTCGAAAAATGCCGCGATCGACTCTATCCCGAATTTGTCGAAGGCGGCCTCGCCGCACGCGATGAATCCGACAAACGGGCCGGCGTCATGTTCAAGTCCGCGGAAGACCTGGTGGTCAGGACCCCGACTTTTTACCGAACGGCAACGGTGCGTCTGAACGATGATTTGGGCAGTGCCTACGGATATGCCGACAAGCACTTCGGCGGGCAGAATCTGTACATCGAGGAAATCGACAAAAACGTGCAATACGCCGCGACGGTCGCCGCACAGCACGATATGTCCATGCTCAGACGCGAACCTCCCGCCATCGACTAGAAGTCCGCCGGCAGGCGAAGCCCGTTCCCGCCAGCGCCGTGGCTGAGTCGAGTTTGCCGGCTAGCCCGCGACCGACAGTATGATTTTTCCTACGTGTGTACTGGATTCCATCAGCGCATGCGCCTGCGAAGCAGCATCCAGTTCGAAAGTTTTGTAAACCACCGGTCTGATTTTTCCGGCTTCAATCAGCGGCCAAACCTTGTTTCGCAAGTCGCGGGCGATGGCGGCCTTGACTTCAACCGGACGCGGACGCAAGGTCGAGCCGGTGATGGTCAGTCTGCGACGCAGAATATCGGTCATTTCCAGCGTTGCGCGAGTGCCGCCGAGAAAGGCGATGAGCGATAGCCGGCCATCGTCGGCCAGACAGGACAATTCGCGCGGAACGTAGTCGCCCCCAACCATATCAAGTATGACATCCACACCGCGGCCCTTGGTGATGTCCTTGATCACCGCCGCAAAATCTTCGGTGCGGTAGTTGATGGCTCGCGCTGCGCCAAGTCTCTCGCACTCCGCGCATTTTTCAGGTGAGCCCGCGGTGGCATACACGGTATTGCCAAACGCGCGCGCCATCTGGATGGCGGTAACGCCGATGCCGCTCGATCCACCCTGCACCAACAAGCTTTCGCCGGCTTTTAATCCACCACGCAAGAACACGTTCACCCAGACCGTGAAAAAAGTTTCGGGCAATCCTGCCGCTTCTTCCAACGACAAGCCTTTGGGCACCGGCAGACACTGAACCTCCGGCGCGGTGACGTATTGCGCATAACCTCCTCCGGTCACCAGCGCACATACCTGCGAACCGACCGTCCATTCTCCTGTGTTGACGCCGGTCGATACGACCGTACCGGCGATTTCCAATCCAGGAATATCCGACGCCCCGGGAGGCGGGGGATAGCCCCCTTTGCGCTGCAGGACATCCGGACGGTTGACACCGGCATACGCGACCTGAATCAGCACTTCGCCCGCGGCCGGCTGCGGTACCGGTCTTTGAGTGGGACGCAATACCTCGGGCGCACCCGGTGCGCTGATGTCGATCGCACGCATTGTGGTGGGTATAGTTCGGGCCATGGGCTGTGCACCAGATCGGAAAACACCGTTTATAGCACCCTGGTTGGCGTCCCTTCAAGCGCGTTTGCATGTAATGCCCTCGATACGGCATCATGCGAGCCCAAAATCCGCTCGAAATACCGGAGGAGTGATGGAATACAGAAAGTTGGGCAACAGCGGCGTGGAAGTTTCGGTGTTGTGCCTGGGCACCATGATGTTCGGTGATCGCACGGACGAAACGGAATCCTCGCGTATCGTCGGCGCGGCCCAGGACGCCGGCGTGAACTTCATCGATACTGCCGACCAGTATGCCAAGGGCGAGTCGGAGCGCCTTACCGGCAAGCTCATTGCCAGAGCCCGCCAGCACTGGGTGTTGGCGACCAAGGGTGGCAACCGCATGGGCGAAGGACCCAACCGCTCGGGCCTGGGCCGTCGTTGGCTGATGCAGGCGTGCGACGACAGCTTGCGGCGCATGGCGACCGATTACATCGATATTTATTATTTGCACCGGGATTTCGAGGATGCCCCGCTCGAAGAGATGGTGCGAACCATGGATGATCTGACGCGCTCGGGGAAAATCCGCTACTTCGGGTTGTCCAATTTTCGCGCATGGCGCATCGCCGAAGTGGTTCGGCTTTGCCGCGAGCACAACGTCGCCTTGCCTGTTGTCTGTCAGCCGTACTACAACGCCATGAACCGCCAGCCGGAAGTCGAAATCCTGCCCGCCTGCCGGCACTATGGCATTGGGGTTGTGCCTTACAGTCCTCTGGCCAGAGGTGTCCTGACGGCCAAATATCAGCCGGGCGTTGCGCCACCGGAGGGAACCCGCGCCGGGCGCGCGGACAAGCGAATGATGGAGACCGAGTTTCGCAAGGAATCGCTGGCGATTGTGCAAAAGATAAAAACGTTTGCGCAGAAGAAAGGCATGGACCCCGGACACTTCGCCATCAACTGGGTGCTCAACAACGCGATCGTGACCAGTGTCATCGGCGGTCCGCGCACGCTGGAGCAGTGGCAGGATTACCTCAAGGCGCTCGAACACGAATTCGACCCGCGCGGCGAGGCGCTGGTCGATTCCCTGGTGGCGGCTGGCCATCCCTCCACGCCGGGATTCAACGATCCGCAATATCCCTTGAATGGACGTCTGCCACGCAGGAGTTGAGGCATGACAAATAAGCCGGTTGCCATCGTCACGGGCGGGTCACGCGGAATTGGCAGGGCCGTTGTGATGATGCTCGCGCAGCGCGGACACCAGGTGTTGTTCACTTATCTGCGCGGCCGTCAGGCGGCGGTGCAAGTCGAAGACGCGGTGCGAAAAGCCGGTGGCGAGGCCCAGGCTATCTGCGCGGATGCGGCCGATGGCGACTCGGCGCGATCGCTGGTGCAGGCAGCGTTGGCGCAATTCGGACGCATTGACGTGCTGGTCAACAATGCCGGTGTTCATCTTCCGGGTGTCATGCTGGCCGATACCTCGGCGCAGGACTGGGATCATGTGCTGCGGGTCAATCTGAGCGGGCCATTTCATCTGATCCAGGCCGTGCTGCCGCACATGCGCCAGCGCCGCACCGGCAACATCGTCAATTTGTCATCGAACGTGACCAACCGCTTTCCGGCTGGAGCCGGTGTTTACACGGTTTCAAAAATCGGTCTGGAAGCCATGACAAAAATCCTGTCCAAGGAAGAGGGCAGATACGGCATCCGGGTGAATGCCGTGGGACCGGGACCGATTGCCACCGACATGCTCCACGAATCGCTGGCGAAAATCGGGGAAGAAAAGGCCGACGCCTTTATTCGATCCGTGCCCCTGGGACGCAAGGGCACGCCCGAGGAGATTGCCGAGGCCGTGGCGTTTCTGGTGTCCGATGCGGCAAGTTACATGAGCGGCCAGATCATGTTCGTCAACGGGGGCGGGCCGGGTGGCTGACGACATGAATACTTTGTCAGCCTATAATTTTGCTCATGCCCAGTCTGCGTGACGAAAGAGTCGAGGATTCCAAAGCAGTTGCCGAACTGCTGGGTAGTGCTTTCGGCCGAGATGCGGAGGCCCGGCTGGTCGATCGCTTACGCGCCGCGGACAGAGTTGTCACTGCACTGATCGCGGAAACCAAACAGCGCATCCTCGGTCACGTGGTGTTTTCGCGCGTCGCCCTTGGCGACGCGGAATTGGAGATGGAAGGACTCGCCCTCGCACCCATCGCCGTCGTGCCGGCATTTCAGCGTCTTGGAGTGGGCAGTGCCCTGGTCAGCGCCGGATTGGAGCGTTGTCGCGCCATGGGCCACACTCGCGTTCTGGTGCTGGGCGACCCGGACTATTACTCGCGTTTCGGGTTTGTCCCGGCCTCCGAATTCGGCATAGAGTCGACATTCGATGCGCCACCCGAGTCATTCATGGCGCTGGAACTGGTTCCCGGCGCCTTTGCCGGCGCTGCTGGGGTTGTGCGCTACGGTCACGAATTCGAAGATCTGACTTAATACTACAAAAGCTCGACGCAAAGGCGCAAAGACGCGAAGAAAAACAAGAGATAAGAATAACGTCTCGCCACGCCTTGTCAGAAGCCACCTAAACACTATGGCGACTATCGTTTTACACATGGATTCCTTTCCTGTTTTGCATTGGATTTCTTTGCGTCTTTGCGCCTTTGCGTCGAGATTTTCCTTTTCGTACTTGAACTGGTACGTAATTCCTTAGGCGGCGCGGTTGGTGTTGCGCGCTACGGACACATATTCGAGGATCTGGGGTCAGAAAACAAAAGCTCGACGCAAAGGCGCAAAGTTCGCAAAGAACGCAAAGAACGCAAAGAACGCAAAGAAAAACGAGAGAGATGTTCCTCGAAGCGTCCATCGGGGCTACGCGTTTGCAAGAGGCACCAAGCCCCCTGTCTCGAATTTGTTTCTTTTCCTTGGGTTTCTTGGCGTTCTTTGCGACCTTTGCGTCAAGATTTTCTTTAGACGACCAGCTTTTCTAAAGCCGCGCGCAGAGTAGCAGGCAGGGCGGTTGAGCGGCGCGAGGCGCGATCGACGTAGACGTGAACGAAATGCCCTTGTGCCGAGGGGGTCGGCTCCTGGTTCGTGAACAGTCCAATTTCGTAGCGCACGCTGCTATTGCCCAAACGTGTCACCCGCAACCCGGCATGGACTACATCGGGGAAGGTGATCGGGGCAAAATAATGGCATTGGGTTTCCACCACCAAACCGATCACCGGACTGGTGTCGATTTCCAACACTCCGCGTTCGATCAGGTATTGGTTCACCACGGTGTCGAAGTAGCTGTAATAAATTACGTTGTTCACATGCCCGTAGACATCGTTGTCCATCCAGCGGGTCGGGATGATCTGGAAGTGGCGAAAATGCTCACGCGATTCGGGTACGGGTCTGCTGCTCATTATTTGTGCCGCGAGTGTGGTTATGGTGCTGGAAGCACGCTGCGTCCCGCGTAACGGGCGTCGGCCCCCGATGCTTCTTCGATGCGAAGTACCTCGTTCCATTTTGCCATGCGCTCGGAGCGCGAGAACGATCCTACCTTGAGTTGGCCGGCATTCCAGCCCATCGCGAGGTGTGCAATAGTGACATCTTCCGTCTCGCCGCTGCGAGCCGAGACAATGGTGCCCCAGCCCGCGCGCTGACCGGCATCCAACGCGGCCTTGGTTTCCGTCACCGTGCCGGCCTGGTTCGGTTTGATCAGCACTGCGTTGCAGGCACCCTGCTCGACGGCGGCGCTTACCCGCGCGGCGTTGGTGACCAGGTAATCATCCCCGATGATCTGCACCCGCCGACCCGCCGCCGCGGTGAATCGTTGCATGCCCTGAGTATCGTCTTCCGCCAGCGGATCTTCGATCGACACGATCGGAAAACGCGCAAGCCAGCCCAGCAGCAGCTCGCACAGGCCATCGCTGTCCATCTCGCGCTTATCCAGCCCCAGCCAGTAGCGGCCATTGCGGCCGAATTCGGAGGCCGCAATATCGAGGGAAATTGCGACGTCCGCACCAGGCTGGTAGCCTGCCCGTTCGATGGCCCGTATCAGCATCGTCAAAGCCTCCTCGTTGGACGCGAATACCGGCCAGTAGCCGCCCTCGTCGGCAACCCCTTGCAGTTTGCCGGCTTCCTGCATCAGGGCGCCGGCCGCACGATAGACATTGGCTGTCATGAGCAGCGCTTCCTGGAAGCTGCGCGCACTGAGAGCCATGACCATGAAATCCTGGATATCGACGCGTCGTCCGGCGTGCGCACCGCCGCCAAAAATCTGGATCTCCGGGAGTGGAAGGCGAACGGATTTTCCCTGGGCAAGCCAGGCATAAAGGGGCTGGTGATGCGCAGCGGCCGCGGCATGCAATACCGCCATTGATGTGGCGATCATGGCATTGCCCCCCAGCCGGGATTTGTTGGTCGTGCCATCGAGCGCGATCAAATCGCGGTCGATGCCGCTTTGATCCAGGGAGTCGTGTCCGCTCAGCAGATTGGCGATCTCGCCATTAACGTTGGCGACAGCCCGCAACACATCCATGCCGCCCATCGCCTCGCCGCCGTCGCGCAAATCGACTGCTTCGTGAGAGCCGCGCGAGGCCCCGGCCGGTGCGATCGCCCGTCCCATCGCTCCGCCGGTTAACCGAACATCGACTTCGATAGTGGGCCTGCCTCGCGAATCCCATACCCGGCGGGCATGCACTTTTTGGATCGTGGTATCTGTCATGAACCTTAAAAAAGCAGTTGAATCACGGAGAACACGGAGACCACGGGGCAGAACAAATGCGATAGTTTGCTTTGTACGTTCGCCGCCTGGGTGATTGGCCAGAACAGTATAAGTTCTAGGATTTTCTCCGTGTACACCGTGGCCTCCGTGATTCAATCATCGTTTCTAGGATAAAGCGTGATCCAGGCATCGCGAACTTGCTTCAGCGTGGCAACCGGATCGAGCAGGAGCACGCGTGCCACTTGACGCACGCGCTCGCGGTCGTGCTCGTCGGTAAGATATTCCACGGGCGATCGTCCATCGATTCGCCCCAGCAGCAAACCAGGCAACAAATGGGCGGCGCGCGCTTCGATATCGTTCTTCGATTCCCAACTCACCGCTGCCAGATAACTGCCGGCCAGGGCGTCAAAACTTTCCAGATACGCGCCTTGCCACCGTGGGCGCCAGGCGCATTTAAGCAGCAGGTGATTCAGGCAAAACGCCAGATCGAAGGCCGGGTCGCCGTACCAGGCGCATTCGGCGTCGAGGAATACCGGGCCACGAGGCCCGACCAGAATATTCTTGGGACTGATATCGCCATGCACCAGCGCTTTTTTACAGGCGCTGGTGATTCGGACCAGACTTTCCAGGCGTGCTGCACAGTCCGGGTTCTTCTGCGCAGTGGCCAGGAGGTAGGGCTCGAGTCGAATCGGAAAAAAGATAGGGTCGGTGGCAAAGCTGATGGCGATTTCCGGGCGGCCTGCCGTGGCCTCATGAATCGCGCTCACGCGAAGGCCGACTGCCGCCGCGGTGGCTGGCAATATGTGTCCATCTCGCAGTTGTTCCTTCCAGACCGGGTACTCGGCGGGTGGCAGATATTCCATGGCGAACAGCCCAGACTCGGCATCTTCGCCCAGCACCCTTGGAACTGCCTCGGGAACAATACGCTCGGCCACCCGCAACCATTCTTTTTCGAAACGATTGCGATCCACCGGCGCGTGCCAGTCGGCTTTGACTTTGAGTTTGGGCAACGCCCGTTTGAGGCAGAGCGTTCTGTCGTGGAGATCGACACGCACGATATCCGAGGACACGCCGCCCGCCAGCGGCGTCATGCACGGGGATTCGCCGTCTTGCAGCAATCCCATGCGGACCAGGGCGGCGATAAAAACATTGGTGCTCATATTCGGGAAGATTTGCGCGCGAGTGCCGCGAGGATATCATGTGGCAAGGCAAGCCCTTTAAACAGGAATCAACATGCCGGCCATTCTTGCATTGGATCAGGGAACCACCAGTTCGCGCGCCATCGTGTTCGACGAGGCGGGCAGCGTGCTCGCGATGGCGCAACAGGAATTTCGCCAGATATTTCCCCGGTCCGGCTGGGTCGAGCACGATCCGGAGGAGATCTGGTCCAGCCAGATCGCAACCGCGCGCAGCGCGTTGTCCAAGGCGGGATTACATGCCGACGACGTGGCCGCGCTGGGCATAACCAATCAGCGCGAAACCACCGTGATCTGGGAGCGCGCGACCGGAAGACCATTGACCAATGCCATCGTCTGGCAGGATCGGCGCAGTGCGGGAATTTGCGAGCAACTCAAGAGCCGGGGCGTTGAAGCCTTGTTTACCGAACGCACTGGCTTATTGCTCGACGCGTATTTCTCCGGCACCAAATTGTGCTGGTTGCTCGACCAGGACGAGACATTGCGCGCGCGGGCACAGCGCGGAGAAATTGCCTTCGGCACGGTTGACTCGTGGCTGATCTGGAAACTGACCAACGGGCGCATCCATGTTACCGATGCCACGAACGCCTCGCGCACCCTGATGTACAACATTCATCGCGGCGAGTGGGATGACGATCTGCTGCATTTGTTGCGTGTGCCGCGTGCGATGTTGCCCGGCGTTGTGCCGTCCAGCGGCTGGATTGCCGAAACCGATGCCGCACACTTCGGCCGGCCCGTGCCGATCGCCGGTGTGGCGGGCGATCAACAGGCCGCGTTATTCGGGCAGCAGTGCACCCACGCCGGCATGGTGAAAAATACCTATGGCACAGGTTGTTTCATGCTCATGCATACGGCCGAGCGTCCCTCGGTCTCCCGGCATCGCCTGCTGACCACCGTGGCCTCCCGGATCGGCAATCGGGTCGATTACGCGCTGGAAGGCGGGGTCTTTATCGGCGGGGCGGCGGTGCAGTGGTTGCGGGATGGTCTGGGCATCATCCGCGCATCGGCAGAAGTCGAGCCTCTTGCCCGTTTGGTGCCGGATACCGGGGACGTGTATATGGTCCCCGCGTTTGCCGGGCTGGGCGCACCTTACTGGGACCCCCATGCCCGTGGAGTGCTGGTAGGCCTGTCGCGTGGCACCCGCGCGGCGCATATCGCGCGTGCGGCCCTGGAAGCCATTGCGCACCAAAGTGCCGACCTGCTCGAAGCCATGTGCGCGGATTCCGGCACGCAGGTGTCCGAACTCCGGGTCGATGGCGGTGCCGCGCGCAACGATCTGCTGATGCAGATTCAAGCCGACCTGTTGGGCGTTAGCGTGCTGCGACCCAAGATCACCGAAACCACCGCGCTGGGTGCGGCCTATCTGGCGGGACTGGCGACAGGGGTCTGGGAAAATGCCGATGCCTTGGCCGCCCAGTGGCGACTCGAACGTCGGTTCGAGCCGGAAATCCCCGCGGACGAGCGTGCGACGAGACGCGCCCGTTGGAAAAAAGCGGTGACACGGGCGGGGGCCTGGATCGAGCCGGGGCCAAATCCTGAAAGCCCTTGAATTATCATTGACAACAACATGATTTAGTTAGTATTGTCTTCCCCCCGGATTTTGGTAAGGAAGCTTTCGGCTCTGGTTATGGCCAAAATTGCAGTCTTCAATCAGAAAGGTGGCGTCGGCAAGACCACCACATCGCTGAATCTTGCGGCAGCATTGGCGCGGCGCGACTACAACCCGTTGTCCATTGATCTCTACCCGCAGGCCCATCTTTCCTATATCTGCGGGAGCACGGTTGGCAATGCCGACGATTCGATATTTGGTTTTTATCAGACCACCAAACCGCTCACCCAACTGATCCGTCCGTCTACCGGCGGCTGGTTGGTGATTCCCGCACACGTCGAATTGTCGAAAGTCGATTCCCAGTTCGGCAAGGGGCCCAATATTCTGAATCGGCTCAATACCGCCATCGTGCGGGAAAACCTCAATACCGGCCGGCCGATCGTGCTGGATTGTTGCCCGGTGCTGGGGGTGCTGAGCCTGTCGGCGATCTTTGCCTCCGACCGGGTACTGATTCCGGTGTCGGCGGATTATCTGGCGGTGCAAAGTGTGCAGCAGGTCGAAAAGACCCTCAAAGCCCTGGAGCACGTGTTCAAAAAGCGCGTATTACGCCGTTATCTGGTGACTCGCTACGATGCCCGTCGCAAGATGTCCCTGCAGATTTACGATGAATTAAGAGGAAGGCTTGGTAATGAAGTCTGCGAAACGCGGATTTCCGAGAATGTGAGCGTTGCCGAAAGCCCTTCTGTGAAGAAAGACGTCTTCAGGCATTCCCCTGGCAGCCGCGGCGCTCAGGATCACGATGCCCTGCTGGATGAACTGATCGAGGTCGGATTCATCGAGCGCCGGGCAGGAGCCGGAACCACCCTCCAGTAGTCCGTGGCTCATGGCCCGCAACGGCCCATAACGGTCAGCCCCTTATTCCTTGCCCGATTCCTCGTCTCTTTGCCGGGCAATCAGCGAAATGATGTTGTCCAGATCGTTGCCCTCTTCGCGCCCTGCCGAAGGTAGCTGCTTGCATTCGACAATTTCGCAGTGCAGATACATTTTTCCGATCTTGCGTTCCGCCTCGGCCTGGTCGCGCGCCTGAATCACCAGATTGTCCACCGGCAAGCCGCTGCGGGTGCGAATCCGAAAGCCGAATTTATGCATGACCGTGTCGGAAAAACTCATTTGTGCGCCATTCTATTCATTGAACTCCTTCAGCGTTGCGGCTTGAGGTGTTGCTTGTAATAAGCCAATTTCTCGACGTAGTGCGTGGCGTTGCGTATTACCCGGACCACTTCCTCGTCGGTGAGCTCACGGATGATTTTCGCCGGGGAGCCCATGACCAGCGAGCGATCCGGGATCTCCTTGCCTTCGGTAACCAGCGAATGCGCGCCGATCAGGCAGTGCCGGCCGATGCGAACATGGTTGAGCACCGTGCTCTTGATGCCGATCAGCGTCTCGTCGCCGATGTTGCAACCGTGCAGCATCACCTGGTGGCCGACGGTCACGCTTTTTCCCAGGGTGAGTTTCACGCCCACGTCGGTATGCAGCACGCTGCCGTCCTGGATATTGGAGCCCTCGCCGATGGTAATCAGGTCATTATCCCCGCGCACCACCGCATCGAACCAGATGCTTGTGTTGTGTTCCAGCACCACCGAGCCGATGATCGAGGCATTGTCGGCGATCCAGTAATCGCCTCGGGTCACGAGCTTCTTCTCGCCCAGGGAATAAATCATGGGTTATCGGTCATCATGTGGCGATCATGGCACACAGGGTTGAAGTCGCCCCATTATAACGGTACGTTTACCCTGGCCAGGGTGTCGGGCCATAATGCCGCCATTTACTCAGGAGAGGAGTTCCATCATGTCATCCGTCGCTGCCTCGAATCGCTCCGATGGCGCCACCGATATCGCGGGGCTGTTGGGCGCCCATGCCGAAGCGCTGCTGGGCCATGTATGCAAAACCATTCCGAAGTCGATGTTGCACCTGCCCGGGCCGCATTTTGTGGATCGCGTCATGACCGATTCCGACCGGGAGCCCCCGGTCCTGCGTAGTCTGCAACAATTGTTCGATCACGGCCGCCTGGCCCGCACCGGCTACCTGTCCATCTTGCCGGTGGACCAGGGCATCGAACATTCCGCGGGAGCCTCGTTCGCGAAGAACCCTGCTTACTTCGATCCAGAGAACATCGTCAAGCTGGCGATCGAGGGCGGATGCAACGCGGTGGCCTCTACATTGGGAGTGCTGGGCGCCTGCTCGCGCAAGTACGCGCACAAGATTCCCTTTCTTCTCAAGGTCAACCATAACGAATTCCTGACTTACCCTAACAAATTCGACCAGATATTTTTCGCCAGCGTGAAACAGGCCCGCGACATGGGCGCGGTGGCGGTGGGCGCAACCATTTATTTCGGATCGGCGGAGTCCGCCCGGCAAATCGTGGAGGTCAGCCAAGCCTTCGAGATCGCGCACGAAATGGGCATGGCCACGGTGTTATGGTGCTATCTGCGCAACAGCCATTTCAAGACCGACAAGGATTATCACGTCTCGGCGGATCTTACCGGGCAGGCCAATCATCTGGGCGTCACCATTCAGGCCGACATCATCAAGCAGAAGCTGCCTGAGAATAACGGTGGCTACAACGCGCTCAACAGCAAGGAAAATCCCTACGGCAAAACCGACAAGCGCGTCTATTCCGAACTGAGCTCCGAGCATCCCATCGATCTGACCCGTTACCAGGTGGCCAACTGCTACATGGGGCGAGCGGGCTTGATCAATTCCGGCGGCGCATCCGGGGAAAACGATCTGGCTGAAGCGGTGCGCACGGCGGTCATCAATAAACGCGCCGGCGGCATGGGCCTGATCTCGGGCCGCAAGGCCTTCCAGCGGCCGATGAAAGACGGGGTTGCGATCCTGAATGCCATTCAGGATGTTTATCTCTCGGGTAAGGTGACAATTGCCTGATGTTGCGCCCATGATAATCGTGGGGGATGTGTCAGCGCGGGAAGTGCGTTCCTGATGGAATCCGGCAATCAGTTCCGGCTCTTGCTGGAACGCCGGTTCGGCCCGTTTTTCGTTTGCCAATTGTCCGTCGCATTTAACGACAATGTGTTCAAGAACGCCCTGGTTCTGCTGGTGACCTATCACGCAGCCGCCTATTCATCCCTCGACCCGGGCCTGCTGACCAATCTGGCGGCAGGCCTGTTTATTCTCCCCTACGTGTTGTTTTCGGCCACTTCCGGCCAGATCGCCGACAAGTACGACAAGCGTGTGGTGATTTGCGTCATCAAGGCGGTCGAAATTATCATCATGGCAATTGCCGGCATGGGTCTTTTCTTGAAAAGTTTGCCGCTCATGCTCGGCGCCTTGTTTCTGTTGGGCGTGCATTCGACGTTTTTCGGACCGGCGAAATACGCCATCCTGCCGCAGGTGCTCGATCCGCGCGAGCTGATGGGAGGCAACGGGCTGGTGGAAACTGGAACCTTTCTCGCCATTCTTGGCGGAACGCTGGTCGCGGGCTTGCTGGTAATGCTCGAAGACGGAACGCAGTGGGTCACGATTCTGATTCTGTCGATCAGTGTGATGGGATTTCTTGCGAGCCTTGCCATACCCAGTGCTCCGCCAGCGGCGGCGGATTTGCGGATGAATTGGAATCCCGTCACGCAGACTCTTGCCACGCTGAAATTTGCCCGCGGCAACCGAACGGTTTTCCTGTCCCTGCTGGGAATTTCCTGGTTCTGGTTTTACGGGGCGCTGTTTCTGTCGCAATTTCCCAATTACAGCCGGGGGGTGCTCGGTGGCAGCGAACAGGTGGTGACGCTTCTTCTCGCTCTGTTTTCCATTGGGGTTGCCATCGGCTCTCTGTTATGCGAGCGGCTGTCCGGGCACAAGGTCGAAATTGGGTTGGTGCCGTTTGGATCGATAGGCATGAGCGTGTTTGCCGTGGACTTGTTTCTTGCAACCCCTGCTGCGGCGCCGACGGTAGTCATGGGCGCCTGGCAATTCCTGACGCAGCCGGGAAGCTGGCGCATTGCCGCCGATTTGCTGTTGATCGGCATGTTTGGTGGTTTTTACATCGTGCCGCTCTACGCGCTGGTGCAGAGCCGTTGCGAGCCCAGTCATCGCTCGCGCGTTATCGCGGCCAACAA
Organism: Bordetella parapertussis; assembly: GCA_945900965.1. Classification (GTDB taxonomy): domain Bacteria; phylum Pseudomonadota; class Gammaproteobacteria; order Burkholderiales; family JACQAP01; genus JACQAP01. Next base: position 15,356 of record CAMDKM010000007.1, on the reverse strand, counting down.
TATTCTCAATGCCCTGTTCATGGTTGCTGCGGCCGCCATCGCCGTACTGGCCCTGGGTCTGGGCGCAACCGTGCCGCAATTGATGCTGCTCACCGGCTTTTTTAATGTGGTGGTGGCGGTTTACATCTATGCGCTGGTGCCGGAATTTCTGCTGCGATTTGTCGACTGGATGTTGATCCACTCGATTTTCCGCTTGAAGACGCAGGGCGCCGGGCATTTCCCGGAACAAGGAGCGGTACTGCTGGTATGTAATCATCAGAGCCTGGCCGATGCGATGGTGATTGCGGCGGCCTGCCGCCGGCCGATACGTTTTGTCATGTACCATGCCATTTACGACATCCCGGTGTTGAATTTTGTATTTCGCTCCATGAAGGCGATCCCGATCGCGGGCGCCAAAGAGGCGCCCGAGGTGCTGGAGAAAGCCTATGACGAAATCGCCACGGCACTCGAAGACGACCAGTTGGTTTGCATTTTCCCCGAAGGGCAACTGACACGCGATGGCAAGACCGGTCCGTTTCGTCCCGGCATGATGCGAATTCTTGAACGCACGCCCGTGCCGGTAATTCCGATGGCACTGTCGGGCCTCTGGAAGAGCATTTTTGCCCGCAACAGGAATGTGTCTATCCCGTTCGCGAAATTGTTTCCCACCGTGCGGCTGAATGTAGGTGAGCCACTGGCGCCAGCCGGTGTGACGCTGGAAGGTGTGCGTGAGCGGGTCATCGAGTTGGAGGCTTCCCATGGACGGGCTTCACGCATGCTCGATCCACAACCAGGTGCGACTTCCTGAGCCCTTCACTCATTCACGCATTCACTGCTCTTGTGAGCTCCAGCTTGTCCGGCATAGGATGAAGCACTACACTAACTTCAGGAGTTGTGATGACAGACTTTGCAAGGATCAAGGGCCAGCAGCAACGCATGTGGGCGATGGGCGATTTTGCGATGATCGCCTGGAACACAGCGTTTCCCTGCGAACTTGCCTGCGAAGCGGCCGAACTTCGCGCCGGCCAGAAGGTGCTGGATGTGGCCACCGGCAGCGGCAATGCCGCGCTGGCCGCCGCCCGTCGCGGGTGCGAGGCGGTGGGCACCGATTATGTGCCGGCACTGATCGAGCGTGCGCGAGAGCGCGCCGCGGCTGAGCGTCTGCCGGCAAAATTTGACGTTGGCGACTGTGAGGACATCGCGTTTGCCGATCGATCGTTCGATGTGGTGATGTCCGTATTCGGTTCGATGTTCGCCCCGAACCAGGTACGTGCGGCGGGCGAATTGCTGCGGGTATGCCGGCCGGGCGGGCAAATTGTCCTGGCGAACTGGACTCCCGAGGGCTACTGGGGGCAGGCTTTTGGTCTGATTGCGCGCTATCGTCCGCCGCCCGAAGACCTGCGGTCTCCGATCGAATGGGGCACTGAAAAACGGCTGCGGGAATTGTTCGGTGCGGGAATATCGGCGATGCGAATCGAAAAGCGCAGCGCGTTGTTTCGATATCGAAACAGTCAGCACTGGATCGAGGTATTCAGTATGTATTTTGGTCCGATCATGCGCACGCTCGAAGCACTCGAACCCGAGCGAAAGCCGGAGTTTCTGCGCGAACTGGATGGGGTCCTGAATCTTTTTAACCGCTCTGGCGATGAAACGCTGATGGTTTCGGCGGACTATCTCGAGGTTGTCATGACCCGAACCTGATCCGCTGATCCTGGAAAAAGCTATTTGCCACAGAGGACACAGAGTTCACAGAGCAAAATCAAGACAGAGGACATGGAGTTCACAGAGCAAAATCAAGAATGTATGTAGTTTTTCATGTTCACCCATTTGGTGGGTGCGGCATGCAGACTCAAGTCCTTGAATCTCTCTGTGTTCTCCGTGCTTTCTGTGGCTGAATTGCGGTTTTTAGGTTGATATGCGCCCCCTCGCGGCGCGGCCTGCTGCGAGACTCGGGAAAGCACCGCCGGCTTTGGGACTTGCAGGCTGGTATGGTAGCTTGCTGCGTTGTGTGCCACCTGCGTCCGGACCAGTCGAATATTATTATCGACAGGAGCCTTAACCTTTTTCACTGTTGCCATGGGATACCTTCTCGTCGTCGAACCGGAATCTGGACTGCGCCGCTGGTTAAGGATGCATCTGACCACCGGTGGTTATGAGGTCAAGACGGCGGAAGATGCGACCGACGCACTGATGTTCGCGCGCGGTGAGGCGCCTGAATTTGCGTTGATTGCGACCGATCTGCCGGGTCTCAGCGCATACGACCTGGTCAACACGCTGCGTTCGGAGCCGGATACCGCCGGCATGCCGATTCTATTTCTTGCCCCGGAAGGTGACGCCGGCGGCATCGCCCGCGCTGCTTCTGTTTTGCCGGGCAAGGTCATGACCAAACCGCCGGGCCGCGACACCTTGCTCAAGGCGGTGGAGGCATGTCTTGAGCGCGGCAAGCAACCCAAGGTGCCAGAAATCAACAGGGGGTCAGATGTAACTCGCGTGCCTGGCGAGCCAAGTTCAGCCATTATGTCCATTGCGCCCACGCCGCCGCCGCTACCGCGGGCAGCGGTGCCGCCTGGCGACAGTTTCATCCGGCCGGTGGGCGCGGCAGCCCTGTCGATGGAACTGAAGAGTGTAAGTTTGCTGGTGGTGACACTGCGAAATCTGATTTCGATGGCGCGCGCGGTGCGCGCCCGCAGCCTGGACGCCATGGTCCAGCGCTTCTTGGTGCTGGCGCGCGAAGCGATACTTGCCGAGGGGGGCTGGGTGGTGCGCGTTGATGCAGCAGGCCTCATTGCTGTTTTCGAAACCAGTCCACAGGACCAACGCAATCACGCATTTCTTGCCATGGACGCGGCCTTGCAGGTTGTTGTGGCCTCGCGGCGGGCAAAACAATGGGCGGAATTTACCTTGCATGAACCGTTCACGCCGCATTTTTCGGTAGGCTGTGGCGTACATAGTGGCGAGGTGATCGTCGCCCGCCTGCCGTTCGATGGTCGCGTTACGCCGTCGCTGGTGGGTGTTACGGCGGATATTGCCAGTCGCCTCAATGGCCGGGCCAAAGGTCTTGGCTGGGGCGTTGTGGCTTCTGAAACGGCGGCACTGCTGGCCGGGTCGCGCTTCGAGTTTGGCCGGCGGGCCACAATTACCGACACGGATCACGATCTCACGCTCTCGATTCTTGAATGTGTCGGCTACAGTCCGGGAAGCGATATGCCCGAGGGCCTGGCGTTCACTGCGGAAGTGCGCGAAGCAGTGCTCGCCAATACCGTGATCGCCAAACTGGCGGGCGACATCGATCCGACGAGCGCGGATCGCACCATCGTAGGCAATGTCGGGCGCGCGCAAGAGATTGCGCCGGATCTGCCGGAGCGCTTGGTCGAACGCAGGCTTGGCCACGGAAAATTCGTCACTACTTTCCAGGCGCGGCATATTTCCTTCGGGCGCAAGGAGGCGGTCAAGACGTTGCCCATGAATCTCGCGCAGGCCGAATTTATCGACCATTATTTGGAGGCCTATCGGCGGATCGCCGATCTCAAGTGTCACGAAATTGTTGTCGTTCACGAGGTCGGTCGCGGCAGGGACGCCGCCTATGTTGCAACCGAATTGCTGACGGGTGGCAGTCTGGGCGACAGGATCCGGCAACGGGTATCGGTAGGGGTTGCTCTGAGTCTGTTATCCCAGATTTGCCGCGCCCTTGATGCCCTGCACTTCGTGGGCATCGCGCATGGGCAACTGCGCGCTGAGCACTTTTTGTTTCGGGACGTGAATTCGGTGATCTTGGCCGACTTCAATGTCAGCAATCGTATCGCGGCAACGATCAATGCGGCGGAAGGCGAGCCGCGCCATGAGGCGCCGGAATCTGCTCTTCGAGCCGCAGTGCGCGCCGATTTGAGGTCGGTTGGTCTGGTTCTGCTGGCGATGCTCAGTCGCGATAGTGAAGTCATGGAAAGCGCACTGGCGGACCGGCTTTTGCTGGCTGATGATTCGCGGCTTCCCATGCAGCTTTCTTCAGTGCAAGCGCTGCTGGATGGTTTGCTCGGTTTCGAGGGTTCTACACCCTTTGACGATGCCAATGCAGTGATCGCCGAACTTGCCAACCTCAATAATATCTGGAATCGCCTCGCTTATCCCAAAGACTGATGCACTCGGGGTTCCTTGCGGCTAGACTGTTGGCCGGTTTCCGAATCACCCTAGGGGGAAGAGCATGTCAGAGCGCATTTACGGCTTCGCCGGCGTTGGCAGAATGGGTACACCAATGACCACGCGGCTATTAAACGCCGGTCACAAAGTCGTTGTTTACGACACCAATAAAGAGGTGGTCGCCGCCCTCGAGAAACTGGGCGCCGGCAAGGCTGCCTCCGCGGCGCAGTTGGCCGATCAGGCAGACGTGGTGTTCCTGAGCCTGCCCACACCGGACATCGTTAATGCAGTGGCGCTGGGCAAGGGCGGCGTCGTTGAAGGATCGCGGGCCAAGCGGGTGGTGGATTTTTCCACCATCGGACCGCGCACGGCGGGCATTGTGCAAAAGGCGCTGGCCGCCAAAGGGATCGCCTATGTCGATGCCCCGGTGAGCGGCGGGCTCAAGGGAGCACGCGAAGGCACGCTGGCGGTCATGGTGTCCTGTCCGAAAGCGATATTTGCCGAGCTGGAGCCCGTTCTTAAGAATTTCGGCAAGCCGTTTCATCTGGGCGAAAGCGCCGGTCAGGCGCAGACCATGAAGCTTGCCAACAACCTGCTTTCGGTGGCCGCGGTCGCGATGACTTCCGAAGTAATGGTGATGGGCGTCAAGGCCGGTCTCGATCCCAGGGCAATGCTCGACGTCATCAATTCCGGCACCGGACGCAACAGTGCCTCGGTGGACAAATTTCCGCGTTCCATCCTGCCCGGCACCTTCGATTTCGGTTTTGCCACCGGACTTGCCTACAAGGACGTGAAGCTTTGCATTGATGAAGCCGAGGCCATGGGCGTGCCGATGGTGTGCGGCGCGATGGTGCGGCAGATGATGGCGGTGACCAACGCCATGTATGGCGAGGGTTCGGACTTTACTTCGATCTGCCGGGTGATCGAATCCTGGGCCGGGGTTGAAGTGCGGGCCTGATCGCGGCGAATCTCAAACGGAGACTAATCCATGGCCTCTGTTGTTCGTGCCTCGGGCAGCGCCCCGCCAATCGAAACCCATGCGCCGCTGGCAACGCGCATCGCACGAGCGGCCTCGGCGTTTAACACAGGCGATTTGTCGCCGGCACTGATTGCCAAGGTCAAGACTTGTCTGATGGACCTGATCGGCTGCGCCGCCGAATCGCAGCATCTGCCCTGGAGCCGCCAGGCGGTGGCGATCGCGGAGCGCAGTGCAAGCGGCGGGGCGTCGATCATCGGCGCCGACTTTGCCGCGACGGTGGGCGATGCAGCCTTTGCCAATGCGGTGATGGGGCATGGGTTGGTGCGCGAGGATATGCATTCCGGCAGCATCAGCCACCTGGGTATTGTGGTGTTGCCCGCGTTGCTCTCGCTGGCGCAGTGGCGGCGGGTGAGCGGCCGTCTGTTCATCACAGCCGCCGTGGTGGGATACGAGACCGGCGGCAGGGTAGGGCGCGCGGCGATGGACGCCGATATCGCGCGCATTCATCGTCCGACTGGAATCTCCGGTCCGATCGGAGCAGCGGCGGCCGGCGCGAAATTGCTCGGGCTCGGGGTCGAGGCCAGCACCAGCGCAATAGCGCTTGGCGCCAATACCACGCTGGGCTTCAACCAGTGGGCGCATACCGGCGGCAGCGAAATGTTTTTCCAGGCTGGCTTCGCTGCGCGCAATGCAGTGGGGGCGGCGCGACTGGCCGAGCAGGGCGCCTTTGCCTCACCCTCGGCGCTGGACGGCGAAGCCGGTTTGTTTGCGTCCCTGCGCAAACGTCAGGCTGCTGCTGACGTTGAGTTGTTCCGCGGTACGCCGGAAATTATCACCGTGTACCACAAGCCGGTGCCGGCCTGTAATTTCGCCCAGACGCCCGCACAAGCCGCGCTGCGCATCGCACGCGAAACAAAAATCAGCCCGGAGCGAATTGCTGCGATTCGCGTCCGCGTCTCGCGTGCCGGCGCCATGTATCCTGGCTGCGATTCCAGCGGCCCCTTCGCGCATATCCTGCAGGCGAAAATGAGCATCCAGTACAACGTCGCCGCGGCCCTGATCGAAGGCGGCGTGACGGAAAAGAATTTCGCCCTGCTCAGCGATGCCCGGCTGCAACGCCTGATCGGTCTGACCACGCTGTCGATCGACGACGCCATCACCCAGGCCTACCCGGGCAAACAAGGTGGCGAAGTCGAAGTGACGGATACCGCCGGCACGACCCATCGCGCCCGCCTCGATGACGTGGTTAATGCCAGCGCCGACGACGTGCGCGCGCGATTCCGCGCCGCCACCGAACAGGTGATGGGCGCCTCACGCGCCTGCGAAATCGAAAACTTCATCGACACCCTGGAACACGCCGACGACGCCGGACAGCTCGGCGCGCTGCTGCGTGTGGTCAAGTGAATTGGTTCCAGCGGTGCGGGGTTAACGCAAAGGCAAACACTTTTAACACGAAGGATCACGAAGGGAACACGAAGGGCACAAAGGAAGTCAAGAACAAACGGAATACTGAAGTTGGACAGGTTTGCCTGGTTGGGTGCCGAACCACAAACTCTTTTAACACGAAGGGACACGAAGGTATCACGAAGGACACGAGGGAAACCAAGGGCCAAACGAACAATAACAAGGACCGCTATCTTCCGAATATTCGATTTGAATTTTCGTCTTTGCCTTCCTTCGTGCCCGTCGTGATACCTTCGTGATCCTTCGTGTTGAAGCGTTTCAGCCCTTGAATTTATTCCCGTGAACTTCCCGCAACTGATCGAAAACATCCTGCAGGCGCTGACCGCGGGTCTGCTCACCGGGGCGATATATGGCTTGATGTGTGTGGGGCTGAGTTTGATCTTCGGCGTCATGCGGGTGATCAATTTTGCGCAGGGCGATTTCATGATGCTGGGCATGTACGCGGCGTATTACGCCTTTGGCGTGATTGGCGCGCACTCAGTGCTCGGCCCGGCGGCCGATCCGTATCTGGCCGCGCTTATTGCCGCGCCGCTGGTGTTTCTGGCCGGCTGGCTGGTGCATAAATTCCTGGTGAGCCGGGTGACCGGCATGCGCGGCAATGCGCTGGAATCGGAAGGTCATTATGCGCAGTTGATTCTGACGCTGGGCATTGCGCTGGTTCTGCAAAATGGCGGGTTGTTCGTGTTTGGCTCCACGCCGGTGTCGATCCCCACGCCGCTGTCCTCCAACGCTTGGACCATCGGCCCGCTCTACGGCGACCGAGTGGAGATTTTCGTCAACCAGGGGCAGGCGGTATCCGGCGTGCTTGCGCTGCTGACGGTGCTTGGTTTTGTGTTGCTGATGGCGCGCTCGCGACTGGGCAAGTCGCTGCGCGCGGCGGCGGATAATCCCGAGGCGGCGATCTATATGGGCATCGACGTGGAGCGCGCGCACCGGCTGGCCTTTGGCTTCGGCGTGGCGATCACCGCGGTGGGCGGTGGCCTGCTCGCTTCCGGCAGTCCCTTTCAGCCCTATGTCGGGCTGGAATACGTCATCATCATGTACGCCGGTGTGGTGCTGGGCGGGCTGGGCAGTGTGTCCGGCGCGTTTCTTGGCGGGCTGACCATCGGGCTGGTGCAGCAGCTTTCGACCCTGGTGCTGCCTAATCAATTGCAGAACACCGCGATTTTCGTGGTGTTTCTCGTCATCATCCTGTTGCGGCCGCAAGGCCTGTTCGGGCGCATCGCCCGGCGCACCTGAGCGGCATGATGAAGTTTCCGCGCGGTCAGGTATTGCCTGTCGCCATCTTTGGTGCGGTGTACGCGCTGCTCACCGCCCTGGTGGAGAATTCCTACACCCAACTCATCATGACGGTGGTGCCGATCTGGGCGGTGATGGGCCTGTCGTGGAATTTGCTGAGCGGCTACAGCGGGCTGGTGTCTTTTGGCCATGCGGCATTTTTCGGCCTGGGCGCTTACTTCGTAGCGCTGGCGCAAATTCATTGGGGTCTGTCGCCCTGGTTCGGTATTCCCTGCGCGGCGGCGGTGGGCGCGCTGGCGGGATTGGCGGTGGGCATCCCGACCTTCCGCCTGCGCGGGCATTACTTTGCGCTGGCGATGCTGGCCTATCCGCTGGCACTCTTGTATCTGTTCGAGTGGCTGGGCTATCAGGAGCTGGCGCTGCCGATGCAGCGCGAATCGCCCGCTGCGTGGATGCAATTCGAGGATCACCGCATCTATGCCTGGTTGGCGCTCGCGCTCCTGCTTGGCGCGATGTGGCTCACCAGTCGCGTTGAGCGTTCGCGCTTCGGTATGTCGCTGATCGCGATTCGCCAGGACGAAGCCGCCGCGGAAGCCACCGGTATTCCCACCCTGTCGTGGAAACTCAAGGCCATCGTGTTAAGCGGCGCACTGGCGGGTGCGGTGGGTGGGCTCTATGCCGTTGTGTTGCTTGTGGTTACGCCGCCCGCGGTGTTTGGCATGCTGGTGTCGGCACAGGCACTCATCGTGACCATGTTCGGCGGCGCGGGAACATTGTGGGGTCCGGTAATTGGCGCGCTGACGCTGGTGCCGCTGAGCGAATTTCTGCACGCCCGGCTGGGCGATGTCATTCCCGGCATTCAGGGCGTGGTGTACGGCATCGCGATCATCGTTGTCATACTGGTGGCTCCGGAAGGGGTGTTCTGGAAAATCAATGATGTGCTGTCCCGCCGCCGCCCCATACCACGCCCGCGCGAGCCTGGAATGGCCGATTCCGGATTTTTCAGGGCGCCGCCGGCACGTGTCGCGCCGAGCGAGACGGTGGTGATGGAAGTGCGCAACCTGGCGAAGGCCTTCGGCGGATTGCAGGCGGTGCGCGATGTGAGCATCAACGTGATGGGCGGAGAAATTCTCGGCATCATCGGACCGAACGGCGCCGGCAAGACCACGTTTTTCAATTTGCTCAACGGATTCATCGCGCCGGACACGGGCGAGATCCTGTTCGAGGGCCGCTCTCTGCTGGGCCGCAAAACATCCGACATTTGTGCCGCAGGAATCGGGCGCACTTTCCAGGTGGTGAGGCCGTTTCGCCGCATGACGGTGTTCGATAACGTCATCGTCGGCGCCTATGTGCATACGGCATCCGATCTCGATGCGCACGCCGTCGCGTTACGGGCGCTGGCCCAGGTTGGCCTGCAGGCCCATGCGCAACGACTGGCGGGTAGCCTGTCGAACAAGGAGCTGCGTCTGCTGGAACTGGCGCGCGCGCTGGCCGGCAAACCAAAACTGCTGCTTCTCGACGAAACCCTGGCGGGCCTGGGCGCGGCCGAAGTCGAGGACGTGATCGCCGTGGTGCGCCGGTTGGCGGCGCAGGGCATCACTATTGTCATCATCGAACACACCATGCAGGCGATGGTGCGTCTGGTAGATCGCTTTGTGGTGCTCAACGAAGGCGGGCTGCTCGCGCAGGGGTTGCCGGCGCAGATCACTCGCGATCCGGCGGTGATCGACGCCTACCTCGGCAAACGCTGGAGGGCTGCGAATGCTTGAGATCGAATCCCTGAGCGCGGGATACGGCGGCGTGCTGGTGTTGAACGAGGTGAGTATCCGGGTTGGCAAGGGTGAGTTTGTCGCCATCGTCGGGCCCAATGGCGCGGGCAAAACCACCCTGTTCAAGACAATTTCTGGCATCGTGTCGGTGATGGGCGGCGCAATCCGCTTCGAGGGTGCGGACCTGCTGGCGATGCCGGCTGCGGCGCGCGCGCATCGGGGCATCGCCCATGTGCCGGAAGGCCGTCAGGTGTTTCCGTCCCTGTCCGTCTATGAAAATCTGCAAATGGGCGCCTATGCCGACAATGCGCGGCGGGCATGGAGCGCAAATCTGGAGCGGATTTACGCCTGGTTTCCACTGCTGGCGCAGCGCGCAAAAACCCTGGCCGGCGCGCTCTCCGGCGGGCAACAACAGATGCTCGCCATCGGCCGCGGCCTGGCGTCAAACCCGCGGCTGCTGATGCTCGATGAGCCCTCCATGGGGCTCGCGCCTTCGGTTGCTGATGAAATTTTCGAACGTATCGTCGCCATCCACGCCGATGCCGGCGTGACCATCCTGCTGGTGGAGCAGCGGGTGGCGGAAGCGCTGCATTTCGCCAGCCGCGCCTATGTGCTGGAAGCGGGTCGGGTGGTGCTCGAAGGCAGCCACGATACCCTGCGCAACAACGATCGCGTTCGCCAAGCGTATCTGGGAATGTAGAATTCAATACCGGGAGGCATGATGTGCTTAAAAACAAAATTGACCAATTCAGTTGAATCACGGAGAACACGGAGGTCACGGAGTCAACCAGAGCGTCAATTTTTCTTTTTTGGTTGCCCGGTGGGTGAAGGAGTCGAACGTTTCAAGTCCCATATTTTTCTCCGTGTTCTACGTGCCCTCCGTGATTCGAGCGTGGCCTTTCGGATAAGCAGGCTTGCGACCAACATTCTGACTCTCGCACTGATAGGCACGGGCACCCTGGCTGGCGCGCAGACCAAGGAAGTCGAGGTCGGCCTGATTGCGCCAATGTCCGGGCCGTATGCGCGCCAGGGCCAAGTAATGAAAATGGCGGCCGACATGGCAATCGAGTCCATCAACGCCCAGGGCGGCATCAAGTTCATGGGGGGTGCGAAACTCAAACTCTCGGTGTTCGATGCCGGCGATTCGGTCGAGCGGGCCAAAAACGCCGCCCAGCGCATGGTGGCCGATGCGCCGAACCTGGTGGCCGCCACCGGCGCTTACTTGAGTTCCTTCACTCTTGCGGTCACCGAAGTGACCGAGCGCGCCGAACTGCCGGTGGTGACGTTCTCCTATTCGGACCTGATTACCTCGCGCGGCTTCAAGTACGTGTTTCAGACCTCCGCAACCGGCGTGCAGCAGGCCGAAGGCTCCTTGCCCGCATTGCTGAAGATGGCCGAAAAAGCCTCCGGCCAACGGCCCAAGACCATCGGCATCGTGATGGACAATACCGCGGCGTCGGTGTCCTTCGTCAAACCGATGCGCGACCATCAGTTCGAAAAGCTCGGCTTGAAGCTGGTGGTGGACGAAACCTTCACCCCGCCGCTGGCCAATGCCACGCCGCTGATCCAGAAAGTGCGCGCCGCGCGTCCGGATATTCTGATCCTGCTGCCTACCGTGATCTCGGATGCCAAGCTGCTCCTGGAAAAAATGAACGAGTTCGGTCTCGGGCGCGGCAAACTGCCGACCATCGCCAACGGTGCGGCCATTCTCGATCCGGACCTGCGTAGCAACATGAACATCGAGCAACTGGAAGGCGTCATGGCCGTGGTCGCCGACTGGACCACCAGTTCGCAGAAGGACTTCGTGGCCGAGGTGAAGAGAAAAACCGGCGAACCCTGGCCCACCCAGCACTTCGTTACCACCTATGGCGACATGCTGATCTTCAAGGCAGCCCTGGAAGCCGCCGGCAAGGCCGACCGCAAAGCAGTTGCCAAGGCGCTGCGAGAAATGAATCTCAGCGGCGGCGCGGCGAATTTCTTTGCCGGCAACGGAAAACTCCGTTTCGAGGAAAACGGCCGCCGTGCCGATGCCAGTCTGATGATCGTGCAGTGGCAAAAAGGTGTGCCGATCACCGTGTATCCCGCCAAAGACGCATTGGCCGCGCCGGTCTGGCCCACGAAGAATTGAAACAACGCACTCACCAGAATAATTAAGACAACGCACTCACCGCAGAGGACGCGGAGGAAAGTCAAAAGCAAGGCAGATATGAATACTCGGACGTATCTATCGACCACTTTCTGCGCTAGCTTTTCACTCACGTTTGGTTTTTCTTTGGTTTTCCTCCGCGTCCTCCGTGTCCTCCGCGGTGAAAGAGTTTTCGATTTTGATTTTTAACATCAGGAGATAAGCAATGAGCAACGAAATGTTCGAAAAAGGTCTGAAAATCCGCAAGTCCGTGTTGGGTGCCGAGTACGTGGAAAAATCCATTGCTGCAGCCGACGATTTCAACATGCCGATGCAACAACTGGTCACCGAGTATTGCTGGGGCGCAGTCTGGGGCAGGGAAGAACTGCCGAAGAAAACCCGCAGCATGCTCAACGTCGCCATGCTCAGCGCCCTGAACCGGCCGCACGAATTGAAGTTGCATGTGACAGGCGCGCTGCGCAATGGTGTGACCAAAACCGAAGTGCGCGAGATACTGTTGCAGGTCGCCATCTATTGCGGAGTGCCGGCCGCGATCGACAGCTTCCGCGTGGCCAGAGAGGGCATTGCCGAATTCGAAAAATCCGAGAAGAAATAAGAAAAACGCATACCGCAGAGGACACGGAGGACGCGGAGGAAAAACTAAAAAGAATGGATGTGTCCGATAACGATGCTTGCCCATGTCTCATCGAGATAATAGTCGGCTGCAACGGAAAATCATCAACGACGTCTTTAAACCATCATATTCTTTGCTTTTGACTTTCCTCCGCGTCCTCTGCGTCCTCTGCGGTGAAAGAGGTTTTGGTGAAAGAGTTTTGATTTGGAGCCCTAATCAATGACGGATGACCACTACGAAGTCTACGCAATCAAATACGCGCACCTGATGCGCCGTTCCCCGGACAATTTCCTGGGCGGCGACGAGCACGATGTCGAGATGCCGCTCAACTATTACGTCTGGGTTATTTCGGGAAACGGCCGCCACATCGTGGTGGATACCGGCTTCAGCGAGGCGATGGCCAAGAAGCGCAATCGCAAGATCGTCAAGCCGGTGGCCGAAGGGCTCAAGGCCCTGGGGATTGCGTCGGAGAAAGTGTCGGACGTGATCATCACCCACATGCATTACGACCACGCCGGCAACCTGCCCTTGTTCTCAGGCTCTCGGTTTCATCTGCAAGACAAGGAAATGGACTTTGTGACCGGCCGTTGCATGTGCCATGCGACCATGCGGCATGCTTACGAAGCCGATGACGTGACGCACATGGTGCGTTGCGTATTCGATCAGCGCGTGGTGTTTCACGACGGCTCGGACGAAGTGGCGCCGGGTATCGAGGTGCACCATATCGGCGGGCACACCAAGGGTATTCAGGCTGTCAGAGTACGTACCCGCCGCGGCTGGGTGGTGCTGGCCTCCGACGCCAGCCATTTCTACGCGCACATGGAACAGGACCGCCTGTTTCCCATCGTGTACAGCGTGGCCGAAATGCACGAGGGCTTCAATACCCTCAAGCGCCTGGCGAGTTCCCCCAAGCATATTGTTCCCGGCCACGATCCGCGGGTAATGGAGCGCTACCCGGTGGCGAAGCCGGGCATGGAAGATTGGATCGCGAGACTGGATGTGGCGCCAAAGGTATAGGTGACATCCAGTTTTGGAATGCCCTGTTGGCGAAGGAAGCAACGCGGTTTGATGGTTGCCTGGATGGCTGACGCGAATTGCCGATCCAAAGGGCGCGACCGCGAAGGCGGAGCAGTGCCTGCGGGCGTGACCCGCCGTTGCGTCCGCTTTGTCCTCGCTCAACTCCAAACTTCTGTCCTCAGTCCTCAGCCCTCTGTTTTCTGATCCGCACCGCGTCCGACCCGATGGCCGCCGTTTGCGACGCGATTGCCGTCGGCATTCTCAGTGAAGAATCTCTCGGACCCGCGTTGACGGAAAAACTAGGACTGTTAATACAAGCGTTTCGTGAGCGCGTGGATAAGTAATCGCTTGGTCCAGTGGATATAAGCCTCCTCAGTCCGACGGCTGTAGTGAAGGTGCGTTATCGCCTCACGCAGCCTATCCAGGATACGGGAGCTGGAATATTCTGTTGACGAAATCGTTGGTTTGGCTAACGTTGATCTATCTCCACGCAGTCTATTTCGTGATACGGCGGCAAATAGCCCGACTTCGATATAACTATTTTCATGAACAATGGCCGCAAGACATTTGGAACTCAAGGCATTTCCAGATACGCCGAGCCGCCTGTTCCAGGATCGCCGACGTTTCGGGAGTCGAGTTCACGTTATGCCTGGCGCTCGGGTCGGACCCGCGTAACTCATTGATGTCACTTGCTTAGCGATGGAATTCTGGGTGGCTTTCGGTCCTTAAAGCTACCTTTTCCGGGCACAATTTTGCCCTTTAAGGGAGACGCTTTCATTCCTTAATCCCAAAGCGACAACAGTGGTAGCATTTATTTATGATCGACTGGTCCTCATGTACGGCAGTGGAGCGTGATCCAGGCAAGGTAAGCGGCGATTGGGTGTTCCGGCACACCCGTATTCCAGTTTCCGCGCTCTTTGAGAATCTCGAAGACGGGGCTATTTATGTTCGCTCCGGAACAACTATCATCGCTAATCGACACCGCAAGACCGCACCGCCACTTTACCAAGACGGGGAATTCCATTTCATTCGTTAGCCCCCTCAAGCATGCCCTGCCTTGAACAATGGCAAGAGATGTGGAAAGGGCTTGGAGTCTCGGCAGCCGACCTGGCCCTGTTCCATGAGTTGCTTGCCCACTATTCAGAGAAACACCGCAGCTACCACACACCACGGCACTTGGATGAGTGCTTTGTCTGTTTGCCGCTATTCAGTTCATTCGCCGAGCGTCCTTACGAAATAGAGCTGGCTCTTTGGTTTCATGACTCGATTTACGACACAAAGCGCCAAGACAATGAAGAAAAAAGCGCCGAATGGGCCAAAGCTGAGGCGTTGCGAGCGGGGCTATCGAACTCGGTCGCCGGGCGGGTCTACGAGCTAGTCATGGTTACAATCGAAGGCCTGCAAAACATTAGCGGCAGGGCTTGCTTTGTGCCTCCCCGCTAGTTTGCGCAATTTCTGGCATTGGGCGAGTAGTGACGGGTTGCAAGGATTGGAGGCCGCATGAAAGAGAAAATCGAGGTTTTGATGAGGACTTTGGGCAACGCCTTCCAAGGCGCAACGCTTGATTACAAGCACGCGGATGGTAACCACACAATTTACCTGGGGTTGCCGAATGTCACTCACAGGCTCGACTTCCCGGAGGAAGTGGTTGCGAGCAAAGACGCAGGGCATTTGAAGCGTATGTGCAAGCAGGTGGTTGCCCACCTGCAACATAGCCCCAGCGGCGAGACCAAACATTTGCTCGTGAAAGGCGACGGAATACACGAGGGGTTTTGAGTTCCGCAGCGCAAGGCGCCCACGGCATGATAAACACGAGACCGAAAGGCATGCCCTCTTCCCAATCTTCCCCCGCAAGCAGGGGAAGGGGTTTAGCCCGCATATTTCACCACGACACTTTAATATCGCGATGGATGGCACGCCTGATGGCCGAAATGACGTATTTGGCGGGCTGTAAGGCGCAGTCATTGGGTAATTTTCCGCCGCGCGCGGTTTGAGGCGAAGCATCCCCCTCCCCGA
>CAMDKM010000006.1 GCA_945900965.1 Bordetella parapertussis | reverse complement strand
AACTAATGAATGCCGGGGAAGTGCTGGACGACAGCCGCATACCTTTGGAATGCGGAAAATTTTTTGAGTTGCGCCCCCAGACTCACGGCACCGACGGTTTTTTTGCCGCAGTATTGGAAAAAGACACATGAAACCTGCACGACGCTACGCTCTAATCGTGGCTCTTCTTTCGGCCTGCAATTATTTTGGCGGCTCGGCCCGGGCGCTGGAACCATCGAATGTGCTGCCCTCCACCGGCACCATCGAATTCGCCTTCTCCCCGGAAGACGACGCGGCGGCGCTTGTGGTGCATGCCATCAATGGGGCGAAGCTCCAGGTTCTGGTGCAGGCATTCAGCTTTACCCACGGGAACATTGCCGATGCGCTGATTCGCGCATTGGGGAGGGGAGTGGATGTTCAGGTCATTGCCGACCCCTCGCAGATGGAACTCATCGAGCACAATGTCGTTCCGAAACTCCTCGCCGCGGGAGTCAGCGTTGTCACCGACGCGGAACACACTTCTGCCCACAACAAAATCATCATCATCGATCCCGCCGGAAACTCGCCGGTGCTGATCACCGGCAGTTTCAATTTCACCTTCGCCGCGCAACATCGAAATGCCGAAAATCTGCTGGTGTTTCGAGGCAATCCGGAACTGTGCAAAGCTTATTGGGGAAACTGGAAACGTCATCGGAAACACTCGATGGCCATTCGGGCTCGCGACAGCACCCGGTAATCCGGCGCCCCCGCTCAACCCGGCCGGCTTGACTTGAAAGTCCGCTCTGAAAATGAGTGAATTTTTCGCGGATTTGCTGAGCGATCTGCAACGCGGAGTTATTCTCTGGCAGCTTTCGGTCATCACCATCGCCTTGCTCGTCGCCTGGCAGGTAGCAGAGCGTACGCAGCGACGATTCATTGTTTCCGGTAATGCCGATTCTGCCGCCACGCAGAGAATCAGCGTTGGCGGCACCAGTCGTCTGGTTTTTCCTCTGGTCGCGCTGGTCCTTCTGACCGCGGGTCGCTGGGTCCTGTCCATCTGGGCGATGCCGGCAAACCTTCTCAAGATTGCCGTGCCGCTGATGCTGGCAATGCTCACCATTCGAGCGGTGGTTTATCTGTTGCGCCACACCTTCGCACCGGGTGGGGCGCTGCGGTCATGGGAAGTCGCGGTCACCTGGCTGGTCTGGACTTTGGTAGCGCTCTACATCACTGGCTGGCTCCCCGATATCGCGCAATTCCTCGACGACACTGGCTTCGGCATCGGTCGTCAGCGAATTTCCCTGGCAATGATCCTGTCCGCCTGCCTTACTGTGGTGCTGACAGTCCTGGCGGCACTCTGGCTTGGCAGATTTCTGGAAACCAGGATCATGTCGCTGGGCCAGATGGAGATCAACCTGAGGGTTGCCTTCACCAAGATCATTCGCACGATTCTGGTCATCATCGCAGTGCTTATCGCCCTGCCCATCGTTGGAATCGATATCACGGTGTTATCGGTGTTCGGCGGAGCACTGGGCGTGGGACTGGGATTCGGCCTGCAGAGAATTTTCGCCAACTACCTAAGCGGATTTACGATTCTGCTCGATCGCACGGTCAGCCCGGGCGACTTGGTGACGGTCGATAATTTTTACGGAGAAGTCACCAAGCTGACTTCACGTTGCATTATTGTTCGCAGCCCGGAAGGTACCGAGGCCATTGTTCCCAACGAAACCGTTGTGACCTCCACGCTGATCAATCATTCGTATTCGAATCGAAGGGTGCTCATGCGCATTCCGGTGCAAGTCAGCTATTCGAGCGACATCGACGCCGTTCTGGCATTGATGACCCAGATCGCCGGGAGCCATGTCCGGGTGCTCAAAGATCCGGCGCCCCTGGCCCTGCTCACCTCCTTCGGGGAGAGTGGCATCAATCTGGAGGTCATGGCCTGGATCGAAGATCCGGAGCGCGGCAAGCTCAATTTGCAATCCGAGCTTAATCTCGAAATCTATCGCGCCTTTCGCGCCCGGGGCATTGAATTTCCCTTCCCCCAACGCGATATTCGGATCATTGGACCATGGCCGAAGGCAGAAGAACGCCGACTATGAGGGTGGTTCAATACTTTTCAGTGGATTTTTCCCGACGTCGGGAGTCATTAAAGGTGTCGGCGAGGACGTGTAAGGAAACACCGTCAAATAACCTACGATTCGTTTACATTGCATTGCCATTGGCCTACTGTACAATTAACGTATGCCATCTTGAACTTTTCAGGGTAACCTAATGATTTCAAATACGTTTATTGATCTCCCGAGCTGGGTTAACGGGATGCTGGACTTGCCATGGTGGGGCTACGTGGTTATTACCGGCATCATGACCCACATCACCATTGCCGCCGTCACGATTTACCTGCATAGGCTGTCGGCGCATCGGGCTCTGGAGGTTCATCCGGTCGTGTCGCATTTCTTCCGCTTCTGGTTGTGGATGACCACCGGAATGTCCACCAAAGCCTGGACCGCGATTCACCGCAAACACCACGCGAAGTGCGAGACCGAAGAAGACCCGCACAGCCCGCAAATCCTCACACTGAAAAAGGTTCTCACAGAGGGTAGCGAGCTCTACCGCAAGGAAGCGGCCAATCTGGAAACCCTCGAGAAATACGGCCACGGCACGCCTGAGGACTGGATCGAACGCAATGTCTATTCGGCGCGCGACAAATTGGGTGTCGGTAGCATGCTGGCGATCAATATCATTCTGTTCGGACCTATTGGCCTGACCATCTGGGCGGTGCAGATGTTGTGGATCCCGGTCATGGCGGCCGGCGTCATTAACGGCATTGGCCATTACTTTGGCTATCGCAGCTTTGAGGTCGAAGACGCCAGCACCAACATTATTCCCTGGGGCATCCTGATCGGCGGTGAGGAGCTACACAACAATCACCACGCCTACGGCACCTCGGCTCGTCTATCGAATAAGTGGTACGAGTTCGATATCGGCTGGCTTTACATCCGGATCTTGGAGACAGTGGGCTTGGCGGAGGTCAAGAAATTGGCGCCCCAGGTTCGCATCGGAGCGGAAAAGCCGGCATGTGACTTCGACACCCTGCAGGCCGTTATCACCCATCGTTACGACGTGTTGGCGCGTTTTACGCGCTCGCTCAAAACAACCTGTGCAGATGAACTGCAGCGCCTGCGAAAGCATAGCCTTGTGCCGTCCGTGGATACCCAGAAAATCAAGCGCTGGTTGCACCTGGATGCGAAGATGGTGCCGGTTGGGGAAAAGGCCAATCTGGATGCCGCCTTGGGAAAGAGCAAGGTGCTGGCCACCGTATATTCGATGCGTCAGGATCTGACACTGCTGTGGCAGCGCTCAACCGCCACCCGCGAACAGCTGCTCTCGCAACTCCAGGACTGGTGCCATCGTGCCGAGAAAAGCGGCATCGCGCCGCTTCAAGACTTTTCAAGAACCCTGCGCGGCTATGCCTGAGCGCCGGCATACCCCGACGCACTAAACAAAAAGCCCGCCGATTGGCGGGCTTTTTGTTTCAATTGCCGCTCGAAATAAGCGCGCTTATTTGAGCTTGGTTTCCTTGTAGATCACGTGTTTCCGGGCAACCGGATCGAATTTCTTCATCTCGATCTTGTCCGGCGTCGTGCGCTTGTTCTTCGTCGTAGTGTAGAAGTGCCCTGTTCCGGCGGATGATTCCAGCTTTATTTTTTCCCGCATTCTGATGCTCCAGATTGTCCAGTTAAAACGAGTTATATGGCCTGCGAATCTAGACTACTCGGCCAAGTCCCCGACATTATTCAGATTTTCAGACCGCGGCTACGCATGTCCGCCAGCACGACGTCAATTCCATTCTTGTCGATGGTTCTCAGGCCCGCCATACTCAGTCGTATCCTGACCCAGCGCTTTTCGGTCTCAACCCACAAGCGCCGGTACTGCAGATTCGGCAGAAATCGGCGTTTGGTCTTGTTATTGGCATGGGAGACATGATTGCCCCCGATCGGCTTCTTGCCGGTTACTTCACATACTCTGGCCATCTTGGATTCTCCGAATCTTATTTCCGGCACAAATGCACGTTCCGGACGGATCCGGAATCTCGGAAAGGTGCGCTTTATAGCACGATTCACCCGACTTCCTCAACCGCAAATAGGGCCGAGAACGCCTATAACAGACCGCGTTCGGCAAACGAGAGTACGGTGCCCCTCCCCACAATCAGATGATCCAACACCCGGACATCCACCAGGGCCAGGGCCTGCGCCAGGGCGCGCGTCAAGGTTTCATCGGCACGACTGGGTTCCGCCACCCCGGACGGATGGTTATGCGCAAAGATCATCCCTCCGGCGTTATGAAACAGGGCGCGACGTACCACTTCACGCGGAAAAACGCTGGTCTGAGTCAAAGTGCCGGAAAACAATTCCTCGACTGCAATCACGCGGTTTTGCGCATCCAGAAACAGCCCCACGAATACCTCCACGGGGCGATGTTGCAGGTTCAGCCGCAGGTAATCTTTGACCGCAGCAGGGGAGCTCAGATTGTCACCCTGCTTCATCTCCGAGGCCAAGGCACGCTTTACCAGCTCCGTGGTGGCCTGAAGTTGGACGAATTTGGCATCGCCCAGTCCCGCCATGGAACAAAATCGTTCACGATCGGCGCCACAAAGTGCGGCCAGCGACCCGAATTCGCGCAATAGGTCGCGCGCCAGATCAACAGCCGTCCGTCCGCGGGAGCCAGTGCGCAGAAATATCGCGAGCAATTCCGCATCGGAAAGTGCGGCGGCTCCCTTGGCCAACAATTTTTCCCGAGGTCTGTCGTCCAATGGCCAGTCGGTGATTGCCATGCCCTCTCCCCTCGCAAACACTTTTGTATTTGACAACAACAGTTTACACTGCAACCCGGACAACCGAATTGGGATTGCACGTATGACCGATCTGGGCGGCAAACGCCTTTTGCTGGGCCTCACCGGAGGAGTCGCTGCCTACAAATCCGCGGAATTGGTCAGGGAGCTTCAGCGCCAAGGGGCCGAGGTGCAGGTTGTCATGACCGAGGCAGCATGTCGCTTCATCACACCACTCACGATGCAATCGCTGTCGGGAAAACCGGTGTTCTCGGACATGTGGAACACCAACGTACCCAACGGCATGCCGCACATCGAGTTGTCCCGGGATCGGGATGCCATTCTCGTTGCCCCGGCGAGCGCGGATTTTATGGCCAAGCTCGTGCATGGTGCCGCCGACGATTTGCTGTCGAGTTTATGCCTCGCGCGGGAATGTCCCCTGATGATTGTGCCTGCGATGAACCGGCAAATGTGGGAGAACCCGGCAACCCAACGCAATATTCGCCAGGTACGGGAAGACGGCATCGCCGTATTGGGACCAGGATCGGGAGACCAGGCCTGCGGAGAAGTCGGTATGGGGCGCATGCTCGAACCCGCCGAAATCGTCGCCGCAGTGGTGGGCTGGTTTCAGCCCAAGCTTCTCTCTGGCGCCAGAATCCTGATCACCGCCGGGCCAACCTTTGAACCCATCGATCCGGTTCGCGGTATCACCAATCGCAGCTCGGGGAAAATGGGCTTTGCCGTCGCTCAGGCAGCGCTGGAATCGGGCGCCACTGTCACCTTGATTGCGGGACCCACCGCACTGGAGGCACCGGCGGGTGCCACGCTGATTCGGGTCGAAACCGCACAACAAATGTACACGGCGGTTCAGGCGCAGGTTGAACAGTCGCAAATCTTCATCTCGGTTGCGGCGGTGGCGGATTATTACGTCAAGAACCGCCACGAGCAAAAAATCAAAAAGCACGATGCCGTTCCCACGCTCGAACTGGCCCCCACCCCAGACATCATCGAATCGGTCGTCAATCGCAAGCATCCACCTTTTTGCGTGGGGTTTGCCGCGGAGAGCGAAAAACTCGAGGAATTGGCCGAAGCCAAACGGCGGCGCAAAAAGCTGCCGTTGCTTGCCGCCAACCTCGTACAGACGGCAATCGGCTCGAACGACAACGAATTGGTGCTGTTTGATGATAACGGCGTGCATCGCAGCGGACGCTCTCCGAAAATCGATCAGGCCAGGCTGCTCATGCGGCATATAGCGAAACTGTTCCTGACTGATAAATCCGCGGCAAAACTCTGACTCCCGTAAGGCCAATGCGTAATATCGACGTACGGATTCTCGACCCACGCCTGCAGGAATATCTTCCCGCCTACGCGACCGATGGGTCGGCGGGACTGGATCTGCGAGCCTGCCTCCCCGAAGCCATGGAATTGGCGCCAGGGCAGACGCAGCTGATACCGTCCGGCATCGCCATCCATCTGGGCGACCCCGGGTTGGCAGCAGTTGTTCTGCCGCGCTCCGGTCTGGGACACAAACATGGCATCGTGCTGGGCAATCTGGTGGGGTTGATCGATTCCGACTATCAGGGGCAGATATTTATCTCGGTCTGGAATCGCGGCTCCAGCACGTTCAAATTGAATCCGCTGGAACGTATCGCGCAATTGGTCGTGGTGCCCGTGGTCCAGGTCTGCTTCAACATAGTCGACGAATTCGCGGCCAGTGCGCGAGGTGACGGTGGGTTCGGCAGCACGGGCAAGAAATAAACCCAAAAAACCGCGATTCAGCCGCACAGAGAAATGCAAGGATTTGGATCAGCATGCCGAACTCACCTAATAGGTGAGCATTGATAACAGTGCGTACCTTGATATCCGCCGTACACAAGGTCCCGCTCTTGAGAATTCCAGGCTTTCCTTTGCGCCTTTGCGTCGAGCTTTTGTTTTAAGGAAAGTTCAGAAAATTCAAATGAAAATCTTGACGCAAAGAGCGCAAAGAACGCTAAGGAAACACAAAACATTGCATTTTTGATTTTCCCTTGTGCCCTAAAAGAGTCCTCCGACGTGCTGCGCACGTAGGGAATCTGGGGTAAAAAGCTATTGAGAATAAAAAAGGCCGGCAATATGCCGGCCTTTTAAGTTTCAACTTCGCAAATCAGTACTTCTTGTCGCTGGGAAATTCCAGCTGCTTGTTGGAATCGGCGCTGTAAGGATCAGGGATTTCTCCGGTACTGATGCGTCGCTTCTCTTCCCAACGCAGGAAGGTGATGACCGCCAGTATTTGTTCCTGCGACATGGTGGTACCGAATGCGCCCATGGATCCACCGAGGCTCTTGGGCACGCCAATGGCGATGGTGGTGTAGATATCGCTGTTCGCGTTGCCGGTATATTTGAACTTTCCGCAAGTCAAGCATGGCCCCTTGCCGCCGGCGGCATCGCCGCCATGACAAAAAGCGCATCGTTGCGCGACCAAGCCACGGCCGGTTTTGACGATTTCCAAGTCATTTGTCGGCATCTCCATATCGTTGGCATGGGCCTTGTGTTGGGCATATGCGGGCGCCCCCGCCAGCAAGCCCAGAGCAAAGACACCCACCACCGACAGTGTCCGGAGCAAGCCGGAAAATCTCATCTGAGACATGACAAACAATCCTCCCTCAATTTGTGCTTATGGAAAATGGCGGATAAAACGGCACTTCGTAAGCCTCGACTATCTGCTTGATTTTACCGTTCGACAGAAGCGTATCCACGCCATTGTTGATAAATTCGACCAAGGTCTTGTCCTGTTTGCGCACGACAAAATTCAGATTCCAGCGATGGCCTTCGACCGGAACATAGTCCTTGACCATTTGAAATTTCGCGCCTGCGTGCTCCTTGCGCGCCACGGCCACCGCGGTGGCCCACACCATGCTCGCATCCACTTCGCCCTTGGCCATGCCTTGCATGATACGGCGATTGTCCAGATAGAGCTCGCGCGTGATGCCATTGGAAAACAGAAAATCATCCGCCGGCGTGGACATTGCCACGCCCACTTTGATCTTGGCCTGCTTCAAATCCTCGAGTGTTTTGAGTTTTTCCGCTGCGCCCTGGACAACCAGCACATACCCGACGCCCAGATAGGGTTTGGTAAATACCAATTGTCCCATAAGCATGTCGTCGTCGCCGTTATCAGACATTCCGACGAACACGTCACAGTTTTTCTTCAAGATGGAGTTCCGGAACGCCCTGGACGTGCCGCCGCGACTCGCCGTGCTGACCCAGGACATTCCCAGCGACATGCCGCCAAGCTTGGCTATTTCCCGAACAATCTCGACGTCGAATCCGGGTGGATCGGCGTCTTGTACCGCATACGGATAATTATAGGGATCGGAACAGGCGACCAGTTTCCCTCTTGCCTTGGCCTTGCCCAATGCATCGGACGGCTCCTCGGACGCTTCCTGCGCCAATGCCGATCCGAAACACAACATGACACCCAAACCAAAAACTTTTAACAACATACCCACTGTTGACTCCTTGACTATCTCGGGTCGCTCCCCAAAACTCAAACGCCCCGTTGACTCCCTGGTTTACCTGCGGACTTTACCCTGCCAAAAAAGAAAGGGAGGGCAACCGCCCCCCCCTTCCCAATCTGCTACTCAGAACTGTTGCCAGATGTCCTGTTGAAAATCAATCGTCAACAGCAAACACCATCAGGCCGCCACCCTTGGTCGCCTTCTTCAGCCACTCGCCGAAGTACAGGCCCCAGATGCCGCCGCCGCCCATCCCGTAAACGATGGTCACGTACTGCTTGCCACCAGAGGTAAAGGTGGTGGGGTTGCCGTGAATGCCGGAGCCGACCTGGTATGCCCAGAGGTCTTCACCGGTTTCGTCGTCCACGGCATGGAAGTAGCCGTCCGGATCGCCGTAAAACACCAAGCCGCCGCCGGTGGCCAATGTGCCACTGGTTGCGGGCCAGCTCTGCGATTTCTGCCAGACGATCTTGCCTGTTGCGCCGTCTACGCCCTTGATGGAGCCAGCACCCGCGTTGAAAGTGATAACCTTCGCGCCGAGATACCACTCACCACGCTTCCATTCCATTTTCTTGGCTTGGAGGTCCATGGCAAAGTCATACACCGGCACATAAGCCATCTTGGTGCGATGGCTGTAAGCCATCGGGTGCCATTCTTTACCGCCGTCCAGGGACGGAGCGATATCGGTGGTCACCTTGTCGTACACGACATCCTTTTCAGGATAGTTGTAGATCGGCCTGCAGTTGTTGGACGGGCTGATCGGCGTCTTGACCCAGTTCACGCGCTGCAATGGCGTGACCCAGACGCACTTGTGCTCCTTGCCTGCCTTGCCCGCTTGGGTGTTGACGCGGTCGATACCATAGATGTGACCGTTGCGCGAACCATGCAGCCAGAGCTTCTTGCCGCCGACATCCACCAGGATCATCTCGTTCACGCCGTCGTAATCGTACGGATCGTTTGGCGTGTAGTTGAAGTACGACTGGATTTTGCCGGTATCCGGATTCATGACCAGGTTGCTGTTGGTGAACAGATTGTCACCGAGGCGCACATGGCGGTCGAAGTCCGGACCGGGGTTGCCCACCGGCCAATACAGCAAGTTGGTTTCTTTGTCGTACGCGCCTGTGATCCAGGCGGAGCCACCACCGTATTTCCAGGACTCGCCGGCCCATGTGTCATTGCCAGGCTCGCCGGGTCCGGGAATGGTGTAGGTCTTCCATACCGGAGCGCCAGTATCGGCATCGATCGCCGCGATCCAGCCGCGCACGCCGTATTCAGCACCTGCCGTACCGAAAATGATCTTGTTGCGCAGGGCCATCGGCATGATGGTAAGTGTCTCGGCATAGGTGTAGTCGCCGACCTTCTTGTCCCACACCACTTTACCGGTGTGGTTGTCGAGTGCAACGATATGTGCATCCAGGGTCGCCAGATAAACCTTGTTCTTGTACACGGCGACACCACGATTCACGACGTCACAGCACAGCTTCGGAAATACATCACCCGGCAGCTCATGCTCGTACTTCCAAGCCACTTTACCGGTTGCGCCATCCAGAGCGATGACCTTGCTGAAAGTCGTAGTCACGTAAACCATGCCGTTAACCGCAACAGCCTGGCTGTCCTGACCTTCGAGAACGCCGAACGACAGGTTGTACACCGGACGCAGCTTTTTGACGTTGCCTTTGTTGACTTGCGAAAGGGCGCTGTAACGGGTCGTCTGATAGTCCTTGCCGTAATGCAGCCAGTTTTGATGATCCTTGTCCGCGTTCAAGAGCATGTCGTCCGTTACGTAGTTCGGATACAGCGTTGAAGTCAGCGTATCCACACCAACAGCGGAAACCACTCCTGAAGCACCGAACGCCGCTATCGCGGCGATGGATAACGCGGCACGTTTGAAGTGCAACGATTGCTTCACCATAATTTTGAAACCTCCCGAGGATGTGCGAAGCCTCCGCAAATTTGCGAAGGTGCGCATTGGTTTTGATTACATCTTCAAATTGCGTAAAGCCAGACCGAAATTCCTTGAAACTAGACAAGCTTTACAGCGCGACAAAAATACGAGTAAGGCCAATACCTTGTCAACTAGTATTTTGCTTTTTTGAACCGTAACAAAATCGCCCTCACCCCCTCTGCTGCGAAGCAGCAATCTACCTCTTCATGTATCGCTCGCAAGCTCAGAGTACCGCGCGGGGTTCTGCCCGGAAGAGAGTTAATCACCGGGCGTTGTACCTCTCCCGGCAGAAGTCGCGTCGGCTGACACTTCCTTGAAACACGATTGTGCAATTGCGTTAAAGTGTGCTCAGGGAGGTGCCGGAATCCCGTTTATCGGAAATAACACCATATCGATTCCGGATGGCGGAAAATTCTTCGCCTAAAATTGTTCCACATTTTGAAATTCTGATGAATCTAAGGATGGATTGTGCTGCCGCCCTGTTTCTGGTCGGGCTGACCCTGGCGTGGCCTGCGGCGGCCGATCCGCTGGTCACTTACATCCTGAGAATCAAGAATCACAAGATTCGAGTTGAGGCGGCCACCGGCGAAGAAGAACGCTTGCGCGGCCTGATGCATCGAGAACGACTCGGCGCGGACGCGGGCATGATTTTCAGCTACCCCAACAGCGCACCCGCCGCCATGTGGATGAAGAGCACCCGCATACCGCTGTCGGTCGCGTTTATCGATGCGCGCGGAAAAATTCTGAATATCGAGGACATGACGCCGTTTTCCGAGCAGGCACACAGCTCAAAAGGCAACGCAGCCTACGCACTGGAAATGAATCTCGGCTGGTTCAGCAAGCGAAGAATTAAAGCCGGGGACCGGGTCGCGGGGTTGGGAGCGCTGCCTCCTGCCAAATAAGAATGCCCGGGCCATGCCCGGGCACGAGGCAAATCCGAGTGTCGCGCTTAAAGCGCCATATGCGACTGCGCCGCCATGAAAAACAGCATCGGTAGGGATAACATGGTGTTGGTCCGCGAGGCGAGGAACGCCACGCGCCGCGCCTTGTTCTTCACTTCATCGGTCGCGGATACGATACCCAGAATCTTTTTCTGATTGGGCCAGATCACGCCCCAGACATTGATGAGCATGATGGTGCCCAGCCATGCGCCTATGCCGATCTTTTCAAAGCCAGCCTGCAAGGTGAAAGCGGCAACAAAATTTGCGCCCAACAATGCGGCCCCCGCCAGCCAGGTCACCAGGGCCGCCCAGCGGAAAAAGAACAGTGCGCGCGGCGCCACATGTTTGGTAATTCCGGCCGCCGTACTGTCTGCCTGCGCCGCCTTAAGCGCCGCGACCTGCACGAAATTGAAGTAGTACAACAAACCGATCCACATTACCCCCGCCAGGATATGAATCCAACGGTAAATTCCTGGAAGCATTTCCATGGCTCATCCCCCGATAACTGATTTGACAACGAAAACCAGAATCACGGTCAGCACCAATCCCGATATGACCGTACCCCAAAGCGAATCCAGCGGATTTTTCATCACAACACTCCCTTCCTGAAAGTTTGAAGCGGCCACAGTGTAGATAAGCTGCGGACTCCCCGCAATACTTTCCGCTTGCGCTGGTCAACTTGGCCAGCCCCACGTCTACTGTGTAACTCGTAGGGCCGAGAGCCTTCTACCGCGTAATCCGGGTGCCGAGCAACACGTCCAGAATGCGCCGCGCCACCCTTTCATTGCCTTCATGCGCGAGATGGCAGAAATCCAGATACACCTCGTTGGTCTCGGGGCCCCCGTCAAGGGCATCGGAAATATCCACGTATCGAATGCCCTTGTTTTGCAGTGCCTCCGACACCTTGCGCAGAACCGGATACCCGCGCCGAAATGCGGCGTCCACACCGGGCGGAGTTTCCAGAGGATTGGACACCAGCTTCTTTTCGTACTCGCTCATCTGCCGGCTGGCAAACAGCTGTGGCTGCAGCACATGAACAAATGCGGCGCCGGCGTTCCCGACAATCAGCGCCGCGCCTTCCAGCGCCGATCGGAATTGCGCTTGCGCGACTTCCAGATTGCGTGTCAGCTCATTAACGTCGGTCACCGTCGAAGGCTTGCCGCGCTGATACACGTCGAGCGCGAGCTGCGCCGTAAAACTGTAACCCTTTAAGCGTTCGTGCCACGCGTGAAGCAGCTTGTGAACGGCCCCGAGTTTTTGCACCGGACGAAACGCGGGCACACCGTTCACCCAGCCCTCACGATAGCCCCCGAACACCAGGTAATAGATGTCATTGACCCCGTGGTAGTAGAGCACCAGATCGCCCTTACGAATCTCAATCCTCCCAAGGATCCGGGTCTGCTGCGCCGCATTCATGCCGGGGAGCCCGTAATTGCGCACCTCCCATGCCAAACCCTGCCCATTGAGCAGTCTTTGCAAAGAGCTGGCGATCGTCTGCGAATCGGGAACCTCCTGCCCGAACAGGGTCGAACCGCCAAACATCAAGACCCTGCGCGTCGCACGGAGCGGGAGGTCCGTTGTCACCCGGAAGCCACCCCTTATATTGAAAAATCGGCCATGGTAGTCCGTCAGCTCGACAACATCGGTTAAGCGCCCCGAGACGCTCGCCTGGGCCTCGGCAAGAAATTCGGGACCAAAATAGGAAGCATCTCGGTAAGGTGGCGGCCGGGTCGCGCGAAATTCCCAGCGCGCCAGGCGATTCTCGCGAACGTATTTGATCCAGGCCCAGGAACCCAACTCCAGCAGTAGCGCTGCCACCATCAGGGATACAAAGACCAAAGCCCCATTTGCCGCGACATTTTTCCATCGCGGCGATGTTTCCGGGGCGGCCAGTTGCCGGGGGGGCTGGGAGATAAACGCCATGGAGTGTGCGCTAAAGATACGAAACGCCGGGGCGCCTGAATCGGCACCCTCAAAAGGGATCGGATTCTAACAGTTCGCACATGGCGCACTACAGGCCAGTTGTGCGCCCCTGAACATGCCACGTACTTGTTGCCGCAATTTTCGATTTGCCAAGTCCATCGCGGGGCCGCACACTATTGCAGGCGGCGGAATGGTTTGGCATGCCGCCTGAACAATGAACCGCAATCACACAGGTTCTATCCGAAGACGAGGAGTGCATGGGCATAGAATTTCGCAGCAAGAATCTTTCACCGGTGGAAACATCCTTTCTGAAATGGCAGTACGGTTTCGAAGAGGAGGATGACCCCTTCGAGCGTTCGCTCTGGCACACCATTCTTCACGCATGGGAAGCCGATCGCCTGGCCTATCAGAAAAATTCCCCGGTGCGGCACCTTCCACGGCTGGGTTCACCCAGTGCCTATCCGGAGGAAGTCGCGCTCTACGTTGCCTTCAAATCCGATGACAGCGATAGTTTCTGGAACGACTTGATCAGGCGTGCCGGGCTCTCCGATCGCAGGCAGGACAACGTAGTTCCCATGGCGGAACGCCGTCGCCACGCAGGAGCAAGGGCCTGATCCAGTGGTCGTTTTGTGCGGGGCAAATGTGACACTCGATCAGATCCTGGCCTGGGCGCGGCGTTACCGGAATCATCATTAGCCGATAAATTCTCTTAACACCACCGACCAGGCGTGCCCGAGATTGGCGCGGTTGTACCCACCTCCGCCAAACGCCATGATGCGGCCCTTTGCGTGTTTTTCCGCCAGAACACAAATCCGCCGCGCTGCATGGGCATGCGCCTGCGGCGAATATTCCAGATGGGCCAAAGGGTCGCCCTTGAGCCCGTCGGCACCACATTGAAACACCAAAAATTCCGGTCGCCAGCGCTCGAAGTGGGCTTCCACGCGCTCCCACGCCAGCATGAATTCGCGGTCACCCGACCCGGGACGCAGGGCAATGTTGAGTTTGGTCCCCTTGGCCGCGCCGCTGCCGGTTTCATGTTCGTGGCCGGTGCCGGGAAAAAGCGTGCGCCCGTCTTGGTGAATGTCGGCAAAAATCAGATCGGCATCTGCCTCGAAAGGGTAATACACACCGTCGCCGTGGTGCACATCGATGTCGACATACCCCACCCGCTTGACGCCATACTGACTGCGCAAGGTCTCGATCACCACACCCAGATCGTTAAACACACAGAACCCCGCCGCCCCACCTCGCATGGCGTGATGCAGGCCGCCAATGGGCTGCAGTGTGCGAAGGCACTCGCCGGACATGACCCGGCTCAATCCATCCAGGGCCGCGCCCACCACATAGGCTGACGCCGGGTAGACGCCCGGAAACACCGGCGTGTCGCCGCCGTCGAGCAATTCGAGTCCTTGTTGTTCGGCCCCGGCCACAAAATTGACATACTCCTGAGTGTGAAAACGGCCGATTTCCGTGGCGCTGCCTGGCCGCCCCGCCATGACCTGCGCGCGGCCAACCAGACCCTGGGCGTTTGCTTCCCGCAAAAATGCCCCCTGACGGTCGATGCCCAGTGGGTGCCCCTCCGGAAAACCGTAAGCCGCGAGCCCCTCGTCCACATAAAGGAACACCTTCATGTTCTTGCTTCGTGTCTGTCCCAAGCTGGTGGACGCCACCGGGCATAACCAGGCCGCCGCAAGTTTTTGCAGGGCGCGCCGGCGCGCCGGCTCAGGCGCCAGCTTGCAACTCGGCGAGGCATTTCCAGCACAACTCGAAATTTCGCGGATTTTCTTCATGACACCCCGGACAAAAAATCGCCGCCTGTGCGCCCACCGGACTTTGCATCCGGCGCACCACTTCCAGCGCTTGCCTGACTTCGCGCTGATTCGATATCCATACTTCCGGCCCAGCCTGGTTGACCGGAATTTCTCCCACGATGCTTTGCAGATTTTCGTTCAATACCATCGCATCGATGCCAGCGTGACCAAGCAGGTCGCGCACCAGATGGGCCTCGATCAGTGTGGCGGCAGAATAGATTTTTTTCATCCTAAGCCAGACAAGCGCGAACGCACAAGATGATGTGAATGAGTGAAGGGTGACGGGTGAGAAGTTCAGTGAAGGCGTGAAGGGTGAATGAGTGAATGGGTGAAATGTTTTGCCTCGATCCTCAATCCTGCCCCCCCTCGATCCTCGATCCCCGATCCCCGATCCTCAATCCTCGCCCTTAGCCCCTAGCCCCTGACTTTCAATACTCTCCTGCTCAACGGAAAAAATCCAGTTGCCCGTCCAGTGACGGCGGCCGGAACTGTGTGCAATCGAGTTGCCGCCGGGTCTGGTTGAATCCCAGACGCTTGCAAGCCACCTCAAAGCGGTG
Organism: Bordetella parapertussis; assembly: GCA_945900965.1. Lineage (GTDB taxonomy): Bacteria > Pseudomonadota > Gammaproteobacteria > Burkholderiales > JACQAP01 > JACQAP01. The sequence continues at coordinate 101,284 of CAMDKM010000006.1, read as the reverse complement.
CGCGAGCATGTGGGCAAATTCCCCGCTGCCCCGCATCCGCGAACCGAACTGCGGATCGTTGTCGCGCCCCTCGCGCATTTGCTGCACCCGGCTCATCACATGCCCGGCCTTGAGTGGGTAGTTTTGCACGAGCCAGTCTCGAAACAGATCCTTGACTTCATAGGGCAAGCGCAGCAGCACGTAAGCGGCTGATGTGGCGCCGGCCGCGCGGGCTCCATCGAGGATATGCTCCAAATCGGCATCGGTCAGAAACGGCACCACCGGTGCAACCAACACCCCGACCGGCACACCGGCCGCCGACAGGCGCCGGATCGCTTCCAGTCGGCGCATCGGCGCCGTGGCACGGGGCTCCATGCGCCGCGCCAGATCATGGTCCAGCGTGGTGACTGATACGTAAGCCGCGACCAACCCTTTTGCCGCCATCGGCCCGAGCAGGTCAAGATCGCGCTCGATCAACGCATTCTTGGTAACAATGCCCAGCGGCTGATTGCATTCGGAAGCCACTTCCAGCAGGGATCGGGTGATTTTCCATTCGCGCTCGGCTGGCTGATAAGGATCGGTGTTGGCCCCCAGCGCAATGCTTTCGCATTGGTATCCGGGTCTTGCCAACTCTTTGCGTAAACACTCCGCCGCGTTGACCTTGGCGAAAATCCGCGTCTCGAAATCCAGGCCCGGGGAAAGATTCAGGTACGCATGAGTCGGCCGCGCGTAGCAATAAATGCAGCCGTGCTCGCATCCGCGATACGGATTGATGCTCTGCGTAAAGGGCACATCCGGCGAATCGTTGCGAGAGATAATTGCCTTGACCGTCTCGGCCGTAACAATCGTCCGCGGACGCTCGACGCCACCCTCCTCAGCCTCGTGCCAGCCATCGTCGAACGCCTCCCTGGCCTCCTTCTCGAAGCGCCCTTCGGGGTTGATTGTTGCGCCCCGCCCCTTGTGCGGGGCGCCATGGTCACAGGATACGGTCTTGAGCGGCATGCTGGACATAATACCAGCAGTCTGAGGAACGCATTCCATCGCTCCTCGTTCCTCGTCCCTGTCTTAAAGCCCCATCATCCTCAAAGTCGCCTTGCACAGTGCCGACTCGGCATTTGCGAAGGTATTGAGAATGGTGAAGTGATTGTCCTCCGGACAGGGAATGTCTCCCGCGAGCACCTGCGACCAGCGGTTTGCGATCAGCGCATGTTGCTCCTTGAAACCGCCGATTTCGCGCCCACCCACCGCGATCAATAGCGGCGCCTTGGTCGCGGGCGGCATGTACGCGGGGCTGAGCTTCATGGCCTCGGCTTCGGTCAAGCGAAGATCCACATTGATGGACGGCGTCCGGGAAATGGGCACCAGATCGTAAATACCGCTGACCGAGACGGCGCCCTGTACCACTTTTTCCGGCAAGCCCCGCGAATAGCGTGGCCATTGCGCCGACAGACACATCGCGGCCAGATGCCCGCCGGCGGAATGCCCCGCGACAAAAATCCGGTTGCGGGGCGCCTCGACCTCAGCCGTGTTGCGGTACAGCCAGGCAGCCGCTTTCAGGCATTGCAATACGATGTCCTCAACTTTGACCGCCGGGCACAGCGAGTAATTGACAGTTGCTACCGTTGCGCCCGCGTTGACATAGGGGGCCGCAACGAACGAATGGTATTTCTTGTCCAGCGAGCGCCAATAGCCCCCATGAATGAACATCAACAGTGCCCGGGACTCTCCACGTGGACGGAAGATATCCATGGTCTCCATGCGGTGGTCGCCATAAGGCACGTCGATTTCGACATTGAGCTGTCGCCGCGCCAATTCGGATTTTGCAGCCCAACTGTCAAAATGACTCTGAAATTCCGGGACCGCCGCCTGGTTGCTGTACAGCAATTCATAGTTTGCGGCGTCTGAATTCATCGGTCCTCCCATTTTATGTTTATAACTTTTAAGGACTTATCGCGACGAACTGATTCTCCGCCCCGATCCAGACCGGAATCATGCAGGATTCGACTGCAATTGGAAATTCCCCATACCTGAAATTTTCGGAGGCTCTTGCAATATCGGTGCATTGGCGCGAATACACGTAAGGTCTCGCAACATTCTTTGCGCAAGCGCTCGGCACGCCATCGGAAGCGCCCACCCTGCGAAACTAAAGGAGATCTCAATTCTGAAAAAAACAACTGTTATTTCCGATGGTTACGACGGCAATGCGATTGAGTCCTGCCGCCGCAAAGGCGGATGATTTTTTCAAATCGGACCGGATTGGAGCTTGGTATATGGCCGAGTGGCGCGGCCCGGCGTTTATTGGTAGCGTGCGCGACTTGTATTCAACGGACCACAGCATGACTACCGACGCCGGATTTGTTCACCCCGAATACCTTGTCTCCACGGACTGGCTCGATCGGCATCGGCAAGACGACAACGTACGCGTGCTCGATTGCACCACCCATCTGCCGCCACTGCCCGATAACAGCTATTACACCGTGGTACCAGGCCGGGAGGATTTTCTTAAGGCGCATATCCCCGGCGCAGCCTTTGTGGACATGGATCACGACGTCGCGGACACCTCGGCCGCGTTTCATTTCATGTTGCCCCCGGCCGAACAGTTCACCGAGGCCATGTCGGGTTTGGGTATCGGGTCGGATACCCTGGTCGTGAGCTACTCCAGCGCCAATCACTGGTGGGCAAGCCGCATGTGGTGGATGCTCAGGGTGTTCGGACACAACAAGGCGGCAGTACTCGATGGAGGGCTGCAAAAGTGGAAACAAGAGGGACGCGCACTGGAAAGCGGGGAGCCCGCAAAACGTCCGCACAACGAGTTCCCGCAACGGCCTGCGCGCCGCGACATGGTGGCCACCTCGGCCGAGGTACTGGCCGCCATTCACCGTGCCGACACTTGTACGCTTAATTCCCTGCGACCCGAGCAGCACGCCGGGACCGGCGGGGTCACCTACGGACGCCGGGGCCACATACCGGGCAGCATCAACGTGGCGGCGCTGCATGCGGTGGATGCCAACAATGCCTATCGATCGGCCGCCGAACTTCGCACGCTGTTTGCCGAGCCACTGGCTGCGCCCAGAGTCATCACGTATTGCGGCGGCGGCATCGCCGCCACCTCCGCAGCATTGGTGCTTACCATGCTTGGTCACACCAATGTTGCCTTGTATGACGCCTCCCTGTCGGAATGGGCAGGTAATCCGCAGTTGCCAATGGAAGTTTAAGAAAGGACTCGTGTGTTAAAACAATTCAAGATCAACCCTTCAGAATTCAATGCTCCGGTTCTGGTCACCGGCGCCGGCGGTTGCATCGGAAGCTGGGCGCTGTCGTTGCTGTTGGACGCCGGTGTTCCGGTTGCCGCTTTCGACATGGCCTGGGACAAGCGGCGCCCCAGGTTACTGCTCTCCGAATCGGAACTTCAGCAGATCAAATGGTTCACCGGCGATATCTCGGACCCTGCCGCACTCAATTCCGCCCTGGACCAGAGCGGTGCCCGGGCCATCATTCATTTGGCCGCCCTGCAAGTCCCGTTTTGCAAAACGGATCCCGCGGCAGGCGCCCGGGTCAATGTATTGGGCACCATCAATGTATTCGAGGCGGCCCGCAGACTGGGGATCAAACGCCTGAGTTACGCCAGTTCAATTGCCGCACACGGCGTGTTCGACCCCAAAACCATGCCCACGCTTTATGGCGCGTACAAATTCTGCAATGAACAGACGGCGCGAGTTTATGCACAGGACTGGCAGGTTCCGAGCATCGGTCTGCGCCCGGGGGTGGTGTACGGCGTGGGGCGCGACCAGGGCATGACGTCCAAAACAACGGTGGCGATTCTGGCGGCGGCAGCCAACAAACCCTACACCATCCCCTTCCGTGGGCCGGTTTCCTGGCTCCATGCAGGCGAGGTGGCCTGCGCGTTTATCAAGGCGGTGTCGAAGGACCGCGTCGGTTCGGAGGTCTTTGATATAAATGGCGTTTCTTCAACAGTCGAACAGTCGATCGGCATTCTGAAAAAAATTGTCCCTCAGGCCCAGATTCAAGCCGGCGGAGAGGCCCTCCCTTTCCCCATGGCGCTTTCGGACCAACCCGTCCGGGCCCACCTGGGAGACTATGGCACGGTTAGTATCGAAGACGGCATACGCGAAACTTACGAGGTATTCCGGCAGTTGTTGCAAAAAGGCATGCTCAGCGCCGACAGCGTTAACTGAGCCGAGAAATTCGGAAGGTGAAATCTGCGGCAGGCGCAACGGATTGACGTCCAGATTTGGAACAGGCACACTGCGTCCGCGCTGTACCGTCAGCACCTTAAGGGTCGCAAGGGGAGAACATAAAAATACCCCGCTCGGCTTCAAAAAAGAACCTGCGGTGCAAGTAGCAAAAAACCCCCCTCAAAATAATCTGTCAGGAGGATTCCAAATGAAGAAAAGTATCATTGCCGTATTGTTCGGTCTGCTGTGCGCGTTCGGCTCGTCCGGCGTGTTTGCGCAGACCGCCAAGGTTTACTGGACCACCAGCGGTATGTTTGGTCCGTTCCCCATTTCCGGGCTGATCCCCACCGTGCCGAAGGAAAAACAACGCGATATCACCATCCCCGTCAGCATGTGGGTAGTCGATCACCCCAAGGGCTTGGTTGTGTTCGACACCGGTAACAACGTCGCCATTTCCGACGGCAATTGCAAGGCCTACTGGGGAGAAGGTACCTGCGGCTTCCTGAAGCCCAGCCAGAAACGTGAAGACGTCATCGACATGCAACTGAAGAAGCTCGGCTATTCCGCCGACAAGGTGAAGATTGTCGTGACCTCGCACGTGCACCTGGACCATGGCGCGAACATGAAGCTGTTCCCGAACGCCATCCACGTCATCCAGAAGAAAGAGCTCTACCAAGGCTGGTTCCCCGAGAAGTTCCAGGGCCGTACCGGCCCTCCCTTCGTGCTGGCCGATCTGGAAGGCACGCGCGACTTCAACTTCCTGGAACTGGAAGGCGACTATGACCTGTTCGGCGATGGTTCCGTGCTGATCCTGAGCACCCCGGGCCACACGCTCGGCCACCAGTCGATGAAGGTCAAGACGGCTGGCAGCGGCACGATCATCATTTCGCAGGACGCAGTCTGGATGCAGGAAAACCTGGACGGCTATCCCGCCGGCCTGAACTACAGCGTGCAGGACTACATGAAGTCCCTGAACCGCCTGAAGTTCATGCGCGACATCGAAGGCACCTCGCTGTTCATGGCGCACGACCAGGACCAATACGCCGCCAAGGGCGGACGCTGGTACAAGTAAGCATTGCCGGTCTAAAGACCGTTTTTTCAAGGCCCCCTTCGGGGGGCCTTTTTGTTTCCCCGTGCCCCCATGAACCTAAAAACCGCACCACAGAGGCACAGAGACACCGAGAAGAACAATACATCAATGAGTTGTCACGCCAGCAGTGTTCACCTTTTTGGTGAGTGCGTGGATCGAAGCAACAAGTTGTTTTTTCTCCGTGTTCTCAGTACCTCTGTGGTTCAACTGCTTTTTCTAGAATGAATACTTCTTCTCCCGCGATCGCACTGGAATCCGTTTCGAAACGCTTCGGCTCCAGGACCATCGTTCACGACATGAGTTTTTCGGTCGGGAAGGGCGAAATTGTCGGCTTTCTGGGTCCCAACGGTGCCGGCAAAACCACGACCATGCGCATGATCGCCGGCTTTACCACGCCCTCGTCGGGCAGGGTGACCGTCGCGGGCTACGACATGTCCCGCCAGAACGAGGAAGCGGCACGACGCCTGGGATATTTGCCCGAACACCCCCCGCTGTATGACACGCTCGAGGTCGCCCAATACCTGCGCTTTGTCGCCAAGGTCAAGGGCGTGCCGGGCAGGCAAGTCAAATCGGAAATCGACCGCGTTGCCACGGCCTGTCGCCTGGAGAACGTGCTCACCCGCGAAATCTATAAATTATCCAAGGGCTACCGCCAGCGCACCGGTCTTGCCCAGGCGCTGCTCGGCAAGCCCGATGTATTGCTGCTGGACGAGCCGACCGCCGGTCTCGACCCGGGCCAGATACAGGAAACCCGCGAAGTCATTCGAGCCTTCGGCGAACAACATGCCGTTCTCATCAGCACTCACATCCTGCCGGAAGTAACGCTGATCTGCAGCCGGGTGGCTATCATTAATCACGGTAAGTTGCTGGCGATCGATTCCCCAGCCAACTTGCAGCGCGCGTCCGAACAAACCAACCGCGTTCTGCTGACCGCCAGCGCGCCGGTCGAAGCGATGCGGACCGAATTGCTGGCCGTACCGGGAGTGATTGCCGTGAGCCCCCACCCAATGCCCGGCATTGCCGGCATGTTCAACGTCGAATGCCAGACCGATGCGCGGGAGGGCGTGGAAGCCGCCATCGCAAGAACAGTAGCCACGCGATGGAACCTGCACCGGCTGGAACGCCAACAACCCACGCTGGAGAATATTTTCCTGCGTTATGTGGCGGGCCCCTCCGCCACGGAGATACGCCAATGACCGGCCTGCTGGCGGTATACAAGAAGGAAATGCTGAGCTATTTCCGTTCGCCGATCGCGTATTTTGTGGTCGCCGTATTTCTGGTCGGCACCGGTTATTTCTTCAGCTACAACATGTTCATGAGCGGCAGCGCCTCGATGGACGAGACGTTCCGCAACATGGGCATCCTGGCACTGACGCTGCTGCCCCTGGTGTCGATGCGGCTGTTCTCGGGCGAATACAGCGGCCGCACCATGGAACTGCTTATGACCCTACCCCTCAAGACCTGGGAAATGGTGCTGGGCAAGTACCTGGGCGCGATCACCATTCTGCTGTTGATGACTGCGGGCACGTTTATCGACATGGTACCGCTGTATCTGTACGGCAACCCGCACACCACCACCATCATCGCCGGCTACATCGGCTTCTTCCTGCTGGGAATGGCCTGCCTCGCGATCGGGCAGTTTTTCTCGGCGCTGACCCAGAACCAGATCGTCGCCGCGCTTATCACCGTGCCGGTGCTGCTGAGTTTCTGGTACGTTGGCCACCTGCAGAATTTCCAGACTTCCTACGTGTTGCGCAGTCTGCTGGGCTACCTGTCTTTCGCGCTGCACTTCGCGGATTTCGTGCAGGGTCTGATACGCAGCGAAGCCGTGGCTTTCTATCTGATCATCAGCGCCATCGCGCTGGCCCTGAACACCAGTTACCTCCAATGGCGCCGCTGACATGGACAAATTCTTCCGCTCTGGTCTGATTTTTATTGCGGGTATCGCGCTGCTGGCGCTCGCGGGTGCCATTTACCTGATCCTTCTCGAAGGGCGGGCCTTGACCACGCTGATCGCAGCCGCGGGTCTGGTCTTGTCGCTCTGGGGGGCGTATTCCTTGCGCGCCGAATTCGCCACATTGCTGCGGCAACGCCGTGGGGAAATCATCCTATCTTCAGTGGGAGTGGTCGGCGTTTTGTGCGCCATCGCTTATTTTTCCGTGCAGTTTTCAACGCGCATTGATATGACCGAGGAAGGCAGGTATTCCCTGTCGGAGCAGACCGTGAAGGTACTCGCCAGCCTGGAAAAACCGGTCAACATCACGTTCTTCCACGACCCCTTGATGCGGGAGCAAGTCGAACTTTACGAACTGATGGGCAGCCAGACCGACAAACTTAAACTGGAATTTTTCGACCCGATGCTCAATCCGGCTCAAGCCCGGCTGCGTGGCGTGCAATTCGCCGGCACCGCGCTATTGGAAAGCGAAGGGCGCAAGATGCAATTGAACGGCCATACTGAAACGGAAATTGCCAACGCCATATTGCGCATTTCGCTCGGCGTTACCCAGAAAATCTGTTTCCTCGACGGGCACCGGGAGGCGGATCCGTTCAGCCAGGAGTCCCACGACCATATGGAAGGCAGCATGGCCCATAGTCACGGCCTGGGCTCGGTATATGTCCAGTACGAGCAACACGGCATGTCCAAGGCTCGCGGGGCCTTGGAATCGCTGAATTACACCGCCGAAAAAATTTCCCTTTCGCAAAGCAGCGCCGAAGCCACTCTCGGCAAGTGTTCCCTGCTGGTGATCGCCGGCCCCAAGCAGCCCCCGCTTCCGACGGAAATCCAATCCATACGGCGGTTCCTGGCCGGCGGCGGCAATGGATTGTTTCTGCTCGATCCCTTCGTCCGTTCGGGTTTGGAACCGCTATTGCGCGAGTACGGCATCGTGGTCGACGACACCATCATCATCGACGAATCCAGTCACTTCTGGGCCGACCCTTCCTCGCCCGCCGTCACCGAATACAACTACCATCCGATCGCCCAGGATCTGCCCCTGACGTTTTTTCCGGGCACCCGATCCCTGTCGCCAACCTCGGAGAAAGTGCCCCGCACCGATGTCATTCCGCTGATCAATTCCTCCAAACAAAGCTTCGGCGAAACCGACGCGGCTCGGGCAGATTTCGACAAGAAAAAGGATCGGCCCGGACCGTTGACTATCATGGCCGTGGCGCTACGCCGCCCGATCCCGGAGGGAGACCCTGCGTTTCCCGCGCCCGGCGCCCAAGAGGCCGACAAAAAGACCGCAAAGGAAAATTCGCTGCCGGTAACTGGCCGCTCGCGTGTCGCCGTCATCGGAGATGCGGACTTCGCCACCAATTCGTTTTTTCATGTCATGGGCAACGGCAGATTGTTCCTGAATACCGTGAACTATCTTGCTTCAAAAGAAAATCTTATTGGAATGGAGCCGCGCGCCCGGGAATTGCCGCGTGTGAATCTCACCAACCGCCAGATGAAAGGCACCTTTTTTCTGACCATCATTCTGGTCCCTGCCTTGTTAGCCGCCATCGGCTGCGCGGTATGGTGGAAGCAGCGATGAGCCCAGCGCCAGGCAAGCGAAAACGTCTGCTGATTATCTGGCTGGTACTGGGCGTTTTGATAGTAGGCGTCGTACTGACCGAAATTCGGAACCGCTCGACACTCCCGGCAAGCGTAGCCGAGCACGTTGCCGGGGTAGAGGGATCGCGTCTGCTGATTCCCGCGCCGATTCCTGAACTAAGCATCATCGAACTGATACAGGCTGGAATGCAGCACCGATTCGAGCGCGACGCTGGCGGCTCATGGTATTACCACGGCATACATAACGACGCCAAGCAGGCCCATGAGCATCAAACCGATCCGGCCCGGGCAGAAATCATCGAAAAAGCCTTTGGCGCTTTGGGCCGCGCGCGCATGGAGCGCCAGTTCAAACTCGATATGCAGTCCGGAGCCTACGGCCTGACCGCGCCGCAGATGATCATTGTAGTGTACAAAAAATCCCATCCCCTGCCGCTCGCCCAATTCGCGGTCGGTGATGTCGCGCCGGATGGCCAGAGCCGATACGTGTTGCCGGTGGGCAGCGCCTACGTCGTGACCATCGCCGATTACCAGATCGGCAATCTGCTGTCCTTGATCGACAACATGGCGAATAAACCCACCTTGCCTGCCCCCGCTGCAAACAAATCGTAACGAGTGAGCCATCCGCCATAAGGTTCGGTTTCATGATGCGTATTCTGCTCATCCTGCTCTGCGTATTTACCGGTCAAGCCGGCGCGCATACCGGCGGAATCACCGGTTCGGCCAACATAACGATTGATGGCAATATCGCGCGCTACGCACTGACCTTGTCGGACATTCCGGAAAGCCCTCTATACAGCGCCATGCGCCTGGGCCAGCCCGGTGTTGCGCCAGACTATCAGCCCCTGGCTAAAGCGATCGGCGAAAAACTGCATTTCTCGACCGCCGATGGCCCCTGCAAACCGGACAAAAGCAGTGTTCAGGCGCCGTCGGCCGCCGCCATCAGTCTGGTGGGCAGCGTGGAATTCGTCTGCCCTGCGGCCATCACAACACTCAAAATCCGCGACGACATGCCCGGTGTGCTGGGAGCGAAGCATCACACCTTGGCACTGATTCTCTGGAGCGGCGGGAGCCAGCAATTCGCCTTTGGCGACGATGCCCGCGAAACCGAAGTCAAGCTGTCGAAAACCGCCGAATTGCCAAAAGGCGCCGGCAGTTTCTTCCCGCTCGGTGTTGAACACATTCTGATCGGCTACGACCATCTGCTGTTTTTGTTGATGCTGATTCTGCGCGGCGGCAATCTGATTCAGTTGTTGAAGATCATCACCGGCTTCACCATCGCGCACAGCCTCACGCTCGCGCTCGCCGCGCTGGACGTGGTTGCCATTCCGTCAATCGTGGTGGAGTCGGTAATCGCGCTGTCGATAGCCTATGTGGCGGCGGAAAATCTGTTTCCGAAATTCGCCGCGTCCCGGCGCTGGACGGTAAGCTTTGTCTTCGGATTGGTGCACGGATTCGGATTTTCCTCGGTGCTCAGGGAAATTGGCCTGCCGAAGGAAAATCTGCTGCTATCGCTGTTGAACTTCAATCTTGGCGTCGAAGCCGGCCAGGCGGCGATCGTGCTGCTATTGATTCCGATATTGCTGAAGTTGCGCCTGACCCGGTGGGAACCGAGGTTCGTGGTGGTGTTGTCCGGAATAGTGATGGTTGTCGGGCTGGCGCTGTTCGTGGATCGCGCTTTTTTTGGCACCTGAAGAAAGCATCGCTCACCACGGAGGACGCAGAGGAACACCGAAAAATCGGATCGCAACAAATGTCGTCCGTGAATTGCGCTAGGCCGCGCTGCTCCAAATGTTCACGCATGCGTTGGCAATAACATTGCCAAAACTTACACCCACACTTTATTTTCATTCGAATTTGTCCTCGCAGTTCGTTGTTCCTCCGTGTCCTCCGCATCCTCCGTGGTGAGTGCTCGTCCTAGCGCTGCACCGTCAGCACGGTAAATCCCTCTCCAATCAGTTCACGGTTGATCGGGCCACGCAATCCCGCGTCACGCAGGAGTTCTTCCTGCTCTTCCCGGGTCGGGATCACGTTGCCCCAGATCAATTCTTCGAACCCGGTCTGCAGGGGAAATCGAAATTCCGGTTTGCGTGCATCGGCCAGGCTGGAAGGATAGGTTTCATCCACGATCACCATCCAGCCGCCGGCTTTCAGCGTTCGCGCTGCGGCAGCGACCACCGCCGGGCGGATACCCGGTGCGATTTCGTGCAATACCTCGATCATCACGCAGGCGTCGAAGGACCCCGCCGCGGCATCCACTTTTTCCTTGTGAATTTCAATTCGAGCACCCAGTCCCGCCGTTTGAATTTTGGCGCGTGCCTGCGCCAAACTTTCGTCGTCGATGTCCACACCGGCCAGGCGCGCATTCGGAAAGGCCTTCGCCGCCTGCATCAGAAAATTGCCCGTCCCGCAGCCGATCTCCAGGATTGCGCCCCCCGCCGCCAGTTTCTCCGCCAGGCCGCCAAGCGCCGGGAGAATTTTTTTTGCAGTGGCCACTTGCAGGCCCTGGGTGGATTCGGCGATCGCCTGATTGAAGTGGTCGCCGCGCCCCTGGAAAGGTTTGACCTGGCCGGACTTGAACGCTTCGCGACACCGGCGAAAATCTTCTGCCGCAATTTCGGTTCCCAGCCGCACATACCCCCCCAAATAACGCGGGTGAGTCGGGGTGGCAAGGATGGCGTCGAAGTGCGGGCCGAGTCGATAGCCGCCGTCGGCATCCGCGTCGAGAATTTCCAGACCATAGGCGGTCTTGCACCAGACTTCGACGTAGGGTGGGTGCAATCCGAGGCCAACCGCCAACTGCGTGCCGGTTAATCCCGGGGATTCCGCTAGCGCCTTGAACAATCCGAGGTGTACGCCGAGGTCGATCAGATAAATGGTATTGAATCCGCGCCGCCACTCGAAAATGCGGGCCACCTGCCCATCCGCGGTAATTTCTTTCGCCAATTCCTTCATATTCTGCCTCCCAGTGGATCGCCTACTTGTTTGCCCAGTATACTGGGCAACTTGACTGGGACCCTTCACGGCCCGCAATCTTTCCCGTTGCATAGTCCAATATGAAACTCGCTCAATCGTTCTTCTTGTTTCTGTGTTTTTTCACGTCGCTGGCGTTGGCCGCGCCCGAAGTCGGCGAGCCGGCACCGCCGCTCAGGGGAAAATTTTTCTCCGGCCAGGAGTTCGACCTGCAGGCATTGAAGGGCAAGGTCGTGTTGGTGAATTTTTATTCCAGCTACTGCAAACACTGCGCCTTCGAAATCGGCATCTTGGAGACTTTTCTCGAAGAGCACAAAAAAGACGGGTTCGAGGTGATAGTGGTCGGAGTCGATCGCCCCCAGGACCGGCATCGCGTGGAGCGCATGCTCGGCATATACAATTTGGCCGGCACCACGGCCGATGAACTTCTGGAAAGCGGCTTCGAACGCACTTACCCCACGCCCACCGCGTTCCTGATCGATCGTAACGGCGTGTTGCGCGACAAGACACGTGGCGGGAAAACGCCTCACTACTATGCGGAAAAAGTATTGCCCTTGTTAGCCGCGCCCTGATCGCGGTTTCATTCAATTCAATGTTCAGTTTCGAAGTCGGATTTAAGATCAACCTGGATTCCCATGACGACTAACTTTTCCTTGTCCGGCGTCGCGCCGGATTTACTGTGGACCATCGGTATCATTGTTGCCGTAGTGCTCGCAAACTTCGGCATTTCCGCCATGTTGCGCAGCCGCGGCTGGTTATCCCGGGAAATGAAACTGCGCGCCTCGGTGTTTTGGCGAAATTTTTCCTTTCTGCTCGCCGCGATTGCGCTGATCTTCGTCTGGTGGACGCAATTGCTCGCCGCCGCCCTGTCTCTGGCCGCACTGAGCGTGGCCGTGGTGTTGGCCGGCAAGGAATTGTTGACCTCCGCCCTGGGCTACATCCATCGCACGACATCCGGCAGTTTCAACTTCGGCGACGTGATTGAGATCAACAACATTCGCGGCGAAGTCATAGACCAGACCTTGCTGTCAACGACGGTGCTGGAAATGAGCGAGGAACATTTGTTCACGGGCAAGGTGGTGCAGTTCCCGAACAGTTTTTTCGTTACCCATTCGATGAAAAACAACTCCCGCCTCGGAGACTATCAGCTCGCCATGGTCAACATTCCGGTAGCTGCCAGCGACGACCTGGATGCCGCACGCCGCATTCTTTACGAAGTCGCAATGTCGGTATGTTCGTCCTTTGTCGCACCGGCACACTCAGCGCTGCGCGAACTGGAGGGCGAGCAGTTTGTTGTCATGCCCTCGGCGGAGCCCAGGGTCAGCATCCGCCTCGGAGAAGCGGGCAAGACAACATTGTTATTGCGCTTTCCCTGCCCCGCGAATCAGCGCACGCGCACCGAACAGGAAATACTATCTAGGTATCTCGCCGAATTGCGCGCAGTCGCGCCGGCATGATGCACCCGTCGAAAGACCGGCCTACCAAGCGTATAAAAAACGAATGGGCGCCCGAAAGCGCCCATCCTCCCTTCCCCTTTGGGATCTTCTTTTGAGGGAATTTCAGGCGGTTCTTGCCCTGCCGTCGAGTTGCGCGCCCTGATCGGACGCGTACTCTTTCCTGACGTATTTCGTGCTGTAGCCGTTGAACAGGTGACCAACGAGACCACGATCGAGGTCACTGGTGCCCATGTACCAGTCGGCGATCGGATAAGTCAGATTCATGTTGCGCTCCATCATGATCGGCTGGCTGTGGTGCGCGGCGTGATGGCGGCGGATAGTGTTGACCAGCGGGCAGTTGCGCACAAACCAGTTGTCATGCACATGACAACACAAATGGAAGGTTTCGTAATTCAGGTAATACATTGGTGTCAGCATCATCAGGATGTAACCCGCGTTCGCCGACCATAGAAAACCGAGAATCGCGGCCGCCGGCAGCGTCATGAGCATGAATATCAGCAGCGCATAAGGTGGAAACAGCACAATACGCCATTCGCGATTGCTGTCGTAGGTCATCACCTGGGCCGTGAAATACTGATGATGCTGATGGGTGTGACGTTGATAGACCGGCATCAGAACCCCGCCCAGCCCCTTGATCGGCCGGTGCATCGCGTTGGCGTGCAGCCACCATTCGTTCCAGTTGTAGAACAGCAGAACCGGGATCACGAACAGCATTTCCCAGGGCGTCGGATCGTTCACCTGAGAAAAGCAGTAGGCAATGACCGCCCCGCCTGGCAAAAATATGGACAGCAGATGGCCCCAGCCGTTGTACCAGCTCGCGATGTTGCGCCGGTATTCTTCCCGAAAGACCGCCTGTTTGGGTGTCAATATGCCGCTTGTCATCATGATATCTTCGAGAAAATCCCGCAATCCTTAAAACGCCCGCTGGCCGACTCTGCCCCCACGCGTGCAAAACCTTACGCCTGCCCGGGGTAAACGGTCAAGCCGCATTGCCAACTTGCCCCCGAAGAGGCGATGTTTTAAGGTGCATGCTTGTCCATTCCGCTTCGCAACATGACCATCTCCCAGACAGATTCACTCCGTCGCGACGCCAAGGTGATCGGCCTTGTTGGCCTCGCCCATGGCACTTCGCATTTTTTCCATCTTGCCTTGGCACCACTGTTCCCCTGGTTGAAAATCGACTTTGCCGTCAGCTACGCCGAACTCGGTCTGCTGATGACCGTATTCTTTGTGGTCTCGGGTATTGGGCAGGCATTGGCCGGCTTCGTGGTCGATCGTATAGGCGCCCTGCCGATCCTGTTCTCGGGGATCGCATTGCTCGGCATTGCAGCACTTGGCCTGGCCGCGAGCCATAGTTACCCTATGCTGATATTTTTTGCCGGCGTCATGGGGCTGGGAAATTGCGTCTTCCATCCGGCCGATTTCACCCTGCTCAACCGACGGGTCAGCGTCTCGCGACTGGGCCACGCCTTCAGCATGCACGGACTCTGCGGAACGCTGGGCTGGGCACTGGCGCCAGTATTTCTGGTCAGTATTGCCAGCCTGGCGAACTGGCGCGTGGCATTGATGGGGGCGGCGATTTTGGCGTTCGTCTCTCTTGCCTTGCTCTTTGCGTTTCGCCAGCTACTTGACCCGCGCGACGTGCGCGATTCTCTCACCGGTCCGGCCAAAGCTGCGGGCCCTGCTGGCCTGCTCGGCTTCATGAAAGCGCCGGGAGTCTGGATGTGTTTCGTTTTTTTCCTGATTTCTTCCATCTCGTTTGGCGGCATCCAGAGTTTCGCACCCGCCGCCTTGCGGGATATTTATGGAGTGACCCTGGCGATCGCCACCGGATGTATCACGGCCTACATGCTGGGCAGCGCAGGCGGCATCATCGCCGGCGGGTTCCTGGCGGCCAAAACCACACATCACGAACGCGTTATTGCGGTTTCGTTCTCAATCGCGGGAGCACTGGCCATCGTTGTTGCCAGCGGCACGATACCGGCTGGCCTGCTCATTGTGCTGCTGGGAGTCATCGGATTCGGCACGGGCATTGCCAATCCATCACGCGACTTGCTGATACGCGGCGCCGCGCCAAAGGGCGCTACCGGCCGCGTCTATGGCGTGGTGTACTCGGGTTTGGACGTAGGGATTGCCATCGCGCCGACCATGTTCGGCATGATGATGGACGCCCACCATCCCGACTGGGTATTCGTCGGCATCGGTCTGGCACAAATCCTGGCCCTGTTCGCGGCGATTGGCGTGGGCGGGCGCGTGCTGGCACGCCCCGCTGCTGAAGCAACCTGAATTTTTCCTGCCCGGGCGTCGCTTGACCCTGCCATGAAATTCCTCCATGACACAGCGGAATTTCATGGTGTTAGGATTGGCCCCTTCATCTGTGAAGGAGCAACTGCCCGACGTCCTCCCTTCAGGGACGGGCGCCTCGATCCGTCAAAGCGCCGCCGTCACCGAAATGCCTCGGCGTATTACGCTGCGGCATCGAGCAAAGCAGACACCAGCCGATCCGGCATCGAAAAAAACGGGGCATGACCTGATTCCAGAGTAGCGATCCGGTCGCATTTGCCCGCCGTACTCATTGCTCGTTGAAGTGCGGGCCCCACCGCGCGATCCTGCGCGCACACCATGTAGCTCTTTGGCAGCCTGCCGAAACGCGCTTCGGACAAGGCCGGCGCCGCGCCGAAGGGTTGGGTGGCTTCGGGCACCAGGCTCAGTCTGGCCAGCGCGATATCCTCCTCGTCGCAATCCGCGTACAACACTTCTTTCAGCGAGTCCTCGCGCAATTGGACCGCGGCTCTGTCCCGGCTGATGACCAGGCGTTTGAGCGCCAGGGATTCCGAATCGCGCTGAACAAGCGTTACCAGCCCTTCGCCGACCTGCGGCAGGAATGCCGCGAGATACACCAGCCGGGCCACCTTCTCGGGGCGCGCCTCTGCGGCAAGACTGATCAGCAGGCCGCTCACGTCATGTCCGATCAACACCACCTTGCCCGGTGTGGCATCCACTGCCTGCACAATGCTTTCGACGTATTTCTCGCGCGTCTGCTGCTCGCGCGGCAAGGGATTTCGGCCGCGTCCCGGCAAATCGATCGCCACCGCCGGAACGCCCGCCGCAGCCAGGCGCGGCAGTATCTTGTACCAGCACCAGGCTCCGTGCATCGCGCCGTGGACGAATATCAGGGTCGGGTTCTGGCCGGTGCCGGTCTGCGCACGAAGATTGGCCGGAAACAGCAGTCCGCTCGCCAGAGTTCCGGCCAGGCCAAGAAACTGTCTGCGGTTACGCTGCCGGAAGTAACCCAAATGCATGCGATCTATTTCGTACGCAGGTAGGCGTCATTGCCGCTGAGCCAGTCTTCGCGCGGTGGCGTGAACACATCGTAGGCCACCAACGTTTCCATCGCTTCGGCGGTATGCGGGACATTGGCCGGTATGAATATCATCTCATTGGGCCCCACGTCCACGGTACGGTCTTCCAGCTTGAAACGCCACCGGCCACTGGTGACGAAGGTCATCTGCTCGTTGTCGTGCGCGTGCAGCGGCACGACGTAACCTTTCTCGACCAGAGTCTGCCCTATCATGATCTTGCCGTCCCAGGCGAGCTTGCGGACAAATTTGTCGTTGAGTTTTTCGGCAGGGACTTTATCCCAGTTGATGTGTTTCACGTCTGCTCCTCGATTGGGTCATCACAAAATCTGAAAATCGGCTACAAAGAACGCAGACATTGACCAAAGCCTATCGTAGGGCGGGTAAGCGAAGCCGCAACCCGCCTGCACCGAGTAGCCGCTATACGGCACACTACGCTTCGCTATTGCGCCCTACAGGGGCTTGACGCCAAAATCGTGGCGGAGCGGTCGTGGAATTGGCGGTTGCCGGGCACTTCATCGCCGATTATTTCTTTTCGAGCTTGAGTACCGCCTCGCGTGCGATATCGATCAATCCAGCACCACCACTTTGCACGTGAGCAATAATCTCCTTGCGCATGCGCGGATCCCAGAAACGCTTGAGGTGCGAGGCCACACCTTCCACCCCGGCCTGGTGATCGGGCTCGGCTTGGAAAAAACGGCCGATGTCATTGGCCATACGCACCAGTTTTTCTACGTCCAACTCTGCCACTCCTTATCCATCGTGATGCGGCGCGCGTTGTCCGCGTACACCACGTAACCACGGTTGCGGGCAAAGCCCACCAACGTGACGTTGCTCTCGATTGCGGTGCGGGCCGCAAACCCGGTGGGCGCCGACACCGCCGCAATCAGTCCGATGCCGGCTGCCGCGGATTTTTGCACCATTTCGTAACTCGCCCGGCTGGTTACCACTACAAACCCGGAGGCACGATCCTGTCCCGAGGACAACAGGGCGCCGATCAGTTTGTCGAGCGCATTGTGGCGGCCGACATCTTCGCGCACCAGCCTTACATTACCGTCGATCTCAGCCCACCCCGCCGCATGGGTGGCCCCGGTGGCGGCGTTGAGGGTTTGCAACTTTGGCAGAGTGGCCATGGCGCGTACCAGCGCCTGGCTAGCCACGTGTTTCACCCCCTGCACTTTCGGCAGCGAACGAATCGCCTGCCCAATGGTTTCCGCCCCGCATAGCCCACAACCCGTACGGGCCGCCATGTTACGGCGGCGGGTTTCGATTGCAGCCATCCTCGCCGCCGGCACACTGAGGTAGACGGAAAAACCGAGTTTTTCGGTGACTATTTCCACGCCGCCGAGTTCTGCCGCGGACTCGATGATGCCTTCGGTAATGCTGAAGCCCAACACCAGGTCTTCGATATCCTGTGGTGTGACCATCATCACAACATGCGGCACGCCGTTGTAGATCAAGGCAACCGGAGTTTCCTCGGCCACTCGCTCGTGGACCGCATGATCGCCATTGGCATCGTGGCGTACCGCGACGATACTACTGCTGGTCAGTGCGGCGTCAAATTCCCGATGTGCCATGGGCGAGTTGTCCGCCGCAGCCGTTCGCAGTAATCAGACTCGCGTCGATTCGCGATGTTTGAGCAAATCGAGCTGCTCGTGGGTGAATTCCCGGAAGCGTTTCTGCCAGGCCGAGGGCTGCGTGACCTTCATCACCTGTACCGCCGTGACCTTATATTCCGGGCAGTTGGTTGCCCAATCGGAATTGTCGGTGGTGATGACGTTGGCGCCCGACTCCGGAAAGTGGAAGGTAGTGTAGACGATTCCGGGCTGCACGCGTTCGGTCAGCGTCGCGCGCAATACCGTCTCGCCCGCCCGGCTGGTGATACCCACCCAATCGTCCTCGTTGATGCCTCGAGTTTCCGCATCATGCGGATGGATTTCAATTCGGTCTTCGCTGTGCCACTGGACGTTTTCGGTGCGCCGGGTCTGCGCGCCGACGTTGTACTGCGACAGTATCCGTCCGGTGGTGAGAATCAGCGGGTATTTACCCGAGGTGCGCTCTTCGGTCGGCACGTATTCGGTGATCATGAAACGGCCCTTGCCGCGCACGAATTCCTCGACATGCATGACCGGGGTACCTTCCGGCGCGTGATCGTTGCAAGGCCACTGAATGCTGCCCAGCTTGTCTATTTTGGCGAAACTCACACCCGTGAAGGTTGGCGTCAGACGGGCAATTTCATCCATGATTTCGGACGGATGTTTGTAATGCATGGGGTAACCCATGGCATTGGACAAGGCCATCGTTGCCTGCCAGTCTTCGACTCCCCCGGCCAATGCCGGCATAACCTTGCGCACCCGGGAAATGCGGCGTTCGGCATTGGTGAATGTGCCGTCCTTCTCCAGGAACGACGAGCCCGGCAGAAACACGTGAGCGAACTTGGCCGATTCGTTCAGGAACAAGTCCTGCACCACCACACATTCCAGCGCCATCATCGCCTTGGTGACGTGCTGGGTATCCGGGTCGGACTGGGCGATGTCTTCGCCCTGGATGTACAGGCCCTTGAAGCTGCCGTCCACCGAGGCGTCGAACATGTTGGGAATGCGCAGGCCCGGCTCGTTGTCGAGTTTGACTTTCCATTCCGCCTCGAACTGAGCCCGGGCCGTGTCGTCCGATACATGGCGATAGCCGGGAAACTCGTGGGGAAAGGAGCCCATGTCGCAGGAACCCTGTACGTTGTTCTGCCCGCGCAGCGGATTCACGCCCACCCCCTCGCGTCCGATGTTGCCGGTGGCCATTGCCAGATTGGCAATGCCCATCACCATGGTCGAACCCTGGCTATGCTCGGTGACGCCCAGCCCGTAATAAATCGCGCCGTTGCCGCCGGTGGCATACAGGCGCGCTGCGCCGCGCACCGTCGCAGCAGGTACACCGGTGATCGATTCCATCTGCTCTGGCGAATTGCGCGGTTCGGCGATAAAGGCGCGCCAGTTGTTGAACTCCTTGACGTCGCAACGCGCGGCGACAAAATCTTCCTTCACCAGCCCTTCCGTAACGATCACATGCGCCAGGGAGTTGATTAGCGCGACGTTGGTGCCCGGGCGTAACTGCAAGTGGTAGTCGGCCTGAATATGCGGCGTGCGCACCATATCGATGGTGCGCGGATCGGCGATGATGAGTTTGGCGCCCTGAATCAGCCGGCGCTTCATGCGCGAGGCAAACACCGGATGCCCATCGGTCGGATTGGCACCGATGACAATCATCACATCGGCCTTCATGACCGAATCGAAGTCCTGGGTGCCGGCCGATTCTCCCAGCGTGGTCTTGAGGCCATAACCGGTCGGCGAATGGCAGACGCGGGCGCAGGTATCGACGTTGTTGTTGCCGAAGGCCGCGCGCACCAGCTTTTGCACCAGATAGGTTTCCTCGTTGGTACAGCGCGAAGACGTAATGCCGCCGATCGAGCCGCGGCCGTATTTGGCCTGGATACGCTTGAATTCCGAGGCCGCATGGCCGATCGCTTCATCCCAGGACACTTCCTTCCAGGGATCGCTGATTTTGGCGCGAATCATTGGCTTGGTAATGCGGTCCGGATGGGTGGCATACCCGAAGGCGAAGCGGCCCTTGACGCAGGAATGCCCGCGATTGGCCTTGCCGTCCTTGTCCGGCACCATGCGCACCAGTTCCGTGCCTTTCATTTCCGCGCGGAACGAGCAGCCCACGCCGCAGTAGGCGCAGGTGGTGATGGCGCTGTGGTCGGCCTGACCCTTGGCGACCACCGATTTTTCCATCAGCGTCGCGGTCGGGCAGGCCTGCACGCAGGCGCCGCAGGACACACATTCCGAATCCATGAAGGGCTGGCTCTCGCTGGGCGAGACCATGGACGCAAATCCGCGCCCGTCGATGGTCAGCGCAAAAGTACCCTGGGTTTCCTCGCAGGCACGCACACAGCGCGAGCAGACGATGCATTTGCTGGCATCGAACTGGAAATACGGGTTCGAGGTATCGATCTCGGCCTTCAGATGATTGGCGCCTTCGTAGCCGTAACGCACCTCGCGCAAGCCCACCACGCCGGCCATGTCCTGTAATTCGCAATTACCGTTGGCCGGACAAGTCAGACAGTCCAACGGGTGGTCCGAAATGTAGAGCTCCATCACGTTGCGCCGCAGGTCCGCAAGCTTCGGCGTCTGCGTGAGTACTTTCATACCCGATGCCACAAGCGTCGTGCACGACGCCGGATAACCTTTTCGCCCCTCGATTTCCACCAGGCACAGCCGGCAGGAGCCGAAAGCTTCCAGGCTATCGGTGGCGCATAGCTTGGGAATTTTGACCCCTGTCTCCATCGCAGCGGCCATCACCGACGTGCCCTCGGGCACCGAAATCTCCACGCCGTCGATTTCGAGCGTGACGAGTTTTTCAGATACCCGCTTCGGGGTACCGTAATCGGGGGAATTCAGTGATAACCATTGGGTCATTGACATGGCAGTCTCCTTCGCTATCCGACAGCGCCTACGCAACCTTGCGTTTGGGCGTGATTCCAAAATCCTGGGGGAAAAATTTCAACGCGCTTTGCACGGGGTATGGGGTCAGCCCGCCCAGTGCACACAGCGAACCGTTGATCATGGTGTCGCACAGATCTTCCAGCAGCCCGAGGTTTTTTTCGCGCTCCTCGCCCTGCACGATGCGATCGATCACTTCGACGCCGCGCGTGGAGCCGATCCGGCAGGGCGTACATTTGCCGCAGGATTCAATGGCGCAGAATTCCATCGCGTAACGCGCCATGGACGCCATATCGACGGAATGGTCGAAGGCCACAATCCCACCGTGACCCACCATCGCACCGATTGCGGCAAACGCTTCGTAGTCGAGCGGCGTATCGAATTGAGATTCGGGCATGAAGGCGCCCAGTGGACCACCCACCTGCACTGCGCGCAGCGGCCTGCCGCTTGCGGAGCCACCGCCGTAGTCATAGAGAAGTTCACGCAGTGTCAGACCGAAGGCTTTTTCGACCAGGCCGCAGCGCTTGAGATTACCGGCCAGTTGAATGGGCAAGGTGCCGCGCGATCGACCCATGCCGAAATCGCGGTAATGCGCTGCGCCCTCGGCCAGAATGACCGGCACCGACGCCAGGGTGATGACATTGTTGATGACCGTGGGCTTGCCGAACAGGCCGGATATCGCCGGCAACGGCGGCTTGTAACGCACCATGCCGCGTTTGCCCTCCAGGCTTTCCAGTAGCGAGGTTTCCTCGCCGCAGATGTAGGCGCCGGCACCCTTGCGAATTTCCAGTTCAAAGGTCTTGCCGCTGCCGAGTACATTTTTGCCGAGGAAGCCCGCCTTGCCTGCCACCACGATCGCTTCCGCAAGTACCGCGATGGCATGCGGATACTCGGAGCGCACGTAGATGAAGCCCTTCGTCGCCCCCACCGCGATGCCCGCGATCGCCATGCCCTCGATCAGCACGTAAGGGTCGCCTTCCATGATCATGCGGTCCGAGTAGGTGCCGGAGTCACCTTCGTCGGCATTACACACGACGTATTTCTGATCGGCCTGGGTATCGAGCACCGTTTTCCACTTGATTCCGGCAGGAAATGCCGCGCCACCCCGTCCACGCAAACCGGCGTCGCCCACCTGCTTGACCACGCTTGCGCCGTCCAACGCGAGTGCGGCCTTCAAGCCTTTCCAGCCGCCGTGCGCGGCATAGTCCGCAAGCGACACCGGGTCGGTGATGCCGACCCGCGCAAAGGTCAGGCGTTCCTGCTTTGCCAGATACGGAATTTTTTCGGTAAGACCATGGCCCAACGCATGCGGTTTGCCTTGCAGAAATCTGGCATCGAACAAAGATACGACGTCAGCCGTTGTCACCGGACCGTACGCGACCCGGCCTTGCGGCGCGTCGACTTCGACCAGCGGCTCCAGCCAATAAAGCCCCCGGGAACCGTTGCGCACCAACTGGACATCGGCTTTGCGGCGAGCCGCTTCGGCGCTGATCGCACGCGCCACCGACTCGGCACCGACCGACAGCGCCGAGGAATCGCGCGGCACATAGACGCGCACGCTCATGCTTTGACCTCCTGCAATACCGAGTCGAAACGCTCGGAACTCACTCGCCCGTAAATTTCCTCATCAACCATCATGGCCGGCGAACATGCGCAGTTACCCAGGCAATAAATCGGCTCCAGCGTGAACTTTCCATCCGGGGTGGTCTGATGGAAATCGACACCCAGTTTTGCCTTGGCGTGTTCGACCAGTCGGTCGGCACCCATGGCCTGGCAGGATTCGGCCCGGCAGACGAAGACCGTATGTCGTCCCGGCGGCTTGGTTCGGAAGTAGTGATAAAAACTGACCACGCCATGTACATCGGCGCGCGATAGATTCAGCGCCTTGGCAATATCAGCTGTGGCCTCCGGCGGCACAAAGCCCAAGGCATCCTGGATACCGTGCAGGATAGGTAGCAGCGCACCAGCTTGCTCCCGGCGCGCCTCGATTACCCGTCGAATTACTTCCTCGTGCTCCGCTTGAAGCATTTGCCTCCCTTGCTTGTTTAACGACCCGCTGAACAGGCCACTTAAACCGGCTTGCCTTGCGAATCTTTATGCACCAAAATGCATAATCGATTCTGGTTGCCTCTGTTTTCAGAGGGGAAAGCTTACGCCAAGGTTCCGGGTTTACGATATGTTTTTCAATGCATATGGCCAAATGATTCCATGAGCAAGATTCTCGTTCGTCCGGCCTGGCTGGTCAGCAATGAGGCGGGCGACGAGCTTGATCCGCAGTTGTTCCCTCTTCTGCAAGCCATTCACGATACGGGAAAACTTACGCTCGCCGCCGAAAAAGCAGGCTTGTCCTACCGCCACGCCTGGAACCTGATCGGTCGGTGGTCGGGTTTTTTCGGTAGTCCATTGGTTAATCTGGAGCGCGGACGCGGCACCACCCTGACCCCGCTGGGAGAGAAGTTGCTATGGGCCGAGCAGCGCATCAATGCCCGCCTGGCACCCCAACTGGAAAGCCTTGCCTCGGAGCTGAATCTGGAAATCAGCAAGGTAATGACCTCCGCCCGCTCGACTCTGCGCCTGCATGCCAGCCATGGGTTCGCGGTGGCCAAACTTCCGGAACTCTTGCAAGGCCGCTCGACCATACAACTCGACCTGCGCTACCTGGGCGCACTGGAGTCGCTGGCCTCGGTATCGCGCGGCGCCTGCGAACTGGGTGGATTTCATGTTCCCGAAGGCAAGCTCGGCAATCTCGCGCTGGCGCAGTACGCCAAATGGCTAATGCCGGACAAGCAGAAACTCATTCACCTGGTGACCCGCACCCAGGGCCTGTTCGTGGCCCGCGGCAACCCCAAAAACATTCGGACATTTGCCGATCTCGGCCGCTCCGGGATGGTGTTCATCAACCGCCAGAGCGGCTCGGGCACCCGTCTGCTGATCGACCAGCTCCTGGAAGAATCCGGCGTGGATGCGCAACGACTGGAGGGCTACCAGACCGAGGAATACACCCATGCCGCGGTCGCCGCCTACGTCGCCAGCGGCATGGCCGATGCAGGATTCGGTGTCGAACCGCCCGCCCGGCAATTCAATCTCGATTTTATTCCGATCGCCAAGGAGCGCTACCTGCTCATCGGCCGCAACGAAATCCTGGATCTGCCGGAAGTAAGGGAATTGACAGGGTTGCTGCGCAGCCCTGCGTTTCGGGAACTGGTCTCGACACTTCCCGGCTATACGACACCTCGCGCCGGCGAAATTGCCAGCATTCTCGATACATTCAAACCCAGCGAAACCCGCCGGTAAGCGACTCGGCAAATTGTGCAAATCACTTCCCCGCCTGCCGCCACATTGCGCGGCGCCTACAAGATTTACCCCAACGGCGTGCGTGCGCTCGATCCAACCGATCTGGAATTGCGGCAAGGCGAATTCGTCACGATACTCGGCCCTTCGGGCTGCGGCAAAAGCACACTCCTCAGACTGATTGCCGGGCTCTCCGCCGCCAGCGGTGGGAGTTCAGAGGTAGGCGACAATTTTCGCGGCGACCGACTCGCCTACGTGTTCCAGTCGCCCACTCTGATGCCATGGGCGAGCGTAGCAACCAACGTTGGCCTGCCGCTTGCCTTGTCCTGCACACCACGCCGGGCGGCAGACGAAAAAGTCAGCCGCGCTCTTGCCAGGGTGGGACTAAGCGACTTCGCCAGCGCCTTGCCGCGCGAGCTGTCCGGCGGCATGCAAATGCGCACCTCGATTGCGCGTGCCTTGGTCACCGAACCTCGCCTGCTGCTGATGGACGAACCCTTTGGCGCGCTCGACGAAATTACCCGCCATCGCCTCGACCGCGAAATCTCCGAACTGAGCGCACGCGAAAATCTGACTGTTCTGTTCGTGACCCACAGCATCTACGAAGCGGTGTTTCTGTCCTCACGCGTACTGGTGATGTCGCCGCGACCGGGCCGCCTCCATGCGGAAATCGCTATCCATGCCCCGCGGCCACGGGCCGATGCTTTTCGCAGCACCTCAGAATTCGCAGCACATTGTGCTCAATTGTCGGAAATGCTCGCCACCGTCATGGGTGAGGCTGCGCCATGAAATCGGGGCAATGGAAAAATCTCGCCGCACCGATCTTCGTGGGACTCTTGTTCCTGGGGATTTGGCATGCCATCGTGGCCATCAAGCAGATTCCCTCCTACATCGTTCCGGGACCAATACTCGTTCTGGAAACCCTGCTGCAAGACTGGAATGCCTTATATGGTTCGCTGCTGATTACGCTGCAAGTCACCGGTTCGGCCCTGCTGTTGGCGGTGGCGCTGGGTTCTTTACTTTCGATCCTTTTTGTCCAGAGCCGGCTGCTCGAATCGGCCCTGCTTCCCTACGCAGTCATCCTGCAAGTCACGCCACTGGTCGCGATCGCGCCCTTGATTATCATCTGGGTAAACGATCCCTACAATGCGTTGGTCATCTGCGCCACCGTGGCGTCCATCTTCCCGGTAATTGCCAACACGACCATAGGTCTTCGCAGCGTTGACCCGGGATTGCTCGACCTGTTCCGCCTCTATGGCGCCTCGCGCGCACAAGTCCTGCTGCGACTACGTATCCCGAGCGCCGCGCCCTATTTTTTTACAGGCTTGCGAGTTGCCACCGCGTTGGCTCTGATAGGCGCCGTCGTCGCCGAATTTGTCGCCGGTACCGGCGGCACACGCTCGGGTCTTGCCTACCAGATACTCCAAGCGGGATTGCAACTAAAAATCCCACGACTCTTTGCTGCATTGTTTCTGATCACGGCAACGGGAATTGTGTTGTTTCTGGTTGTGAGTTGGCTATCCAGGTTGGCGTTGCGGCGGTGGCATGAAAGCGAGTTAGCGCAGGGTTCCTGATTTCGGCGCCGCTTTCTCATTGCCCAAATTTCGGCTCTCTCTTCTCCACAAATGCCCGCACCGCCTCGTGGTGGTCAGCCGTCATGTGGGCGATGGCCTGGTAGCCCGCGGAGAGTTCCAGCAGCGTTTCGAGCGAACTGCGCTGGCCTTCACGCAGCAGGCGCTTGGTCATGCGTAACACACCTCCGGGGTTAGCGGCGATGCGGGCGGCCAAGGCGCGCGCTTCGGGCAACAACGCTTCGGGAGGCACCACGCGCGACACCAGGCCGCAGGCCAGTGCCTCCTGCGCGCTCAGCGGATCGCCGGTGAAGGCCATCTCGCAAGCCTTGGACAAGCCCACTGCGCGCGGCAGCAGCCAGGCGCCGCCGTCTCCGGGCACGATACCGACCTTGACAAAACTCTCGGCGAAAGTGGCTTTTTCGGAAGCGATGCGGATATCGCACATGCAGGTCAGGTCCAGCCCGGCGCCCACCGCCGGGCCGTTGACGGCGGCAATCACCGGCACATCCAGGTAATAGAGCGCCTTGGGCAGGCGCTGGATGCCGTTGCGGTATTCCTCGCGGATCACGTCGGGCGGCAGATTTTGCTGCTCGTAGCGCTGCATGTCCTTGACGTTGCCGCCCGAACTGAACACCGGTCCCTCGGCGGTAAGGATGACAACACGGATGCTCGGGTCGAGCGCAATCCGCGCGCAGGCTTGCACGAATTCCTCCACTGCGCTATTGCCCGTGAGCGCATTGCGCGTCTCGGGCTGGTTCATGGTCAGTGTCAGAAGAGCTCCGTCGCGCTCCGATTTCAAAAAAGGTGTCATGGCGAATCCGGTTAAGGAGGGTTCAAATTAAGAAAAACCTTTTTGCCACAGAGGTCACAGAGAACACAGAGAGAGATTCAGGGGTATGCGTCAGCATGGCATGCCCGCCCATTGGGTGAGCGTTGAAAATAACCCACGTTCTTGATTTTCCTCTGTGAACTCTGTGTCCTCTGTGGCCGATTTGCAGTTTATAGGTTCAATGAATATCGCTTGCGTCGCGGATCAAGTCCAGCGCCGGATCGTCCTGCCGCTCGAGGAGCATGGCACCCACCACGTCGTGCCAGAAGGATTCGGAGCCGGCCGCGTGACGCCAGGCGTGCAGACGACGCGTGTAGAGCTGCAGGTCGAATTCGGCGGTGAAACCGATGGCGCCATGAATGGCGTGCGCCAGCGCCGCCACCTCCACCGCCGCCTCGCCGGTACGCGCCTTGGCCACCGCCACGCGCAGCCGCTGCGGCAGCAGATCAGCGCAGTGGCAGCCGATGCGCGCCGCCATGCGCGCAGCGAAGGCATGCTCCGAAATCACGCTGAGCTGATGCTGGATCGCCTGTAACTTGCCGATGGGCTTGCCGAACTGGATGCGCTCGTTCGCGTACTGCAGCGTGCGATCGAACACCGCCAGAAGCGCGCCGGCGAGTTGTGCCGCCAGAACGCAGGCCTGCAGGATGCGCAGATCCACTTCAGGATTGATGCGCGGCGCGGCCTCCCAGACAGCAAGAGGCCAGCCGAGCACGGCGTCAAGGCAGAAGACGGACGGTGCTCGATCGGCCGCACTGCCCGGCAGCAGGCGGCATTCCTTGTCGCGCTGCGCCAGCACCCAGTCGGCCACGGCGCCGTGGTGTACATGACCAGCCTGCATACCTTGCGACGTGAGAGTGGCATTGGGTGCCAGGGCGATACTCCCAACCGGGCGCGCCACGCCTTGCCGTGCGAGCAGGGCGCGCGCCACCAGAGTGTCGCCCAACGGCAGCGGCATGGCGTACTGGCCGCACAACTCCAGCACCGGATAAATCTCGGCCAGGCCAAGGCCTGCGCCACCAGCGTCTTCGGGGACCAGGGCATCGGCAAAACCGGCGTCTTCGAGCTGGCGCCACAGCGGAGCCGCCGATTCGGCCGTGGCAGCGGCCTCGATGTCGCGCACACGCTGGGGAGTGCACTGGTCCGCCAGCAACTGGCGCACGGCATCGGCAAAGAGATGGTCCATGGTTGTTCCTTCAGCGCAGGCCCAGGCCGCGCGCGATCATGCCGCGCAAGATCTCGCGTGTGCCGCCGCGCAGCGAATACGTGGGCGCGACTTGTGTTGTGTAGTTCAGTGTCAGCAGCAGCTCCAGCGGAATCTCCTGCGGCGGGCGCGAATACAGGTCGTCCGCGATGGCTGCCGGAATGAACTGTTCCACACCCGTGCCCAGGTCCTTGACCAGCGCGGCCTCCACTACCGGGCTTTCGCCGCGGGTGAGCTTTTCGGTGATGGCAATCGACATGGCGCGCAAGGGCACCAGTTGACTGGCGATCTTGCCCGCCAGACGCACGGCCGCAGGCGTGCGCCCGGCCGGCGTGCGCACGAAAGCCAGCCACTGGTCGACCAGCACGATGCTGGAGTACAGACGCTCGGGCCCGCTGCGCTCGAAGGCCAACTCGGCGGTGACTTGTTCCCAGCCCTTGCCCTCGGCGCCAATGAGCGCCTCGGGCG
The DNA here is from genome assembly GCA_945900965.1 of Bordetella parapertussis. GTDB lineage: Bacteria > Pseudomonadota > Gammaproteobacteria > Burkholderiales > JACQAP01 > JACQAP01. The sequence goes on along the minus strand of CAMDKM010000006.1, from coordinate 72,815 downwards.
CGAGCTGCACCGCGTCGAAGAACACTTCGCAGAAGTGGCTCTCACCGGTCAAGTCCTTGATCGGCCGGATGCTCACGCCCGGAAGCGAGAGATCGACAATCAATTGCGACAGGCCCTGCTGCCGGTCCTGCGGTTCGCCAGATGTGCGCACCAGCGCAATCATGTAGTGGCAGTTGTGCGCATTGGTGGTCCAGATTTTCTGGCCCTGGAGTGTCCAGCCGCGCTCGCTGCGCACGGCGCGTGTCTTCACACTCGCTAGGTCAGAGCCCGCGTTGGGCTCGCTCATGCCGATGCAGAAATAGCTTTCGCCGCGGCAGATGCCCGGCAGGTAGTGCTGCTTCTGCGCCTCGGTGCCGTACTTCAGGATCAGCGGGCCACTTTGCCGGTCGGCTATCCAGTGTGAGCCGACGGGGGCGCCGGCATTGAGAAATTCCTCCACCAGCACGTAGCGGGCAAAGGCGCTGCGCCCGCCGCCTCCGTATTCCTTGGGGAAGGTGATGCCCAGCCAGCCGCGCCGGCCCAACTCACGACTGAATGCAGGGTCGTAACCCGCCCAGGACCTGGCGCGCAGGTGCGCCGGCGTCTCGCGCAGCGCCTCGCTCAGGAAGGCGCGCACTTCGGTGCGCAGCGCTTCGTCCCGCGGCGGGATGGCCGTCAGTTCCAGCGCCGTCAAGCTGTTCATGCCAAAGGCTTTCGTGGGTTCAAGGTTTCCAATATTTGGTCTGCCAGCGCGATCACATTGCGCGCCTGCTTGAGGTGCGGCATGTCGAGCATCTTGCCTTCCAACCCAACCGTGCCCATGCCGGGATTTTTCTCGAACAGTTCGATTACCCGCTTGGCATAAGCCACCTCCTCGTCCGAGGGCGCAAAAGCCCGGTTGATCACTTCCGATTGATCCGGATGGATGGCGATTTTTCCCACGAACCCGGCTCGCCGATCCCGGCAGCAATCGGCTTCCAGCCCGACCAAGTCGCGGAAATTGACATGCAGCGCGCCCACCGGCTGGGCGCCGATGGCCCGGGCGGTCGCGAGGCACAGGGACTTCGCCAGCAGAAATGGCGCGTCATACTCACCGTTGGCCGGATTGCGATTGTCGCTGGCGCCAAGCGCGGCGGCCAGATCTTCGCCGCCCCAGGTCATCGCCGTCAGGCGATCGGACACACCCTCGAGATAGGTGTGGAAGGTGAGCAGCGAAGCAGCGGTTTCGGTGGCCACGCACAGGATCTTCGTCGAGCCTTGGGGCAGGCCCTCGCGCGCTTCCAGTGCCGCGAGATAGTTTCCCAGTGTATTAACCGCCGCCGCCGAAGAGGTTTTGGGCAGACAGATTCCGTCAGGCGCACCCGGCATCACCGCGGCCAGGTCGGGCAACGACAGCTCGGTATCGAGGGGATTGATGCGCACCCAGAGCTTCTGGCGCGAGCGGTCGACGCGGGCTTTTAGATAGGCACAAATCATCTCTCTCGCGCTCTGCCTGCGCTCGCTGGCGACCGAGTCCTCCAGATCGAGAATCAGCGCGTCGGCCGGATTGTCGCGCGCCTTTTCCAGTTTGCGTTCGCTGTCTCCGGGGACAAACAGCCAGGAGCGAATAATCATGATGGGCACTTTGTTCATCAATGGAAGTATATTCCTGTATTGGACATACCTTGGCCGCTTGCAACAACGGAGCTTGGTCCGCAAGTCCGGATGCTCGACAAAAGACGAATAACGCGCGATTTTCCCCGGTGATGCCGGGACCGCCCCCAAGAGTTCGGGACTCCCTTTAGTCCGCAACGGCGTAAACTGCACAAAAAATCATGGGAGCCTCAACATGCCTTTGACCTCGCGAATCGCTGCACTGCTGTTTTCCGCATGGATTGTGCCGAGCGCCTTTGCCCTCGACAAAGTCACCTTCCTCACCAACTGGTTCGCACAGGCCGAACACGGAGGTTTTTATCAAGCCGTGGCCGAAGGCACTTACGCGAAGCACGGCCTGGATGTGAAAATCGGCATGGGCGGCCCACAAGTCAACGTCTATCAGCTACTGCTTGGGGAGAAAGCCGATTTCGTGATGGGTTATGACGTCGCCACCATCAACGCCGTCGAACAAGGCCTGCCGCTGATAACAGTTGCCGCCAATTTCCAGAGCGAGCCGGTCGGGCTGATCGCGCATCCCGACGTCGACAAAATCGAAGACCTGAAGTCCCGCACGCTGTTGATCGGCCAGGCCAGCGAAACCACCTACTGGCCATGGCTCAAGGCCAGGTACGGCTTCACCGAATCGCAGAAGCGCCCCTACGCCTACTCCGTGCAGCAATTCCTGGTGGATAAGAATATCGCGCAGCAGGGCTACATCACCTCGGAACCCTATGCCATCGAGAAAGGCGGCATGAAGCCGAAGATTTTTCATCTGGCCAAATACGGCTATCCGCCCTATGCGCAGACTGTGGTGACGCTCACCAAGACCGTCAAGGAACGTCCGGATGTGATCAAGCGCTTCATTGAGGCCTCGGCGCTGGGTTGGAAGAGTTACCTGAAGAATCCCGCTCCCGCCAATGCGCTCATCAAAAAAGACAATCCGCAAATGGACGACGAGCAGCTTGCCTTCAGCATTGCCAAGTTAAAGGAATATGGCATCGTCGAGGGCGGCGACGCCAAAAAGCTCGGCCTGTTCACCATGACCGATGCGCGCTGGAAACAGACCTTCGAATTCATGCGCGATGCCAAGCTGGTGAAGCCCGAAGTCAATTACCAAAAAGCCTACACGCTCGAATTCGTGAAGCAGGTAAAGGTTTTGCCCTGACGAACCGATAAAGAACGCCGGCTCTTACCGTCCGAACCCATGCTGCCCCGGCTCGATAATTACGAGGCGGTCTGCCGTGAATTTGCGTGGCGGATTCCCCGTCATTACAACCTGGGTGTGGATTTGTGCGACAAGTGGGCCCGTGAACCCTCACGGCTGGCACTGATCCACGAAGCACACGACGGCACGATTCGGCGCTACAGCTTCGAAGAGATCCGGCGCCTGTCGAACCGCGCTGCCAATCTGTTCCGCAGCCTGGGCGTGCAATCGGGCGACCGCATCGGCATCCTGCTACCCCAGGAACCGGAAACCGCCGTCACCCATATCGCTGCCTACAAGCTCGGTGCCATCGCCGTCCCGCTGTTCACGCTGTTTGGTATCGACGCGCTGCAATACCGACTGGACGATGCCGGGGTCAAGGTGCTGATAACCGATCTTCGCAATGTCGAAAAGATCGCCCGGATTCGCGCAGAGCTGCCAGCGCTCAAGACCGTCTTTTGCATTGACGGCACAGCGCCCGGAGCGCAGGACTTTCATGCTGCACTCGAAAGCGCAAGTGATGCGTTTTCTCCAGTCCAGACTCTAGCCGAAGATCCTGCGTTGCTGGTTTATACCTCCGGCACGACCGGCCCGCCAAAAGGCGCGCTGCTGCCACATAGAGCCGTGCTCGGCCACATGCCGGGTATCGAAATATCCCATAACCTGCTGGGCCAGGAAGGCGACTTGATCTGGACACCGGCGGACTGGGCCTGGGTAGGCGGGCTCATTGACGTATTGCTTGCCGCGTGGCAACTCGGCACGCCTGTGGTCGCGCGTCGCTTCGAAAAATTCGATCCCGAGGCCGCTTTCGATTTAATGGCCCGGCACCAGGTACGCAATGTTTTTCTCCCGCCCACCGCCCTGAAAATGATGCGCACGGTGCCCAACCCCCAATCCCGCTGGTCCGTAAATTTGAGATCGCTGGCCAGCGGCGGCGAATCATTAGGCCCGGAACTGCTGCAATGGGGACGCGAGACCTTCGGCCGCACCATCAACGAGTTCTATGGCCAGACTGAATGCAATATGGTGCTGTCCTCCTGCGAACAGTTGTTCGCCGTCCGGCCCGGCGCAATCGGCAAGACGGCGCCGGGACATGACGTACAGGTGGTGAACGATGCCGGCGATGTTCTGTCGCGTGGCGAACTCGGCAACATCGCCGTGCGCTCGCCCGATCCGGTGATGTTCCTCGGCTACTGGAAGCGCCCGGACGCAACACGCGAAAAATTCGCCGGCGACTTTCTGATCACCGGCGATACCGGCACTATGGATCAAGACGGCTACGTGACCTTTGTCGGCCGCAACGACGACGTCATCACCAGCGCCGGTTATCGCATCGGCCCCGGGCCCATTGAGGACTGCCTGCTCGGTCACCCCGCAGTGCGCATGGCCGCCGTGGTGGGCGCGCCAGATCCAGAACGCACGGAAATCGTCCAAGCCTGGATTGTGTTGAAGGAAGGTTACTCCGCCAGCGAAACATTGACCCGCGCATTGCAGGATCATGTGCGAACGCGCCTGGCGGCACACGAATATCCGCGCCAGGTGCATTACGTCGATTCGCTGCCGCTGACCACGAGTGGGAAGATCATCCGTCGAGAGTTACGCGACAGAAGAAACTAAACTAGCGCGCGTCGGATACTTCCGAATCGCGCAGCATTACAAATTGAAAACCGTTCTCCTGCAGCCACGTTAACCCCTCCGCCAATCCCGCTCGCGTTCCGGACGCCGGGCGATTCAGGTGCGCGAGTATGATGTCTTGGCTACGCACTTTTTTCAATCGCGACACGACCCGGTCCTTGGCAAACAGACCACCGTGATCGGCGTTCACCGAAAATCCCGCCACCTTGTAGCCCATCGCCTCGATCGCCTTGATGGCCTCAAGGTCATAGCTGGCGGTCGCTCCTCGATACCAGCGCGGCGCAATACCAGTGGCCGCCTCGACAGCGGCTGCGCCATCGGCTACTTCGCGCTTGACGGCGGCCAGGTCGGCAACGCCGGGGATGCCATAGATCTGCCTATCGATACCGATCACTGCAGGGAGATGTTTGGCGCCATGATTCTCGATGTCGAACAGGTCGGCGTGGGCCTTGAGCAATTCCAGCGCCGTGGGATTGCGCCGCAGCCAACGCCGCGTCACAAAAATAGTTGCTGGAATGCGATGCTCGATCAGGAAGTCGATAATGCCCTGGTCCACACCGCCGCCGCAGGCATCCAGGGTCAAGGCAACAACTTTTTCCTCGCTGCCGGCGACGGGCGCCAGCGTCTGATGCAGTTCAATGGGCGGGGCTGTCTGCGCCGTGCCGGCCACAGGCGCCAGCAACATCAGCCACGCCACCCACTGCAACTGCCTCATTACGCAGCGGCTACGTCAGGCGCAGCCAGAACCATACTCCCGCGATAAGCAAGGTTGTCAGCGTAACCGGTATGCCTACGGCCGCGTGGCGCTGCCAGTCGATGCGGATGCCGCTTCGCGCGGCGGCGTCCACCACGATGATGTTGGCGATGCTGCCAACGATCAGCAGATTGCCGGCAAAGGTGCTCGCCAGCGCCAGCATCGGTCCCGCCATATCGTGAGTCGCCACCGGCAACAACAGCATGACGGTCGGAACGTTGGACACGATGTTCGACAACACTAAGGTAGTGGCGAACAACGGAATTGGGAGATGAAGGTCGAGACCGAACTCCGCCAGCCCCGCCACTGCCCGCGCCGCCAGCCCGGATTGAAACAAAGCGTGATTGACCACGAACAATCCGACAAACAGCACCAGCAACTGCCAATCGACCAGGCCGAGCATTTTGTGGGAGTGCAGCTTGCGATTCATCATCAGCACCCCGGCAGCGGTGAGCACCACCACTTCGCGCGGCATGGAAGTCCCCAGCAGAAGAACAAACACGACTGCCACCACTATCAAGCCCTTGGCCGTCTGGAAAAGATCGATCCTTGGCTCAGGGGCCGCATGAGGAGGTACTGCCGCAGTCGCCGACTCCGCCACGTGAAGCTCCCAGGCGCCACGATAGTACAGGGCAACGATCCCCCACACGGCAATCAATCCCAATCCTACCGGCACCGCAGCTTCCAGCAGATACCCGGAAAAAGACAAGTCCAGTTTTTCGCCGATCAGCATGTTCTGCGGATTGCCGATCAGGGTGGCTGCGGAGCCCACATTCGCACTGCACGCCAGCGCCAGGAGATACGGAACCGGATCAAGTCGCCTCGCCAGACAGACGTCGATCAGCACCGGCGCTATCGCCAGGCAGATCACGTCGTTACTGAATACCGCAGATAACAGCGCGATGACAACGATCAGCGCGCCAAGCAAAACCGGGGGCCGAAGTGGCAAGCTGCCAGTACGGTGGGTGATCCAGGCATAAAAGCCCGCCATGCGCAGTTGGGCCGAGACCACCATGAAGGAAAACAGCAGCATCAGCGTCGGCGCGTGGACTGCCGACCAGGCCTGATCCAGCGTCAGGGCGCCCGCCCCGAGCATGGCGATGGCGCCAAGAAGGGCAATGCCGGTGCGATCAAGTTGCAAGAACGGCAGTCCACCCAGAATCATTCCCAGGTAGACCACCCCGAATATCAAGACAATTGTCGTTTCCATGCGACGGTGCAGAGATTTTCCGAATAGGCGCGTGTTCAGCCACGCGCAGGCCGCCGCGATGTTAAGCGAGCCAGCGACTATTGCCTAGCCCATGCAGGGCCGCGGCAATAAAAAAATTTGCGAGGGATCAATACCAGCCGGGTTTGGCGGCGGAGCCGAGCATTTCGCCGTAGACGTCGCTGCGCCGATCGCGCAACAGTTGGTTGAACTCGTTCAGGTTGCGCTTGCGCCGGGCATCGGCCAGATTCAAATCGGCAATCAGAATCTCTTCGCGATCGAAACTGGCGGGGCCTGCGACGGGCCAGCCGGCATGGCTGACGATCAGGCTGTTGCCCAGGAACGGCTGCCCACGCTCCACGCCGACCCGGTCGGCGGCCGCTACGAACATCGAATTGGAATGCGCGCCACCCATGGCCAGGATATTGGCCATGACAGGCAGGTTGTTCGGCTGCGCCGGCATCGGCACCCAGTTGGTGGGCACGCACAACAGATCGGCGCCTTGCAGCGCGGCCAGACGGAAAGTCTCCGGGAACCAGATGTCGTAACAGATCGCACAGGCAATGCGCCCGGCGCCGACATGGAACACGGGAACGCCCAGATTCCCGGGCTCGAAGAACAGGTTCTCCTCGCCCCATAAATGGTTCTTGCGATAGGTGCCGACATAACCTTGCGGGCCGATGACCACAGCAGAGTTGTAAAGCTTGTCGCCGTCGCGCTCGGTGATGCCGGCCACGATAAACAATCCATGTTTGCGCGCCGCCGCCATCCAGGTATCGCAGCTCGGTCCGCCGGGCACGGGTTCAGCCAGGCCGAAGGCTTCGTCCCGCGTCTCGAAGACATAGCCGGTATTGCAAAGCTCGGGCAGCACCACCAGATTCGCTCCCGACTTCGCGGCCTGGGCAATCAGCTCAACGCTGCGGGCAAGATTGTCGGACTTACGCCCGATCTTCGGCTCCATCTGCAAACAGGCTACCCGGAATGCGCTTTCGGTTTTGCCGCTCATTTATATGCTCTTCCGCTCATAGGTCCGGCCATCGATCTTTCCAGTCGTGGCCGGATTCGTAAGCATATGCGACCCGCAGCACGGTCGCTTCGTCGAAGGGCCGCGCGGCGATTTGCAGGCCGATCGGCAGCCCATCGCGATCAAAGCCACAGGGAACCGAAATGGCCGGCAGGCCGGTCAGGTTATAGGGATAGGTGAAGCGCCAATAGGCTGCCAGCACGCTCTCCGCTTGTCCGGCCACCCGCACATTCCATTCGCCGCGTTTCCATGCGGTAATCGGCGTGGTGGGCCCGATCACGACGTCCACGGTCTCGAATACCTTGCAATATGCCTGCATCAGCAGGCTGCGAAACTGCTCGGCCAGCAAATAATCCGGCCCGGTCACGAGCCGGCCCATCTCCACCAGCAGGCGCACATCCGGCTCATAATGCGCTACGCGTCCGGCACGTAAAGATGCGTCGTGATACGCCGTCGAACTCGACAACTCGATGGCGTAGATGGCGCCGAGCCCGTATTCCAGCAAGGGCAGCTTGAATTCTTGAATCGTTGCCCCGGCTTGGGCCAGATCGTCGAGAGCTTTCTCGGTTGCACGCTCGACATCCTCCTGCACGCGGTCGAAGAAATGATTGCGGCACACGCCGATCTTGAGCCCCTTCACCGACTTGTTCAGCGCTTTCGCGTAATCGGGCACCGGTTGCGCCTGACAAGCCGGGTCGGCGGCATCGTAGCCGGCCAGCACCTGCATCATCAATGCGGTATCGGCGACAGTGCGCGTGAGCGCTCCAGCGTGATCGAGCGACCAACTGTGCGGCACAACGCCATCGCGACTCACCCGGCCGAAGGTTGCTTTCAAACCCACGGTGCCACAGGCCGCCGCCGGCATGCGAATCGAGCCGCCGGTGTCGGACCCCAGGCCGGCGAAACACAATCCCGCCGCGACGGCCGCGCCCGAGCCTCCGCTCGACCCGGACGGCACCCGCGTGACATCCCAGGGATTGCACACCAGTGGCGTGACATTGCCCCAGGCGAATTCATGAGTGCGCGTCTTGCCGATCAGAATGGCGCCGGCCGCGCGCAGTCGCGCCGCAGCAGTCGAATCGCGCAGCGGAAACGACAAGCCCGGCGCGGTGCTGCCGGCGGTCGTCGGCATATCCTGTGTCAGGTAGTTGTCCTTCACGCCGACCGGTATGCCGTGCAGCGGGCCGCGCCAATTCCCCTTTTTGATTTCAGATTCGGCCGTTCGCGCCGCCTTGAGCGCATGCGCCGAGACGTGGATGAAACTATTTAGTTTGCCGTCTACCCGCTCGATGCGTTCCAGGCAGGTCTCGGTGAGCGCGACCGGCGAAATCTTGCCAGAACGAATGGCGGGCGCCAGGGCCTCGATCGATTGCTTCCAGAGTTCGCCGCTCATTTATTTAACCTGTACGGCGCGGTCGGCTCGAAGATGACAGCCGGGTGTACGTCAGTCAGATCGAGCGTGCGCAGCTTGTGGATTTCGGCGAGGATACCGGCGTAGGCCGCTACCACTTCGGCCAGGCGTTCCGGCGGCAGATCGAGGCCGAACAGTTCGCGATAAGGATCTTCGGGCAGATTCTTCATGGGACTCCTTTCAACCTAGAAAAAGCACTTGGCCACAGAGTACACAGAGTACACAGAGGAAAACCAAGAACCTAGTGTGATCGAGCTTCTCACCTAATTGGTGAACGGGCATCGACAAATAACCCGTTGTTTCTCTCTGTGATCTCTGTGATCTCTGTGTCCTCTGTGGCTGAACTGCGGTTTTTAGGTTCAAGGTGCGCTGCCGCCCCCGCCGGGACGCCGAGGCGGTGGCAAGCCGAGCAGTTTCACAACTCCATCCGGCGCGGCGACGCCGGGACCATCGCGGGTGGGCATACCTTCCACGAAGGGCAGTAATTGCAGGCGCGCGATACCCAGGACTCGGCGAAGTTCGGCGACCGGATGCGCATGTTCGTCCACCCGCAAATCGAGCCAGGGATATTCTTCGCGAAAATGCGCCCGCAAGGCCGCCGACTGGCGGCCGCGCTTGTCGCCACCCGCAGCATCGCCTGCCTCCAGAGCCCGCATCAAGCGCTCGGCAAGATCAAGCGCTTCGCTGGCGCGGAAGGCCGCCGCCATGGCGTCGAGGGTCGCCGCACCCATCAGCATGTTTCCCTGCACCGCAAAATTCGGCTCGACAATCTGCCCGAACCAGTCGGTGCATTCGCGCCCCGACCAGGCCGCCGCGCGACCCTTTGCATCGATCACCCCTATCTGCCGCAACTCCCGTCCGGCATCCGCCGCCATCACGGCATCGAGCGCCTCGGGCCCACTGCTGCCCTGCTCCATCCCGCGCAGCGCATCAATAGCGATATAGGGATTGACCCATGACTGCGTCGATACCGCCCCCACGCCGGATTTAACAAAGGGGCACATGGCACCCACCGCGGGCACCGCCGTGGCCACCGCCACACCCAGCATGCCGGTGCGCGGACAACGGGCGACGATGGAGAAAGTCATGAACGAGGGCAGAGGGGCGAGGGACGAGGGGCGAGAGGAAAAACAGAAGGTGAAGAACCAGACTTGCCGGAGGCAAGCGCGAACAACACTAGGCGATACGCCACAAGATATATTGCGCCGCCTGCGGCGCTCCATCCCTCGCCCCTCGCCCCGCGTCCCTCACCCCTGCTTTTCATACACTCAACTGATCCGAAATCCGGCGCTCGACATCGGCATCGCCGATTTCGCCGGAACTGACGATCTCGCCCAGCTTCAGCACGGCGTATCTGTTCGCGACGGACATGGCGAATTTCACATTTTGCTCGACCAGCAGAATCGATACCCCGGACTCGTCGCGCTCGGCACGCAGCACCTCGGCGAGGCGCTCGATCACCGAAGGCTGGAGTCCCTCGCTGATCTCGTCGATAAGCATGAGTCTGGGACGCGACATCAGGGCGCGCGCCACCAGCAACATTTTTTGCTCGCCTCCGGAGAGCGTGCCGGCGCGTTGATTCAAGCGTGCCGTCAGAACCGGAAAGAAATGGCCGATACGCTGCAATTCGTCGTCGAAAATCGTCTTGGCCGGCATACCAAGACGCAGATTCTGCTCCACCGTCAGATCTTGGAAAAGCGCCTGCTCCTGGGGCGTATACGCGATGGTTCGGCGCGCCACCAGATGCGGCGGGAGTCCACCAACATCCTCGCCAAACACATTGACCTGCCCGGATTGCAACGGCAAAAATCCCATCAGAGTCTTGAGCAAAGTGGTCTTGCCCATGCCGTTTTTGCCCAGCAGCGCGAAGATCTCCCCCGTTCTGACTTCGAATCTGACATCGCGCACCACCAGCGCCTCGCCGTAGCCGCTGTGGATGCCATTGACTTGCAGCGCGACGGGTCTCACGCCTTGGTTCCCCCGGAGAGACCGGCGCTGCCGGAATAGATGCTGCGCACCAGTTCCGATTCCACGACTTCCGATACCGTGCCATCAAGAACGATAGCGCCCTGATGCAGCACGACGACCCGGGAACTGATCTCCCGCACGAAGTCGAGATCGTGCTCGACCAGCAAAATGCACAGCCGATGTCCACGGGCCAGATCGGTCAGAATCGCCCCGATTCGGGCGCGCTCCGCTTTGGTCAGCCCGGCCGTGGGTTCGTCGAGCAGCAACACGCTGGGCTCGAGCGCCAGCACCATGGCCAGCTCCAGCGCCTGCTTCATGCCATGGGACAGATGGCGCGCTTCCACCGTCAGCTGGTGATCCAGACCAGTGGCGCGGATCACCTTGAGCGAGGCTTCCGGCAGAGCCAGCACCTCTTCCATACTCCACATTGACGGTGTCGCCAAGCGCGTTCGCGCGATGCGCAAGGCCTCGGCCACCGTCAGCGTCTCGAACACGTTGGCGGTCTGAAACTTGCGACCGACGCCAAAGCCCACGCAAGAGTATGGCGGCAGGCGATCAATATCGTGACCATTGATCCGCACGCTGCCCCCGGAGCGTTCGCCCCCATCGGCGATACAACGCATCAGCGTGGTTTTCCCGGCGCCATTGGGCCCGACCAGACTGAGCAATTCTCCTTGCCCGACCTCGAAATTGATGCGCTGGAGCACTTGGAGACTGCCGAACTGTTTGCGCACATCGCGCAAGACCAGGGCCTTGCCCTCATTGCCCGCGTCGGGCAGGGAACGTTCCGCGGTTTGTTCCAGCGCCGGCGGGATAGGCGGCGGCGATTTACTTCGACCGCGCAAGCGCCGGGCCGCGCCGCTAATCAAGGGCGTCAACCCCTGAGGCAGAGCCACGATGACCACAACAAAGGTGAAGCCGATCACCAGCTTCCAAACGAAGGGCAGGTTACCGCTCAGATACGAGGTGCTGACATCAAGCACCAGCGTGCCGATCACCGGGCCGATCAGCGTGCCGCGCCCGCCCAGGGCCACCCAGATCAGCAGCTCGGTACCGAATACGAAACCCGCATATTCCGGCGCCACGACCATCTGCACGCTGGCGAAGGCATAGCCGGCTATTGCCGCGACGGCCGCGCAAACGATCATCAGCATGGCTTTGACGCGCGAGACGTTAATGCCGACGTATTCGCAGCGTTGTTCGTTTTCACGGATCGCAACCAGCACCCGGCCGGCGTCGCTGTTCACAAACAACCAGGCCGCCGCCGTCAGCGCGATCAGGAAACCGCCCGCGATCCAGAACCAGGCTTCGAGCGACACATCGAAACTTTCAAAGCCCGACAATCCACTGCTCGAACCGGTGAAATTGCCGCCGGAATACAGAATCTGCGTTACGACGATCGGTAACACCAGTGTGATCACCGAGCCGTACAAAGCCGAGGCGCCGTGATAAAACGCCAGCCAGGCCACCAGCGCCGCGACGATCACAGCCACGGCGATGCCGGTCAACAGTGCAAGCGCGGCATAACCCGGTCCGAAACCGGCGTGGGTAAAAATCAGGCCGGCGGAATAGGCGCCGATACCAAAAAAGGCCGACTGCCCGAACGTCAGAATCCCGGTGTAGCCCCAGAGAATATCCACGGTCAGTGCTACCGCTGCGTACAGGAAAGCGCGGATCAGGCCATTGACCATGTAGGTGGGCAATATGTAAGGACCGAGCGCAATCAACAGCAGCGCAATGCCGCAAACTATTCCAAGTGTTCGCAGCTTGGTGCGGCCCAGTGTGCCGCGCGTGAGTCCAGGCGAGAGCGCGGCAATCGGCCCGTCAGCCACGGCCAAACCCTTGCGGCCGCAGCCGAAGCACCACGGCGGCCAGCACCACGATGGTAAGTCCGCCGAGAATGGGATTGCCCCAAGAGCTCACCAACACCTGCGCACCGCCGAGCACCAAGCAGGCCACCGCCAGACTCACGAGCGACACACCGGATACCATCACCAGCATGAAAGCATTGATCAGCCAGGGCACCCCCATTGCCGGATCCACGCTCGACAGCGGCGTGATCAAGGCACCGGCCAGACTGGCGAGCCCCGCCCCAAGGGAAAAGGTCGCAAAACGCACCAGGCCGCTGTTGATCCCCAGCCCGCGCGCCAGATTCTCGTTCATGATGACTGCCCGCGTGACGAGGCCCAGACGCGTGCCGTTGAGAATCACAGCCAATACCAGCGCCACGGCAAAGGCGAACCCGACCAGCAAAAGCCGGTACAGGGAATACGAGCCGTCCAGCAAATCAATGGTCCCCGTGACCGGGCTCTGGACAAACTGCACTTCACGCCCAAAGGCCAGCGTGATCAGTTGACCGATGATGATGCCCAGCCCCCAGGTGGCCAGTATCGCGTCCAGCGGACGCGCGTACAGCGGTTTCATGACCAGCCGCTCGATGATCATCCCGCACACCACGCCGATGACAAATGCGCAGGGCACTGACCACCAGGGGTTTAAGCCGAGATTGGTAATCAACAACGCGGAATAACCACCGATGGTCAAAAAACCGCCATGGGCGAAGTTGATGATCTTCATGACACCAAAGATGATCAACAACCCCGCCGCGACGCCGTAGAGGATCGCGGCGGTGGTGATAATGTCGAGAATCGTGGACACGATTCAGGGTCGAGGGACGAGGAACGAGGGGCGAGAAATGAAGGGGGAATGCGTGAAGGGTGAAGGGTGAAAAACAAAACGTCGCCCTCAACGGCGCGGCAGTCCGATTCCCACGCCCCTCACACTGGTATGACGCCTTTCACTCCTTACCCCTCACTCCTCACTCCTCGCGCCTCACGTTTATTTCAGATTCGGACACTGATCGCCGGGATCGACGTCCTTGAAGGTTGCGAGCATTTTTACGTTGCCGTCCTTCTGCACCTGGCCAAGGTACATGGTCAACGGGGCGTGGCGCTGTTTGTTCATCTTGATCACGCCGCGCGGACCCTCGAAAGATACCTCCGCCAATGCGGCAATCACCTTGTCGGCATCGGTCGAGCCAGCCTTTTCCACCGCCAGCTTGTAGGCGTACACGCCTTCGTACTGGGGAACGGACAAGTCGTTTGGCGTTTTCAGGTTGGCGCCGAATTTCTTCTGCATTGCCGCCAGAAACTCCTTGTTCTTCGGCGAATCGATGTTGGTGAAGTAAGAACCCGAAATGAAGATCCCGTCGGCATCTGAGCCCATGCTTTTAGCCGTGCCTTCATCCACCGCCAGATTGCCGTAGGGAATTTTCACGCCGGCCGCGCGCAACTGCTTGGTCAGCGTGACATTCGGCGCACCGCCGGCCGTCGAGGTGATGAGGGCTTCCGCGCCGGAAGATTTCAACTTGCTGATGATCGACGTCCAGTCCGAGCCGTCCATCGGCAGGTATTCTTCGCCGAGCACTTTGCCGCCGGTTTTCTGGATGTAGCCACGGGTGAATTCGAGCATGCCGCGCCCGAACGCATAATCGCTGCCGACCAGAAAAAAGGTCTTGGCCTTGTAATTCTTGGCAAAATAATCGACGATCGGCGCCACCTGCTGATCCGGCACCCAGGCATTGACGTAGAGATACTTGTTGCAGGAACGGCCTTCGTAGAACGAGGTATAAATGAAGGGTGTCTTGCCGCGCGTGACGATCGGCAATCCGGCATTGCGCGCCGCGCTGGTTTCCATGGAGATCAACACGTTCACCTTCTTCTGGAAGATCAGCGAGTCGAAGGCTTTTTGCGCCCCGGCGGCGCCGCTGCCATCGTCGGCCACTTCCAGCACTACTTTTTTGCCGAGAATGCCGCCCTTGGCATTGATCTCTTCGGCCGCGAGTTCGGCCGATTGCACGACCGAGGGAGCCACTACACTGTTCGCACCGCTCAACCCCACGGGGATTCCTATCCTGATGACGTCCTCGCCCAAGACGGCCGTGCTGCTAAGAAATACTCCCGTCAGCAAAGCGCCGACAGACAATCGAATTGTTTTTCGGGTCATGGTTGCCTCTTTAAATGAATACTTCGGTTCGGGTTTCAGGACGCTTGCAGACGTGCCCGTCCGCCTCGTCGCTTCGTTTGTATTGCTTGCCAGTATCGCCTTCAGCCGGCCTTGCGTCATCGCAATCGCCATGCCATCCGGCTCTTCAGCGATAACCTAGTTTAATCCATGTCTTGCGCCAAGCGACAATATCTCTCCCCGCACCGAATCCGTGCAGCCAATCGATTCACGCACCAACCTGAAACATTGAATAGGACATGAGTACGTGAATTCCAAGGCCATACTGCTGATCGTTCTTGGATTGCTGATGGGCCCCGGTTACCTGGCCTATTGCGAGTACTGGAGCGGAGGCGAAGCCGAAACATACGTGCTGAGCGAGCGCGCCGAGCGCTGGAAATTGCCCGATGGCGCAATTCTGAGATTTCGGAGTGGAATGGGATACAAGCCGCAAACCGTGAACCTTGATCCGGCGCTGAATCGCTATCGAATCCTTCTCACTTTCGAACCAGCCAGTTCAGGCGATGGTCCGCAGGCCAATCAGTATCAGTTCAGCGTTCTGGAAGGCGAGGCGACTGTAGTAACGCGAAATCTCCGCATCGGTGGCGACGGCACATTGGCCGCACGCATCGATTCCGTGGAGGTTCCCTACGCCGGCCGGTACGTGCTGCTGCTGGAGGAAGTTGGCAGGCCGGCACTGGAAATCAGCCGAGTGAAGCTGGAAATTCGGTCGCGGGTCCTGGTGCCGGTGATGTGGCTGGCGTGGTGCGGAATGGTATTGATGGTGGTCGGCGTCGGGCTCGTGGTCCGAGTGCTGGTATTGCGCGGCGCAAACACTGCCGGCCCGGGTCATAGTTGACCCGGGCCCGATAACTCAAAGTGCCGCGGCGATGGCTTTGCCGACGTCCTCGGTATTGGCTTTGCCGCCGAGATCCGGCGTGCGCGGCCCGCCATCCAGCACCTTTTCGATCGCTTTTACGATGGCCGCCCCCGCCTCGGCATGTCCGAGGTGCTCCAGCATCATCGCGCCGGACCAGATCTGGCCAATCGGGTTGGCGATTTTTTTACCGTAGATATCGGGAGCGGAGCCGTGCACCGGCTCGAACAGCGAAGGTGCGGTGCGCTCCGGATTGATATTGGCCGAGGGCGCGATGCCAATCGTTCCGGTGGTGGCCGGGCCGATGTCGGAGATGATGTCGCCAAACAGATTGGAGGCCACGATCACGTCGAAGCGCTGGGGATTGAGGATGAGCTGAATCGTCAAGCCATCCACGTGATATTGACTGGTTTTGATGGCGGGATAACTCTTGCTCATCGCCGCGAAGCGCTCATCCCAGTAGGGCATGATGATCGCCAGACCGTTCGATTTGGTGCAGGAGGTAACCGACTTGCGCGCCCGTTTGGTAGCCAGCTCGAAGGCGAATTTCATGATCCGGTCCACGCCCTTGCGGGTAAACGTCGATTGCTGGACCACCGTCTCACGCTCGGTGCCCTCGAACATGCGCCCGCCCACCGAGGAATATTCGCCTTCGGTGTTTTCCCGCACCACGTAATAATCGATATCGCCGACCTTGCGCCCAACCAGCGGGCAGGCGATTCCGGGCATCAACCGCACCGGGCGCAGATTGACGTACTGATCAAATCCCTTGCGGAATTTCATCAGCGAATCCCACAGGGAAACATGATCAGGAATGCGCGCCGGCCAGCCGGTGGCGCCAAAGTAGATGCAATCGTGGGCGCCGATTTTTTCGCGCCAGTCCGGCGGCATCCACCAGCCGTGTTTGTCGTAGTTGTCGCAATTCCAGCCGAAATGATCGAGCTGCAGCGGCAGGCCAAATTTGCGTGCCGCCGCTTCCACCACCCGCACGCCCTCGGGCATGACTTCCTTGCCGATGCCATCGCCGGCAATGACGGCGATTTTTTGAGTTTTCATTCCGCTCAGTTCCTGTACGGCGCCACGGGCAGGCTCGGCACACTGGCAAACTGGGCCGGGACTTCGCCGGTCAGACTCTCCAGGAAGGCCACGATGTCGGCGATTTCGCCATCGCTCAGATCGCGCCCCAATTGCAGCTTGGCCATGATGCGCACAGCGTCTTCCAGCTTCGCCACGGAACCATCGTGAAAATACGGCGGCGTCACCGCAACGTTGCGCAACTGCTGGACCTTGAACATGAAGGCATCGGACTCGTCCTTGGAGTCATGGAACTTGCCCTTGTCGCGTCCCTTGAGCAAATCGATTTCCACGCTCCCGGTCAACGTCCAGTACTCCTGGGTGATGCCGAATTTCTGAAACATCTGCCCGCCCATCACCACGCCGCTGTGGCAACCGGTGCAGCCGAAGCTCATGAACTTGTCCAGCCCCTGCTTGGCCTGGGGGCTCAATGCGGCTACGTCGCCTTGCAGAAAACGGTCAAAGGGTGCCGGAGTCAACAGCACCCGTTCATAGGCACCGATCGCCTTGCTCCAGTTCTCGGCGGTCACGGGCTCCGTTTCACCCGGAAAGGCTTTTTCGAACATCGGACGATAGCCGGCAATCGCGCGCAGTCTGGCTTCCGCAGCGGCGTAATCCTTGTTGCCGTAGGCAAATGGGCTGATCAGCGCCTTGAGCGCCTGTTCCTCGACATCCATCCGGTTGCCGCCATAGTGCTGCTTGAACTGCAACGCGGTGTTGAACACCGTTGGCACATTGCGGGGCAGCACCTTGCCGCTATTGCCTACCGTGCGTGGCAGCGCATCGGTGCCGTAAAACATGGGCTGATGGCACTCGCCACAGGATTGTTTGCCGTCGGTCGACACCCGCGACTCGAAAAACAAAGCCCTGCCCAAGGCCACTTTTTCCGGCGTGATAGGACGCTCGGACGTGGCAGCATTTTCCGGCAACGGCTGGAAAATCGCCTTGGCGCGATTGAGCAGATCGGCATCGCTGCCCTTTTTGGCCGGCATCTCCCTGACCCCGGCGAACAACACGGTGACAACAGTGGCCAGTGCCACCCCGCATCCCAACAACAATGGAACCTTTGACGCTTTCATGGTGCCTCTTCCTCCGGTATTGATTTTAGACAACGCTCGGCATGATCCGAGATTTTCCGTCGGCTGACAACCGGTTCAGAGAGCGGGCTGTCCAATCGGAAGTTTGGCGTCATGTAGCGCCGAACGGTGCCTTGGGAGTATGGTGCTTACCGTAAGGCTCAGTCGGGCGTTACGCCAATCGCACTTCATGTCACGGAGGCAAAAAAAATGTCACAGAAGATTGCTTATGTCACTGGCGGAATGGGGGGTATCGGTACTTCAATTTGCCAGAAACTTCATACGGATGGGTTCAAAGTGATCGCCGGCTGCGGGCCGACTCGCGACCATGTAAGCTGGATCGAGGAGCAGAAAAAACTGGGATACACTTTT
The DNA here is from genome assembly GCA_945900965.1 of Bordetella parapertussis. Taxonomy (GTDB): domain Bacteria; phylum Pseudomonadota; class Gammaproteobacteria; order Burkholderiales; family JACQAP01; genus JACQAP01. The sequence continues at coordinate 54,597 of CAMDKM010000006.1, read as the reverse complement.
TATACCTCGGTGGGCAACGTGGCCGACTGGGACTCGACCGTGGCCGCCTTCGCCAAGGTAAAAACCGAACACGGTCCGGTAGACGTGCTGATCAACAATGCGGGCGTGACTCGGGACGGCCTGTTCAGAAAAATGAGCCGCGAGGACTGGCAGACCGTGATCAACACCAATCTCAACAGCCTGTTCAACGTCACCCGCCAGGTGATTCAGGACATGCTTGATCGCGGTTGGGGGCGGATCGTCAGCATTTCCTCGGTCAACGGTCAGAAAGGTCAGTTCGGTCAGACCAACTATTCCACTGCCAAGGCTGGGCTACACGGTTTTACCATGGCGTTGGCCCAAGAAGTCGCCGCAAAAGGAATTACGGTCAACACCGTGTCGCCCGGCTATATTGGCACCGACATGGTCAAGGCCGTGCGCCCGGAAGTGCTGGAAAAAATCGTTGCCACGATTCCGGTCAAGCGCCTTGGGACCCCGGAAGAAATCGCCTCCATCGTCGGCTGGATTGCCTCCGACATGGCGGGGTTTGCCACGGGTGCGGACTTCTCGCTAAACGGTGGGTTACATATGGGCTAGTCTAAGAAAGGACTCCCTGTTCCCTGTCATCCTAGAAAAAGCAGTTGAACCACAGAGGTTCCGAGAACACCGAGAAAAAACAAATTGTTGCTTCTATCCGTGCACTCACCGAAATGGTGAACACTGCTGGCATGACAACTGATTGATATATTGTTCTTCTCGGTGTCTCTGTGCCTCTGTGGTGCGGTTTTTAGGGTCATTCGTCGGAATTCCTCCGTTGAAGTACCAAAACAAAAAGGCCCCGGTTTTCACCGAGGCCTTTTGCGCGCCCATCTATCCGGCGTGGAAGGGTAATTTCTTTAGGCGGCTTTCTTGCGCGATGCGGTCGAATTGACGGCCGCTTCAGCGGTCTCGGTCATTTGTTTTGCCGACTTGGAAAATGCGTCGTAAGCCTGATTTGCCACAGCGATCGAGGTCTTGAAAGCAGAAATGGCCGACTCGGAACCGGCGGGCGCATTCTTGGCGGCCTGATCCAGGATCGTGACCAGATTCTTGTTGAATTCGCCGACTTGGGTTTCAACCAGCTTGCTGAAGCTCGCGCCGGTTTCGGTGACGATCGAATAGATATTGCGGGAGTACGCCGCGAATTTCTCGGCGGAAGGCTGCGCTACCTTGGCATTCATTTCGCTGAATGCCTGCACGTCCTTGGCTTCGGTCAGCGCCTTCAGGTGCTGGGCGGCCTCCGCAAAGGTCGCTTTGGCGGCCTGGGTCTGCAATTCCACAAATTTCTCCATACCGGCGGCGGCGATACCAAAGGCCGACAGGAAATTGTCGACTTGAGCTTTGTTCTGGGCTGCAAACTGCTCATTAACGGTCATCATGTGTTCTGGCTCCTTAAAGGTTGACGGGAATATCGGGGGCACCCCATCTCGAAGCGATGTCGTACCAAACCCTTGGACGCATTTTGTTGCTGTGCATCATTTTTGTCAAGCATTCTGTCACGCCTTTAACAGGTCTCCGACCATCGATTGAGCGAACAAATATAACTATCTGTTTTTTATGTATTTAATTGGGCGTGATTGTCGTGTGAGTAATCGCTATCAACCAATTCGCGGACGATAGAATGCCGCTTGCATTGCAATAAATTCACGAACCGGAGCAACAAAACTGTATGTTTATCCGAATTTCCTGTTATTTTTCAAGGCTGAAACCCGAAAGTTGAAACAACCAGAGGACAGCGATGAGTGAAGAGCGGCAAAAAGTCCTGCAGGAAATTGGTACTGCGTTTGCACGCACCCGCCCGCCCGAGGACATGCCAGCGCGGCCTACATTGATGGATATGTTCAAGCTCAGATTGAACACACCGAAATTCGGCCTGCCGATAGCGGCCGCGCAGCACTGCACTCAGTGTGCAGGCAATGCCCTGAAAGCTGGGATGGACGAGGAGACCGTGCTGGCCTGTCTGTTGCACGACATCGGTCTTGCCGTTGTGCGACCCGACCACGGCTGGTGGGGCGCGCAACTGGTCGAGCCCTACGTTTCGGAAAAAGTCTCCTGGGCGATCCGCTATCACCAGGCGTTGCGCTTTTATCCGGACGCCTCGGTGGGATTCGAATACCCCAAGATGTACGTCACCATGTTCGGCGAGGGCTACCAGCCACCCGAATACATCGCCGCCGCACACCAATACGCCCGCAACCATAAGTGGTACATGGCTTCGCGCATGATCACGCTGTACGACGACTACAGCTTCGAGAAAAACCAACAGTGGTCGATCGAACCGTTCATCGACATCATCGGCCGGTATTTTCGCCAGCCGAAAGAAGGCTTGGGCAACGACTCCAGCCCGAGCGCCCACATGTGGCGCACACTCATCGATCCGGGCAAGCCTTTGTGATCGGTTTGGATTAACCCAACAAATACCATTGAATCACGGAGAACACGGTGTGCACCGAGCAAATCCGAGAACTCGATAATGCTCTGGCCTCTCGCCCAAATGGAGAACGTACCAAGAAAAATATCTCAATGTTTTACCCCGTGATCTCCGTGTTCTCCGTGATTCAAACATTCTTCAGGATTAAACGTTCAGCGCTGAAGCGCCACCATCAAACCGAAAATTTCTTCACCGCCTGCTCATTCCAGGCAATACCGTTGCCCGGTGTGTCCGGCACGATGATCTGTCCCTCTATTACTTCGAATGGCCGGGCCAGAATCGGATCCGCCCAGTCGCGCCATTCCACCCAGTCGGCCGATTCGCTCACACGCAGCAAATGTGCAGAGACTTCCGGATACAGATGACTCGATAGCGGCTTGCCCGCCGCGCCGGCAATTGCCGCGGCACGCATCCAGCCGGTGACACCGCCGATGCGCATCAAGTCGGGCATGTAAAGGTCAGCTGCCTCGGCCTGCACAAACTGCAAGAATGACCGCGGGCCGTAAATGTTTTCGCCGATCTGTATCGGGGTTTTCAATTCGCGGGTGAGTTGCGCGTTGCCGTAGATGTCGTTATAGGCGATCGGCTCCTCGAACCAGTACAGACCCTGATCGTCGAGGCCATGGAGGCGCAGCAGCGCCTCGCCCAGCGCATAACCCTGGTTGAAGTCGCTCATGACGTGCACGTTGTCGCCGACCGCGTTTCGCACTGCCGCGATCGCCGCGATGTCTTCTTTCAGCGAAGGGCGACCAAGCCGCATCTTTAACGCCTTGAAGCCCCGCTCCGCGACAAGCCCCTTGGCTTCGTCTGCCAATTTTTCCAGTGGTATCAGCCAAAGGCCATTGGAATTGTAGGCCCGTACTTTTCCGGTGCTGCCACCCAGTAACACCGCGAGCGGCAGGTTGCGCGCTTTGGCCAGTGCATCCCAAATCGCCATGTCCAGCCCCGCGGTGGCAATCAGGCTCACACCCTCACGCCCGATCAGGTGCAGCAGTCCCATGGATTCGCGGAAGCAGTCGAGCGGGGCGAGCGGCTTGTTCTTCAGTCGTTCGCCAATCTCAATGATGGCGGCGCCGAGGTAGCCCATGGCGGTGCGCACGTAAGGTTCGAGGTAAGCACTGCCGATGATGCCCTCGCGCGTCTTCACGTCGATCAGAATCAGAGGCCACTCGGTGTAGGTTCCGACTTTCGCGACAATCGGCCGGCGCAGCGGCACCGCCACGCTCCGTACCGTGACGCTTTCGAATGTCAGGGCGGTGTTTGTTGAATTTTGCGTGTTCATCAGGTACGTACTCCGTACGGGTTCAATTTTGAGGGCACGCGAATTTTACCCGCGAGTGCGGCATCCGGGCAGCGGCCAATGCACCGCACGGGCAACCTGTGCGGCGCGACCATTACGGTGCGCACCGCCCGCAGCGACAACCTCCCGGTGCACAAGGCGGTGGACATGGTTAGACTCGGTGAGGTGATCGTGGTGGACGCAACACTGCGGGCCATGGGCTGCGCCCTGTAAGCAGGATTAGTAACCTCTCGGAATCAGCTTTGATATCCGCCAACAACGGCTGCCTGGGAAACGGGCGCTGTGAACTGCGGCTTGGGGCCTCCGTTCGGATGCCAACCGAGCACCAGCAACAGAACGAAAAAGCCGACGACATAGGCTACCGCGATATACCAACCATGTTTCAACCACAACCACACCGATTTTGCCTCCGGAAACAGATTAGACAAGGCAACCCCCGCCGAGGAGCCGAACCAGATCATCGAGCCCCCGAAGCCAACGGCGTAAGCGAGAAATCCCCAGTCGTAACCGCCCTGTTTCAAGGCAAGCGCGGTAAGCGGAATATTGTCGAACACCGCTGAAACGAAACCGAGTTGCAGCGCTGTCTGCCATGACGCGGCTGGCAGCTTATCAACGGGCATCAGGGAGGCGCACATCACCAGCGCCAGCAGGAAGACACTGCCTTTGACTGCTTCGGGCACCACCTTCCAGTCGGGTCTTCGCCACCCCGCCCCGAGCAGGATCACGCCCCAGACCGCCGCGCCGATGAACGGAAAGCTGTCCGCATGCGCGGCAAAGCCCGTGTTGATCGCCACATTGGTGGCAATGGCGGCTATAAGAATCAGCGCGACCATCAGGACACGGCTCCAATCGATATGTGTGCCCCTCGGCGGATCTTTCCAGATCGGCGAGTAAGAATGCTGCCGGATCGAGGCCGGAATACCGAATATGAACAAGGCGACAAGCGACGGGATATAAGCTTCCAGCACGGCAAGCGGACTCACGCCGGCAATCCACATCATCGTGGTGGTGGTGTCGCCGACCACACTGCCCGCTCCGCCGGCATTCGAGGCGGCAACGATAGCCGCAAGATAGGCGATATGCACCTTGTGCCTGAAGACTGTCCCCGCAATGCTGCCGCCAATGATCGCAGCCGCAATATTGTCTAGAATTGATGACAGCACGAAAATCATGGCAAGCAACGTGAATCCACCCTTCCAGTCATCGGGCAGGAATTTCGGCAGCACTTCCGGCACACTGCTTTGCTCGAAGTGTCGTGACAACACGGCAAATCCGACGAGCAGCAGAAACAGGTTGGCGAGAATCACCCATTCGTGCGCCAGATGGCTGACAATACCGTCAATCCCGGGTCCGGCGTGAAAGCCGGTGACCAGAAATTGATACGCCACGATCGCGGCCAGACCGAGCAGCGCGACGCGCATAGTTTGATGGTGGAACACCGCCACGCCAAGCAGCGTCGCGGCGAAAATCAGGAATTCGGTCGGGATGCCGAATAATGCCGGCGACTCGCCCGTCGCGGCGGTTGCGGCGCACGCCGGCAGTGCCCAAATCAACGCGGCGGCCGTGAGCCCGCCCCGGACGGCTGTCGCGGCGGAGTTATTTAACAACGGTAACCCGTCCGATCGCATCGCATCTGCCTGTAAAAACGACGGTGGATTCTAGCATTGGGTTTTCCGGAAGCCTGTGGCACCTGGGTGTTCGATAGCGAGACGTCAGGTTCCACGCCCCGGTTTGCGCCCGATGCCTAGACGATCAGGCTATACTTCCGCGCATCGCTTCGGTCCGGATAAGTTCGGGACGGGCGCAAAAAAACGGCGGCAGCCTTGGCAGTTCGGGACTGACCGCGTGAAATCATAGTGGGGGAGTGAGATTGAAGATCGCGGTACTTGGCTGCGGCGCCATGGGCAGCGTCTATGCGGCATTGCTCGGATCGACCGGACACGACGTCTGGGCGATCGATTCCTGGCGCGAACACGTGGATGCCATGCGCGCGAATGGCCTGCGTCTGGAAGGCGCTTCCGGCAGCCGCACAGTTGCCGTACATGCAACCACCGACACGGCAGATGCCGGTCCCTGTGATCTGGTCATCCTTGCCACCAAAACGATGCACGTCGAGCAGGCTGCAAAGTCGGCGCAGCCCCTGATCGGGCCCCAAACCGTAGTGCTCTCCATTCAGAACGGGCTGGGTGGCCCCGATACCGCGGCGCGCATCATTGGCCGCGAACGGATGATGGTCGGCGTCGTGGGCGGATTCGGCGCCTCGATGAAGGGCCCGGGCCATGCCCATCACAACGGCTGGGAGCTGGTCCGCTTGGGCGAATTCGCCAGTCCCGTCACACCCAGGCTCGAAAATATCGCCGAAGTCTGGCGCTCCGGCGGATTCAAGGTGAAGTGCTTCGACGATATCGATCAACTGGTCTGGGAAAAACTCATCTGCAACGTGTGTTTTTCCGGCACCTGTTCGCTCACGGAACTGACCGTCGGCGAAGTTATGCAGGATCCCCAGGCCTGGCAGGTTGCGTCCGGCTGCGCAGCCGAGGCTTACCAGGTCGCCAAGGCGAAAAAAATCCGCGTCGATTTCGATGACCCGGTCGCCTACGTGCGTAACTTCGGTTCAAAAATTCCCAATGCCCGTCCTTCCATGCTGCTGGATCACATGGCGGGGCGGATGTCGGAAATCGATGCCATCAACGGCGCAATTCCCGTCACAGGAAAGCTCGTCGGCATCGATACCCCTTTCAATACCGTCGTGAGCGCGCTGGTGCGCACCAAAGAGAAAAAAATGGGCGTACGCAGCTAACGCCCCCATCAAGGAGATCGTGATGCAGAAATACCAGATGTACATCGACGGAAAATTCGTCGATTCCGCCTCCGGCAAATGGTTCGACAGCTACAACCCGTTCACCGGCAAGGTTTGGGCGCAGGTGGCGCAGGGCGATGCCCAGGACGTGGATCGTGCCGTGCAGGTCGCGCACCGCGCGTTCACCACCGGGCCCTGGCCGCAGCTCACCGCCAGCCAGCGCGGACTGCTGGTCCACAAGCTCGGCGAACTGATCGCGCGCGATGCGAAAAAGCTCGCCGAAACCGAAGTGCGCGACAACGGCAAACTGATCTCGGAAATGCTGGGCCAGGTCAATTACGTCCCCCAGTGGTACTACTACTTCGGCGGCCTGGCCGACAAGATCCAGGGTGCGGTGATTCCGCTGGACAAGAAGGGTTATTTCAACTTCACCCGCTACGAGCCGCTGGGCGTGGTGGCTGCAATTACTGCCTGGAATTCGCCACTGCTGTTGCTGGCATGGAAGCTCGCCCCGGCGTTGGCGGCGGGCAATACCGTGGTAATAAAGCCTTCCGAATTTACCTCGGCTTCCACAGTCGAATTCGTGAAGCTGGTGGAAGAAGCGGGCTTCCCGCCCGGAGTGGTGAACGTAGTGACTGGATTCGGAAAAGACGTCGGCAGCCTGACCTCGCACCCGCTGGTGCGCAAGATTGCGTTCACCGGCTCGGATGGCACCGGCCGCGCGATCAACGAAATCGCCGCGAAAACCTTCAAGCGCGTGACGCTGGAACTCGGCGGAAAATCGCCGAACATCGTGTTTGCCGACGCAAAAATTGAAGACGCGGTGAACGGCGCGGTGTCCGGCATTTTCGCGGCCACCGGGCAGACCTGTATCGCCGGTTCGCGCCTGCTGCTTCAGGAAGGCATTCACGATGCATTCATGGAAAAGCTGATCGCGCTGGCGAAGACCGCGCGCATGGGCGACCCGATGAGCACCGAAACCCAGGTCGGCCCGATCACCACCCGTCCGCAATACGAAAAGGTACTGAGTTACATCGACGTGGCGAAGAAGGACGGCGCCACGCTGGCACTGGGCGGCGGTCCGGCCACGCGGCCGGAATGCGGCGACGGCTGGTTCGTCGAGCCGACGGTATTCACCGGGGTGAAAAACAACATGCGCATCGCCCAGGAAGAAGTCTTCGGGCCGGTGTTGTCCGTCATCAAGTTCAAGGACGAAGAAGAAGCCTTGCAGATCGCCAATGACATCCGCTTCGGTCTCGGCGCAGGCGTGTGGACCAGTGACATCGGTCGCGCCATCCGCATGTCGGAGCGCCTCCAGGCCGGCACCGTGTGGGTCAACACCTACCGCGCGGTGAGTTATCTGTCGCCCTTCGGCGGTTACAAGGATTCCGGATTGGGACGCGAAAGCGGACAGGAAGGCATCCGCGAATACCTGCAAGTCAAGAGCGTGTGGATCAACACCGGCGCCGCAACCGGCAACCCGTTTGTGCTTCGCTAAAACGAAACCAGGAGTGAAACACGGAGGACACAAAGGACACGGAGAAAAACAAAACGAGGGAAAGCGTTTCTGGGTGAAAACCTGACAGCTTGTTCGGGAACAGGCGTCACGAAGCTTCCGCCGCAGATCAATATCCAGTGAATGCTTCGAAGCGCCCAGTGTCAGCTTCTGCCTTCCCTCCGTGTTCTCCGTGTGCTCCGTGATTCAAAACAGCATTTAAGAATCCAAAGGAGAGAAAAATGAAAGGCGTGGTATTCCCCGGTAATCGCAAGCTGGAAATTTTGGACTTTCCGGATCCCACACCGGGTCCGGGCGAGGTGGTGCTGGAGATCAAGGCTTCCGGCATGTGCGGAAGCGACCTGAAGTTTTACCGTGCGGTGGGCGGCGCGTCGTCGCTGGGCCTGGGCACGATCAGCGGACCGCTGGTCGCCGGACACGAGCCTTGCGGTGTGGTTGCCGCGGTCGGGCCGGGTGTGGCGGCCAACCAGGCCCAGGTCGGCATGCGCGTAATGCAGCACCACTACCGCGGCTGCGGCGTGTGCGAACACTGCAACACCGGCTGGATGCAATTGTGCGTCGAAGGTGTCAAGGAAGTTTACGGCGCCACCGGCCATGGCGCCCACGCGCGCTACATGAAATGCCCGGCGCGCACCCTGGTACCGCTGCCGGAAGAATTGTCTTTCGAAGCGGGTGCCGCGATTTCCTGCGGCACCGGCACAGCCTGGGGCGCGCTGCACAGGCTGGACCTGCTCGGCGACCAGACCATTGCAATTTTCGGCCAGGGACCGGTTGGCCTGTCGGCCACGCTGCTGGCGTCCGAACTGGGTGCCCGGGTGATTGCGCTGGATACCAGCGAGGAACGTCTGGCGCGCGCGAAGGAATTCGGCGCCGACATCCTGATCAATCCGGCCAAGGTCGAAAATGTCGTGCAAGCCATCAAGGATGTGACGCATGGACGCGGCGCCCACGCCTCGCTCGATGCGTCCTCGTCGCCGCAGGCGCGTGCACAGGCGGTCAAATGTGTGCGCACCTGGGGCAAGGCCTGTTTCGTCGGGGAAGGCGACTCCGTTACCCTGGATGTGAGCAACGACATTCTGCGCCGGCAAGTTACGATCATCGGTTCATGGACGTTCTCGACCGTCGGTCAGGCCGATTGCGCGCGTTATGTCGCGGATCGCGAAATCGACCTCGATAAATTATTTACCCACCGCTGGAAGCTGGAGCAGGCCGAGGAGGCTTATCAACTCTTCGACAAACAGACTTCCGGCAAGGGTGTCATCCTGCCTTCGTAGCCGGATCGAAAAGAACGTACTTAAAATCTCTCACCGCGGAGGACGCGGAGGACGCGGAGGAAAAAATGAAAGAGATGATTGTCATGAAATTTGCAAGAATGTTGGCCGTCTCCTGCATATTTGCGCTGGCATCGACGACGGTGTCCGCGCAATCGGTCACCAAGCTGCGGTTCCAATCGGTATTTCCACCGTCGGGTTACATATTCGAGAACTCGAAATATTTCGCCGAGCGCGTACAGGCACTTAGTGGCGGGCGATTGCTGATCGACATCCTGCCGCCCGGCGCAGTTGTGCCACCGTTCGAAGTGCTCGATGCAGTTCACAAAGGCGTTCTCGACGGTGCGCATTCGGCTGCCGGATATTGGCTGGGGAAGACCCGGGCAGCCGTCCTCTTTGGTCCGGCGCCCGGCGGACCCTTCGGCATGGACATGCTCGACTACCTGGGCTGGATTCACGAAGGCGGCGGATTGGAGTTGTATCAGGACTTGTATCAAAAGGAATTGCAGCGCAACGTGGTGGTCATGCCGATGACTTCGGTGGCCAATCAAATACTTGGCTGGTTCAAGAAGCCGGTTAAAAACTGGGAGGACCTGAAGGGCCGCAAGTGCCGCGAAACCAGTATCACCGCTGAGATATTCAGCAAGTCCGGCATGAATACAGTGAACATGCCGGGCGGCGAGATTGTCCCGTCGGGTCAGCGCGGCGTCATTGAATGCGCGGAGTGGGCCGGTCCGGCGGAAGACATGAAAGTCGGCTTGCACACGGTGTGGAAGTACGCCTACATGCCCTCGGTTCACGAACCCGCCACCGTTCTGGAACTGTTGATCAACGCCGACGTATGGAAAAAGTTGCCCGACGATCAGCGCGAGATCGTCAAGTCGGCGGCCATGGAAGCCACGCTGCACTCTCAATTGATATCCAACAAACTCAATGCCGAGGCACTGGTGGAATTGCGGGAAAAACACGGCGTCAAGATCGAGCGCACGCCGCCTGACATTTTGGCCAAGACACTTGAAATCTGGGATCAGATCGCCAAGGAGGAAGTGGCAAAAAGTCCGTTCTTTAAAAAAGTCTACGACTCGCAACGTGCATTCGCTTCCAAAGTCGTACCGGCAAGACGCAATGTTTATGCGCCGTACGAGATGGGTGCCGATTACTACTGGTCGGAGAAAAAATAGTCCGGCGGCAATATCGCGGGATTGTTCGGTAACCGACCACCTGAACGCTGACTGAAGTACGACTTTACGGGAGGTTCTTATGCGTTTATCTCGATCTGTCATTGCTGTCAGTACCCTGGTGGCCGCGTTGTTGGCGGCTCCGGCTGCCGCACAGACCAAGCTACGATTCCAATCGGTATTTCCGCCGTCGGGTTATATATTCGAAAACGCAAAATATTTCGCTGACCGCGTCAAGGCATTGAGCGGCGGCCGGCTGCTGATCGACATCCTGCCGCCGGGCTCCGTGGTGCCGCCGTTCGAAGTGCTCGACGCGGTTCACAAGGGAGTTCTCGACGGTGCGCATTCGGCGGCAGGCTACTGGCTTGGGAAAAACCGCGCCGCTGTTCTTTTCGGACCGACGCCTGGCGGACCTTTCGGCATGGACATGCTCGACTACCTGGGCTGGATATACGAAGGCGGCGGACTGGCGCTGTACCAGGATTTCTATCAAAAGGAATTGCAGCGCAATGTCGTTGTCCTGCCGATGACCTCGGCGGCCAATCAGGTTCTGGGCTGGTTCAAAAAACCGGTAAAAAGCTGGGAAGACCTGAAGGGCCGAAAATGCCGGGAAACCAGCATCACCGCGGAAATATTCGCCAAATCCGGCATGAACACGGTAAACATGCCGGGCGGTGAAATTGTGCCCTCGGGTCAGCGCGGGGTTGTCGAATGTGCCGAGTGGGTTGGGCCGGCCGAAGACATGAAGGTCGGCTTGCACACGGTGTGGAAGTACACCTACATGCCGTCGGTTCACGAGCCTGCCACCGTGCTGGAGCTGATCATCGGCACCGATATCTGGAGAAAGCTGCCGGATGATCAGCGCGAGATTATCAAGACCGCGACCATGGAGGCGACCCTGCGCTCGCAATTGATCTCCAACAAACTCAATGCCGAGGCGCTGTTGGAATTGCGGGAAAAACACGGTGTGCATATCGAACGCACACCGCCGGATATCCTGGCGAAGACGCTCGAAATCTGGGATCAGATCGCCAAGGAAGAAGTCGCAAAAAGTCCGTTCTTCAAGAAAGTGTACGACTCGCAGCGGGATTTCGCCTCCAAGGTGGTTCCGGCCCGGCGCGACGTTTATGCCCCTTATGAATTAGGCGCGAACTACTACTGGCCGGAGAAAAAATAACCCGCAGGCACTCGGCGCGCGACTCGAACTTTGTTTCCGGGACTCAGCGCGCCGGGATGGCGCGGTTTTTGGCCTATAAACTTGCGGACTTAAGCCACTGGGCAGGAAAAGAGGTTATGCTTTCGCTGCAGGATCGTCGGAATCGGTTGTCCGATGCGATCCGACAGAATTCAAAAATGTGTATGAGGAGACGACCATGAAATTCGCTCGTATTATTGCCGTTGCATTCGCAATGCTCGTTGCTTCGGCATCCGCTTCAGCGCAGACGGTCACCAAGCTGCGGTTCCAATCGGTATTTCCGGCTTCGACGCTGTTCTTCGATAACGCGAAGTACTTCATCGAACGTGTCAAGGCGATGAGCGGCGGCCGGCTGCAGATCGAGATGCTGCCGCCCGGCGCGGTGGTGCCGGCATTCGAATCGCTCGATGCCATCCACAAGGGCGTGCTCGACGGCGGGCACACGGCCGCGGCCTACTGGCTGGGCAAAAACCGCGCGGCGACCCTGTTCGGCCCGGCACCCGGTGGACCGTTCGGCTTCGACTTGCTTGACTATCTTGGCTGGATTCACGAAGGCGGTGGATTGGCGCTGTATCAGGAGTTCTATCAAAAAGAACTCCAGCGCAATGTCATCGTGATGCCGATGACTTCCGGCGGTTCGCAGATCCTGGGCTGGTTCAAGAAGCCGATCAAGAACTGGGAAGACCTTAAGGGCCGAAAGTGCCGTGAAACCGGCATAACCGCCGAGGTGTTCGCCAAGTCCGGCATGAATACCGTGAACATGCCCGGCGGCGAAATCGTGCCCGCCGGACAACGCGGCGTCATCGACTGCGCGGAATTCGTTGGCCCGGCTGAGGACATGCGCATCGGCTTCCACACAGTCTGGAAGTACGTTTACATGCCCTCGATACATGAGTCGGCCACCGCCGCGGAACTCATGATCAATGGCGACGTGTGGAAAAAACTGCCCGCGGATTTCCAGGAAATCATCAAATCGGCTGCCTTCGATGCCACCTTGCGCTCGCAACTGGTCATGAACCGGCTTAATGCCGATGCATTGGTGGAGCTCAGAGAAAAGCACGGTGTCAAGGTGGAGCGCACTCCGCCGGACATCATCCCCAAAATTCTCGAGAGCTGGGATCAGATCGCCAAGGAGGAAGTAGCGAAAAACCCGTTCTTCAAAAAAGTCTACGACTCCCAACGGGAGTTTGCCTCCAAGGTCGTGCCAGCCAGGCGAAATGTTTATGCCCCTTACAACATGGGCGCCGATTACTACTGGCCGGAAAAGAAATGAACAGTTCCCCGGAGCGTTACGTCTGATGGCCAGCCCTACGAACAGTCAGGCGAGCCAGCCGCCGGCAGGTTATCTGCAGGCGATTCGCGGGCTCGACAAGCTCAACCTGTGGGCCGCCTACCTCATTGCATTGCTGGTCGTGCCCTTGGTGCTGGCAAACACGATTGAAGTGTTCATGCGTTACGTCCTGGGCAGACCCACCGACTGGGCGATGGAAACGACCGTGATGTCCTACGGCGCACTGTTCATGCTCGGCGCCGCTTACGCCTTGCAGAAAGGCGCCCATGTACGCACCGACATGTTCTGGGAAAAATTCTCCGACCGAACCAAGGGCCTGATCGACAGCATTGCCTACATCGTGCTGTTCCTGCCCACGATGGCTGTGTTGTGTTACATGTCACTGGACGAATTGACCTATGCCATTTCGATCGCCGAACGCTCCACTCTCACCCCTTGGCAGCCGATCCTGTGGCCGTTCCGCGCTGTTGTTCCGCTTACCGCGGCCTTGCTGTTCCTGCAGGGCATATCGGAACTGCTCAAGAGTCTGTGGGCCGCCCGCACCGGCAAACTCCTCGTGCATCACGAGAAAATTGAAATTTGACCGGGAAGAATCGTGAAATCGAAAAACGATCGGACCCACGGAGAGCACCGAGCACACAGAGAAAAGGCCATGATGTTCCACGAAAAAACACGTCGCCCCTTTGGTGAAGGTGCCTTGAAATCACTGCTGTCGTGTTTCTCTGTGATCTCTGTGATCTCTGTGCCCTCTGTGGCGAAATTTGGGGTTTGCAAATGAGCGGACAGGAAATTCTCGGCCTATGCATGCTGGTCGCGATGATCAGCATCATCTTCGTGGGCTTTCCGATAGCCTTCACGCTGTTGTTCATTGCGCTGTTCTTCGGCGCGGTCGGCCTGGGTGCTGAACTCACCTTCAATCTGGCCTACCTGCAAATCTGGGGCACGATGAAGGATGACATCCTGCCCGCGGTGCCGCTGTTTATTTTCATGGGCTTCATGACCGAGCAGGCGGGTTTGATGGAACGCTTGTTCCTCGCCATGCGCAATGTGCTCGCGCCGCTACGCGGCTCGTTGTACCTCTCGGTTATCCTGACCGCAACCATATTTGCGATGGCTACCGGCATTGTGGGTGCGGCCGTCACTGTTCTCGGCATCATGGCCGGTCCGGTGATGGTGCGATCGGGTTATGACGCCAAATTGTCGGCCGGCGCCATCGCGGCCGGCGGCACACTCGGCATTCTGATTCCACCCAGCGTCATGCTGGTGGTCATGGGCCCGACCATTGGCGTGCCGGTGAATCTTCTGTACGCCTCGGCCTTCGGCCCCGGTTTGCTGCTGGCAGCGATGTACATCATCTACTGCCTGGTCCGCAGCCATCTGAAACCCGAACTTGGTCCCCCTGTCCCCCTGGCCGAACGGGTAACGGACAAAGTCGAATTGGCGCGCGAATTCCTGATCGGCGTCGTGCCGCTGACACTGCTCATCGGATTCACGCTAGGCACCATACTGGCCGGACTGGCCACCCCCACCGAGGCCGCTTCCTGCGGCGCGGTCGGCGCCACCCTGCTCGCCGCGGCCTATGGAAAGCTGAGCAAAAAAGCGCTCAAGAGCGCGGCCATGTCGGCGATGATTACCTCGAGCATGGTGTTATTCCTGGCGGTGGCCTCGACTGTCTTCGGTGCGGTATTCACCAAACTCGGCGCAACCGACCTGATCGCCAATGCGATTTCCCAAGTGCCGTTGCCGGACATGGGAAAACTGCTGCTGATCATGGCCTTGATCTTCGTGCTCGGCTGGCCTTTCGAATGGCCGGCGGTGATTCTGGTATTTCTACCGATATTTGTTCCGGTGGTGGCAAAGTTGAATCTCGGCTTGGAACCACAAGAGCTGATGATCTGGTTCGGCGCGCTGGTCGCCATTAATCTTCAGACCGCGTTCCTCAGTCCGCCTGTGGCGATGTCGGCGTATTACCTCAAGAACGTCATGCCTCAATGGAGCCTGAGCACGATCTATCGCGGCATGGGCAATTTCATGATCATCCAGGTTCTCTGCCTGCTGGCGGTGCTGCTGTGGCCAGAGATTGCTCTGTGGCTGCCAAGGGCGGTGCAGTAGTAGTTACCCCCCTCTCCCCACTCTCTGCTGCGCTTCAAGTGTTCCCTTGTCCCGCTAGGGGAGAGGGGGCGGCGAAAAAGCCGACAATCGGCCCGCGTCGCTCGAATCGCATCCCGATAGGCCGTATTAGCGAGACTCCATGTTCGACAATTTCGAATTAACCTACATCGACACGGGCACGGTGAAAATCCGCGCCCGCATCGGCGGCAGCGGCCCGCCTCTGCTTCTGTTGCACGGCAATCCGCAAACGCATCTCATGTGGCATCAAGTGGCACCCGAGTTGGCGAAACGCTTCACCGTCGTGGTCACCGACCTGACCGGTTATGGCAAAAGCGGCAAACCGCCTTCCACGCCGGACCATATTCATTATTCCAAACGATCCATGGCGCGCGACCAGATCGCCGTCATGAAAAAGCTGGGCCATTCCGCTTTCATGGTGGCGGGACATGATCGCGGCGGAAGAGTCGCGTATCGGATGGCACTGGATCATCCGGAGATTGTCACGAAGCTGGCCGTGCTCGACATCATTCCGACGGAAGAAGCTTTTGCGCGCGGTGGCCGGGAATTCGGCATGGGTTATTACCACTGGTTTTTCCTCGCCCAGCCCGCGCCGCTACCCGAGCGTCTGATCATGGCCGATCCCGACTGGTTCTGGCGCTGGCATACCGCGCGGGGCCCAAGGGATTTTTTCGCGCCGGAGGCCCTCAGGGATTACCTCGAATGTTTCCGCGATCCGGAGACCGTGCGCGCCATCTGCGAAGACTACCGTGCCGCCGCGAACATCGATTGCGATTACGACGCGGCTGACCAAAAAGCCGGCCGCCGCATCCGCGCGCCGCTGCTCGTTCTATGGGGCGCACAGGCCCGTCTGGAGCAGTGGTACGACACGCTTGCCGTCTGGCGCGGCTGGGCTGACAACGTGCGTGGGCGTTCGCTCGATTGCGGCCACTACCTCCCCGAAGAACAGCCCGAAGAAACCACAAGAGAATTGCTGGCGTTTTTTTCCTGACCTTCTGCCATCCTTCAACCATGTCCCTGACTCATTCCTATTACGATGCCGGCGAAGTGGTGTTGCATTACGTGCGCGCCGGAAAGGGCGAGCCTGTTGTGCTGCTGCATGGCTGGCCGCAGAGCTGGTATGCCTGGCACAAGATCATTCCGGCCCTGGCCCAACACTACGACGTGATTGCGCCCGACCTGCGCGGCCTGGGCGACTCCACCCGCCCGGCGGGCGGTTACGACAAAGCCACCCTCGCGGAAGACATTCGCAAGCTGCTGCATCATCTCGGCATCGAACGCTGCCTGCTGGTGGGCCACGATTGGGGCGGCCCGGTGGCCTTTTGTCTGGCGGCGACCTATCCCGAGTTGGTGCGCAAATTGGCGATGCTCGATACCGGAGTTCCCGGCGACGGCAGCGGCACCTTCTCCCAACACGGACGCCGCTGGCATCACGCCTTTCATCAAACCGCCGATCTGCCGGAGGCACTTGTCGCCGGTCGCGAAGACATTTACCTCGGCTGGTTCTACCGGAACTACGGCCATCAGCCCGGCGCCATCGACCCGGAGGCAATTGCCGAATACCTTCGCACTTATCGACAGGAAGGCGCGCTGCGCTCTGGATTCGCTTATTACCGCGTACTGGATAAAGATGTCGCCCACAACCAGGCCTTGCTCAAGCGCGGCAAACTCAAAATGCCGGTGCTGGCGCTTGGCGGCGGCAAGGCCTTCGGGCGCGGCGGCGATACCCTCGATTCCCTGCAACGTGTGGCGGTAGATGTTCGCGGCGGCGTGGTGGAAGATTGCGGGCACTGGATGCCCGAAGAAAAACCTAACGAAATCACCAAAGCCTTGCTTGATTTTTTCTCTGAATAAAAATAACTCTCTCACCGCAGAGGACGCAGAGGACGCGGAGGAATTTCAAATACAATGCCGAGTGAAATAAGATTTCTGGAAAGAATTAAAGTGAGTCAGTTGTGCAATTTCTGATGCGGCGAGACAGACCTACTATCTGGTAGTGCCTTGGCGCCCCTCTCGGCGAATTTTACGCTGAGTACTATTAGCTCTTGTTTTCCTCCGCGTCCTCTGCGTCCTCCGCGGTGAGAGCGTTTTTTGACCTTTGATCCGAGATAAACATGAAAATCACGAAACTGGAAATCCACATTCTGCGCGCCCCCGATACCGGCCGCCCGCACTGGGTCAGCAATTTCATCGTGCCCCGCGCGAACGAGATCCTTGTCCGCATGCACACCGATGAAGGCATCGAGGGCATCGGCATCGCCACCAGCTACACGCCAATCGAGGCGGCCATTCACGCCTTTAAAAGTGGCATCGCCGATCAGATCATCGGTGAAGATCCGCTGGCGCCGGAACGGCTGTACCAGAAACTGTTTTCCCTGACCTGGCAGCGCCTCGCACACGAAAAAGGCTGGTCGCGCGAAGCGCTCATCCGGATTTCCTCCGCCATGGATATCGCCTGCTGGGACATCGTCGGCAAAGTCGCCGGATTACCCCTCTATCGCCTGTTCGGCGGATTTCGAAGCAAGGTTCCCTGTTATGTCACCTGTGCCTATTACCGCGACGGCAAGGACATGGCGGAGTTGCGCGACGAGATGCAGATGCTCAAAGCCCAGGGTCATACCGGCTTCAAGGCCAAGGCCGGCGGCTTGCCGTTGAAGGAAGACATGAAGCGCCTTGAGCTGGTGCGCGAAGTCATCGGCAATGATAACCATCTGATGATCGACGTCAATCGCGGCTGGGACCTGCCCACCGCCATCGAAGCCGCCCGCCTGATGGAGCCACTGAATCCGCGCTGGCTGGAAGAGCCAGTGCGCTGGGCCGATGACCGGCGCGAACTCAAATTACTCGCGCAAAAAACTCGTATTCCTCTTTCCGCCGGTGAAAGCGAATTGACCCCTTACGGTTGCCGCTCTTTGCTGGAAGAACAGGCCATCCAGATCCTGCAATTCGACTGCACCATGTTCGGCGGCTTCACTGAAGGCCGCAAACTCTCCGCCCTGTGCGAACTCAACAACGTGCAAGTCGCGCCCCACCACGACTGCTTCATCCATGCGCACATTGTGGCGGCAAGTCCGGCGGGCTGTATCGTCGAATCCTTCACTGACCCGGAACGCGATCCGTTGCAAGCGGAGTTGTTCGAAAATCCGCCTAAGATCGCCGCCGGCTGGCTCACGCTCAATGAAACGCCGGGGTTGGGGCTGAAACTTTCTGAAGCGGCAGTGCGAAAGTTTGGTGAACGAATACTTTGAGCATTTTTATCTCTCACCGCGGAGGACGCGGAGGACGCAGAGGAAAATTGAAAAAACTTGAAATCTCAATGACGGCAAAACATTTGACCGTACGCTGTTTTAAAAGTTGGCCAATACTCCCTTCTCCGCCATCGTGGTACGTCGCGTTAGCCTTCGTTTGTTGGCACCTGTTTACAGGCAACGCGTCAGCAGCTTGGCCCGAGAAGCCTGTCACCCTGGTGGTGCCATTTGCCGCGGGCGGCCCGACCGACACCGTCGCTCGACTGCTCGCGGGATCGATGTCGAAAACGCTGGGCAAAGCGGTTGTCGTGGAAACCCGGACCGGAGCCGGAGGCACGCGAGCATCGGCGCTGGCCGCGGCGGCGCCAGCGAATGGTTACACCTTCCTGATTCACCATAACGGCATGGCCACGGCCGGCGCACTGTACAAAAAGCTCGACTACGATCCGCTGACCAGTTTCGATTATGTCGGACAGGTGTTGGACGTTCCCATGACTATCGTCGGCCGCAGGGATTTGCCGCCGGCCACGATGAAAGAATTGATCGCCTACCTGAAAACCAACAACGACAAGGTCAACATTGGCGATGCGGGTCCGGGCGCCGTATCGCAGTTATGCGCCATGTTGCTGCGAAAATCGCTTGATCTCGCGCTCACCAGCGTGCCCTATCAGGGCACCGGCCCTGCCATGGTCGCCTTGGAAGGCGGTCACGTCGATTTGATGTGCGACCAGAGCACCCAAACTCTGTCGCATATCAAATCCGGCCGTATCAAGGTCTACGCCACCACCACCCGCAAACGCATCGCCGCCCTGCCCGATACGCCCACCGCCAGCGAATCGGGGCTGAAGGACTTCGAGATCATGGTCTGGCACGGTATCTACGCCCCCAGAGGCACACCGAAGGAAGCGCTCGACAAATTCGGCGCCGCATTGAAGGCCGCCCTGAAAGACCCGGACCTGGTGAAACGCGTCGTGGAGTTCGGCGGCCAGATCGTGCCCGAGGCAAAACAGACTCCGGAGGGGTTGCGCGATTGGCTGAAAGCGGAAATTGACAAATGGACGCCGATCATTCGGGCGTCCGGGGCGTATATTGAGTGACGAAGAAAGGGCGCGGCCATTTCACCCTCTCTCCCGCTCTCTCCCGTCAAGGGAGAGAGAGTACATTTAACTCCGAATGTCACCATTGTCTTTTGAGCCCCGATAAATTGAGTCTGGAGTAGAAATCATGAAAGCAAAACAAAAAAAGAGCCCTGCCAATCAATCGAATCACCATGAGTCTGGATTAAAAACCCTCCTCATCACCGGCGCGGCCGGTGATGTCGGCACGCATATACGCCGCGAACTCGCAGGGAAATACGCGCTTCGGCTCTCGGACATTCGTCCGATCAAAAAACTCGCCGAGGGCGAAACCTTTGTTCTCGGCGACGCAGCCAAGCTCTCCGACATGAAACGCGCGACCAAGGGTGTTGATGCCATCGTGCACATGGGCGGATTTTCGGTCGAAGGCCCCTGGGATGTGATTCTGCGCGCCAACATCATCGGCTGTTACAACCTGTTCGAGGCGGCGCGCCTGAATGGCGTCAAGCGCATCCTGTTTCCCACCAGCAATCATGCAACGGGTTTCTATCGGCGCGATCAGAAGATCGATCATCGGGTGTATCCCAAACCGGACAGCCGCTACGGCGTATCGAAAGTATTCGGTGAGCAGCTCGGTAGCCTCTATGCCGACAAATACGGCATGGAAGTGTTCTGCATGCGTATCGGCAACGTTAATCCCGTGCCGGTGGACAAGCGCCGCCTGTCCATCTGGATCAGCCCGCGCGACCTCGCGCAACTGGTGACCATCGGGGTCGAACATCCGGACATCCGTTTCGAGATCGTCTACGGCGTGTCTGGCAATCGGCGCAGTTGGTATGACAATTCCAATGCCGAAAGACTGGGCTATCGTCCGCAGGACGACTCCGAACCTTACGCCGCTGAGGTGCTCGCCAAGGAAAAACCCGCCGCCGATCCGCTCCCGGAACTATTTCAAGGCGGAACGTTTGTGTCGGCGGAAATCGGCGGCGACCCCAGCCGCCTGCTGCCAAAGATCAAAAAGAAAAGACGCTAACGCTTACAAACACCTTGGAATCACGGAGAACACTGAGTACACGGAGTAAAGAACATTTTTCAGGCTGTTGGAAAAGCTCGCCCCATTTGTCACAGCATGATGAAAGGTGTTTTGACGTATTTTCCCCGTGATCTCCGTGTTCTCCGTGTTTCAATCGTTTTCTTGGGGTTCAGATTGTCACTACGATTTTGCCGAAGTGCTTGCCGCTTTGCAGGTGCCGGAAAGCATCTCCCGCTTTCTCCAGCGCAAACGTGGAATCCACCACCGGCTTGAGTTGATGCTGGGCAATCGCGCGGTTCATCGCCTCGAAGCGGGCGCGCGAACCTACGGCGATGCCTTGAATGCGGATCATTGGACCGATGACGGCTCGTAGTGGAATTTCCGCCTTGTTTCCAGCCACAAATCCGATCACGCCGACAAATCCGCCGAATGCCACGGCGGCAAGCGACTGATGCAGCGTCGCCCCCGCCGTCTCCACGACGATATCCACCCCGCGCCCATCCGTGGCATCCTTGACCGCGATGTCCCACGCCGCCGTCTTGCGGTAATTGATGCCCACATCGGCGCCAAGTTGTTTGGCCCGCGCCAGTTTCTCGTCGCTGGATGACAGCGCGATCACCCGCGCGCCGGCAAGCCTCGCAAACTGCAACGCAAAAATCGCCACGCCTCCTGTGCCCTGCACCAGAACCGTGCTGCCGGGTTTGACGCCCCCTTCCTGCAAGGTTGACCAGGCGGTCAATGCCGCGATCGGCAGGGTCGAGGCCTCCTGGTCCGAGAGGTGAGCGGGCACCGCCACCGCATCTTCGGCCGGGACAGCGATGTATTCCTGAAGCACCCCCGCAAGGGGCGCCCCGAGGGTTCGCTTGGTGCGCAACTCCAGGGTTGGATAGCCGTCATGCCAACCCTGGGTGTAGATCGGCACGGCCCTGTCACCCACCTTGAAGCGCGTAACATCTTCGCCGATCTCGACGACCTCTCCGCAAGCATCGGAAGCGGGCACATAGGGCAGCGGAAGGGTGGCGATATATTTCTCCGCAAGGATGGCCAAGTCCCGGTAATTCAGGCTGACGGCCTTGATGCGCACCAGAATTTCACCGCGCCGCGGCTTCGGAACAGACCGCTCCACCAGACGCAGCCCATCGATCGAGAAGGCATTTGCCTCCATCACACGCATTGAAGATTTGGTAGTCATGTAAAACTCCTTCTATCCTACAAAAATACAGTTGAATCACGGAGAACACGGGGCGAAACGATGAGATAGTATTCCTTGTACCTCACCGTCTCGGTGAGAGGCCAGGGCAATATGAGTTCTTGCATTTTCTCCGTGTACACCGTGTTCTCCGTGATTCAATCGCCGTATCCAGGATTAAACATCCCGATGGGGATATTCCGCCGGCGGCGCCGGCCGCCCAAGAATCAGGTCAGCGGCTTTTTCCGCGATCATCATGGTTGGCACCTGAGTATTGCCGGAGGGCATGGAAGGCATGATCGAGGCGTCCGCAATGCGCAATCCGTCCAGCCCTATGACCCGCAATTGACTATCGACCACAGAGCCGTGGTCGGACGGCGACCCCATTCGGCAAGTACCCATGAGATGCCAGGAAGTGCCACAGCGGCTGCGGGCGACATCCAGAAACTCTTCATCGCTGCTCGTGTCCACCGGAGGAAATTCGTCGCGGTCGAAGTAAGGTTGAAGCGCGTCACCGTGCAGAATGCGACGCGTCAGGCGTAGCGCGTCGATCACCACCCTGCAATCCTCTTCGTGTGCCAGATAGTTGTACTGAATAAGCGGATCGTCGAAGGGATCGGGTGAGCGCAGGCGTAGGGTTCCAGCACTTTTCGGTCGCAACTGATAAAAGCCCAGCGTCATGCCCGGAAAATCGTCGAGCAATCCGGCCACGCCTTCGCGGTAGCTGCCGGGACTGAAATGGAATTGCAAATCGGCCCGATCCAGCGATTCCCGTGATTTCCAGAAGGCGTAGGCCACCGACGGACTGATCGCCAGAATGCTCGGCCTGCCCACCAGCCATTTGGCAATCTCTCCGAGCAGCCGCGGTCCGCGCGCCAGTTCGTTGAGTGTGCTCACACCTTTCACACGGCAGATGGAGCGCACCATCATGTGGTCCTGCAAATTTTCCCCGACGCCTCGCAGCTCATGCACGACAGGAATGTTCATCTGCCCAAGCAGGGGCGCGGCGCCAATGCCCGAGAGCATCAGCAGCTTGGGCGTGTTCGCCGCACCGGCACACAGGATGACCTCACGCCGCGCCCGCACTTCCCGAACCGCCGCGCCGCGTCCGGCTGCATGGCAGACGCCCACGATTTTCCTGCCGTCGAGTACCAGCCGTTCAACTTGTGCATGGGTTCGGACGCTAAGATTCGGGCGCTTCATCGCCGGTCGCAGAAATGCATCCGCGGTGCTGTGACGACGACCCTTGAGAATCCAGCGCTGGTAATATCCCGCGCCTTCCTGGCGGGCGGCGTTGTAATCCGGATTGTCCGGCACGCCGATGTCGCTAGCCGCCTGAATGAAGGCATCGCAGAGCGGATGCCGCCAATCGCAGTCCGTTACTGGCAGTGGTCCATCGCCACCCCGATACCGCGGATCGAATTCGCCGATGCGCCGCTCGCTGCGTTTGAAATACGGCAGCACCTCCGCGTAACCCCAGCCCGGATTACCCATGGCCGCCCAGCCGTCGTAATCCTCGGCCTGGCCGCGGGTGTAATTAAAACCATTGATCGAGGTGGAACCGCCCAGCGTACGCCCCAGGGTCGCGGGAATGCGCCGCCCTGCCGTGCCATCGCTTGGCTCCACCTTGAATTGCCAGGTGCAGCTTGGATCGTAAGCGAGCTTGATGAAGCCCGCAGGAATATGAATGAAGAAATTCCGATCCGGCGGTCCCGCTTCCAGCAGGCAGACCGTGAAGCGGCCGTCCTCCGTCAAGCGATTGGCCAGCACGCATCCCGCCGCCCCGGCGCCGACGATCACGTAATCGAACACTTCGGGAATTGCACGGCCCGGCGTCAATGCTCTTCCATTCGAAACCGGCCAACTGGCTCCCGTAGCATCTCGCCTCGCGAGGCAAGTTTCATGTTACGCCTTCGGAATGCAAAGCCCCTATCTGCACCTTGCTGTATCCCAATTCCTCCAGAATCGCATCGGTATGTTGACCCACCGCGGGAATCGGATCCATGCGCGGATTAAAACTCTCCGGCATACCAGGCGGCCGCATTGCCGTGATCTTGCCCACCGGAGTCTCGACCTGAGCCCAGCGATCGCGGGCCCGCAGTTGGGCGTGATCCCAGACTTCCTGCATATCATTCATCCGCGCGTTGCCGATCTGCGCGGCGTCCAGACGCTTGACAATTTCCTCCGCGCTCATTTTCGAGAACAGTTCCGCGATGATCTCGTACAACGCATGGCGCGCGGTAGAACGACGCGGATTTGATGAAAAGCGTGGGTCGGTCTTGAGTTCCGGCCGTTCCAACACCTTGTCGCAGAAGATTGCCCACTCTCTTTCGTTCTGCAGGCCGAGCATCACAATCTTGCCATCACCGGCGGGAAACGGTCCGTAGGGATAAATCGTGGCATGTGCCGCGCCCGCACGCGGAGGCGGCTCGGCGCCGCCGTAGGCGTAGTAGAGCGGGAAACTCATCCACTCCGCCATGCTCTCCAGCATCGAAATGTCGATGCGGCTGCCCTTGCCGGTTTTGCCGCGCTGGATCAGTGCCGCGAGAATATTGGTGTAGGCATACATGCCGGAGGCGATGTCCACAATCGAACAGCCGGCCTTGGCCGGGCTGTCCGGCGTGCCGGTCACCGACAACAAGCCGGATTCGCTCTGGATGAGAAGATCGTAAGCCTTCTTGTCGCGGTAGGGACCATCGGCGCCGTAACCGGAAATATCGCAGACGATCAACCGCGGATATTTTTCCTTGAGTGCGTCGAAGGAAAATCCCATGCGCGCGGCAGCACCTGGCGCAAGGTTTTGCACCAGCACATCGGCTTTTTCCAGCAATTGATGGACAATCTTGAGCGCGGCATCCCGCTTGAGATCGAGCGTGAGACTTTCCTTGGAGCGATTGGTCCACACAAAATGCGAGGACATGCCCTTCACCCGCTCGTCGTAGGCGCGCGCCGGATCGCCGATGCCCGGGCGCTCGATCTTGATAACCCGCGCACCCAGATCGGCCAACTGGCGCGTGCAAAACGGACCGGCGATGACGTGTTCCAGCGCAACTACCGTGACACCTTCAAGCGGACGCATTAATCATGTCTCCAGATTTTATTCACTACCCAAATCAAACTCTTTCACCGCAGAGGACGCGGAGGACGCGGAGGAAAACCCAAAGAAACAATCTGAATGAAAATGTGCAATGCCCATGCATTCTGAACTCTCGATAATCTTTACTTCGAATTTCTTTTGAATTTCCTCCGCGACCTCCGCGTCCTCCGCGGTGAGTGCGTTTTTCATTATTTCATCGCAATCAGGCGACCACACCTTTACTACGCAGCGTAGCGATGGTCGCCGCGTCGAACCCCATCTCCTTGAGCACCGCATCCGTATCCTCTCCCAGATTTGGCGCTGCCGAACGAATTGAACCTGGGGTCTCGGACAACTTTGGAATCACGCCGGGCACATCGAGTTCGTAACCCGCGCGGGTCTTCTGGCGCAGGATCATGTCGCGCGCGCGAAAGTGCGGATCTTCGTGGACGTCCTTGGCTGTATACACCTTGCCCGACGGCACTCGCGCAGCCGCCATAACGGCCAGCACGGCAGCCATGTTACGTGTGGAAGTCCAGGCCGATATGGCAGCATCGATCTCCTCCGCACGCGCCGCGCGTCCCGAGTTGTGGGCGAGGTCCGACGCATTTCCCAGATCCGCGCGACCGATGGCTTCCATCAATCGCCGGTAGATGCCATCGCCGTTGCCGGCGATCAGCACATAACCATCCTTGCAGGGATAGGCGTTGGTCGGCGCGATGCCGGGCAGCGAACTGCCCGATGCCTGCCGGATGGCACCGAATACGCTGTACTCCGGCAACAGACTTTCGGTCACACTGAGCACCGCTTCCGACAAGGCCACATCAATCTGCTGGCCTTTCCCGCCATTGGCCTTGCGGTGATACAGCGCCATCACCACTCCAAGCGCCCCATGCAGAGCGGCGAGCGAATCGCCGATCGACAGCCCGACTCGCACCGGCACACGGCCGGGTTCGCCAGTGAGATGGCGCAGTCCGCCCATGGCTTCGCCGATGACACCGAAGCCGGGAAGATCCCGATACGGTCCGGTCTGCCCGTAACCCGAAATGCGCAACATCACCAGTCCGGGATTCAGTTTGGATAATTCCTCCCAGCCCAGCCCCCAGCCTTCGAGCGTGCCGGGCCGGAAATTTTCCACCAGCACATCGGCTTCGGCGATCAACTTGCGAGCGATATCCTGACCCTCCGGCACGCGCAGATCGAGCGCCACCGAACGCTTGTTGCGCGATTGCACCTGCCACCAGACCGAGGTGCCCTCCTTGATCATGCGCCAATTGCGCAGAGGATCCCCGGTGCCGGGCGGCTCGATCTTGATGACGTCGGCGCCAAATTCGCCCAGCAGCTTGCCGCAAAAAGGGCCGGCAATGAGCTGGCCCATTTCGATGACGCGGATGCCGGCGAGCGCACCAGGCGCCACAACAGTCATAACGCCAGGTAGCGGCTCTTCACCGCATCGTTATTGCGCAAGGCTTCGATGGTGTCGCGATACACAATCTGCCCCTTGTCGATGACTGTCGCATGGCTGGCGATGCCTAGACAAAAATGCATGTTCTGCTCCGCCAGCAGAACGGTAACGCCCATGTCGCGCAGCTTGCGCAGCAACTCACCGATGCGCTCGACGATGACCGGTGCCAAGCCTTCGCTGGGCTCGTCCAGCAAAAGCCCGGTCGGGTTGCCCATAAGTGTGCGGGCGATCGTGAGCATCTGTTGCTCGCCGCCAGAGAGATTTCCCGCCATGCGTCCTTTCAAGGGCGTTAACAACGGAAACATCTCGTAGATGCGAGCCAGGTTCCAATAGTCCTGACCATCAGGGCCTTTTTTCGCCGCAATGATCAAATTGTCTTCGACCGAATGTTCCGGAAACACCTGCCGGTCCTCTGGCACAAAACCAATTCCCGCGCGGGCAATGACATGCGGCTTGCGGCCCTGCATCTCCCTGCCCAGCACGCGGACGATTCCGCGCGCCGGCGGCGCGATACCGGCAATGGCTTTGAGCGTGGTGGACTTACCGGCGCCGTTTCGCCCGAGCAGCGCCATGGTCTGGCCCTCCGTGACCGATACATCGACGCCAAACAATATCTGGCTCGCGCCGTAAAACACGTCAATGCCCGCCGCTTCGAATATCACTCGATCGCTCATACGATAAAGCTCAAGTCAGCCTCAGAGGACACAGAGAGCACAGAGGAAAACCCCAACCAAAATGTGCTCGGACTCTTCTTACGATCCGTGAACACGCCACAACAATCATAGAGATTGCAGAGAACCACGTCCGGCTTCCAATGCGACATCTCTGCCCGACGGAAAAAGAAACAATCAACGTTTTGGCGTTTCTCTCTGTGTCCTCTGTGCCCTAAAAGGGTACTCCGACGTGCCGCGCACGTAGGGTATCTGTGGCAAGAGTTTTGTTGGAACCTCATGCCTGTGCCCCTTCGAAGTGGGCGCCGAGGTAGGCCTCGATCACCTTCGGATGCCGGCGAACCTCGTCGGGCTTGCCCTCGGCCAATACTGTGCCGTAGCTCAACACGCGGATGGTCTGGGCATACTTGAACACGATGTCCATGTCGTGTTCGATGAAAATCAGCGTCATTTTCTTGCGCTCCCACAACTCGTGCACGGTGGCAATCATCTGCCAGCGCTCTTCCGTCCCCATGCCGGCGGTGGGCTCGTCGAGCAACAGCACACGCGGCTCCAGCGCCAGGGCCAGCGCAATATCCAGCAGTTTCTGGTCGCCGTGGGAAAGATTGCCGGAGAGCGTCTCCGCCTTGGGGGCAAGCTTCACAAGCTCCATCACTTCGTCGGCCTGCTGGCGCGCCTCGGTGAGCGGGAATCGCCGCCCCAGCCTGGCGTGCCATTGCCGGTGTGCGTTCACCGCACCAAAAATCGCTTCACGCACGGTAAGAGTGGGGAAAATACTGGCAATCTGAAACGCGCGGCCAACGCCCCGGCGCACGATCTCCGGCGCCGACAGCCCGGCAATATCCTCGCCGCCAAGCAGGATGCGCCCGGCATCCGGCTTGAAATCCCCGGTAATAAGATTGAAGAACGTGGTCTTGCCTGCGCCATTCGGACCGATCACGGCGGTCAACGAACCGGTATCGAATTGCAGGCTCACGCCGTTCATGGCATTAACGCCGCCGAAGGACTTGCGCAGATTTTCGATGCTCAGCATGTCAGTGCTTTCCCATCGGTGCGTCGCCTGAGGCGGCCTGGCCACGCTTGGCCCACAGATCCACAATCAGGCCCAGCAGGCCCTTGCGCATGCCCAGCGCAAAGAAAAGAATCACGATGCCCAGCACCAGACTGTAATGCTCGGTGAACTTGGTCACCAGGTCGTTGAGCAGCAGCAGAATCCCCGCGCCAGTCAGCGGCCCGAGGAACACGCCCATCCCGCCCAGCAGAATCATGAACACCGCTTCGCCTGATATCGTCCAGTAAGCAAAGTCCGGATAGGCGCTGGAGACAAACAAACTGATCAGCAGGCCGCCGACACCGCCGAAAATGCCCGCCACCACAAAAGCCAGCAGCCGAACCCGCCACACCTGGATGCCGAGAAAACCGCAGCGGCGCGGATTGTCGCGGATCATGCGCAGTGTGTACCCGAAGGGCGACTGGATCAGGTGGCGCATCAGAAACAGCGATCCCACCATCACCGTGCAACAGAAGAGATACAGATGCGCCGGGTCGTCCAGCCGGATGCCGAGGAAGGGCGGTCGTGGCAAGCCACCTGTCAGACCCTGGTCACCGCCGGTCACCGACGTCCATGCGATGATCAGGCTGTGCAGCAACATCTGGAACGCCAGGGTCAGGAACGAGAAATAAATTTCCTTGAGCCGGATGCAAATTGCCCCGATGACGGCAGCGACCACACCGTTGATCAGAATGGTCAGCGCAAAGGCCGCCGGGATCGATGTGCCGAGCTTTTGCATCAGCAGCGCGAAGCTGTAGGCACCCAGACCGTAGAACAGCCCGTGACCGAACGACACCATGCCGCCATAACCCACCAGCAGATTCAGCGATGTGGCGAAAATCGCAAAAGCGGAGAGGCGAATCATGAAATCGGAAAACGCCTTGCCCGGAAACACCAACGGCAGCGCGGCAAGTATCAGCAATACCACGCCGGCCAGCAGCGCATCGCGCGCGATCGAATTTTTCGCCATCGCCTAGCGCTCCTTGCCGAACAAGCCGCTGGGCTTGGTGATCAGAATCACGGTCATGAATACGAACATCAGCCCTTCGGTAAACAGCGGGAAGCCGATGCTGCCGAAACTGCGCACCAGGCCGATCAGCAGCGCGCCGACCAGTGCCCCGGCCACAGAACCCATGCCGCCGATCACCGTCACGATAAAGGATTCGATCAGAATCGAAAATCCCATGCCTGCCACCATGGATCGCACCGGCACCGCCAGGGCGCCCGCCAATCCGGCCAGCAATCCACCCAGCGCGAATACGCCGCCGAACACCAGCGCGGTGTTGATGCCCAGCGCGGAGGTCATGGTGGGATTGACCGCCGCCGCGCGCACGATCTTGCCCATGCGGGTCTGCGTGATGAGATAACCGAGCGCGGCCGCCACCAGCAGCGTAATAACGATCAGGAAAAGATAGAACACCGGCAACACGCCACCAGCGAGCAGAATGGGCGGCCGCTGAAATGCGGCCGGCATGCCCATGGCCAGGAATTCCGCGCCCCAGATGATTTTTACCGCATCGTCAAGAATCAGGATGAAGCCGTAGCACACCAGCAGTTGCAGCAACACGTCGGCGCTGTACACCCGGCTCATGAACAGCCGCTCGAACACCAGCGCGAACAATCCCACCCCGATCGATGCGCCTATCACCGCCACCGTGTAACTGCCGCTCACGTTGTAGAGGGTGTAGGCGAAATACGCGCCCAGCATGTACAGCGAGCCGTGCATGAAATTCGTCACCTTGAGCGTGCCGAATATCAGCGACAGCCCCGCCGCCACCAGGAACAGCAACATCCCGCTGATCAGCCCGCCCGTCGTCTGGGTGATCACGCAGGACACGGAGGAAAAACACGACAACAGTGCTTGAAAATCCAAGAGGCATCTCGCAACGGAATGTCAAAAAAAGCGGCGCGTTCAGCGCCGCCACCGATTTAGATCCCCTCTCCTCTCGCGGGACAGGGGTTGGGGAGAGGGCGAAATGAATACGCGCCTAGCACTCGCCAGCAGCAGATTACACGTACCCCATCTTCTTCTTCCACTCGGCCTCGTGCTCCAGAATCGACTTCCAGTCGCCCGGGGTGACACTGGGAACGTAGGGCTCCTTGGAAATGGTGGTACCCCAGCCGAGCGCGTATCCGATGGTCGTCTGGTCGTCAGCGCGCATGGTGACGGTGCCGTCCGCTCCGAAAGGCGACTTGACCTTCATGCCGCGAATTGCATCGGCCAGCTTGTTGCTGTCGGTCGAGTTGGTCTTCTTCATCGCGGTAGTCAGAAAACTCATAGCCAGCGAATTCTCCCAGGACCAATTGGTCGGATAGTCGCCGTTCTTGGCCTTGTAGGCATCCGCCCAGGCGGCATTTTCCGCGCCGGGGGGGAAGGTCTTCAGATAACGGCTGGCCGAGTGGATACCCGCCGGTAAATTCTTCACCGCGGTAAGGGTCGTGTAATCGGCCATGTTGATTGCAAACAAGGTTGTCTGAGCAAACAGGTTGTAGATGCTCGACTGATCCACGAAGGACACCAGATCGCCCGCCCACAGCGCGGAATACAAAGCCTGCGGCTTGGACTGGAGAATCTTGGTGATGTTTTCGGTGTAATCGGCCTGAAACAGCTTCGGCCAGGCCTCGCCCACCACTTCAATTCC
This sequence comes from Bordetella parapertussis, assembly GCA_945900965.1. Taxonomy (GTDB): domain Bacteria; phylum Pseudomonadota; class Gammaproteobacteria; order Burkholderiales; family JACQAP01; genus JACQAP01. The sequence continues at coordinate 24,016 of CAMDKM010000006.1, read as the reverse complement.
AGGATGGAAGCGCTTGAGGTATTCGAGAAACAGCGAAGTATTGTCCCGCCCGTAAGCATAGTCCGGCGAACAGCTCATCCAGGTTTTGAGCCCTTTCGCCTTGGCAATATTGCCCGCGTAGGAAGCGCTGACGATCGCGTCGTGTATCCCTTGGCGTGCGGTGCGAAACGCCGTCGGCACGCGGATTTTCGGATCGGCCGACAGCGACGAAGTTTCCGAATTGGTGTGAATGCACAGCACCTTGAGTTCGCGGATCACTTCCTGGACCGCGAAGGCGCCACCGGAAGATTCGGCGCTGATGATAATTTCGCAACCCTCGCCATTGATCAAATGGCGGGTATTGTTCGCCGCCTCGTCGGGCTTGCCCTTGGAATCGCGCGTGATAATTTCGATCATGCGCCCGCCCAGCCCGCCCGCCGCGTTGAATTTCTCGACTTCCATCATGATCGCGTTACGGGAGGAAATTCCCAGTTGCGCCACGCGGCCCGAGAGAATTGTCGGCACGCCGATCTTGATCGGCTTGGCCTGCGCCCGGGAAATAAACGGAAACCCCATGCTGCCGGCGGCAGTCAGCGCCCCGGCGGCCTTGATGAAACCGCGACGTTTTGCTTGTCCTTTTCTTAATTCAGCCATGCTCTCCTCCAGATTCTTTTACCCCCTCTGCCTTGACGGGAGAGGAGGGATTGAATTGCTTAATTATGTAAACGCCTGCAAGCCTGCGCGGAGTTCTTCTCCCCTCTCCCCTCGCGGGAGAGGGGTGGGGGAGAGGGGGCGCCCTTCATCTTCAATGCAATATCGCCATCTTCTCCACGCCAGTAATCGACGCCGTATCTCAAATTCCACCGTCTGGCGCCAGCCTCGCGCTTTATCTCGGCGCCCGGCCCCTATCGCCAAACCGCTAACACCCCGCGATGCCCGGCAGTTTACCCGCAGACCCACCTTGGTTGCCAGAAACACAATCAGCGAGGCAATCCGTCCATGGTCCGTGCCATAATTTGCGCACCGTTCGGAGGGAGCCTCATGATCCGGTCCGCATTTCCTTTGCTAGGCGTTTTTCTCGCCTTCATGCCGGCAGCCGCCTGGCTGGAACCGGCCACGTCGTTACCGCCCCAGGCACTATCCGGCGGAACGCTCAGCATCGCGGACGATAGCTCTGCCGCCTATTCCCACCCGATCCCGTCACTGGACGCGAAGCAACAGGAATTGTTCGCGCTTGGCCACCAGATGTTCACCAACCGCTGGGCCTTCTTCTGGTTCGAGAATGCGCTATTCGGGCGCGGCCCCACTTCCAACGCCCAGGCTTGCACCTCCTGCCACGAAGGCAACGGCCGGGGCCTTGCGCCCGGCACGCCCCTGCCAACCCGCAAGGCGGACGGCGAGGGCCGCGACCACCACATCGCCGTACCCTTCGAGCCGGCGCCGAACCTGGTGATTCGCGTGAGCATCAAAGGGACGGACGCCCATGGCGGACCCCATCCGCATCCCTACTATGGCGATCAATTGCAGACCTTCGGCGTCAAAGGCGTCGTCAAGACCGAAGGCCAATTTAAGATTGAATGGCAGGAAAAAACCGTCACCTTGGCCGACGGGGAGATCGTCAACCTGCGCTCGCCGCGCATTACCCTCATCGATCTCGCCTACGGCCCGCTCGGCGAGGGCGCGATGTTCGGCGGCCGGCTTCCACCACCGCTGATCGGCATGGGATTGCTGGAAGCCATCCCCGAAAACGCCATCCTCGCCCTCGAAGCCAAGGCGCCTGTCGACGGCATTCGCGGCCACGCCAACCGGGTATGGGACGAGAGTCAGCAAAAAACGGTGGTGGGCCGCTTCGGCTCCAAGGCCAACCACGGCAGCCTGCGCGAACAGATCGCCGCCGCCTTCATCAACGACATCGGCCTGAGCTCACCGGTGTACCCCGAGCAGAACTGCCCGGGCATTCAGATGTACTGCAAGGAACAGATGGTCGCCGGCCGCCCGGAAATCACTGTCCTGCGCCTCGCTGCCACCGAACTCTACGTGCGCGCGCTCTCGGTTCCCGCCCGCCGCAATGTAGACGACCCGAAAGTCGTGCGCGGCGAACAACTCTTCGCGCAAGCCCGCTGCACAGCCTGCCACGTCCCCGAATTCAAAACCGGCGAATACCCCCCACTCCCCCAACTTGCAAACCAGACCATCCGCCCCTACACCGACCTGCTGGTGCACGACATGGGCGCCGACCTCGCCGACGGCCGACCGGATTATCAAGCTGGTGGCAGCGAGTGGCGCACCCCGCCGCTATGGGGCATTGGCCTGTCGGAGAAAGTAAATGGCGCAGGTGCGTTCCTGCACGATGGTCGGGCGCGGAATTTCACCGAGGCGATCTTGTGGCATGGAGGGGAAGCGGAAGTTTCGAGGGAGGCGTTTCGCAGCCTTGCGAAAAAAGAACGAGAGGCGTTGGTAGCTTTTTTGCTATCGCTCTAGAATTCGCACCCAATGCGGACGGAGCCTAGTCGTAAAGACAATAGGGTCCGGCCTATACTTTATAGATCCCCAACAACACGAATGGCGCCTGTTGGCGCCATTCCTAAGGCCCACCCGCCTTCAACTGCCACTTGGCGTTTTAAAAATCGGATCGCCCGGCAAACAGCGCCTTCTTGACGATGCCGTGAACGCCCCAGTTGCCATCGACCACCTGGGTAATGCCGAAATCGACACCGATGGTCATCAGGGAGATGGCTTCATCCTCCGTCAAATACTGAACGGCAAGGGGTGAGTTCTTCTTCATATTTACGGCGTTGTAAAGATGCTCTGCCTTCTTGGTCCTTATGGCAGCCACTCTATGCTCTCGGCAAAGTTGCGTCGGCCCACCGCCGGGGAAAGCGCCTCTTCGCCCGCAGCCTGATCAAGAACAAAGGCTTGTGAGGCCTTGATATCCTTGGCCGCTGCGGAGAGGCTTCGCGCCACATAGACACTGCGACCACTTCCGGCTTTTATTTCTATCGCAACACGATCCGAGCCTCTTTCAAGCACCAGATCGATTTCAGCGCCCGCCTGCGTGCGCCAGAAAAAGAACTGGGTAAACGGATGGGCGATCTTTTCACGTCGAATCATATCTTCGACCACAAAGGTTTCCCAACTCTGGCCGCGAATGGGATGCGAGGCGAGCGCGTCGAGCGAATCGATATTGAGCAGATGATGAAGCAAGCCCGTATCGCGCAAGTAGATTTTCGGGGCCTTGGTGAGCCGCTTGCCGACGTTGACAAAATAAGGCGGCAGACGGCGAATCAAGAAGGTCTATCTACGTAGGGATGGCCTTAATCAGGGCGAGCCCTGGAAAAGCATCCGCCGCGGTCGAAATTTTCGGGCCTTCGATAAACGGATAACGCACTGTGGCCCGTCAAGCCTGTCCCATTCGTAACCGCCGCTAATCGACGACAGCCCAGGCTGGAACACGATCACGCCGAAAAAAAGTGGCGACAGAGGGCGCGATCAAGCCAAGTTTCGTTCTCAGCTCTTCCAGGGCACCCGCGCATTTCGGATTCTGGCCGGCCCGAGTATTTGCGGTGATTGTTGATAACCGAGTTCGGCAAGCTCGGCGCCCGTGTCCTTGACCAGTTTTTGGAAGCTAATCCGGCCCGCTTGTCGTAACCGTTTGCTCAGTGCATAGGTGAATGCTCCGTAGCTGGTTACGCCGTGTCGGTACTCATAGGAGAATTCTGTCTCGCTGCATGCCTCGATAATGAGCGGCAGATATGGCCCGAAAGCGGAACCGGAGGTCTTCTGCTTTTGTTTGCGGTATTGCGCTTGCGACTGGCCGCGCAAAAACGATGCCCGGCCAATGCGCGTTGTGACCCCATCGCTGCCAAAGAATGCCCTGTTGACCTCGGATTCCGATGAGAAACGCGGGTTCAATCGCCTGAAGTCTCGATCAACCCACATGTCCGATTGGCTATCCCATTTGAGTTCGCGATGACGGATGTCATCGGGCGGATTCAATCCTCTTACCCGCGCGCCACCCTGGCGGTGCATACCGCCGGAGTGACAACAATCCAGAAACATCGCAAATCGCGTCTCATAAGGCAGTTGACTGTAGAGCGCAAAAATCTGATCGTCGATGATGGCTCTCGCCGGGGACCAGTCGAAATCCCATGGCACCAGGGATTCCGTCTTGCGGTCAGGCTCGAAATTTTCACCATATTCCGGAATACGTGCGCCGTGACCGCTGTAATAAAAAATGCGCTCCTCACCCGGCTTGGGGTCATCAAGCAACCACTCCAGTCGCTCGGAGATTCCTCTGGCCGTGGCCCGCTCGTCCAGGCAGACACGAATACTCTCCGGAGGAAAGCCGCATTCCTGTAACACGGAACTCATCAGAAATACGTCGTTAACACACCCTTCCAATCGGTCTTCTTCGCGTGGATAGGCGTTGATGCCAACCAGCAATGCCCGCTTACTGGTCGGCAGCTTGACGCGTATCGCCGCCGCTTTCCGGCGACCGCCACCCGCCCCCCCAAATCGACGCACCCCGCTGCGCAAGCCGGCCATCGGCAGCCATACGTTTTCGACGGTATTCGCATGCTTCAAGTAGTCCGCAGCCGAATGGTCCGCAACACCCGAAATATCGAACAAGGTATTAATCTGCTCAAAGTTGCCGGCGCCCCAGATTTTGATCGGCGCCGTGAACACCGCGTCCTCCTCGTTGTACAAGTGGTACCAGCGTTGCACCGGCAGGGCTTCAATGCGGCCATTGGTCAGGTTTCGAATGACAAAAGGATTGCCTATCTGCGACCCCAGGGTAACGTAGCAGGCGCGCTCCAATGCCTCGGCGACCGCCGGCCGGGATGCATCGGGGTGACTAAAGGCGTTGTAGGTAATCAACGAGCCCAGGCTGTGGGCCAGGATGATGTCGGGCCGCTCGGCGACTACCGCATCCAGAACGAGCTTGCGCGTTCGCTTCTTGAAATCTTCATCGCCCAACCAGGCCACAACGTATCCCGCCGTCCATTTCACCTTGTCCGATACGTCGCTGATGATCCCGCGTCTGCCGGTAACCGTCGTGATCACGGCACTGCTGGTGAGTTTCCACACGGCCTGCATGGACTCCCAGACAGATAGATCAATGTTCTCGAAAATCGGGTCGTAGGTAAGAAATGAGAATTCGATCTCTACGTCACCGTGGCGGGCAAAGATCCCCGCAATCGCGTCCTGCCACTCTTCTTTCCAGGGCGTTTCCCGATGATCGCCCAAGCCGTGCACAGCCAGAACTTTCAGTCGTTTGCTCATGACTTCCCTCTCTCTTCTTTATCCCAAGCTGGAACACACCTGAGAAGTGAATGAGTGAATGCGTGAAGGGTGAAGGGCAAAAGAGCAAACGCGCCGCATAGCGGCGCTCCACTTCTCGTCCCTCGTCCCTCGCCACTCGCCCCTTTCCCGTTTCACGTAGCGCGAGCCTCCAACAGTTCGCGCAGCGCTCTGGGCAACAACATTCTCAGACGCGCTGACCACTGGGCTTCGCGTCGCTGCCACATCACGCCAAGCCCGATAATTCCCAGGCCGATCAGCGATAGAGCAAAGGGAAACATCAGACTATCCTTGAACACCTGCCCCGCGAGATATCCCAAGTAGCCTGCCACGCCCAGTCCCCCGAACACCGCAAACACCCGCCGCCCCAGTACCGCGCCTATCAAGATCATGCCAATGTTGATCAGGCAATAGATCAGTTTTCCCCATTCGCTGCCACTGTTCATCGACGATAGCCCGCCCCAGAACGTGATCACGCCGAAGAGATAGAGCCAGAAGGCGTAGTCCTTCGAATGCCGCGAACGGATGTCCACCCAAAAGGCGAGGCCCACGAACAGCAGGCCGAAATAGAGCGACACCAGCTTGCGGATCTCCCAGTCCTGCCAGTTATCCGTAATCAGCAAGGGCACAAGGTCCATGCTCATGTACCAGAGCGTCACCGCCACCGGCATCAGCATGTAAGGGAAGCGGTAGCGCCACAGCAGAATCGCTGCCACGGCCAGGGTAGCGAACTCCATCATCATCCAACGCCCGTCAATGTACTGGTGATAATGGCGGAACGGCTTGTCCAAATCCCAGTAGCCGAGTGCCTGCTGGGCACCGAAGATCGCCAGCGGCACCATCACCACGGCAAGGGTGGCCATGATGCCAGCGGGAATCTGCAGGCCCTTCCTTTCCCGGAACCAGTGCGTCAGCGCAAGCGCGAGGATGGCATAGAAGATCGCAGTGACAAAACCGCCCCAGCCGCCCAGCGCCGCCCAACCCAGCGTCATGAACAGCGACATCGCGCCGATGGCGATCATGCCGCCCAGGTAATACAGCACGTGAACAAATGAAAAGTGCGGCGTCTCGGTCGCCTGCTCCGCGTAGAACGCCGTCAGGTGATCGGCCTGCTCGGCGCTAATGATTCCTGCTCGGACAGCCTTTTCGAGTTCAGGACGTTTCATGGGGCTCTCCCGATTTATCTTGGTTGACCAGCCATCGCTTGAGTATTGGGCGCATTATGAGCTTTGCTGAGCCGAGGGATCGACCATTGTGTCCTGAAGGGTCACTGCGGAATCGGCGAGAATCGCTGCGCATAACGACTTCGCATGCAGGGTGGATAGAACCGGACAGCGTCGCCGAATCTCGCAATAAAGCACGAGAGCTCCTGGGGAATCGCCAGACTCGGCCATTCGAATAATGTCGCTCATATTTGGAAGCGGACTCTATCGACGGAAGGCACCAATATTCGTGGACATTGTAGCGACGCCTGCGATTTATCGCTGAACGGTGGATCAATGGCGCAAGGAGGCGGCGAAACAAGTTAAGGACCCTCTTCCAGATACCCCCGCAAGCTCAACAACTTCACCTTTCGGAAAACGTCGAGTGCCAGCAGAGCCTTATCGCCCGAAACTATGGCATCGGCCCCACCGGCCAGAGCACATTCCAGAATCCGGTTATCGGGTTCATCGGACAGGATCGCCAATTTTCGTCGAGGCTTGGCGACAGTGGCCAAATCGGAAAGAAAGACCGCCACATGTGCCAGTTCCTCGGCATTACTGGAAAATTTCCGGACCAGGATGCCCAGCAATTCGTCGACGATGGGATTTGAAATCAGGAGTTGGTCTTTGCCTTCAGTAATTCGGCACAGCGCCAAGTCTGCACCCTCTCAGGGAAATACCAGTGCCGACACCAAAAGTTGGCATCGAATACGACCTTCATTGGCGAAGGTACCGTTCCAAGTCCTGCTCGGAAAAGATGCCCTTCTCGCGCGCTTGACGGCTCCAATAGTCTTGCAAATCGCGCATTTCCCGACGCCGGCGCTCAATTCCTGCAAGGCGCAACGCATCCTGAATAACCGCGCTGAGGGCCTTGCCTTCCGCCCGGGCAACGGCTTCGACGTCCCGCGCCAAGTTAGACGGCAAAGATATCGTTTTCTTGACGGCGGCACCCATGATTCACGCTCCATTCCTGATGGCGTGAATTGATCATACCTAATTGCTGTAACGGACGAACTAAGGCAAACAGTGATCGGTAAACAGCGAACGGTGGGTGCGAAAAAAACAATTCGGTGACGAGTGACAAGTGACAAGTGACGAGCGATCGACACCCTTCTACCAAGTTACCGGATAACGGCGACCCACGCGCTCCGCGAAGTCCGCGAACGCAGTACACTTTCATCATGATAAACAACCCGCAAGGATGCGCCCCATGACCGCCATGACTCCGAAAGCCGCCAACCACGCCGGGCTGCCGCCGCTGGCCTCGCGTTTCGTCAATGTCGAAGCGATGGCTTGGGAGAAGAGCACGCTCTACCCCGGCATCGAAACCAAGACTCTGCTGGTCGATCCCGCATCGGGCCTGCTCACCATGCTCATGCGCATGGCGCCCGGCGCCAGAATTCCCGATCACGAACACGTCATGATCGAGCAGACCTGGGTACTCGAAGGCAGCCTCGTCTGCGGCGAAGGCGTATGCAATCCCGGCGAATTCGTCTGGCGCCCTGCAGGCAGCCGGCACGAAGCCTGGGCCGGCCCGCAAGGCGGATTGCTTCTCGGCATGTTCCAGATGCCAAACCGCTTCTTCAAGCCAACAGGAAAAATCGAAGACTTCCTCGGTAACGACTGGCATCAGAAATGGGGCGAAGTCATGGCGCGTCATGAGCAGGCGCAGTTCGCCTGACACCAAGGAGAATCCATATGCATAAATTGCTCGCAACACTGGTAATGCTGATTGCATTCACAACCGCGCCTTTACAGGCAGCGCCGGTATACGAGACGGACCCGGCCCATTTCACGCTGGAGTTTGAAAATGACGCGGCAAAAATCATCCGCGCGAACTGGGGACCGAAGGAAGTCTTCGCCGGCACGCTTGAGCTGGGAGACCTGGCAGTTGTGCGACTGGCGCCGGCGAATTTCCGGGTAACGCTGCCGGACGGCAAAAAAGTCGATCGCGCCTCGAACCTGGGTGCGGCGTAAGGGGCTGTCCGCCCCACCTGGACATTGTGGTCCGGATTCGTTAACGCAATGCGCGTAGCGGCAGCAACTCGTCGATACGACTGTTGGGCCAAGTCGGAAGTTTGTCCAATGTGTCCTTGAGCCAGGCCGCCGGATCCATTTCGTTAAGCTTGGCAGTGGCCAACAGGCTCGCTTGTCCACCGGCTCCACCGCGAGCCACACTTCGCGCACCTCGGGCATCATCGCAAGGCGCCCAGCACCTCGGCCAGATACTGCGCGGGGGTGCAGCAGGTAGGCGTAGTCGCCCTGCTTCGCGAGCGGCGTGCCGAAGGGCTGGAGGCGATCGTAGGGATCGCGCAGCGGATCGATGCCGTTGCTCCAGCGTTTGTCGGAGAAGGGCGGATTGGCGACGACATGGTCGAAAGTCTTGAGGCTGTCGCCATCCTTGAACTTGGGATCGGCCAGCGTGTTGCCCTGGACGATCAGCGCGGTGGGGTTATCGTGCAGGATCATGTTCATCCGCGCGAGGCCGCTGGTGGCGGCGTCCTTCTCCTGCCCGTAGAGCGTGACGGCGGTGCTAGCCTCGTCGCCGACTTTCAGGAGCAGCGATCCGGAGCCACAGGTCGGGTCGTACACACTGGTGGCGGCGCTGGTCGCAGCACCCCGGATGCCGATGACCTGCGCGATGATGCGGCTCACCTCGGCGGGTGTATAGAACTGGCCCTTGCTCTTGCCGCTCTCGGTGGCGAAGTGCCGCATCAGGTATTCGTAGGCGTCGCCGAGAATGTCGTCGCCTTCGGCGCGGTTCTTCGAGAAGTCGAGAGCCGGGTTTTCGAAGATGGCGATCAGGTTGATGAGCCGGTCCACCATCTCCTTGCCGGTGCCGAGCTTCGATGCGTCATTGAAATCGGGGAAATCGGAGAGCTTGTTGGCATTGACGAGCGGTGCGATGATCTTCTTGTTGATCTGGTCGCCGATGTCGGGCTTGCCCTTGAGGGCGACCATGTCCTTGAAGCCCGCGCCCTTCGGAATGGTGATCGGCGCGTAAGGTTGGCCGGCGTACTTGTCGCTGACGTACTTGATGAACAGCAGCACGAGGACGTAGTCCTTGTACTGGCTCGCGTCCATGCCGCCACGCAGCTCGTCGCAGCCGGACCAGAGGGAGGAATAGAGTTCGGATTTCTTGATGGCCATTTGTAATCTTATTTACCTGTTGTGCTGGTCACCGGGGTACGGCAGCCCGTCGCGTCGTCATTTCTCCTCCCATTTCGCGAAACCTATGGGTCGCTTTTTCTTCGCCTCTGGCGGCACCATGAGTTCCCGAATCGCATCGAACACGGCCTTGAACTGGGCGTCATACTTCCTTTCGAGCGCGGCCAACTTGCGGGCAAGGGCGATATTCGTGGCGAGCATCTGCCGCAGCCACACGAAGGCGCGCATGATTTCCACGTTGACTAAAACGGCACGCTTGCTCCGCAATACGCTGGAGAGCATGGCCACTCCTTGCTCAGTAAAGGCGTAGGGTGCGGCACGACGGCTGCCGCCCCAGCTTGAAATCACAATTTGTGATTTCAAGTTGGCGAATTCCTGGGCACTCAACTGGAACATAAAATCCTCCGGGAAACGTTCGACGTTCCGCTTTACCGCCTGGACGAGGGCACGCGGCTCGACTTCGTAAAGCTCGGCGAGGTGAGTACTGAGCATCACTTTCTCTCCCCGAATGAGGAAGATATGCCTTTCAATGCGCTCAACCGGAATCACTGCTGCTTTAACTGGCATACCTAAGTTCCTTCAGGTTAGCGGCGATGGCGGCGTAGAGCTTTGCTGCCTCGGTCTGCTGCTGGTACAAGGTCGCCGTGAGCCGGTGAAACTTTTTCTCGAATGACTCGCCGTCGTCCTCCACCGCCTCGGCGCCGACGTATCGGCCAGGTGCGAGCAGGTGGCCGTGCTTGTAGGCCTTTTCCAGTCGTGCGTTCTTGCAAACGCCGGGGATGTCTTGGTACCCCTCTCCCCGGCCCTCTCCCGCAAGGGGAGAGGGTGAGAGTCATTCGCCGCGCCAGACGTGGTTTGTGTTGGCGATGCGGGCAATATCGCAACTCCGAAAAAAGGAATCAATCGGCGAAGCTCTCCGACGACCGTCCCTTACCTGCGCGAGTTGGCGGCGGCGCAGAGTCCACGACCAAACCGAGGTATCGACCAGAACCTTCAAGCCACTTTGCGCTGTTTTCTGTGATCGAACTTCGGATCGTAATCGACCCTGCCGAATTCGGAAATGATTGTCTGCTGCCGTAGCCACTGGACGTACTCTTCCAATGCTCTATGGACCGCTTCGCGTTTTGATTTATGCCCGCCCAGTTTAAGTGCTGCATCGATCAGTTTGTCGTCCAGATTGAGATTAGTGGCCATTGCCTAACCCCTGCAATGAAAACTTACGGGGTTATTCTATTCAACAGGCTGTGTGACTGACAGGCAAATTGCGGTGCGAATTGCCGTGACACGTGACAGGTGACGAGAGACGGGACTGACGGCAATGAAGGGCAAAAGACGGGGAACGGTGATCGGCGAACAGTGAACGGGAGACGTAACGGAGGAAGCCGCGACAGGAATCGGGAGACGGGACTGACCACAACGGAACAGGTCAGGTGAAACGAGGCTGTAGTGCTCCACAGCCCGCGAGACGTCGCGGGGGAAAGTATCGAGCCGCGCTACCGTCGGGGCGAGAAGCCTGGGAAGCACGCCGGCACCCCACCCTGCTTGCTGCTGGCGTTTGCCAGTACGCTGCGGATCTCCCAATACAACTCAAGCAAGCTGACATTGCCGGCCATCGCGGCACGCACCTGGGCAGTACGAATGCGCTGCTTGATATCGGCCAGCAGATCGGAATAACTGCCGGCGGTCGTGGTGAGGGCCGCTGAGTTGCCGGATTTTCTTGTCATGCCCCAAGCGCCTCGCTGAGTGTTGAGGTTTTGCAGCTTGCGCTATTGATGAAACATCGCAAGCCCGTCATTTTGCGAAACGTAGCCATTTCCTCACTTCGAGGTCTGGCGCGGTCTTCGCGAGCGCGTCAAGACCCTGCCTTGCACGTGCCGTCCACCCGCGCCCCCTTCCAATCAGATCCGCCCACGCCTCTTCTACATCGCCGGCACGGTTCGCCTTGAGATACTCCAGCAATGCCGCGACCTGCTGTAAATCCTTCCGGGCCTTCTGCAATAATGAGGCACTACGTTCGCCGAACACCAACAGCTTGTGCAGCGCGTACCGGGCCGGGTGAGGAATGTTCACGCCCACAACTCCTTCATCGCAGAACACGACGGCCTGACCAACGTTCTCCAGTAGATACTCCATGAACTTCAGCGGCTGCAGCGCCACCCGCAATTGTGGATGTTCGAAGGGTTCGTCTCCTCCCCGGTGCCGCGTAGTGAGAAAGTCGATCCTGAAGTCCGGCGCTTTCGGATTGAGATAGCTTGGTCCCGCCTTTCCGGACAATCCCCCGATCGGCAGCAACCCTACCCGGAGGGATTCGAGGGCGCCATGAGTGTCGACCTGAAGGCTGGACGGCAAGGCGAGCGCGAGACTCCTTCCCGCATGGGCAAGGTCCACGTCCTGCGTCCGCGCGGAGGCTTCCCAGCGCAGGCCGAGGATGTTGCCGTAAGTCAGAAAGGCATGCGTTCCGACCAGCACGCCTCCGGCGCGAAAGAACCCGTGCTCCGCGAGGCGCCGGATCACCCTGAAGTGACGGGGCAGCAGTGGTTCGCATCCCAGGGCAATGGCCGAACGGACGAAGGGCACAAGTGGCTCCTCCCTCGGTTGACGCGCCTCGGAAACCAGCGCCCTCACCGGCTCGGAATTGGGGCCGACATAAACTTGGCGCAGCGTTCCCCCGAGATCGGTGAACTGGAAGTACCAGTATTCCCGGCCTTTCACCGTCTTCCTGGCGAAGGATCCGCGCAGGTTCCCGACTGATCGCGACAACTCAGTTGCCAGCGTCGCGTCGAACAGTTGCGCATACGCCGTCTGGGCGGAAAGCGAAAGTTCCGAAAATCGCGGCATCAGCTTATCCGTGGACGGCAGATTGCATAGTATAGCAACGCGGCTGCCGTTATACTAAGTTTCGTCTATCGTTAGTATAACCCTCGGTGGAACACCGACTGCAAGCGTGAAGGGGCCGAAGGGCAGCAAACGGTGAACAGTGAACGGTGATCAGTAAGTCAATTCCAGAACGAAAAAAAACCGGCTTACGCCGGCTTTTTCCCCGTTCGCTGCGCGGAAAGCACACTGCGAACGTTATTGTTTTTCTTCTGCCGCCGCCTTCGCCGCGCCTTCCACGTCCGGCGGACGGTCCATCAATTCCACCAGGGCCATCGGTGCGTTGTCGCCCTGACGGAAGCCGTACTTAAGGATCCGCAGGTAGCCACCGGCACGTTTGGCGTAACGCGGGCCGAGCTCGGCGAAAAGTTTGATCACCATCTCGCGATCGCGCAGGCGGGAAAACGCCAGCCGCCGATTGGCGAGCGAGGGCTTTTTTCCCAGCGTGATGATGGGTTCGGCCACGCGGCGCAATTCCTTGGCCTTGGGCAAAGTGGTTTTGATGACCTCGTGCTTGAGCAGCGAGTTCGTCATGTTTCTCAGCATGGCCAGACGATGGCTGCTGGTGCGGTTGAGTTTCCTCAGTCCAAGACCGTGACGCATTTTTTACTCCCTCAAACCTTTTCCAGCCCAACCGGCGGCCAGTTCTCCAGTTTCATTCCCAAGGTCAGCCCGCGCACTGCCAGCACTCCCTTGATCTCGTTGAGCGACTTGCGGCCCAGATTCGGGGTCTTCAGCAATTCGGTTTCGGTGCGCTGGATCAGATCGCCGATGTAGTAGATGTTTTCCGCTTTCAGGCAATTCGCCGAACGCACGGTCAACTCCAGATCGTCCACCGGACGCACCAGGATCGGATCGACCTGCGGCATCTTGGGCTGCTCGATCGGCGCCGGGGTGCCCTTCAGGTCGGCGAACAGCGAAAGCTGATCCACCAGCACACGGGCCGCGTAACGAATCGCCTCCTCGGGCTCGACCACGCCGTTGGTTTCGATGTCCATGATCAGTTTGTCCAGATCGGTACGCTGTTCGACGCGCGCCGATTCCACCGCGTAGCTCACCCGCTTGACCGGGCTGAACGAGGCATCGACCAGGATGTTGCCGATGGTGCGGCCTTCCTTGGCCAGGGCACGGGTGGTGGCCGGCACGTAGCCACGGCCGCTTTCCACCTTGATCTGCATGTCGAGTTTTCCGCCCGGAGCGATATGTGCAATGATGTGTTCCGGGTTGATGATCTCGACATCGTGCGACACTTCGATGTCCCCTGCCGTCACCACACATTCGCCCTGTTTTTTCAGGTTCAGGACCGACTCGTCGCGATTGTGCATCTTGAGCACGATGCCCTTCAGGTTGAGCAGGATGTCCACCACGTCTTCCTGTATGCCGTCGATGGTGGAATATTCGTGCAACACGCCGCTGATCTTGACTTCGGTGGGTGCATATCCGGGCATGGAGGACAACAACACCCGGCGCAGGGCATTGCCGAGCGTATGGCCATAACCGCGCTCGAACGGCTCCATCGTCACCTTGGCATGAAACGGTGCAACGGTCTGAACATCGATGATGCGCGGCTTGAGAAAACTATTTTGCATTAACGTTACCCTCGAGAAGGAATTCGGGACGTTCCGATCAGATCAATAGGCCACCTGCGGCAAGGCATCTTCGATACCCGGCCACGGTGGCAGACTCTTACTTCGAATACAGTTCGACGACCAGCGATTCGTTGATGGTCGAAGGCAATTCCGAACGCTGGGGCTTGGCTTTAAATGTGCCCTTGAGCGCCTTGATGTCCACTTCAATCCACTCTGGAAACCCGCGGCCCTCCGCGGCGGCGGCGGCGCCCTTGATGCGCAACTGGCCCTTGGAGGCTTCCGCCACTTCAATGACATCGCCCTGACGGACCTGATACGACGGGATGTTCACCCGCTTGCCATTGACCAGAATGCTGTTGTGGCGCACGACCTGGCGCGCTTCGGTGCGCGAGGCGCCAAAGCCCATGCGGTAGGCAACCGTGTCGAGCCGGCTTTCGAGCATCTGCAACAGCGCTTCACCGGTGATGCCCTTGCTGCTGGCGGCTTCCTGGTATGTCTTGCGGAACTGACGTTCCAGCACGCCGTAGATGCGGCGGATCTTCTGTTTTTCGCGCAACTGATTGCCGTAGTCCGAGCGGCGCAGATTTTTCTGGCCATGTTGTCCGGGCGCGTAGGAGCGGCGCTCCACCGCACACTTGTCGGTAAAACACTTTTCGCCCTTGAGGAACAGCTTTTCGCCCTCGCGGCGGCACTGGCGGCATTTTGGATCGAGGTTTCTGGCCACGTCGGTTTCTCCCTGGGTTCAGATGCGACGTTTTTTGGGTGGACGGCAACCGTTATGCGGCACCGGGGTCACGTCCGAAATACTGCTGATCTTCAACCCGACCGCGTTCAAGGCGCGCACTGCGGACTCGCGTCCCGGACCCGGGCCCTTGATTCGCACTTCGAGATTCTTGACTCCGCACTCCTGTGCGGCGCGGCCAGCCTGTTCGGCGGCGATCTGCGCGGCGAACGGGGTGGACTTGCGTGAGCCCTTGAAGCCTGCCCCACCTGAAGTCGACCACGAGAGCGCATTGCCCTGACGGTCGGTGATGGTGATGATGGTGTTGTTGAAGGAGGCATGAACATGGGCGATACCTTCGGCCACGTTTTTCTTGACCTTTTTGCGAACACGGGCTGCTGCGGGTGCGGGTGCTTTTGCCATATCGAAATGTTCCTGTGTGTCCTGCGTTTACTTCGGCGACGGCGCGGACAATGCTCCGCCCGAACGCTGAATGGCCTTGCGCGGACCCTTGCGGGTGCGTGCGTTGGTGCGGGTACGCTGCCCGCGTACCGGCAGGCCGCGGCGATGCCGGTTGCCGCGATAACAGCCCAGATCCATCAAGCGCTTGATGTTCATGGTGACTTCGCGGCGCAGATCGCCCTCGACGGCGAACTTGGCGACCTGCTCGCGCAGTTTCTCCATGTCGCTGTCGGACAAATCCTTGACCTTGGCGGAGGACTTCACCCCCGCGGCCACGCAAATCGCGCCGGCGCGGGCATGCCCAATGCCGTAAATCGCAGTCAAGGCGATGACCGCGTGTTGATGATTCGGAATATTTACACCGGCAATACGAGCCATGTTCCTGATCCTGTCCTAATAAGGGCGCTAGCCCGATTAACCCTGACGTTGTTTGTGGCGCGGATCCGTACAGATCACGCGCACAACGCGGTTACGCCGGACGATCTTGCAATTCCGGCACATCTTTTTTACCGATGCCTGTACTCTCATTTCCCTGCTCCTTCGGCAGCCGCAGCGCGGCGGGTTTTTGTTGCTACTTAGCGCGAAACACGATGCGTGCCCGCGTCAAATCGTAAGGTGTCAATTCCACCGTCACTTTGTCCCCCGGCAGGATCCGGATGTAATGCATCCGCATTTTCCCGGAGATATGCCCCAGCACCACATGACCATTCTCCAACTTCACGCGAAACGTCGCGTTGGGCAGGGTTTCCACAATCTCCCCCTGCATCTGGATCGTTTCTTCCTTTGACATGCTCCTCCGCTATCGGGTGGGGAACATCCCGCCCTTGAAGTTCGCCTTCTTGAGCAGGCTTTCGTACTGGTGCGACATCATGTAGGCCTGTACCTGCGCCATGAAATCCATCGTCACCACCACGATGATCAGCAAACTGGTGCCGCCAAAATAAAACGGCACGTTCCATTTCACGATCAGGAATTCCGGCAGCAGACAGATCAGCGTCACGTAAATCGCGCCCGTCAGGGTCAGCCGCAGAATGATCTTTTCAATGTACTTGGCTGTCTGGTCGCCAGGCCGGATTCCCGGCACAAACGCCCCGCCTTTTTTCAGGTTCTCCGCCGTTTCCTTGGGATTGAACACCAGGGCGGTATAGAAGAAGCAGAAAAATATGATCGCTGCGCCATACAACAATACGTAAATCGGCTGTCCCGGCGAGAGCACACCGCTGATATCGCGCAGCCAGTTCATGCCCTCTCCACTACCCGCCCAGCTCGCCAGCGTGGCCGGAAACAAAATAATGCTGGAGGCAAATATCGGAGGGATCACCCCCGACATGTTCAGCTTGAGCGGCAGATGCGAACTCTGGCCGCCATACACTTTTCGCCCCACCTGGCGCTTGGCGTAATTCACCAGAATCTTGCGCTGGCCTTTTTCCACAAACACAACAATTCCAGTCACCACCACCGCGCCCACCAGCAACAGCAGCACCAGCGGAATCGGAAACGACCCATTGCGCGCCAGCTCCAGCGTGCCGCCCACGGCGGCCGGGAAACCGGCCGCGATGCCGGCAAATATGATCAGCGATATGCCGTTGCCGATGCCACGCTCGGTAATCTGTTCACCCAGCCACATCAAAAACATGGTGCCCGTCACCAGCGTCACGACAGTGGTGAAGCGAAACGCCAACCCCGGATCCACCACCAGCCCCGATTGCGCCTCCAGGCCCACGGCCATCGCCAACGACTGGAAGGTGGCGAGAAACAGCGTTCCATACCGGGTGTACTGTGTAATCTTGCGGCGACCCGACTCGCCTTCTTTTTTCAGTTGCTCCAATTGCGGCGACACCACCGTCATCAACTGCATGATGATCGAGGCCGAAATATAGGGCATGATCCCCAGCGCAAAAATCGTGAATCTCGACAGCGCGCCACCCGAGAACATGTTGAACATGTCGAGGATGCCGCCCTTCTGGGTGTTAAACAGCTCCGCCAGCTTCACCGGGTCGATCCCCGGCACCGGCACGTGCGCGCCGATCCGGTACACGATCAGCGCCATCAGCAAAAACAGCAGACGGCGACGCAGGTCGCCGAATTTGCCGCCCAATCCCGATACGTTCTCTGCCAAGCTCAGCTTTCCAGAATGCTGCCGCCGGCTTTTTCGATTGCCGCACGCGCACCCTTGGTCACCAGCAAGCCGCGCAAGTTCAGCTTGCGCTTGATCTCGCCGGCCAGAATCACCTTGGCCGCCTTGGCGCCATTCGACACCACGCCTGCCTGTTTGAGGACCAGAATGTCGATATCGTCCACCGGCAACTTGTCGAGCGCCGACAGGCGCACTTCGACCGTATCCTTCCCGGTCAGCGACACAAACCCGCGTTTGGGCAGACGTCGATGCATGGGCATCTGGCCGCCTTCAAACCCAACCTTGTGAAAACCGCCGGAACGGGCTTTTTGACCCTTGTGGCCGCGGCCCGCGGTTTTACCCAGACCACTACCGATGCCGCGACCCAGCCGCTTCTTGCTGTGTTTGGCGCCGTCGCCCGGCTTGATCTTGTTCAATCGCATGTCAGCCCTCGCACTTCAGCAGGTAAGCGACCTTGTGGATCATGCCGCGTATCGCCGGAGTATCCTCAAGTTCCACCGTATGATTGATTCGGCGCAGCCCCAGCCCACGCACCGTGGCGCGATGCGATTCCCGGGTGCTGATCAATCCGCGCACAAGCGTCACCCGGACTTTTTTGCCGGTTTTTTCCGCCGCGGTTTTTTTGTCTTTAGCCATTACTTAACCCAGGAGTTCTTCGACGGTCTTGCCGCGTTTGGCGGCAATTTCCGACGGTGTGCTCATGCCCTGCAGACCATTGATGGTCGCCCGCACGACGTTATAAGGATTGGTCGAGCCCAGGCATTTTGCCAATACGTTGGTCACGCCCATGACTTCGAAAATCGCCCGCATCGGACCGCCGGCAATAATCCCGGTACCTTCGGATGCCGGCTGCATGAATACCTTGGCCGCCCCGTGCTCGCCGACCACCGCGTGTTGCAAAGTGCCGTCCTTGAGACTGACCTTGACCATCTTGCGCCGCGCCTCGTCCATGGCCTTCTGCACCGCCACCGGGACTTCCCGTGCTTTGCCCTTGCCCATGCCGATACCACCGTCGCCATCGCCAACCACTGTCAGCGCGGCAAAACCCAGAATGCGGCCGCCCTTGACCACTTTGGTGACCCGGTTGACGGCCACCATCTTCTCCCGCAGTCCATCGGAGCGTTCTTCCTGCTGGTGCTGTCTGGCCATGAGCTATCTCCTAGAACTTCAGGCCGGCTTCGCGCGCGGCTTCCGCCAGCGCCTTCACCCGACCGTGATATTTGAAACCCGAGCGATCGAACGCCACCTTCTCGACACCCTGGGCTTTTGCCTTTTCTGCAATGCGTTTGCCAATCAGCGTCGCGGCTTTGACGTTGCTGCCGTTGGTGAGTTCTTTGCGCACTTCGGGCTCTAGCGTGGAAGCCGACGCCAGCACCTTGGAAGTCGGATCGATCACCTGGGCATAAATATGGTCGTTGGACCGGAACACTGCCAAGCGCACGGCCTTCACGTCGGCGATCTTGGCCCGGGTCTGGCGCGCGCGCCGGCCGCGCGACTGTTTTTTGTCATTCATGATGGAGTCCGATTATTTCTTCTTGACTTCCTTGAGCACGACGCGCTCGTCGGAATAACGCACGCCCTTGCCCTTATAGGGCTCCGGCGGCCGGTAGCTGCGCACATCCGCGGCGACCTGACCAACGATTTGTTTGTCGATGCCCTTGATCACCACTTCGGTCTGTTGCGGCGTTTCCACCTTGATACCCTTGGGCATCTTGTGTACGACCGGATGCGAAAATCCCAGCGTCAAATTCAGTTTGTCGCCCTGCGCCTGCGCCCGGTAACCTACGCCTACCAGTTGCAGCTTTCTCTCGAAGCCTTTGGTAACGCCATGGACCATGTTGGCCACCAGGGCTCGCAAGGTGCCTGACATGGCATTGGCCTGGATGGATTCGTCCAGCGCCTTGAAGACGAGTTGGTCGCCTTCCCTGTTGACCGCTACGCCGCCCGGAAAAGTCTGCGACACCGTGCCCAGCGGACCTTTGACGGATATCTGGCCGGCAGCCACCGTCACATCTACTCCGCCGGGAACCGTTATCGGTAAATTGCCGATTCGTGACATTGTTTTCTCCGCTTCCCGATCAGGCCACGATGCACAACACTTCGCCACCCACGCCAGTCTGGCGCGCCTTGCGGTCGGTCATGACGCCACGGGAGGTGGACACAATCGCCACGCCCAGGCCGTTCATGACTTCGGGAATATCCTTGGCCGGCTTGTAAATTCGCAGCCCCGGACGGCTCACCCGTTCGATTCGCTCGATCACCGGCCGCCCGGCGTAATACTTGAGCGCGATATCGAGCGATCTTTTGCCCTCGTCATCGCGAACCGCGAAATTCTCTATGTAGCCTTCGGCCTTCAGCACCTCGGCGATCGACACCTTGAGGTTGCTTGCAGGCATGACAACCGACGTTTTCTCCGCGTTCTGTGCGTTGCGGATTCGCGTCAGCATGTCGGCAATGGGGTCACTCATGCTCATCCAGAAGTCTCCTGCTACCAGCTCGCCTTGGTTATACCGGGAATTTCCCCGCGCATGGCAATTTCGCGCAACTTGCTGCGCGCCAGCCCGAATTTGCTATAAACACCGCGGGGGCGCCCGGTCAGCGCACAGCGGTTGCGCAGCCGCACGGGGCTGGCATTGCGCGGCAGCTTCTGAAGTTTTTCCCGTGCCTGCATGCGATCTTCATCCGAGGCCTTGCTGTTATTGAGGACCACCATGATTTCCTTGCGCCTGGACGCGAATTTTTTCACGGTCAGACGACGTTTCTTGTCGCGGTTATTGACTGACTTTTTTGCCATAGGGACCTCAGCTCTTGAACGGGAACCGGAAGGCGGACAACAGTGCGCGCGCTTCTTCGTCCGTTTTCGCCGTCGTGGTAATGGTGATGTTCATGCCGCGCAGGGAATCGATCTTGTCGTACTCGATCTCCGGGAAAATGATCTGTTCCTTGACGCCCAGATTGAAGTTTCCGCGGCCATCGAAGGAGCGGCCGGAAATCCCGCGAAAGTCGCGAATACGGGGAATGGCCACCGTCACCAGACGGTCCAGAAATTCATACATGCGCCCGCGACGCAGGGTCACCTTGCAACCGATCGGATAATCCTTGCGGATCTTGAAGCCCGCGATCGACTTCTTGGCCTTGGTCACCACCGGCTTCTGGCCGGCGATCTTGACCATGTCGCTCACGGCGTTTTCCAGGATTTTTTTATCGTTGACCGCTTCGCCCACACCCATGTTGAGGACGATTTTTTCGATCCTCGGCACCTGCATGCCACTCTTGTATTCGAATTGCTTCATCAGCGCCGGCACCACCGTATCGCGGTAATGCTCCTGCAAACGCGCTTTTGGCACGGGCCCACCGGTCTCTGCCGGGGCACTCGCTGTTTCTTTTGCTTTAGCTTTAGCCTTCGCCATGATTTCCTCTTACGCGTCCAGCATTTCGCCGTTGGAACGGTATATACGTACCTGGCGCCCGTCTTCCAATCGCTTCACGCCTACCCGGTCGGCCTTCTGAGTGGTGGCGTTGAACACCGCGATATTGGAAATCTGGATCGGCATTTCCTTGTCCACGATGCCGCCGGTGAGGCCTTTCATCGGGTTGGGCTTCTGGTGCTTCTTCACCCGGTTGGCGCCTTCCACCAGCACGTGTTTGTCGTCCACCACTCGCAGCACGGTGCCGCGTTTGCCTTTGTCCTTGCCGGTGATGACAACGACGTTGTCGCCTTTTCGAATCTTTTGCATGAGTCGGCCTCTACAGCACTTCCGGAGCCAGGGAAACAATTTTCATGAAGCGCTCGGTGCGAAGCTCGCGGGTAACCGGCCCGAAAATGCGGGTGCCGATCGGCTCGAGTTTGGCATTGAGCAGCACCGCCGCATTGGCATCGAACTTCACCAACGAGCCGTCCTGTCGGCGGACGCCACTTCGGGTGCGCACCACCACGGCATGGTAGACCTCGCCTTTTTTAACTCGGCCACGCGGGGCGCAGTCCTTGATGCTGACCTTGATGACATCACCCACCCTGGCGTAACGGCGCTTGGAGCCGCCCAGCACCTTGATGCACATAACGGAGCGCGCACCGGTATTGTCGGCAACATCCAGCCTGCTTTGCATTTGAATCATCTGCTTGTTCTCTCTCCAACTTTGTCCGCCAACGTGGCCGACCAGTTTTGGAACCCGTTCGGGATTGAAACCGGTGCGCCGTGAAATCGGCGTTTCCGGGAAAGCGCGGCATTTTAGGGAAGTTCCCCCTTAGCCGCAAGTCAATTAGCTGGCTTCTTTGGCTTTTTCGACCAATTTGATTACTTTCCAGGCCTTGGTTTTCGAAATCGGCCGGGTTTCCTCTATGGTGACCACATCCCCCGGGTGAAACTCGCGATTCTCGTCGTGGGCATGATATTTCTTCGAGCGGCTGACAAACTTCCCATATAGCGGATGTTTGACCTTGCGCTCAACCAGGACCGTAACGGTCTTGACCATCTTGTCGCTGACGACTCGCCCGGTCAGTTGGCGGGCATTGGATGTTTCGCTCATGATTTGGCAACCTTTTCACCGATGATGGTGCGCACTCGTGCAATGTCGCGGCGCACCTTCGGGATCTGGCTGGTGTTGGTTAATTGTTGAGTGGCGACTTGCATGCGCAGGGAAAACTGCGCCTTGAGCAATTCGTTCAGTTCCTTGTCCAGGTCCGTCGCGGACTTGGTACGCAATTCCATGGCTTTCATCGCTTAGCCTACCTGTCTGATCACAAAGGTCGTCTGGATGGGTAACTTGGCCGCCGCCAGGCGAAAAGCCGCTCTTGCCATCGGCTCGTCCACCCCGTCCATTTCGTAGAGCACCTTGCCGGGTTGAATTTCGGCCACGTAATACTCGGGATTGCCTTTACCGTTGCCCATGCGGACTTCGGCCGGCTTCTGCGAAATCGGCTTGTCCGGAAAAATCCGGATCCAAACCCGGCCGCCCCGCTTGATGTGGCGGGTCATCGCCCGACGGGCGGCTTCGATCTGGCGCGCGGTCAATCGTCCACGGCCAACTGCCTTCAGCCCAAATTCGCCGAAGCTTACCTTGGCGCCCCGGGTTGCCACCCCGGTATTGCGGCCTTTTTGTTGTTTGCGGTACTTGGACCTAGCTGGCTGTAGCATTCTTCACTCCTCGTCTTGGCCTGCGCTCGGGTTCTGCGGCGGGGCTCGGAGCTGCCGCCGGTTGTTCGCCGCGACCCAGCAACTCACCCTTGAATACCCATACCTTGATACCGATCACGCCGTAAGTGGTTTTGGCTTCCGACACGCCGTAATCCATATCGGCACGCAGGGTGTGAAGCGGCACCCGGCCTTCGCGGTACCACTCGGTACGCGCGATTTCGATGCCATTCAGGCGCCCTGCGCTCATGATCTTGATGCCTTGGGCCCCCAGGCGCATGGCATTTTGCATCGCCCGTTTCATCGCCCGCCGGAACATGATGCGCTTTTCGAGTTGCTGGGCAATCGAATCGGCGATCAACTGGGCATCCACTTCGGGTTTGCGTACTTCCTCGATGTTCACATGGACCGGAACGCCCATCAGGCGCTGCAATTCGGCCCGCAAGGCCTCGATGTCCTCGCCCTTCTTGCCGATCACCACGCCCGGCCGCGCGCTATGCACCGTTATCTTGGCGTTTTTGGCCGGACGCTCGATGATGATTTTGCTCACCGAGGCATGGGCGAGTTTCTTTTTCAGAAAATCGCGCACCTTGATGTCTTCGAGCAGCATCCCGGGGAAGGTCTTGCTGTTCGAATACCAGCGCGACGTCCAGTTGCGCTGAACCGAAAGCCGAAACCCCGTGGGGTGTATTTTTTGTCCCATAGTTACTCCGTATCCCCGACCGTCAGGAAAATGTGGCAAGTGGGCTTCGTGATCTTGAAGCCGCGGCCCTTGGCCCTGGGCATGAAGCGTTTCAGGCTCGTACCCTGTTCAACGTAAATTGTATCGACCTTCAACTCGTCGATGTCCGCCGAGTCGTTGTGTTCGGCATTGGCAATCGCCGATTCCAACACCTTGCGGATAATCTTGGCACCCTTTTTCGGGCT
Source organism: Bordetella parapertussis (assembly GCA_945900965.1). Classification (GTDB taxonomy): domain Bacteria; phylum Pseudomonadota; class Gammaproteobacteria; order Burkholderiales; family JACQAP01; genus JACQAP01. The sequence continues at coordinate 524 of CAMDKM010000006.1, read as the reverse complement.
GAAGTGCAGCAGGTTCAGCGCCTGGTCAACCGGCATGCCCCGGATCTGATCGGCAACCAGCCGGCCTTTTTGAGCCGACAGTCGCACGCCGCGTAATACAGCAGAAGTTTTCATAGGTGTTTTCCTTCTCCGGCGCTATTTTTTCGGACCAGAGGACGGCGTCACCGCAGCTTTTTTGTCCCCGGTGTGGCCCTTGAAAGTACGGGTCAACGCAAATTCGCCCAGTTTATGGCCCACCATGTTTTCGCTGATATACACCGGAACATGCTGCCTGCCGTTGTGGATGGCGATGGTCAGCCCGACAAAATCGGGCAGCACGGTGGAACGGCGAGACCAGGTTCGGATGGGTCGCTTGTCTTTGGTGGCGCGCGCGGCCTCCACTTTATCCAACAGGTGAAGATCGACGAACGGGCCTTTTTTTACGGAACGTGCCATATGTTCTTACCCCTTACTTGCCGTGGCGATCCCGCACGATCATGGTGCGGGTGCGCTTGTTGCGGCGGGTCTTGTAACCTTTGGTGGGA
>CAMDKM010000005.1 GCA_945900965.1 Bordetella parapertussis | reverse complement strand
CAGGTAATCCTCGAACTGCTTCTGCGCGTGTCGCTGGTCAGGATTGACCCAGGACACCACGAACACCGTAATGCCCTGGTCCACGGCCCATTTGATGAAGGAATTTTTCTCGCGCAAATCCAGGATGTAGTACTTGTTGATCCAGGGCGGAACGATCAGCAGAGGTGTTTTGAACACGTCACTCGTTGTCGGCTGATACTGGATCAGTTGCATCAAGTCGTTCTGGAAGACCACTTTTCCCGGGGTTAAAGCGACGTTCTCGCCCATCTTGAACGCCTTGGTGTCGGTCATGTTGATGGCGAGACGGCCCTCGCCCCGCTCCAAGTCCTTGAGCAGATAGTTCATCCCGTCCAGTAAATTCTTGCCGCCGCTTTCCACCGTCGCTTTGAGAACTTCGGGATTGGTCAACACAAAATTGGTCGGCGCCAGCGCATCCACGTACTGTTTGGTAAAAAATTTCACCTTGCGGGCGGTCTGCGGGTCCAGCCCTTCGACTTCCGAGACGGTTTTCTGGATATCGTTGGCGGCAATCAGGTAAGACTGCTTGATGTAGTCGAACACGGCATTGTTCTGCCACAACTCGCTGCGGAAGCGGTTGTCGGACTTGTTTTCCTTCGCGAGTGGGGCGGTTTCCTCGCCGAGCGCCTTGCGCATCATGCTCTGCCAGAGGTCGAACTGGCTCTGCCACATGCGCATGCCTGCCTCCGCCAGTTTGAAGGGATCGGCTGCCAATTGGGTGGCCAGATCGGTGAATGCCTTGCTCACCCCAAGTTCATCGGCGTTTTCTTCCGGCGAGCTCTTGGATTGCTGCGCGAGGTGCTGCTTGAACAGATGTTCGCTACGCAGCGCGATTTCGGCGAGTGTGCGGGCAATTGCGTTCGGGTCGGTATCGGGTGTTGTCATGGCGCCTGCTGCAGTTAGTGGCTGTTTTTCGATTGTCCGTACGTCTTGAACTTCTCAAGTACAACTGCCATTTCTTCGGGGGGCAGAACGTCCGGCTTGCCGATCTGCAACACCCGCCAATATTGCTCACAAAGCGCCTCGACTTCCACCGCAAGCCGCAAGGCTGCGTCAAGACCAAGGCCGGTGGCGATCATGCCATGGTGGGCGAGCAGGCAAGCCTTGCGTCCGGACAGCGCGCACAGGGCATGGTCTGAAAGTTCCTGGGTGCCGAAGGTAGCATAGGGTGCGCAACGGATGGAATCGCCGCCGGCAACGGCAATCATGTAGTGGAAGGCCGGCAATTCGATGTTGAGGCAGGCCAGCGTGGTGGCGAAAGTGGAGTGGGTATGAACTACTGCGCCGATTTCCGGATGCGCGAGCTGGATGTCGTGGTGAAACCGCCATTCGGACGACGGTGTTCGTCTGCCGAATGCCTCGCCCTTTGCGTCGATGTACACGATGTCAGCCGGGCGGGTGTCTTCGTAAGCCAGTCCCGACGGCGTGATCAGGCAGCCATCCTTCCAGCGCGCGCTGACGTTGCCAGACTTGCCGCGATTGATGCCCAGGGCGTTCATGCGGAGAGCCGTTTGAATGACCTGTTTGCGGGTTTGCAGTTCGGTCATGCGGCACGGTCCCGATACAAACCGGACAGACCGTCGCGGGTTGCCGCCGCTACGCCGCGATCGGTAATTAACGCGGTGACCAGTCGTGCCGGGGTGACGTCGAAAGCAGGGTTGGCAGCGAGCGTACCCTCGATGCCGATTCGAACGCGGGTGAGTTCACGGCTGGCATTGATGCCTTGAACGGACAGCAACTCATCCGCGCTGCGCTCCTCGATGGGAATTTCCCTCAGCGGGTCGTTGATGGCCCAGTCGATCGTGGGCGTTGGCACAGCCACGTAAAACGGAATGCCGTTGTCGCGGGCGGACAGGGCTTTGAGGTAAGTGCCGATCTTGTTGCAGACGTCCCCGGCGGCCGACACCCGGTCGGCGCCCACGATCACCATGTCCACCTGGCCGCGCTGCATGAGGTGGCCCCCGGCGTTGTCGGCGATCACGGTATTGGGAACCCCGTGCTGGGACAACTCCCAGGCAGTGAGCAATCCCTGATTACGCGGGCGGGTTTCATCGACCCAAACATGAACCGGAATGCCGGCATCGTGGGCGAGATAAATGGGCGCCAACGCGGTGCCTTGATCCACGGTGGCAAGCCAACCCGCATTGCAGTGGGTCAGTACGTTCACCTGATTCTTCCTGCTCGCGATTGCACGTATCAGCCCCAGTCCATGGCGGGCAATGGAAAGATTGAGTTCGACATCCTCGTCGGCAATGGCCTCGGCTTCCTGCCACGCCGCGTCCACCCGCTCTCGCGCCGGCAGGGTCTGCAGGCGACGACTCATGCGCTCGATCGCCCAACGAAGGTTAACCGCCGTCGGGCGGGTAGCGCCCAGCAATTGCGCCGCCTCCGCAAGGTTGTTATCCGAGGCGTCCTGTGCCATGGCCAGCGCCATGCCATAGGCCGCGGTTGCACCGATCAGCGGAGCGCCACGCACCTGCATGGTTCGGATGGCATGCGCGATTTCTTCATGGCTGCCCAGACGCAGCGTGTGGAAATCGAAGGGCAGGCGAGTCTGGTCAATGATGGCTGCGCGGTTGGCGTCGCGCCAAACGCTGCGATAAGCACCTCCTGCAACTTTCATTCGGCCTGCCGGGTAAAGCGAAAAATGCCGCCGTCCCGGGCGCGGGCAAGACGCCCCTGATACCACAGGTAATGCAGGTGCGCGATAGCTTCACCCATGGCAAAAAATGCCTGATGCAGGTCGAGTTTGCGGCGAAACATCACAGGCATCAGTTCCGCTGCGGTGGAGGGTTGCGCGCACAACTCCAGCACCTCGGCCAGCCGGTCGCGATGGTGATCGTGCAGCATTTGAACCCGATGCCGGGCACCGCGGAAGGGCAGCCCGTGGGAGGGCAGCACCAGCGTATCGGCCGGCAATTCGGCAAAACGGTCGATCGAGCGCAGGAAAAGTTTCAGTGGATCGCCCTCGGGTTCAGTCGGCCATACACTGACGTTGGTGCTGATCTTGGGCAGCAGCATATCGCCCGCGATCAACACATGAAGCGCTTCGCAATACAGCGCGGCGTGTTCCGGCGCATGGCCGTAGCCGATGATGACCCGCCAGCGATTTGCGCCAATGAAGATTTCGTCGCCTTCCAAGATGCGCATGAAACTGCCTGGCGGTTCGCCGACAATATTCCGATATGTATTGCCACGGCCGGCAATCCCGTTGACGCGTTCTTCGTCGAGCCCGTGTTCGGAAAACAATCGGGCGGTGGCATCCGATCCGTAGCCGGACTGCGCGCCGAACTGGGCATGCGCCGTGAGATATTCGGACTCCGTGGTCCAGAGCGGAACGCCGAATCGCTGGGTGAGCCAGGAAGCGTTGCCCATGTGGTCGGGATGAAAATGTGTGGTCAGAACACGCGACAATCCGGCGGAACCGATGACTTCGGTGACAATGCGCTCCCAGAGGGCGCGGGTGTCCGGAATTGCCAGACCGCAGTCCACGGCCGTCCAGCTTTCGCCGTCCTTCAGCAGCCAGAGGTTGATATGGTCGAGCGCGAAGGGCAAAGGCATGCGCAGCCAGAACACGCCGGGTGCCACCTGCCTGACGGTACCGCCTGCCGGCGCCTCCTGAAAGGGGAACGTCATGGCGGCGGGAAGGTCGTTTTTTGACGCGAGCGCGGCTTCGGGCATGTCGGATTCTGTAAATTAGGCCGCGGGGCTTCCGCGATGGAGGTTGGATTCTACTTGACGCTTACGTAAACTGCCGCACTCACGCCTGATGAATCCTTCACAATCCGGAAACCGGCTTGGGGCTCTAACAGCGCGGGGTATGGAATAGCCTTGCCAGTTGGTCTCTTTACTCTGAGGATCGGCCCATGAATAGCCCGGAAAACATCACCATGACGCATTCCCAGGGACTGGATTTTGGTCTCGGTGACGACATCGACATGTTGCGCGACACGGTGCGCCATTTCGCTGCGCGCGAGATTGCTCCGCGTGCGGCGCAGCTTGACCGCGACAATGCCTTCCCGATGGATTTGTGGCGCAAACTCGGCTCGCTTGGCCTGCTCGGCATTACGGTAGAAGAACAGTACGGCGGCAATCCCATGGGCTACCTGGCGCACATCGTGGCCATGGAAGAAATTTCCCGCGCCTCGGCCTCGGTGGGCTTGTCTTACGGGGCGCATTCCAATCTATCGGTCAATCAGATTCATCGCAACGGCAATCCGGCGCAAAAGAAAAAATATCTTCCCAAACTCGTATCTGGCGAACATGTTGGCGCTCTGGCCATGACCGAGCCCAATGCCGGTTCGGATGTGGTGAGCATGAAATTGCGCGCCGATCGCAAGGGCGACCGTTACATCCTCAATGGCAACAAGATGTGGATCACCAACGGGCCGGACGCCGACGTGCTGGTGGTCTACGCCAAGACCGACGTGAACGCAGGTCCGAAAGGCATTAGTGCATTTTTGATTGAAAAGACCTTCAAGGGTTTTTCCGCTGCTCAGAAACTCGACAAGCTTGGCATGCGTGGCTCCAATACCGGCGAACTCGTTTTCCTCGATTGTGAGGTGCCGGTGGAAAACCTGCTGGGCAAAATCAATCGCGGTGTTCAGATATTGATGAGCGGGCTGGATTACGAACGAGCGGTGCTGGCTGGCGGTCCGCTGGGTATCATGCAGGCTTGCATGGATGTGGTGATGCCTTATGTTCACGAGCGCGAACAGTTCGGCCAGCCAATCGGCGAATTTCAGTTGATGCAGGGAAAAATCGCCGATCTCTACACAACCATGAACGCCTGCAAGGCTTATGTCTACGCGGTAGGGCGCGCATGCGATCGCGGCCAGACCACCCGCAAGGATGCGGCGGGCGCGATTCTGTATGCGGCGGAAAAAGCCACCTGGATGGCCGGCGAAGCCATCCAGGCATTGGGCGCCAATGGGTATGTCAACGAATACGCAACCGGCCGGCTATGGCGGGATGCCAAACTGTACGAGATTGGCGCCGGCACATCCGAAATCCGCAGAATGCTGATTGGCCGGGAGTTATTCAGGGAAACCAAGTAGGTTATTCTTTCAACTGACACTGTGCTTCATGTTTTGTAAAGGAGGAGTTTATGAATAACGATCCGGTGGTTATTGTTTCCGCGGCGCGCACACCGATGGGCGCATTTCAAGGGGAATTGAAAGACTTCACGGCCGCGCAACTCGGCGCATCCGCCATTCGAGCGGCCGTGGAACGTGCCGGCATGAAGGCGGAGCAAGTGCAAGAAGTTATCATGGGCTGTGTACTGCCCGCCGGCCAGGGCCAGGCACCGGCGCGCCAGGCTTCACTCGGCGCCGGATTGCCCTTGTCGACGCACTGCACGACCGTCAACAAGATGTGCGGTTCGGGCATGAAGGCCGCGATGCTGGCGCATGATCTGCTCCTGGCCGGAACCAACGACATCATGGTAGCGGGAGGCATGGAAAGCATGACGAACGCACCCTATCTGCTCCCGAAAGCTCGATCCGGCTATCGCATGGGGCATCAGCAGGTGATCGACCACATGTTCTTCGATGGGCTGGAAGACGCCTATGACAAAGGCCGTCTCATGGGCAGCTTCGCGGAGGATTGCGCCGGCACTTACCAGTTCACCCGGGAGAAACAAGACCAATTTGCCATCACTTCTCTGGAGCGTGCGCAGAAAGCCAATCAGGATGGCAGCTTTGCCTGGGAAACACTGCCAATGGCCATCAAGGCCGGCAAGGATGAACGTTTCATCGAGCGCGACGAGCCGCCATTCAAAGCCAATTTCGACAAGATTCCGCTGCTCAAACCCGCGTTCAAGAAAGATGGCACGGTCACCGCTGCCAATTCCAGTTCGATTTCCGACGGCGCTGCCGCTTTGACTTTGATGCGTCGATCGATGGCCGACAAACTGGGCCTGAAACCCCTGGCTGGCATAGTCGGACACAGCACCCATGCGCAGGAGCCGAACCTGTTTTGCACCGCGCCGGTTGGCGCGCTTCGCAAGCTTTTCGACAAGACCGGCTGGAAGCCCTCGCAAATTGATCTGTTCGAGATTAACGAAGCCTTCGCCGTGGTGACCATGGCCGCGATAAAAGAACACGGACTGCCGCACGAGAAAGTGAACATCCATGGCGGCGCCTGCGCGCTCGGTCACCCGATCGGCGCCTCCGGCGCGCGCATCCTGGTTACGCTGATCGGAGCGCTGCGCAAGCACGGATTAAAGCGCGGGGTGGCATCGCTGTGTATCGGTGGCGGCGAGGCGACTGCGATGGCTATTGAAATGCTGTAAGAGAAAATCCCGACGCAAAGACGCAAAGGGCGCAAAGAACGCGAAGAAGTGCAAAAGCCAAGACTGCATGGATAAGAAAACCTGGTTTTTGATTAGACTAGGCGTGAATTTTTTATTGGCACCTTCGCTTTCCTTTGCACTCTTTGCGTCCTTCGTGTCTTTGCGTTGAGCATTTCCTTTATTTGGAAAAACCTTAATGACCAATCCGATCAAGTTCTACTTTGATTTCGCATCGCCTTACGGCTACATGGCCGCAACGAAAATTTCGGCGTTGGCGGCCAAACACGGTCGTAGCGTTGACTGGAGACCTTACCTTCTGGGTGCGGTGTTCAAGGTCACCGGGGGCGTTCCGTTGCCGAGCATTCCGCTCAAGGGCGATTACCATCGGCGCGACATGGAACGCACCGCACGCCTGCACGGAGTCCCTTTCAAGCTGCCGACCAAATTTCCCATCGCCAGCCAATCGCCGGCGCGCGTGGTGTACTGGCTGGAACCGCAAGGTTTGGCGAAACAGGAACAGGCCGTGCTGGCGCTGTATCGCGCCTACATGGTGGAGGACAAGGACATCTCGAGTCCCGAGGTGAGCGCCGACGTGGCAGCCACGCTGGGACATGACCGACAAAAGGCACTCGAAGCGATCGGTGATCCGGCCATGAAAGAGCGCCTGAAGCAGGAAACCGAAACCGCGATCCAGCTTGGTGCCTTCGGCTCGCCGCATGTGATTGTCGATGGCGAGCCCTTCTGGGGATTCGACCGTTTCGACCAGATCGACCGCTGGCTGCGCACTGGTGGCTGGTAAGTTCGTCAAATTCCTTAAACCCTGTTTGCCACAGAGGGCACAGAGAACACAGAGAAAATCAAATCGATCAACAGCAAACCCCGGCTTGGGGATTTGGCGTGTAGTTTCTCTCTGTGCTCTCTGTGCTCTCTGTGCTCTCTGTGCCCTCTGTGGCTAAATTGTTTTTCAAGTGCGAGAAATTGAATGACTGCCATCCAAACTAAACTCAACCCACGTTCTCCTGAATTTCAGGCCGCGGCCGAGGTAATGGCTGCGCAAGTGGCCGACCTGCGTGCGAAGATCGCCAAGGTTAGCGAGGGTGGCGGCGAAGTGGCGCGCGAGAAGCATGTCGGCCGCGGCAAGCTGCTGCCACGCGAACGCGTTCGGCGGCTGCTCGATGTCGGCTCGCCATTTCTCGAGTTGTCGCAGTTGGCGGCCTGGAACATGTACGACGGTCAGGTGCCCTCAGCCGGCATCATTACCGGGGTCGGCCGGGTGTCCGGAAGAGAGTGTGTAATCGTGGCCAATGACGCCACGGTCAAAGGCGGCACTTATTTTCCGATGACAGTTAAAAAACATCTGCGGGCGCAGGAGATCGCCCAGCAAAATAATCTGCCCTGTATTTATCTTGTCGATTCCGGCGGCGCCAATCTGCCCAACCAGGATGAGGTATTCCCGGACCGCGAGCACTTCGGGCGCATCTTTTTCAATCAGGCCAACATGTCCGCGTTGGGCATTCCCCAGATCGCCTGCGTGATGGGCTCGTGTACGGCGGGCGGCGCCTACATGCCGGCGATGGCTGACGAGGCGATCATCGTCAAAAATCAGGGCACCATCTTTCTCGCCGGTCCGCCGCTGGTGAAAGCTGCTATAGGCGAGATCGTCAGTGCGGAAGAACTCGGAGGTGCGGAGGTACATGCGCGAGTATCCGGGGTGGTTGATCATTACGCCAACGACGACCTGCACGCGCTGGAAATCACACGGAGAATCGTTTCCCACCTGAATCGCAAGAAGGAAATCGGCCTGGAAATGCGCGAGCCGCGCGAACCTCTGTACGACACAGCGGAACTTCACGGGGTGGTGCCGACCGACGCAAGAAAGCCCTACGACGCGCGCGAGGTTATCGCCCGCATTGTGGATGGCAGCGAACTGCACGAATTCAAACCCTTGTACGGAACGACCTTGATATGCGGCTTCGCCCACATCTTTGGTTACCCGGTCGGCATCATCGCCAACAACGGCATTTTGTATTCCGAGTCCTCGCTCAAGGGTGCGCACTTCATCGAACTCTGCGCGCAACGCGGCATCCCGCTGGTGTTCCTGCAAAACATCACCGGCTTCATGGTGGGCAAAAAATACGAGGCGGGCGGCATCGCCAGGGACGGTGCCAAGTTGGTGACGGCCGTTTCCTGCGCCCGCGTACCGAAGTTCACCGTCATCATCGGCGGCAGCTTCGGGGCGGGAAACTACGGCATGTGCGGCCGCGCCTTCGGCCCGCGCTTCCTGTGGATGTGGCCCAACGCGCGAATCTCGGTCATGGGTGGCGAACAAGCCGCGGCCGTGCTGGCAACCGTAAAGCGCGATGGCTTGGAAAAGTCCGGCAAGACATGGAGCAAGCAAGACGAGGAAGCCTTCAAGTCCCCGATTCGCGACCAGTACGAACTTCAGGGCCATCCGTACTACGCCAGTGCACGGCTTTGGGACGACGGCGTCATCGATCCGGCCGACACCCGCATGGTGTTGGGGCTGGGACTGTCGGCGGCGCTTAATGCGCCGATCGAGGAAACGAAGTTTGGCGTGTTCAGGATGTAGGCCTCTCAGGTGCGCCCGTGGACGTTGTCGCCCCCTATAACCAGTGCTTCGTGGCATGCTAAGGTGAAATACGACTGAGGTCTCGCCATGCCAATTTTGTCCATCAATGGCGAGGAAGTGTTCAAGATAGAGCCCCTGAAATAGGAGGAGAAATGAATCCGCGCGTGAAATCTGTTCGTCCGTTGGACGACTACGAACTGGAGATCGCATTCGAAAACGGCGAAACGAAGAAATTCGACCTAAAGCCTTATTTAGGCCGTGGAATATTTGTGCGCCTGCGCGATACCGTGGTATTTCGAGGCGTCCGTGTCGTTGCCGGTTCGATCGAATGGCCTGGGGGGCTCGATCTGAGCTACGACACCCTCTATGTCGAAGGTAAACCAAGCATTGCCCAAGACCTGGATGCAGCACAAATTCATTGAGGCGGCGCGGAACGAGGCCGTCATGGGCGGAGAGCAAGCAGCCGCCGCGCTGGTCACCGTCAAGCGCGACAGCATCGAAAAATCTACAAGTCCTGGAGTAAGGAAGACGAAGAAGCCTTCAAATCTCCGATCCGCTTGCGGGGCGTCCAAATGGCCATCTATACTGGCCTTGTGGATATTTCTGTAACTGAGTTCAAACAGCGATGCTTGGATATCGTGCGCAACGTGGAGCGTACCGGCCAAGTCGTGGCCGTTACCCGCAGGGGGAAGGTTGTCGCGCGGCTAAGCCCCTCTACAGCCACCATCGCAGTGACAGATCGCAAGCCTTGGCTGGCTTTGCGCGAATTGGGAGGAGAGCTTCTCGCCAAGCCCGGTGAATCTGTGCTGAAGGATGAGGATTTCGAGGCGCCGCGTTGAGCCTATTGCGCGCCACGGATGCGCGCATGACCAGCGTATTGCCTCTCGATCGCGACGTAGTCATTGCGCTCGACTCCTTGCCTGCAAGCTTCCATGGTGATCCCGCAGACCGGGTTATTGTGGCGACGGCCCGAACCCATGCCATACCACTGGCGACTCACGATGGCGCTATCCGGCGATCTCGGTTGGTGAAGTTTTGGAAGCCTCGACCTTATCTGGTATTCCTATCGCCTTGTCTGGTAACCCTCCGGGTGGGCAAGCGGAGGACAGCGTAAGGGGCCGCCTATTAGGTATGCTCTCGCCTGACGAGTCGAGGATCTTGGGCTACTCCTTAATCGCAACATCCAATACGTGCGCGATCAATATCTCCCGCCATTACTTCGTTCAGGCGGGCTGGAAATGACAATTCCTGATGAGCCCACTCATCCTGACCAAGCGTATATCGCTGTGGACGACGGAGAGATTCAAAGTAAATGACTTGATCTACACAACCAATGACCAATTGGGAATTTGCGATCAAGATGTGTGCTTCCCTGCATTAGAGTTCCGATAATGGCGCCGTGACGACCACTTAGGACAACTCGAGAAATGCCAGTGATTCAGAAACTGGAAATCGAGGGACTGCAAGCCGATCTGGCATCGGTAAACGCACTGCTCGCCGGTCTGGAGCGGGACGAGGATCCGATTGGTGTCCTCCAGTTCGAGCATCGCCGCAAGGAGCTGGAACAGGAGATCGCGCGGCTCGGGCAAGACCAGACCACTGCGGGCAAAGTTGCGCCCCTGTTTGGCGGGCGTCCGGTCTGAGGTTCGCGGCGAATCGACGCGGATTTCGCTACCAAGGCTATTGATACCTTTCAGCGCGCGATGATCGCGCAAGCATGCGGAGCGAGCGGCCCGGTCGGGGCACGCGAGCGCTTGGCGCAGGATGCCGCAAAGTTTATTATCGGAATGCTTTTGCCACGCCTTCTGATCGATAGGACTTTTGATCAACCCGGACGGTAAACCGACAAGAGATTGACGTGCCGAAGACCGCTCCCACCGAAAAAATCCCCTCCGCCCTGGCAGAGAAGTTCGGCGCCATCACCGCGCTCACGGACGCTTTCTGCGCAAAGCATCTCAACGACGAGTACCGGACGTTGATCTACCGGCTGGTCGGCGCTCTGGCGAGAAAGCGGCCCTCACCCCTGCTCAAAGGGCAGGAGAACGTCTGGGCCGCCGCTATCGTCCATGCGGTGGGCCATGTCAATTTCCTCGATGATCCTTCCCAGGTTCCGCACTGCAAACCGAAAGAGCTGTACGGATTCTTCGGCGTTGCGCAGAGTACCGGGCAAAACAAGTCTAGGCAGATCAGGGAGGCCTGCGGGATGGGGCCGATGTCGCCCGAATGGACCTTGCCTAGCCGGCTTGCCGACAACCCAATGGTGTGGATGCTGGAGGTTGATGGCCTGATGATCGACATTCGCCAGGCTCCAGTGGCTTTGCAACGGCTCGCCTACGAGAAAGGGCTGATTCCGTTCATCCCTTCTAGGAGAAGTGACGCGAAAGCGTGAGCCATGCATGCCGTCCAAACTCGCCCAACTCACCCCATGAAGGACCCTGCACCCACTGAGCGACAAGGCCAGTTCCTTGCCTACATTTATCAATACAGTATCGTAAACGGGTGCGCTCCCTCGGAAGCCGACATGCAGGACTTTTTTCAGCTTACGGCGCCAAGCGTGCATACGATGGTGCTCACGCTGGAGCGACGTGGATTCATCCGGCGCGTACCCCGACAGGCGCGCAGCATTAGTTTGATTGTTTCCCCGGGATCCTTGCCTGCTCTGAAGCGCATTTCACGTTGACCCCGGCAGCAGGCCATGCCCGACAAAATCAAGAAGCCAAAAAAGAAATCCAGCGACTGGAGCGTGGTTCGTTCCTACCTTGCTAATATGGAAAAGCCTGGGCTGCTCTCCCTGGTGAAAGATCTTTACGATGGGGCCGCCGAGAACCGCGATTTCATCGAGGCGCGCCGCCTGCCAGAAGACAGCGGCGTGGTTCTGGAAACATACCGCCACAGGGTCGTCGAGCAGTTCTTGCCCTCGCGAGCCGAAGCCAGACAGAAGCTGGGAGAGGCGCGCAGGCCCATCCGCGATACAGTACCGGTCTGACGAACGATGCTCATGTCGGAAATGAACGGTGGTTTCAAAATTCCGGCGGGTTACGCTTCGCTAACCCACCCTACAAGTTAACGGTTTAAAAATGCTCGATACTATCTACACGACCGAAGAACACATTGCCTTGCGCGAGCAGGTGGCCCGCTTTCTTGCCAAGGAAATCGAGCCATTTGGTGCCGCCTGGGAAGAGCAGGGTTTTGTGCCGCGGGATGTGTTGCGCAAGATGGGTGAGCTGGGGTTATTCGGGATTACCTATCCGACTCAGTACGGCGGTTCCGAGGCGGATGCGCTGACTTCGCTGGTATTTGCCGAGGCGCTGTCGCGCTCGACATTCGGCGGATTCATCGTGACGGTGCTGGTGCATACCGACATGGCATCTCCTCATCTGGTAAATGCCGGAACACCGGTGCAGCTTGCGAAGTATCTGCCGCGAGTGATTCGCGGGGATTTGATTACCGCGGTGGCGGTGACCGAGCCGGACGCGGGATCGGATGTGGCGGCGATTCGCACCCGGGCGCGCCGCGATGGCGATCACTGGGTGTTGAACGGCGCCAAGATGTTTATCACCAACGGGGTGTATGCCAATCTGTATTTCGTGGCGGCACGTACCGACCCCAATGCCAAGGGCTCGCGTGGAATCTCGATGTTTATTGTCGAAAAAGGCGCGCCGGGATTCCGGGTCGGCCGCTCGCTGGACAAAATGGGCTGGCGCTGTTCCGATACGGCGGAACTGGTATTCGAGGACTGCCGGATTCCGGTGGAAAACCTGCTGGGGGAAGAGAACGGCGGTTTTTACGCGATCATGAAAAATTTTCAGACCGAACGGATTGCTGCAGGCGCGATGGCGGTTGGTCACGCGCTGACCGCGCTGCGGTTGACCATCGAATACGTCAAGCAACGCAAGGCCTTCGGCGGAGTGTTGTTCGACAAGCAGGTAATCCGCCAGCGCCTGGCGATGTTGGAAGCAAAAACGCACGCCGCTCGGCATTTTCTCTATCATTGCGCCTGGCTGGTTACGCAGGGGTGCGATTGCGTGCGCGAAGTGTCGATGCTCAAGGCACTGAGCGGCGAACTCGCCAACGAAGTGATCTACACCTGCCAGCAGTTCCACGGCGGCATGGGGTATATGCGCGAATCGACGATCGAGAGGCTGGCGCGCGATGCGCGCGTGCTGACCATCGGCGGCGGTGCCACCGAAGTGATGCTCGAGGAAGTTGCGAAACGCTTTGCGCCCGACTAAACAATTCAAGAAACCCAGCAATGAAATATCAGACGCTCAAGACCGAAATTGCACACGGCGTTGCCCGTGTCATCATGAACCGGCCCGAGGTGCACAATGCCTTCGACGAGCATTTGATTGGGGAATTGTCCAGCGAGCTGCGACATCTCGACCATGACGCGGAAGTGCGGGTGGTGGTGCTGGCGGCGAGTGGCAAGAGCTTTTCCGCCGGCGCTGACTTGAACTGGATGAAACGCATGGCCGGTTACTCCGAGGCCGAAAATCTGCGCGACGCAGTGGCCCTCGCAGGATTGATGCGCACGCTGCGAGGTATGCACAAACCGACCCTGGCGCGTGTGCAGGGCGCGGCCTATGGCGGCGGCGTCGGGCTGGTGGCGTGTTGCGATATCGCGGTGGCGGCCAGTGATGCCACGTTTTCGCTGTCAGAAGTAAGGCTCGGGCTGATTCCGTCCGTCGTCAGTCCCTACGTCATTGCGGCCATCGGCGAGCGTGCAGCCAGCCGTTTTTTTCTGACGGGGGAACGTTTCGATGCGGTCGAGGCGAAATTCAGCGGCCTGGTTCACGAAGTGGTGCACGCGGATAAACTGGACGATACGCTGGGCAAAATCATAGGTTACCTGCTGCAAGGCGGCCCGCATGCCGTGGCTGCTGCCAAAAAACTGATCGCGGACATGGCCCGCCGGCCGGTCGATGATGCATTGATGGAAGACACCGCGCGACGCATCGCCGCTATTCGAGTGACCGCGGAAGGGAAGGAAGGTATAAATGCTTTCCTTGATAAACGCCCGCCGTCCTGGGTAAAGCCAAAAATTCAAACACATTGAACACGAAGGACGCGATGGAAACACGAAGGTCACGAAGGAAATCAAAGACAAGAAAGTGAACAAATGAACTTATTGAGACAGCACAATTTGGTGGTGACAAACGGACCAGGTGATAACTTTGTGCGAAATTTTCCGTATTCGCCAAGTTTTTATCTTCCTTCGTGACCTTCGTGTTTCCATCGTGTCCTTCGTGTTAAAGAGTTTCCCTCAACGTGTTTGAAAAAATTCTCATCGCCAATAGGGGCGAAATTGCCTGTCGGGTGGCGCGCACAGCGAAGCGCCTTGGAATTCGCACGGTGGCCGTGTATTCGGAGGCGGATGCGGGCGCCCTGCATGTGCAAAGCTGCGACGCGGCCATTGCAATAGGCGCGCCGCATCCGCGCGACTCCTACCTGCGCGCCGACCGGATTCTGGAGGCGGCGAAAAACAGCGGTGCCCAGGCCATTCATCCGGGTTACGGATTCTTGTCGGAAAACGCGGCGTTCGCGCAGGCTTGTCAGCAGGCCGGGGTGGTGTTTGTCGGGCCGCCGGTTTCGGCGATCGAGGCGATGGGTTCCAAATCGGCCGCCAAGGCGTTGATGGAAAAAGCCGGCGTGCCCTTGGTGCCCGGCTATCACGGCGCGTCTCAGGAAGTGTCCCGTCTGCGGTCCGAGGCCGATCGAATTGGTTATCCGGTGCTGATCAAGGCTTCCGCTGGTGGCGGGGGCAAGGGTATGCGCGTGGTGGAAAAGCCGGCGGCGTTTGTCGAAGCGCTGGCGGGCGCGCAACGCGAAGCGGCTTCGTCCTTTGGTGATGACCGGGTTCTGGTCGAGAAATATCTGCTTCGTCCGCGGCATATCGAAATTCAGGTGTTCGCCGATACGCACGGCCAGTGTATTTATCTGTTCGAACGCGACTGTTCGGTGCAGCGGCGGCATCAGAAAATTCTCGAGGAAGCGCCGGCCCCGGGCATGAGCGAGCCGCGACGGCGGGAAATGGGCGCCGCTGCCGTGGCTGCGGCACAGGCGGTGGGATACGCCGGTGCCGGTACCGTGGAGTTCATCGTCGATGAGGGCGGGCAGTTTTTTTTCATGGAGATGAACACCCGGCTTCAGGTCGAGCATCCGGTGACCGAAATGATCACCGGGCTGGATCTCGTGGAGTGGCAATTGCGTGTCGCGGCGGGCGAGGCGCTGCCGCTGTCTCAGGAGCAACTGGCGATCAACGGCCACGCAATCGAAGCCAGAATTTACGCGGAAGATCCCGCGCGGGGCTTCCTACCGGCGGCCGGGCGTGTCGAACACCTTCGTCAGCCCGAGGCGACTTCGCACATTCGGGTGGACAGCGGTGTGCGGGCCGGCGACCAGGTGGGTGTGTATTACGATCCCATGATCGCCAAGCTGATTGCCTGGGACGTGGATCGGCCGTCGGCGTTGCGGCGCCTGCGTGCAGCACTGGGCGACTACCAGGTGAGCGGCGTGACCACCAACATTGCATTTTTGTCGGCGGTGACCGCGCACCGCGCTTTTGCGGAGGCACATCGTGATCCCGGGCTGTTGGATACCGGGCTGATCGAGCGTCATCGCGCCGAATTGTTTCCCGAGGCCGGACCGGCGACGGAGGCGGTGCTGGCGGTAGCGGTATTGAGTGAACTGCTGCGCATCGATCGGGAAGCCGCGGAGCGCGCCGCGCGCTCTGCGGAACCTTATTCGCCCTGGAATATGCGCTCGGGCTGGCGCTTGAATGACGACAATCACCACGACTTCCTGTACCTGGATGGCGGCCGCCGGGTCAAGGTGGTGGCGCACTACCGGCAAGGTAAGTATTTGCTGGAACTTCCGGGCGGCATGCGGACGGCCAGCGCTGAACTCGCGGGCGACAACGGCCTTAATGCGGAACTCGACGGGGCTCGGATTCATGCCACTGTTATTCGCCGTACAAGCGGCCTAACTATTTTTACTCAGAGTGGCAGTCATGTCCTGGACTTCGAGATTGCCCACGCTGCCGTAGATGAAACCAGTGCCGACCATATGGTCTCGCCACTGCCGGGGGCGGTGATCCAGGTGCTCGTCAAGGCAGGAGAGGTCGTCGCCAAGGGCCAAGCCTTGATGATTATCGAAGCCATGAAGATGGAACACACCATCGCGGCCCCGCGCGCCGGGACAGTGAGCCAGATATACTTTCGGACTGGCGAGCAGGTGGGCGAGGGCGCCCAACTTCTGGATTTCAAGGAAACCGCAACGGCATGAAGTATCCGCAACGGGTAAAAATGGTGGAAGTGGGGCCACGCGATGGCCTGCAAAACGAACCGGGGTCGGTGCCGACTGACATCAGGATCGAGTTGATCGACCGGTTGACCGGCGCGGGTTTTCAGGCGGTGGAGGCCGGCAGTTTTGTGTCGCCCAAGTGGGTGCCCCAGATGGCAGATACGGTCGAGGTCATGGGCCGCATCCGCCGCAAGGCAGGCGTGTCTTATCCGGTGCTGGTTCCCAATCTGAAGGGGCTTGAGGCGGCCATTGCGGCGAAATCCACGGAAATCGCCGGCTTTGCCGCGGCCAGCGAGGCGTTTTCTCAGCGCAACACCAACTGCACGATTGCCGAATCCTTGCGTCGCCAGAACGAAGTGTGTCGGGTGGCATTGGATGCCGGGCTGCGGGTGAGGGGATATATTTCCGTGGTGCTGGGCTGTCCTTACGAGGGTGAGGTGAATCCCGATGTCGTGGCGACCATCGCCGCCCAGCTCTATGACATGGGCTGTTATGAAATTTCTCTGGGCGACACCATTGGTACGGGGACGCCAGTGCGCGCCCAAAGGCTGATCGAGGCCATCGGCAAGAAACTCCCGGTGGAAAGACTGGCTGGCCATTTTCACGATACCTACGGTCAGGCGCTGGCGAATATTCTCGCTGTCATGGAATTGGGAGTGGCCACCTTTGACAGCTCAGTGGCTGGCCTGGGGGGCTGCCCCTATGCCAAGGGCGCCACCGGCAATGTCGCGAGCGAGGACGCGTTGTACATGCTCGAAGGCATGGGCGTTGACACCGGCATCGACATGAGCGCGCTGCTGGATGCGGCGCAATTCATCTGCGAATATCTTAAACGGCCGACGGTGTCGCGCGCAGGGCGGGCGCTGCTGGCCAAGCGGGCAAAGGCCGCGGCGTGACACGGCCGTCCTACGCGCAGGCCTGCGATGTCGTCACGTCGAAGGCAGTGGTTTCGCCCTGTATCAATGTCTGCCAGATTAATCCCGAAACCGGGCTTTGCCTGGGGTGTATGCGTACCTTGGACGAAATCGCCTGCTGGCTGGATTTTTCCGATGCCCGGAAGCGGGAAGTTCTGGCGCAGATTGCGGCGAGAAGTTAGCCCGCTGTTGTTCTCTCTTCATTTCATTCCTCACATTTCATGCCACTTTCAGTTTCTGCCGCACGGCAGTTGATTCACCGCCGCCGCATCGAATGCTGCGGTTACCACCGCGACGACGGACTCTGGGACATCGAAGGGCATCTGGTGGATACCAAGACCCGGGATGTTTCCAATCTCGATCGCGCCAATATTCCAGCCGGGGAACCGATCCACGAGATGTGGCTGCGCCTGACGCTGACACTGGACATGAAGGTGGTGAATGCCGAAGCCAGCACCGAGTGGGGTCCGTATGAAATGTGTGACAACATCACCCCGAACTTCAATGTGCTGATCGGCGAGACCATCAAGCCGGGCTGGATCCAGAGAACACGCGAACTTCTCGGCGGCACTCGCGGCTGCACCCATCTGGTGGAATTGCTCGGACCCATTGCGACGACGGCCTTTCAGACGATTCATTCCGCACGGATGGAGCGTGATCGCCAGAGTGGGATAAATAAGCGCCCCGCACTCATCGACAGCTGTCACGCTTGGGCGTCGGACAGCGCCATGATCAAGAAACGCTATCCGGAGTACTACACCGGAAACCGAGTGACTGGTGCCAATAAATGATCGCGACACGCGCCAAACCGCTGGCCGGCATTCGTGTTCTGGATCTCACGCGCCTTCTGCCGGGTCCGGTATGCACCCTGCATCTGGCCGATCTGGGAGCGGATGTGATCAAGATCGAAGACACGGGGGCGGGCGACTACGCGCGTGGCCTGGGTGTCCCGCCGGGCGAGATGGCGCCGGTGTTCGCGGCGATCAATCGCAATAAGCGAGGCCTGCGATTGGACCTCAAACAAACCGCGGGCGTCGAAATCTTCTTGCGGCTGGTAGGTACTGCCGACGTGGTCGTGGAAAGCTTTCGCCCCGGCGTGATGGATCGCCTGGGTGTCGGTTATGAGCAATGCAGATTGGTCAATCCCCGTATCGTCTTTTGCGCAATTTCCGGCTATGGCCAGACCGGGCCCTATCGCAACCTTGCCGGGCACGACGTGAATTATTGCGGCTACGCTGGATTCATTGATCAGGTCGGTCCCGAAGGGGGCGACCCGGTAATCCCCAACATCCAAGTCGCCGACATTCTTGGCGGAGCGGTGGTGCCGGCAATGAGCATACTCGCCGCGTTGCTGGACGCAAAGCGCAGCGGAGAAGGTCGTTACGTGGATGTGGCAATGACCGATGGTGTACTCGCGCACAACTACCAGGCTCTGGCTGCCATGGCGGCCAAGGGCACTGTCAAGCCACGCGGAGAGGACTTTCTCTCAGGAGGGGAACCCTGTTATGCCGTATATCGCACCGCGGACGGACGCCACATGGCTGTAGGCGCCCTTGAGAAAAAATTTTGGGACCAGGTTTGCGAGGTGCTCGAACGCCCCGACCTCAAAGGCAGTCACTGGGATAGGCGCGAAAAAGACTCCCACTGGGCAAAAAAGGAGATGGAAAAAATCTTTGCCGCGTATCCGCAATCATTCTGGGTTGCGAAATTCGCTATGCAAGATTGCTGCGTAACGCCCGTTCTGCCGCTGCATGAAAGTGTCAAGAATCCGCAGATTGCGAATCGCCAGATGGTGGTCAAACACGCAGGCGCGCCGCAATTTTCCCCGCCGTTCAAGATGAGCCAGTTCATTTTCGCGATTGATCGCGGTGCACCGGAAGCGGGCGAACACACCGCCGAAATTCTGAGTCAGATAGGGTTTGATCCCGTCGAAATCGAATCCCTTCGTACATCGAAGGTTATTTAATTGACGTTGCCCGGTATCGTCGGCAACAGGTCATTTGAACCATGGAAATGTAGTGGCCGGAAGCAGGTATTTTCCCTGCAGTCCCTGTTCCCCGGTCGTGGCTTCCGGATATTCGAGGGTTTTCTCAAGGCTCGAATCGTGCCACTGCCAATACCAAGCGTAAGCCGATTGGCGCCCCCAAGCCAATTACCCAGAGCGCCCCATTGCCTTTACAGGCAATAAGTGGCGCGATCCGACAGTTTCAGCGAAGACCGGCGACTGAGTGCCGAAATATCAGCGACCGAAGGCGTCTACGCAGCCTTGAATGTCGGGATATTTGGGGCCTCTGAAAATACTTTTCCTACCTGGAATTTCGGGCATGCGTCGTGCATTTAGTTTTAAGGGGAGCGGGCGTTCACGGCAGCCATCGAATCTTTCGACGCGTGAGAAACTGGAAGCATTCCAAGAATGGAAAATGACGTAACAACAATTCCACTGTCTGCAATGCCAAAAGTTGGCGGGGAAAAGTCACTTCCCTGGTGGGAAGCGAGCCGACGTAAGCTGTTTATCGTTTCACCTTTCCTGGCAATCGTTGCCGTTCTCGTGACGCTGGCTGTCGAAAGCATCAACATCCTGGCGACCGGCCGTGCCTATATGGAAGGCGAAAGCCTTTGGTCGAAGCATCAAAAAGAAGCGATCTTCTCCCTGCTTTTGTACGCCAACAGCGGCAATCCCGATGATTTTCAGCGCTATCAAAATGCAATCAAAGTACCCTTGGGGTATCGCAGTGCCCGATTGGAATTGGCGAAACCCAATCCGGACGAAACGACAATACGGAACGGATTCCTGAACGGAGGCGCTCACCCGGATGACTTGCCGAGCGTGCTTCGACTTTACGATCGATTTCATCGCATCAGCTACCTGGCCCGTGTGCTCGAAATCTGGGAGGCGGGAGACGAATACATTGTCGATCTCGACTCGGTCGGTCGACAACTCTACCTGATACGCGCCTCCCGTGACGCCGCTTCCCCTGAAGTCGCCAATATCATTGACCGCATTTTCAAGATCAACGACGAGCTTCATCCACTGCAAAACCGCTTTTCTCATGCGCTTGGCGAAGCGACACGCTGGATTCAATCCGTTCTTTTTCTGGTGGTAGTCGCTACCGCCGGAACACTCGTTCCGACTGGCATTTTTCTCACCTTGCGTATTGTCCGCCACGTTGGACGGGCGGAAGAGGAGCTCAAGGAACTCCGGTTGGGCCAGGAATATGCCGAAAAACTTTCCTATCACGCGAGTCACGATGCGCTGACCGGACTGGTCAATCGGCTCGAATTCGAAAATCGTCTCAAGCGGGCGATAGGCGGTACATCCGGATCGGAACACCAGCATGCGGTAATGTATCTGGATCTCGATCAATTCAAAATTGTCAACGATACCTGTGGGCATGCGGTTGGCGATCAATTGCTGCGTCAGGTGAGTTCATTGCTTTTGAAGAATCTGCGCGAGACTGACACGCTCGCGCGCCTGGGCGGAGACGAATTTGGCGTGTTGCTGGAAAACCGCTCGATCGACCAGGTGCTTCGCATTGCCGACAAGTTGCGGCAATGTGTGGTGGATTTTCGGTTCATCGGAGGAGAAGGGCGCGCCTTCACCATCGGCGCGAGTATTGGAGTTGTCCAAATCACCGACAATATGGTAAGTGTGGCGAAAATCTTGAGCGCCGCCGACACCGCCTGTTACACGGCCAAGGAAGGCGGCCGCAACCGGGTACAGGTCTATCGCCCGCACTACAGCGAAATAGCGCTTCGCAAGGGCGAAATGGAATGGTTTGCCCGACTGCAGCTTGCACTAGATGAAGACCGTTTCGTGCTTTTCACCCAGGAAATTTTTTCGATCAAGGGGAATGTTCCTGAATGTTCTCACCACGAGTTGCTGGTACGGATGCTGGATGAAGACGGCACGATCGTGCCGCCCATGGCATTTATCCCGGCAGCCGAGCGCTACAACCTGATGACGTTGATCGATCAATGGGTAGTAAGAAATGCCCTAAGCGCCATCAGCATGTTGGGCCCGGACCGGGGATCGTATGCGATCAACCTCTCTGGCACATCGATTGGCGACGCGCGATTTCTGGAATTCGTGCGCGACCAGTTCAAGAGACACAAATTGCCGGCAAATACCATCTGCTTTGAACTTACGGAGACCGCCGCAATAGCCAATTTCGACCGGGCAGCGCGTTTTTTTGGCGAAATGAAATCTCTGGGCTGCCAATTTTCTCTTGACGATTTCGGGGCGGGAATGTCTTCCTTCGGATATCTCAGACATCTTCCAGTGGACTTCATCAAAATTGATGGCAGCTTCGTGAAAGAAATCGCCAGGAACCCGATCGACAACGCCATGGTGCGAGCCATCAACGATGTAGGCCACGTCATGGGGAAAAAGACCATTGGCGAATTTGTGGACAGCGAGGCAGTTGTTGCTGCGCTGCGAGAAATCGGGGTGGATTATGCCCAGGGACACTGGATGTCCGCGGCGCGCTTGTTCCCTCTGCCTGGCGCCGAGACCGAAACGATCACAAAACGTCGTGCCAATGCCTCCAGTGACCCGTCAATCATTGTTCAAGCAGCCTGAGCGCTTGAATAATTTATCTTCAATCATCCAACAAGGAATACGACGATGAGTGCCGGCAACGTACGCAGGATTTTCTCGCATCCAACCTGCATCGCTTCCCTCTCTAGGAGCCTGTCGGACTTAGGATGATTCGGCTGCAACGGTGGGAGAGCAGTCCATATTTCGCCGCTTTCTCCTTACATATTCCTGATATGCGCGTCGAAATCGTCAAAATCTGTCCTCGCTCTCCCACCGTTTCGCTATCGAACACCTAAGTCCGACAGGCTCCTAGACTTTGTCACTCCTCATGGGGATGCGTTGCTCAACAGTCCCTGGACGGAAGCGGTCGCCGCCGTTAAAGCGATTGCACAAACTGAACCAATGCCTTGCGATCGCTCCCGGACAGGTTTCGGAAGATTTCGCGCGATTTTTGGGCTTGTCCGCCGTGCCAGAGAATCGCCTCGGTAGTGTTACGCGCGCGTCCATCATGCAGGAGCGTGGCCTTGCCGTTCACGGCCTGAATAAGGCCAATTCCCCAAAGCGGCGCGGTGCGCCACTCGCGGCCGCTGGCTTCGAAATCGGGCCTGCCGTCGGCCAGTTCTTCCCCCATGTCGTGCAATAACAGATCGGTGTAAGGACGGATAGTCAGATTCGCTGCGGCTGCCAAAAATGCCCTGGCACCAGTGCGCAACTCCGGGACATGGCAGGCTGAACACTGCGCTTCTTCAAACAGGTCTTCGCCACGTTTGACCACTGAATCGTTGGGATTGCGGCGAGCTGGAACCGACAGTGTTTGCAGATAAAAGGTGATGTTCGACAACCGGCTGGGCACGACTTCTGGACGAAACATATTGCCGGTGCAGCCACCCTGTCCGCCGCATTTGCTGGCGGAGGGCAGTTCCACACAGAGTTTCTGAATCGCCGGGCAGTTTTCCTCTGAAAACAAATAGGTTGTCGCACCGATGTCGCCGTGAAAGGCCGCAGCAGTCTGCTGGCGCAGGCTGGGTTGATTGGCCTTCCAGCCGAAGCGGCCAAACACCTTGCGGTCGGCTTCCACATCCCAAACATAATTGGGCCGTCCGGCCAAGCCAAGCGCTTCCTGTGCTTTGGCAATTTCCAGGATAGCCGCTTCGGGTACTGCTTCGAGCAAGCCCAGCCCTACGACCTGTTGCGCCAAGCGAACGGATAGCAGGGTATCTTTGCCGATCTCGCCAAATTGCAAGTCCCTGAATTCGATCTCCGGGCGCCGCAGTGACACTGTTTCTCCGTCGGCAAACCGGAATTCCTTTTCCTGATAATGAAATACCGCCCGACCCTCCGCAGGGACGCGTCCTTCAATGCCGCGGTTTTGCAGTTGTTCGCCGTAATTCGGGTGCGGCCGCGGTGCGCCTTCCTTGGTTTTGCCGGGAATACTCAAGCGCACCAGAGTACCTCTTTGGGCCTCGAAGCCTTCTTCGGGGGCCACGGCACGGCCATTGTTCAGGTGGCAATGCGCGCAACGGTCTTCGTTAAAAGTCGGGCCAAGTCCCCATACGCCGCGCGCCGGAGCAACCACCCACTCTTCGTTGAACTGGGCATGGCCGTCGGCAAATTGGCGTGCCTGATCCTTATTCAATCCTGCATAGGGGATGCCAAACGCATTGGCGCCCGACTCGCCAATGGTGAAGGGGCCGGCCGTAAATGCCGCCGGATCGAGCAGATTCGAGTCGCCGCCCGCTGATGCGGCAAGCATCGCTGCTGCGGCAAATCCGGCCAGTGTCGGGAGCCTGTCACGCCAAAATTTCATGCCGTCGATCATGCCCGAACTAAAACCTCAGTGATCGTGATCCCAGGGGCTATGTTTAACCTCTGGGGGAACCCAGATCGTCTGATACACCTTTTGCAAGTCCTTTTCCCTGGCCAATTCGTCGCTCTCCGACAATTTGGAATATCTGGCCTCGGTGGGACTGGAGTGGTTTTTGGTATTCAGGCTGGGCGCCGAAATGACTTTTCTGAGTTCGCCCTCGCAGCTCTGGCAATGTGACGGCCCGGATTCGTTCATTCCATGCCGTGTCCGGTAAATGGTGCGGCAGGGGTCGCAGGCATATTCATAAGTAGGCACTTCGATTGCTCCCTTCTGAAACTAAAAGGGCCGACTCCGGCTGGAATCGGCCCCGTCAAGTCTAGTGCTTAATCAGGCGACAGCGGTCTTGTTGACGAGAATATCCGCCTTTGCAGACATGGCAGCCTGCTTGTCGATATTCCAGATCCGGGCCGCGTTTTCGCCGAAGACTTTGCGGCGAATTTCCGGGGTGATCTTTGGATAGCCGTGGCCTTCGACCAACTGATCGGGAATCTGGAAGTTGCGGAAGGCCTCGATCTGCCACTGCGGATTGCCCCACAGCAACGAATCCGTGCCCCACAACACATAGTCTGGACCCAGATCGCGCAATAAGGAGCCGATCACATGCGCGCACTCCAGCGGACGGCTGGTGACGGTGGCGGCGAAAGTAGAGCCGACTTCGCAATAGAGGTTCTTGCGCTGCGGTTTGAAGCCCTTCATCGCGCCCAGTTCGGCGTGATACGGCCATGCGGAGTGATAGGCAATGAAATTCAAATCGAGGAAATCGTCCGCCGCGGCATCGAAATCCTCCGCGTGGGCATAACGAGCGTAGAACTGGCCGAACGGGATGCCCTTGTGGCAGCCGATGTTCTTGATGCCCAGTTTGCGGCACTTTTCCCACATCGGGTAGGCAAGCTTTTCGTCGTCGAACCACCAGCCTTTTTTCTTGGTGGAATCGAAGGTGTAGAGCTTCAGGCCGGAGACCTTGTATTTCTCCGCGTACATCGTCAGACGATCCAGCGTGACGCTTAGGCCTTGGTTCGGCGTCAGGCCGCCAGCCAGCATGATGGTCGATTTGGGCCATTTGTCGCGAACTCCAACCTGATACTCCATCGGGATCATGTCCTGACCACCATAATCCTCGCGGAAACCGAATGGGTTGAACACGCCGACCGTGGTGTCGCTTTCCTGCAGGATCAGCTTGCCGTAGTTCTCGACATTCATGTCGCGCGTGCCGTTGACCATGCCGAAGGCCTTGCCCAAGTCGTCCAGCAACTGCACGAACCACATGCCGCGCTCGGTGGTATTCACGCCGAGTTGATAATGGCCAGGGCGCGTACACACGTGGGTGTGAACGTCCACAATGAAATCGCTGCTGGCGCGGGCGATCTGTACGGCTTCCTTCTTCGCGTCGAGGTCCGCAGCTTCCGCAGAGCCGACTTCGAAGAATTTCATGCCGGTGACTTCATTCGCAGCCATCATCGCGGCGGAAAAGCCGACCGACGAACGAATAAAGTTGCGACGGGACATGCCGGCCTTTTTGGCGTAGCCGTCCATCTTGGCGGTGATTTTGGGCCCCATTCCGCCCGTCATGAACAAGGACGTGCCCACTTCATCTCCGTTGAACGGGTCCGTGAGGTAATCCTTAAGGCCTTTAAAATTTCGCAGGATGTCAAATTCCATAAGCGCTTCCCCCTCTTGTTTAAGTTATTAAAGCGTTCGAATCTGCCGCAACATTTGCGTTCGCCGCGACTGTCAGGAGAGACCCGATTCCTATGCCGGGGGCGACCGCGACTCCTGATGTAAAAAAGGTACTCCGCCAAATAGACCGTGTCAAATAGACTCCACAAATTCGCCTGTGGGAATTTTTCCTTGTTGCGGCGCACACACCAAATCCGATACGAAACGAGGGGTGGGAAGCGCTGCCAAAGCGCCGGATCAGCTACTCTGATTCGCCCTGCAGCCAATAACCCACGGTGTCGGCGTGTGAAGCCATCCAGTTGCGGGCGGCGTCGCGTGGCGGAACATTGCGCACGTTGACCAGGTAATCCAATTCGGTTACGGCCTTGATGGACAAGGACATCCGCTGGAGCGCTCCCCAGGCATGCTTGCTGAGATTCTTGCGCAGATCCTTGTGCGCAAGCATCCAGGCTTCGTCCGGGCCGCCGAAGATTTTCTTCGGCTCGTCCAGGATGCGCATCTTCTGCACCTTGTTCAGGAAGTGTGGCTGGAAGAGTGGCATGACGAACCAACGTTGCGACGCAATATTGTCGTTGAAGCTCGTGATCCAATCCGCGGCCTTGCCGGTCACCAGTTCGTACCCGGAGTCGCCGAGCCCGTAAGCTTCAAAAATTTTCTTCGAACCGATCATCAGACCCGAATCCGGACGAGTGCCGCGGATGGCCTTTTGCATGCGCTCCGCCACCTGCGGTTTCAGCAGATCGGCAACGCTGGAGACTTCCGTTGCCGGGATGTAATCGGGCACCGACCAGTACAGGCGCGCGTCTTCGTATAACACCGTCACTTTTTCGGTCTGGTTCGCGTACTCCTTCCAGTATTCGCCATGGGCATTCGGCAGCCAGGCTGCGACGAACAAATCGATTTTGCCGCTGCCCAGCATTGGGTAGATCTCGCTATGATTGCCCTTGTGCATGGCGACGTTGTGCCCGAGGCGTTCAAGCGTTTGCTGCACCAGGCTGGCCGTGACTTCGTAGAAGGAAAGATCGACATGGCCGAGCGAGACGAAGCGCGACTGAGCTTGTGCTGGTGTGCTGGCCAGCATTGCCAGCGCGGCCACACACTGGATTCGACGAAATATTGATGACATGAGATGTGCTCCGCAAAGCAACGAACAGGGTTTTCGCAGGAAGGCTTCCCGGGTCAGCGCTGCCGATGCAGACAACATTCTACCGGCGAGGTTCTCGTGGGCCCGATCTTTCGAAAGGTCGGCGAAACGCTCCTTCCTCACACATTACCTATTTGTCGCTCCCTCACATTGCGATATCAAAAACCAAAGGCAAAAATCTTCAACACGAAGGAAAACAAAATCAAGCGAAGGCCGCGGTGAAACCGTACATTTGGAAACTTGAAGTAATTTTTGAATTCGCTTTACCTCGTGCTCCTTCGTGTTAAAGAGTTCTGTTTTCCGCTTTACTCTCCAATTTCCTTGAGGGTGGCATCGAGCAGGCGCCGGGAAATGCTGATCTTGCCCGGCAAAACCTGCGGCAGCCGTTCGGGCGAAAACCAGTCTGCTGCTTCGATTTCCGCCGGGTCGGGCGTAATCTCGCCGCCGGCATAATCGGCATTAAAGGCGATCATCAAGGAATGTGGAAATGGCCAGGGTTGGCTGGCGAAATAACGCACGTTGGTTACCGCGATGCCAACTTCCTCGCGCACTTCACGCACTAGCGTCTGCTCCAGGGTTTCGCCCGGCTCGACGAATCCGGCCAGGGCGCTGTACATGCCGGGTGCAAAATGCGGCGAGCGGGCGAGCAGGAATTCGCGGCCGCGACGCACGAGAGCCATGATGGCTGGCGCTATGCGCGGGTAGTGAATCTGTTTGCAACTCGGGCATTCGCGTGCGCGTTCATTTGCCTTGAGAAGGGTAGGCGTGCCGCAGCGCCCACAAAATTGATGCGAGCGGTCCCAATCCACGATTTGAAAGGCGCGACCGGCGAGCGCGAACAGGGAATCGTCGAGTGCACCGAACAATGCGCGCAGTCCGGACAGGCGCATGCCCTCGGGAATCGTGGTGCCATGTTCGAGTTCGCAGGCGAAGCAATGCCGGCCCGCCAGCATGCCGAGATACTGGCTGCGTTTGGCAATCAGACCCAGGTCGCGTGGATCTTCCGCGGCCGGCACACCGGCTCCCTGTTCGGAATGGGTGACCACGACCTGCGCGTCCTGAAACGCAAACCACAGTGCCGGCCCGCTGCGATCGGCCGGTGGCGTGATCAGCGCGGTGAAACGCTCGGGCGTGGCGAGGATCATGGTTACTTCTTCGGCATGTACAAATCGGTGATGCTGCCTTCGGCAATTTCCGCAGCAAACATGAGCGTTTCCGACAGCGTGGGATGCGCGTGAATGGTCAACGCGAGATCCCCCGCATCGGCCCCCATTTCCAGGGCCAGCACCGCTTCGGCGATCAACTCGCCCGCATTCGGGCCGACGATGCCGGCGCCGAGGATTCGCCGGGTCTGCTTGTCCAGAATCAACTTGGTCAAGCCCTCATCGCGTGCCGTAGCGCGTGCCCGTCCGCTGGCCGCCCAGGGAAATGCCGCTTTTTCGATCTCGATGCCTTGTGCCTTGGCCTGGGTTTCGGTCAATCCCATCCAGGCGATTTCGGGATCGGTGTAGGCCACCGAAGGGATGGTGCGCGCATCAAACGAAGCCTTGTGGCCGGCGATGATCTCGGCGGCAAGTTTGCCCTCATAGCTGGCCTTGTGCGCAAGCATGGGCTCGCCAACGATGTCACCGATGGCAAAGATGTGCGGCACATTGGTGCGCAGTTGTTTGTCCACCGGAATGAAACCGCGCTCGTTGACCTGGACACCGGCCGCCTCCGCGGCGATGGCCTTGCCGTTCGGGCGCCTGCCGACTGCCAGCAAAACGCGGTCATAAACTTGCGGCGCCGGGACGCTGTCGCCTTCGAAGCTCGCTTTCAGTCCGTCTTTCTGAGCCTCCAGGCGGGTGACCTTGGTCTTGAGATGGATGCCTTCGTAACGCTTCTCGATGCGTTTGGCAAGTGGGCGTACCAGATCGCGGTCCGCGCCGGGAATCAATCCGTCCAGCAATTCCACCACCGTGACTTTCGCTCCGAGCGCGTCGTATACGCAGGCCATTTCCAGCCCGATGATGCCGCCGCCGATCACCAGCAATCGCTTGGGTACATCCTGCAATTGCAACGCCGACGTGGAGTCGAGCAACCGGGGATCGTCGTAGGGGAAACCGGGGATTCGCGCGGACTGCGATCCGGCCGCGATGATGGCGTGATCGAAGGAGATCGTTTTCACACCGTCGACGGTTTTCACTTCGATCATGTTCGCGGAGCGGAAGGTGCCGGTGCCCTGCATGACATTTACCTTGCGCTGTTTGGCCAGGCCGGCGAGCCCGCGAATGGATTTTTCCACCACGTCGCTTTTCCAGCCGCGCAATTTGTCCAGCTCGATCTTGGGTTTGCCAAACACCAGCCCGAGGTGATTCATTTCCTCGGCCTCGGCTATGACCCGTGCCGCATGCAGCAACGCCTTGGAGGGAATGCACCCGACGTTCAGACAGACACCGCCCAGCACCGGATAACGTTCGATCAAGATCGTTTGTTTGCCCAGATCGGCGGCACGGAAGGCCGCCGTATAGCCGCCGGGACCCGAACCCAATACCACGACTTCGGCGTGTAAATCACCTTTGACGACAGGTCCGGCGGAAACGACAGCAGGGGCGGCGGGGACAGGCTTCGCCGCCGCCGCGGTCATTTCCGCTCTGGCCGCGGGCGCGGCCGGTTTTGCCACAGCTGCCGCGTCGGCCACTCCTTCTAGTACCAGTATCAAGCTGCCTTGCGAGACTTTGTCGCCGACCTTGACCCGCAAATCCTTCACGATCCCGGCGTGGGGCGCAGGAACTTCCATGGTGGCCTTGTCCGACTCCAGCGTGATTAAAGCGTCCTCCTGCTTGACCCGATCGCCGGTTTTGACCAGTAATTCGATGACAGGGATATT
The DNA here is from genome assembly GCA_945900965.1 of Bordetella parapertussis. Classification (GTDB taxonomy): domain Bacteria; phylum Pseudomonadota; class Gammaproteobacteria; order Burkholderiales; family JACQAP01; genus JACQAP01. The sequence continues at coordinate 90,220 of CAMDKM010000005.1, read as the reverse complement.
ATTGAAATCGCCAATGTCGGGGACTTTGACCTCGATCAGGTTGCTCATGATGCTCCTATGGAATTTAACTCAGCGCTCCGGCACGACCGGCCAACCGTTACTCGCGGATATGGCCGTCGCCCAGCACGACAAATTTCAGTGAAGTCAGGCCTTCGAGTCCTACCGGGCCGCGGGCATGCAGCTTGTCGGTGGAGATGCCGATTTCCGCGCCCAGGCCGAATTCGAACCCGTCTGCAAAACGCGTCGAGGCATTCACCATCACCGATGCCGAATCGACTTCGCGCAAAAAACGCCGCGCGCGCGTGAGGTCCTCTGTGACGATGGCGTCGGTATGCTGCGAGCCGTAGGTGGCGATATGTTCCATCGCCTGATCAAGACCGCTCACCAGCCGCACCGATAGAATCGGCCCGAGGTACTCGGTGTACCAGTCTTCTTCGGTGGCGGGTTTCATGGCCGGAATCAGCGCGCGAGCACCTTCGTCGCCGCGCAGCTCGATGCCTTTTTCCAGGTAGATTTTCGCCAAACGCGGAAGGATCGCGCTGGCGATCTCCCGATGCACCAACAGGGTTTCCATGGTGTTGCAGGTCCCCAAGCGCTGGGTCTTGGCGTTGTCGGCAATGCGAATTGCCTTGTCGACATCGGCCTTGTCGTCGATATACACGTGACATACGCCGTCGAGATGTTTGAGCACCGGAATCCGCGATTCGGCGGAAACTCGCTCGATCAGCCCCTTGCCGCCGCGTGGCACGATGATGTCCACGTAATCCTTCATGGTGATCAGCTCGCCAACTGCGGCGCGGTCGGTGGTCTCGATGACCTGCACCGCCTGGTCGGGCAGGCCGGCATCGCGCAGCCCTTCACTCACGCAGGCGCCCACCGCCTGGTTGGAATGAATCGCTTCCGATCCGCCGCGCAAAATGGCGGCGTTGCCCGATTTCAGGCACAAGCCGGCGGCGTCGGCGGTGACATTGGGGCGTGCTTCATAAATGATGCCGACGACACCAAGCGGTACCCGCATGCGCCCGACCTGGATGCCGGACGGACGATAGTTCAGGTCGCTGATGGCGCCGATCGGGTCGGGCAGGCGGGCGATCTGGCGCAGGCCCTCGGCCATGGCTTGAACGCTCTTGGGCGTGAGCGTAAGGCGGTCGATCAGGGCTGGCTCCAGATTTTTCGCGCGCGCGGATTCGAGGTCGCGACGGTTGGCTTCCAATAGGCGCGCAACGTCGCGCTCGATAGCCGCGGCCATCGCCGTCAAGGCCTTGTCCTTGACCGCGGTTTCGGCGCGCGCCATCTCGCGCGCCGCCAGGCGCGCAGCGCGGCCCACTGAGTGCATGTACGACTGGATGTCCATCAGGCGGGGGAAGCGTCAAATTGTGCTGCGGATTTTACCCCCAATTGTCCGGGCGCCGACCCGCCCGGGTGGGCTCATCAGGACCAGACCCATCTCGCGCATCGTATCCCAGACATCTCCGTCGTCGAGCCCCTTGATCATGCGGTCGGCATCGGCTGCGCGTTGCAAGGCCAGGTAGAGTTGTGGCAGTTCAAGTCTGCGCAGTGCCTTCGGCATGTTCTCCTGGCGTGCGCCCCAGACCCTTGTATCGCGCATGGCCTGCGCAAGGGGCTCGCCTGCCTGCAGGGCGGTTTTGATGCGGGCGATGGTGCGAATTTCCTCGGCCAGTGCCCAGAGCAGCAAGGGCGGCGCAGTGCCTTCGGCTCGCAGGCCTTCCATCATGCGCACAAAGCGGGCGCGGTCCCCTTGTAACAAGGCGAGCCCGATGTCGAAGACATCGAAGCGCGCCACGTCGAGCACGGCGTTCTTGACCTCTGCGAAGGGCAGCATCCCGGCCGGGAACAACAGGGCGAGTTTTTGCACCTCCTGGCTGGCCGCCATCAGATTGCCTTCCACCCGGCTGGCCAGAAAATCGATCGTTGCGGGATCGGCCTGTTGTCCGTTCAGCGCCAGCCGGGCGGATAACCAGTTGCCCAACTGCTCGCGACGCACTTCCGCGGCATGCACTGCGACTCCGGCGTGCTCAAGGGCCTCGAACCATTTTGCCGCCAAACTTTGCCGGTCCAGCCGCGGCAGGCTGATCAGTACCAGAGTGTCCTCGGGCAGGGCAGAGGCCAGGGCCTGCAGGGCTTCGGATCCCAACTTGCCGGGCTTGCCGGAGGGAATGCGCAGGTCCAGCACGCGGCGTGTCGCAAACAACGACAAACTGTTACCCGCCAAGCTCAGTTCACCCCAGTCGAAATGGGTGTCTGCAACCAGGACCTTGCGCTCCGAAAATCCTTCGCTACGCGCCTTGGTGCGAATGCGGTCCGCCGCTTCCAGTGCCAGCAGCAATTCCTCGCCATATAAGACGTACAGCGACTTGAGTCCGCGACTCAGATGTTGGGCAAGCTGTTCGGAATCGACGCGCATCGACTACGCGTCAATGGTTCATCCGGTCGAGCAGTTGCTCGAGTTTATCCGGGTCACTGCTCCTGAGCATTTTTTGCGTCAGCGTCTTGATTTCGGCCAGATCGGATTGCAATACCTGCTGCTTGACAGAGAGCAGGTAGGCCGGATGCATGGAAAACTGCCGCAGTCCGAAACCCAGCAACACGCGGGTCAAGCGCACGTCGCCGGCCATTTCGCCGCAAACCGCTACCGGTATCTTGGCGCGCTGGGCACCGCGGATAATATGGGCGACCAGGTTCAACACCGCGGGATGTAAGGGATCGTAAAGATGTGCCACGGTGTCGTCGGAACGATCGATCGCCAGGGTGTATTGGATCAGATCGTTGGTGCCGATCGACAGGAAGTCGAGCTTGCGGGTAAACATGCCGAGCGACAACGCCGCCGCCGGCACTTCGATCATGCCGCCGATCGGCAGATTGTTGTCATAAGCAATGCTGTCACGGTCCAGGCTGCGTTTGGCTTCGTCGATAAGATGCAGCGTCTGGCGCAGTTCGTAGGCTGTGGAGAGCATCGGAATCAACAGGCGCACCTTGCCGTGGTGCGATGCGCGGAGAATGGCCCGCAACTGCCGATGGAACATCTGCGGCTCGGCCAGACACAGGCGAATGGCACGCAAGCCGAGCGCCGGATTGGGGGCAACACGCTCGGCGGCATCGATGCTTTTGTCTGCACCCAAATCGAAAGTGCGGATTGTCACGGGCAAACCGTTCATCTCCTCGACGGTACGACGATAGGCCTCGTATTGCTCTTCTTCGCTTGGCAGGTCGCCGCGGTTCAGAAACAGGAACTCGGTACGGAACAGGCCAACGCCATCTGCGCCGTTTTCCACGGCATCGGCGACATCCCCTGGCAACTCGATGTTTGCGTGTAATTCGACGTTCGATCCGTCCAGCGTGGTGGTGCGGGTTTTCTTCAGCCGTTTGAGCTTGAGGCGCTCGAGCTGCCATTGCTCCTGACGCAGCGTGAATTCCGCGAGCACCGTCTTGTCCGGATTTACGATCACCACGCCATGGGTGCCATCGACGATCAACACTTCGTTCTCGCGGATCAGCGAGCGAGCCTGGTGCAGCGCCACCACCGAGGGAATATTCAGGCTGCGGGCAACAATGGCAGTGTGTGAGGTGGCGCCGCCCAGATCGGTGATGAAGCTGGCGAAGCGATGGCCCTTGAACAAAATGACATCGGCGGGCGACAGATCATGCGCCACCAGAATGGTATTTTCCTCGGGGGCGGTGTGCGCCAATACCTCGCCGGGGTGGCCCATCAGTGCCTTCAACACGCGCTCGCCCACCTGGATAACGTCAGCCTTGCGCTCGCTGATGTAGCTATCTTCGATGCTTTCGAACTGCGCGACCAGTGCATCCATTTGCAGCTTGAGCGCCCATTCGGCATTGCAACGCTGGGTCTCGATCAGGTTCTTCGGTGCCTCGGACAGGGTCGCGTCGTCGAGGATCATCAGATGCAGGTTCAGGAAGGCCGCGAACTCCGCTGGAGCGCCGGGAGGAATATGCTGGTCAAGGCCGGCAAGTTCAGCTCGGGCTGCAACGATGGCTGCATCGAAGCGCGCCATTTCTTCCGGCACCCGGGATTCCGAGATGTCGTAGTGCGCAACTTCCAGCTTTGTGTGCGAAACAAGCTGTGCATGCCCGATCGCAATACCGCCCGAGACCCCGATGCCATGGATGGTGAAACTCATGGGGCGGCGGGATTGTGGATTGGGGATTGTGGATTGGGCAAAGGGCGCGCCGATTGGCGCGGGATCGAATGTGAGGATTCGTCTCGATCCACAATCCGCAATCCACAATCCCGCATCACTCCCCTTCCCCAAACTTGCCATTGATCAATTCGACCAGCGCGGTCATCGCTTCCAGTTCGTCGGCGCCCTGGGTTTCCAGGGTGACGGTAACACCCTTGGCGGCGGCCAGCATCATGACACCCATGATGCTTTTGGCGTTCACTTTGCGGCCGTCGCGGGCGATCCACACTTCCGACAGAAATTTGCCGGCCGTCTGGGTGAGTTTCGCTGAAGCCCGGGCGTGCAGCCCGAGCTTGTTGACGATTTCAATTTCTCGAAGTTGCATACTTATCCAGAGGGGAGGGCATTTTCACCACGCCTTCGATGCCGCCCGATACGGCCTTGGCCAGCACGGTTTTGAGTGCTTCGTTGCGATAGGTCAGGGCGCGAACCAGCATCGGCAGATTGACCCCGGCGATGCCTTCGACGCGGCCTGCGTCCAATAACTTGCAGGCAAGATTGCAGGGTGTTGCGCCGTACACATCCGAAAATACCAGCACGCCTTGGCCCTGATCCAGGCTTTGTATCAGCCGGTTGGCTTCTGGTAGCAGGGACTGCGGATCGTCATGGATGCTAATCCCCATGTGCAGGAGTTGCGGTGGACGCCCGCCCATGACATGGCTGGCGCATTGAATCAGGCTTTCGCCCAAGGCGCCGTGGGCGATGATGAGAATTCCTACCATTGGGACTTATTGATGAGAATGTGATTGGACTCGCGAATTTTACCTTTGCACGCTGCCGGGTGACTGGTTATCGGTGAACGGTGAGCGGTGAACAGTGAACGGTAATCGGTGATCGGGCAACGAGGTAACCAGAGTTTTTCCTAACCGTTCACCGTTCACCGTTCACCAGTCTTTCCAGCGCATCGATCATCATCCCCGCCACATTGAACCCGGTCTGGTCGGCGATTTCGCGCATGCAGGTGGGGCTGGTAACGTTGACTTCGGTCAGATAATCGCCGATGACATCCAGGCCCACCAGCATCAGACCAGCGGCTTTCAGGTGAGGGCCGACACCGCGGGTGATTTCGAGATCGCGGGCCGAAAGCGGCTGAGCGACGCCTGTGCCGCCGGCGGCGAGATTGCCGCGCGTTTCCCCGGGCTTGGGAATCCTCGCCAATGAATAGGGCGCGGGCTCGCCGTCGATGATCAGCACCCGTTTGTCGCCCTTGAAGATTTCCGGAATATAACGCTGCGCCATGATCGTGCGGCGCCCGTAATGGGTAAGGGTCTCGATCACCACACCGATGTTGTGATCCTGTTTGTGCAATCGGAATACTGAGGCTCCGCCCATACCGTCGAGGGGCTTGAGAATCACATCGCCGTGTTCGGCCAGGAACTCACGGATGAGGTGCTCGTCGCGTGTGACCAGGGATGGAGCGATGAAGCCGGGGAATCGGGCGATCGCCAGTTTCTCGTTGTGATCCCGCACCGCACGTGGGGAGTTCACCACCCGGGCACCCTGCTGCTCTGCCAGTTCCAGCAGATAAGTGCTGTACACGTATTCCATATCGAAGGGCGGATCCTTGCGCATCATGACCACGTCGAAGGCATCCAGCGGCAACTCCCGCGGTTCGCCCGCACGGTACCAGTGCGTTTCGTCGCCGGTAAGGACCAGGTCGCGCGCGAGGCCCAGCACTTTTTTCTCGCGCCAGAATATGTTCTCCTGTTGCAATACCGCCAGCTCGTGGCCACGCGCTGCCGCCTCTCGCATCATGGCGAAAGAGGAGTCCTTGCAGGGTTTGAGCGTGTCGAGCGGGTCGAGAACGAACGCGATTTTCATGTGTCCGGGTGTCGCGGCGTCGCCGAAGTGGCCGTGAACGGCATCAGGCGGATATGGCCACCGGAGAATCTTCCGCGTCGAGAGCGGATTCCATGCGTTCCAGTTCGATGGCCGCGGCCAGCAAGGCCAGTCGAGCTACCACGCCATAGGCGTAGAACCGATTGGGCGAGGAATGCGGACTGCCCTCCAGATCGGGCAGGGAGCAGTGTTCTTCGAAGGCCAGCGGTTCGAAATGCATTCCCGGCGCGTTCAGGTTTTCGTCTATGCCGCGTTGGGTGTGCACGCGATAGAAGCCGCCGACCACGAAGTGATCGATCATGTAAATCACCGGTTCGGCGACACCTTCGTTGATGGTTTCAAAGGTGTAAACGCCCTCCTGCACCATCACCTTGCTGACTTGCAGGCCTTCCTTGACGACCGCCATCTTGTTGCGCTGTTTGCGGTTCAGGCCCTGCACCTCGGAGGCGTCCTTCACACTCATTATGCCCATGCCATAGGTGCCGGCATCGGCCTTGACGATAACAAAGGGGGGGTGATGGATGCCGTATTCCCGGTATTTGGCCCGCGTCTGAGTCAGAATGTGGTCCACCCAGGTTGTCAGGCATTCTTCGCCAGTGCGCGCCTGAAAATCGACCTCGCCGCAGGTGGCGAAATGCGGGTTGATCAACCACGGATCGATACCCAACAGCGTCGAAAACTCCTCGGCCACGTCCTTGTATGCAGCGAAGTGGTTGGATTTCAGCCGTGTCGACCATCCGGCATACAGCGGTGGAATCACCGGCTGTTCGAGGTTGCGAAGAATGGCCGGAATGCCGGCCGACAGATCGTTATTCAGCAGAATTGTGCAGGGGTCAAAATCCGCCAGCACTACGCGGTTGCCGCGACGGATCAGCGGTTCGAGCGTGAGCTTGCGACCATCCGGCAGGTCGAGCGCGGTGGGCTGGGTGATTTCCGGCAGCAGGCTGCCAATGCGCACCTTGACGCCGGCAAGCTGCAGAATATTCTGCAATGCCGCCACGTTTTGCAAATAGTGGACATTGCGAGTGTGATTCTCCGGGACGATCAGAAAACCGCGCGCATCGGGGCAGACTTTTTCGATGGCGCCCATCGCCGCCTGCACGCATAGCGGCAGGAAATCCTTGTTCAGATTATTGAAGCCGCCGGGAAATAAATTGGTATCGACCGGCGCCAGCTTGAAACCGGCATTGCGCAAGTCCACCGAGCCGTAAAACGGCGCGGCATGTTCCTGCCACTGGCCGCGAAACCAGTGCTCAATCGCCGGCATGGCGCCGAGAATCTGTTTTTCCAGGGTAAGCAGCGGCCCTGTTTGTGCGGTGGCGAGGCGGGGGACTTGCATCGGCTATCAGGACAGTATGGAGCGCGGGATTGTAACAGACGCCCCCTGCCCCAACCGCGACCCAAAATGACACCGGGCGCCCGCAGGCGCCCGGTGGTTTCAGGCAAAAAACGACTCAGACGTGATAGGCCGTTTCGCCGTGAGTGGCGATGTCCAAGCCTTCGCGCTCCTCTTCTTCCGGTACCCGCAGCCCGATCACCATATCGACGATCTTGAAGGCGATAACCGATACCACGCCAGACCACACGATGGTGAGCAGAACCGCCTTGAGTTGTATCCAGACCTGACTGGCGATCGCATAGGCATCGGGAGTAACCATTGTGACGGTCACCCAATCCGCGACGAAGCTCGGCCCGCCGAGGTTGGGGGAGTTGAACACGCCGGTCAGCAAAGCGCCGAGAATGCCGCCCACACCATGGATACCGAATACGTCCAGCGAATCGTCGGCGCCGAGCAGGCGTTTCAGGCCGTTGACGCCCCACAAACAGGCGAATCCGGCAAGTGCACCAATGAACAGAGCGCCAACGATACCGACGTTGCCGGCGGCGGGTGTGATGGCCACCAGACCGGCCACCATGCCTGAGGCAGCGCCGAGCATCGACGCTTTGCCCTTGATGAGGGATTCACCGATCGACCAGGCCAGAATTGATGCCGCGGTGGCAACAAAGGTATTGAGAAAGGCCAGCACTGCATAACCGTTGGCTTCCAGTGCCGAGCCGGCGTTGAAACCAAACCAGCCCACCCACAGCAGCGCCGCGCCCACCATGGTCAAAGTCAGGCTGTGCGGCGCCATTGATTCGCGCCCGTAGCCGATACGCTTGCCCATCATATAGGCACCCACCAGTCCCGCCACGGCGGCATTGATGTGGACCACCGTGCCGCCGGCGAAATCCAGCGCGCCCCATTGCCAGATCAAGCCCGCCTTGCCAAGCATGGCATCGGCCACTTCTTTAGAGGCATAAGCGTCCGGACCCATCCAGAACCAGACCATGTGCGCGACGGGCGCATAGCTGAACGTGAACCACAGCGCCATGAATGCCAGCACCGCGGAAAATTTCGCCCGTTCCGCGAAGGCCCCGATGATCAGGCAGGCGGTAATGCCGGCGAACGTCGCCTGAAACGCCACGAATACCAGTTCCGGAATGTAGACCCCTTTGCTGAAAGTGGCCGCATTGGCAAAGGTTCCGGCGACATTATCCCAGGTGCCCTTCAGGAACAGCCGGTCGAACCCGCCAAAGAAGGCATTGCCCTCGGTAAAGGCCAGGCTGTAGCCGTAGATGGCCCATAACACCACGATCATCGAAAAACCGACCGTCACCTGCATCGACATCGACAGCATGTTTTTGCTGCGTACCAGTCCACCGTAAAACAATGCCAAGCCTGGCAATGTCATCAATATTACCAACATCGTGGCGACCATCATCCATGCGGTGTCGCCCTTGTTGGGCACAGGCGGCAAGGGCGTAGCGGCCGGTGCCGCCGTTTCAGCGCTGGCGGCTGCTGCGGCAGGAGCGGCTGCATCGTCAGCCAGAACGGGTAAGGAGACACCCAGGATGAAGAACATCGCGAGCAGCGCAAGTAGTTTTCTGAACATCATGTTCTCCTAGATAGCTTCCGCGCCGGTCTCGCCGGTGCGAATGCGGATGACCTGTTCGAGCTCGAAAACGAAGATCTTGCCGTCGCCGATTTTCCCGGTGTTGGCGGATTTTTCGATCGCCTCAATGACTTGATCGAGCATTTCGGTCTTGATTGCGGCTTCGATTTTCACCTTGGGCAGGAAATCGACCACATATTCCGCGCCCCGATATAACTCTGTGTGACCTTTTTGCCGTCCAAACCCCTTGACTTCGGTAACCGTGATGCCCTGCACGCCGATGGCGGACAAAGCCTCCCGTACCTCGTCGAGCTTGAACGGCTTGACGATTGCTGTGACGAGTTTCATGTTTTCTCCAATCATTGTTGAGCCGAATACTTTGTGGCGGCGCTCACCCTGTGCACTTACCGTGCCACGAAAAATACAATGACTGTTCAAGGTGTTATAGCATTGGTGCCGGAATCGGAGATTTAGGACGCACCAAATGAAGGCGCGATTATCTTGTCTGGCACATTCACAGTGCGCGAGCGTTGCCTGCACGCGCTTTGTTACACTGCGGCTATTCAAGGGAGGGCGAGCATGAACACAAAATTTCTGGATGAACTGGCGCGCAAGATGAACGAGTTCATCGCAGCGACGCCTGCCAAGGACATCGAAAAGAACCTGCGTGCGATGTTGTCTGCCACGTTTTCCCGACTCGATCTGATCACTCGCGAGGAATTCGACGTACAGCAAGCCGTGCTCCGCCGCACCCGCGAAAAACTCGAACAGATGGAAGCGCGGGTGGCGGAACTGGAAAAAGGTGAGGCGAGAGGCGCGAAGCGTGAGGCGTGAGGCGCAAGGCGGGAGGCGTGAGGCGGGAGGCGTGTACGGCAAGTCGCCACCAGGCATCTGTCCCAGTCGAAGCATTCGGCAGACGGTGCGTCGGCTATGGGGATTTTCCCTCGTCCCTCGCCCCTCATCCCTCGCCCTTCAGCGAAGCTGAAGTGTCCCTCGCCGTCCTCTACAGCCGCGCGCTGGCCGGCATGGATGCCCCCTTGGTCACAGTGGAAGTGCATCTGGCCAATGGTCTGCCGAGTTTTACCATCGTCGGTCTGCCGGAAATCGAGGTCAAGGAGAGCAAGGACAGGGTGCGTGCCGCGCTGCTGAACTGCCGCTTCGATTTCCCGGCGCGGCGCATTACGGTCAACCTTGCGCCTGCCGACCTGCCCAAGGAAAGCGGCCGATTTGATCTGCCCATCGCACTCGGCATCCTCGCGGCTTCCGGACAGATTCCCAGCAAGGCACTGGCTGAATATGAATTTGCTGGAGAGTTGGCGCTTACAGGGGAGTTGCGGCCGATCCGCGGTGCGTTGGCCATGATTTTTGGCATCCGCGAATGTGGGAGGGCCTTTGTGCTACCAGTGGAAAGTGCTGCCGAGGCCGCGCTGGTCCGTGACGCAAAAGTCTATCCAGCGGCAACGCTGCTCCAGGTATGCGCGCACCTCACCGGCCGCAAGTCGTTGCCAACCAGCGTCGAACCTGTTCCGATGGCTGCGGAAACCTATGCCGACTTTGGGGAGGTCAAAGGCCAGTTGCCGGCCAAGCGGGCGTTGGAAGTAGCCGCCGCGGGCGGGCACAGTCTATTAATGGTTGGTCCGCCGGGAACCGGCAAGACCATGCTCGCGGAGCGATTCGGCGGCATCCTGCCACCGATGACGGAGCAAGAGGCGCTCGAATCGGCGGCCATGCAATCCCTGGGCAGTGGCGGCTTCGATGTCCGTCACTGGAAGCGGCGCCCCTATCGAGCGCCGCACCACACCGCTTCGGCGGTGGCCCTGGTGGGCGGCGGCAGCACTCCGCGCCCCGGTGAAATTTCCATGGCCATGCACGGTGTATTGTTTCTTGATGAGTTGCCGGAATTCGCGCGCGACGTGCTGGAAGTCCTGCGTGAGCCTCTCGAGTCCGGGAAAATCAGCGTATCGCGGGCCGCGCGCCAGGCGGAATTCCCGGCGCGCTTTCAGTTGATCTCGGCGATGAACCCCTGCCCCTGCGGGTTTCTCGGCCACTATTCGGGCAAATGTCGTTGCAGCCCTGAACAGGTGACCCGCTACCGACGCCGGATTTCCGGCCCCTTGATGGACCGCATCGATCTGCATATCGAAGTGCCCGCCGTGCCCGAGAAAGATCTCGCCTCGCGCAATTCCGGCGTTTCGAGCGCCGCGATTCGAGAGCGCGTGATCGCGGCCCGTAACATTCAGATCGGCAGGCAGGGCAAACCGAATGCGATATTGGCGGTGAAAGAAATCGAGCAACATTGCCTGGCTGACCCGGCGGCGGAAAAGCTGGCGCGCCAGGCGATTGCCCAGTTAGGTCTATCGGCCCGCGCCTATCACCGCGTGCTCAAGGTCGCTCGGACGATTGCCGACCTGGCCGGCGTGGCGAACGTGGCTGCGGGCCATGTCGCCGAAGCCGTGCAATACCGAAGGTACCAAAGAGAGTGAGAAAAACCGCGGCCATGCTTCGTCCGTCATCGAGTAAGCATCATCAATCGCAGTTTAGCCGGCCAGCGCTACGTTCCCTTTGAAGGAAGTGACCCAGCTTCAGTATGTCGAGCCCGTAAAAAGACGTCCCGAGTAAATCAAGGAAATCGCGACGATCGAGTGTCAGCAACACCTCGGCCCAGGCGGACGCGGTAAACAGCACCGGCCGGTCGCGCGCAGGGGCAAAGACCGCGGACCATGGGAATGTCAAAACGTCGGGTACCTTCTCCAGATTTGTACGAATGCGCACCCGGTTGTCGGGCCCACCGCCCGGAAGCGCCGCAAGATTCGCTTCCACTTCGGCAAATACGTAGTCGCTGGATAGCAGGTTCCAACTCTGAGTGGCCGCAACCTCGAAAACCGCCCGGGAGGCCCCGGAGGCACTGCCGCAGGCAGCCAGCAGCACGCTCGAATCGAGAAACACGTTCACGACTTGCCGCGGTACTCGGCGAGATCGCCCTCATCCTCTTTGATCCAGGAATCCATTTCCGCGGCGGTGAAATTGCGCGGTGCCGGCAAAGATCGCCCCTCCTCGCGAAGGCTTGCCGCCAGTGACAGCAACAGCCGCCTGCGTTCCTCGACACTCAGGCGCCGGGCAGCAGACTCAATTTCCAGGAAATTACCCATGGCTGCAAGCGTACACCCCCAATCGGGCGCGGACAATACGGCCATTGTGTGCAGGTTTCCCCGCATCTGGAACGCCCCGCAGAACCCTGTAGAGTTCAGTCTTGAAGATTTTCAATAGTTCCCACGGTGTTCGATATCGGCAAGACGCCAAAAATCCCCCGAATAGGCAAATCCACGTGGTTTGTCTATATTGTTCGTTGCTCCGACAAGACTCTCTACACCGGCATTGCCAAGGACGTCTCGCGGCGCGTGTTGGAGCACAATTCGAACGATCGACTGGCCGCCCGTTATACCCGCGGCCGCCGGCCTGTGGCGCTTGTCTATTCGGAAAAAGCCAAAACACAGTCCGCAGCGGCCAGACGCGAATACGAGATCAAACAGATGACGCGCGAAGAAAAAAAAGCCCTCCTGAAATTACGACGGAAGCCTAAGCGAGGCCCCCTATGAACGAACCGGAAGACGAGCTTCCCGAAGACCTGTCGGAGGCCGAAGAGGACGACGAGATACCCGAAGGCAGTAGCTGCCCGATCTGCGAATTGCCTGCCGGCGAATGCGATCACCTCGTCGCGGCCATCGATCTGACTTATTCGGAGTTGATTGCCGGCGCGATCTTTGCGCACCAAGGCACGATCCTCGACCTGCTGGAGCAACTTGCCGCCAGCGACCCCGAAGCGCTCAAGGCGGCCGGCACGGGCCCCGCGCTGGAAAATCTTGCGGCCCTGATTCAGGGGGAAACGGAAGAGGGTACAAGTGCCGGCGACGCGATTGCCATGCACTACCCGCATATTCTGGCGGTGCTCAGCCATCTGCTTCAGGACGATGGGGACGTTGAGGTAACCGTGATCGACGCCGACACCGTGGAGGAGTCCTCGGTCGAGAATCTGTGGGCGCAGGATCCCGAGTGGGCGGTCGAGTGCCTTATTGAGCGATTGGAAGAGTGGGCAAGGGAAGTCGGTCCGTGTTAAACGCGGAGGACTTTCATTCCGGGAATCAGTCGCCGGGGCTTGCCGGGTTGCACAAGGCCGATTTCGAGAAGTATCCGCAAATGCCTGGCCCTGCTCTGGAAAAACTGCACTCGATATTCGGCTACTCGAGCTTCCGCGGCGCCCAGCGCGAAATCGTCGAGCATGTGGTTGCCGGCGGCGACGGCCTGGTACTGATGCCCACCGGCGGTGGCAAATCCTTGTGTTACCAGTTGCCCGCGCTGCTGCGCGAGGGCACGGCGCTGGTGGTTTCGCCGCTGATCGCGCTGATGCAGGACCAGGTGGTGGCCCTGCGCCAACTCGGCGTGCGGGCCGCATTTCTGAATTCCTCCCTGGATGCCCGCGAAGCGGCCGCCGCGGAACGTGCCTTGCGCGAGGGCGCGCTCGATCTGCTCTATGTCGCGCCAGAACGTTTGATGATGCCGCGCATGCTGGAATTGCTGGAGCAATCTCGTATATCGTTGTTTGCCATCGACGAAGCCCATTGTGTGTCGCAATGGGGGCATGATTTCCGGCCCGAATATCTGCAATTGTCAGTATTACATGAGCGTTTTCCAGCGGTGCCACGCATTGCGCTCACAGCCACTGCCGATATGCAGACGCGCGCGGAGATCCGCCAGCGGCTGGCGCTGGATGATGCGCGTGTTTTTGTCTCAAGTTTTGATCGGCCCAATATCCGCTATACCATCGTCGGCAAGAACGACGCCCGGCAGCAATTATTGCGTTTTATTCGCGACACTCATGAGGGCGAGGCAGGCATTGTTTATTGCCTGTCGCGCCGGAAGGTGGACGAGACGGCGGCCTGGCTGGCGACTCAGAAGATAACCGCCCTGCCTTATCACGCCGGCATGGACGCGACTGCCCGCAACAAACATCAGGCTCGCTTTCAGCGCGAGGACGGCATCGTGATGGTGGCCACCATCGCTTTTGGCATGGGCATCGATAAACCCGACGTGCGTTTTGTTGCACACCTGGATTTGCCCAAGAGTATCGAGGGCTACTATCAGGAAACCGGCCGCGCCGGACGCGATGGCGCGCCTGCCGACGCTTGGATGGCCTATGGTCTGGGCGACGTGGTGCAGCAGCGGCGCATGATCGAACAATCCGAAGGCAGCGAAGAGTATCGGCGCGTCTCGTTTGCCAAGCTCGAAGCCTTGCTGGGCCTGTGCGAAACCGCAAGCTGCCGCCGGGTGCGACTGCTGGATTATTTCGGCGAGGCGAGTGCGCCCTGCGGCAATTGCGACACCTGTCTTGAGCCGCCGCAGACATGGGATGCCACCGACGCGGCGCGCAAGGCCTTGTCGTGCATCTTCCGCACCGGTCAGCGCTTCGGGGCACGGCATCTGATCGATGTGCTGCGCGGCACCGCCACTCAGCGTGTCGATCAATGGGGGCACGAAAAACTGAGTGTCTTCGGTATCGGCGCCGCTCTCGACGAGGCGACCTGGCGCGACGTGTTTCGCCAATTGGTTACCCTGGGGCTGGCGCGGCCCGATCATGCCGCTTTCGGGGCCCTGCGGCTGACCGAAGACAGCCGTCCGGTATTAAAAGGCGAGCAGCGCATCGACATGCGTCGCATGTCAGCGCGCAAGGGGAAACTCGAACGGGTGCGCCGCAAGGCCGGCGACTTATCCGATGCGGATGCCAGCTTGCTCGAACGCCTCAGAACTTGGCGTAGTGGTGAGGCGCGCGAACAATCGGTGCCGGCCTATGTGATTTTTCACGATGCAACGCTGACCGCCATTGCCGCCGCCCGTCCACAAAGTTTGGAGGATTTGTCCACCATTCACGGCGTTGGCACCAGGAAGCTGGAGCGTTACGGCCCGGCCTTACTGGCCTTACTGCGCGAATGAACCAACTAGCCGCACCACAGAGACACAGAGGCACAAAGAAGTGCGCAATTTCAATCGCTTGTCCTGCTATCCGTACTCACGAGAACGGTAAGCATGCTGACCAATGCGAGAGAGACGTGTTACTCCGCATTCTCCGTGCCTCTGTGGTTCAAGCGTTTTGTGGATGATGGCTGTGCCGGCAGCGCACTCGAGGTGAAAGGACACGGCATCGCCATTGTGGTCTGGCTCGGTTTGATCGGCGCCGGTTACTTCGGGTTTCAATACCTGGAGCGGGCGCGGTCTGAGGTGAGCGGATGCGACGGACCGGCGGGAGCTCGGGAAGTGGAAGTAGCAGCGTCACGTGACGGACATTTTTATCTGGACGGTGCGGTCAATGGAACTCCGGTCCGATTTCTGGTGGATACCGGGGCAAGTTACGTGACTATCGGGGCGGCCGATGCGGCCAAGGCCTCGATGAAAGGTGGCTATCCCGCGATGTTCAATACCGCCGCGGGTCAGATCGAGGGTCGAGTCGTGCCCGAACAAACGGTGCGGGCCGCGTGTTTTGAGGTGTCGGGAATCAGCGTGGCAACCAACCCAGGTCTGGACAATACCGCCCTGCTCGGACAGAACTTTCTTCGCCGCTTTGAGATTACCCAGACCCGGCAGACCCTGCGGTTACGCTGGCGTTCCCTGCCGGCGAATTGACGGCCAGATTGTTGGAGCGACTCCCGGTTTGCGTCATTCCCTTCCCTGTGGTCAGATGCCTGAATGAACGAAATTAAAAACTGGCAGGAAGAAAAAGGCTCCGCCTTCCTGTATCGGGTGGTGGCGGAAAAAGAGGCGGGCACGGCGCGCCAGGGGTTGTTCGTGGAGCTGGCACGCGAGGCGGACAAGCAGGCAGAGATCTGGGCCAAAAAAATCCGGGCAGCCGGTGGCGAAGTGCCGGCGGAGTTTGCTCCCGAATTACGCAGCCGCATTGTTGCCGCCCTGGTTCGACGCCTGGGCCCGCGGCCGATTCGTTCGGTGCTGGCGGCGATGAAGGTGCGCGGCATGTCGCTCTATTCGGTGACCGACCCGCGCCACTATGTGCCGGACTCGGCCTCCGGGATGGAGGGTCGTCACAGCGGGTTGTCCGGCGGCGGGAATTTGCGGGCTGCGGTGTTTGGAGTCAATGACGGCCTGGTGTCCAACGCCGGACTGATCTTCGGCGTGGCGGGCGCCACCGCCGATCCAAAAATTATTCTGCTGTCCGGTGTGGCCGGGCTGCTCGCGGGGGCGTTTTCGATGGCCGCTGGCGAATATGTCTCGGTGCGCTCGCAGCGCGAAATGTATGAATACCAGATTGGGCTGGAACGGGAGGAGCTTGGGCAATATCCCGAAGAAGAAGCCTCGGAACTCGCCTTGATCTATCAGGCGCGCGGAATTCCGGAAGAGGAAGCGCAACGTATGGCCAATGTCATTTTGGTGGACCCGACCAAGGCGCTCGATACGCTGGCGCGCGAGGAACTGGGCCTCAATCCCGCGGACCTGGGGTCGCCCTGGGGCGCGGCGATTTCCTCTTTTGTGTCGTTTGCGCTGGGCGCGGTGATGCCGCTGTTGCCTTATCTGTTCCACGTCGGGCCGAAGAGCCTGTATGTTTCCATCGGGTTGACCGCTGCCGCATTGTTCGGCGTGGGTGTAACGATCTCGCTGTTTACCGGCCGGCAGGCCTTGCGCGGCGGCCTGCGCATGTTGGGCATCGGGGGCGTGGCAGGAACGCTGACATATTTCATTGGCAGACTACTGGGGGTCGGCCTCGCTTAATCCGCCGGTCTTTGACCGATTGACACTCGATGACCAAGCGGCTAACGTTGTTTCCGCGCCGATTTGATCTCCAGCTTGCGGGCGCGTTACAAATACCGCTAAAGCGCGACCGACCCGTCTCGCTACTGTGGACGGGTTTTTTGTTTCCGGACAGGCAATGACCAAACGCACCGAACTGCTGTACCACCTGCTCAAGGAACGTATCCTGGTTCTGGATGGGGCCATGGGCACCATGATCCAGGGCCACGGGCTGGAAGCGCATCACTATCACGGCGACCGCTTCCACGCCCACCATTGCGACCAGAAGGGCAACAACGATCTGTTGTCGTTGACCCAGCCGAAAATCATTCGCGGCATCCATGCCGACTACCTGGAGGCGGGCGCGGACATTGTCGAGACCAATACCTTTAATTCCAACGCCGTGTCGATGGTCGATTACGGCATGACCAGCGTGGTGTACGAACTCAACAGCGCGGGCGCCAAACTGGCGCGCTCGGCCGTCGAGGAATTCTCCGCGCAGACGCCGCACAAGCCGCGTTTTGTGGCGGGCGTGCTGGGGCCCACCAGTCGTACGGCATCGCTTTCCCCGGACGTCAATGACCCGGGCAAACGCAATGTCAGCTTCGATGAACTGGTGGCCTGTTATTTGGAATGCCTGCGGGGCCTGCTCGATGGCGGCGTGGATCTGCTGCTGGTCGAAACTGTCTTCGACACACTCAATTGCAAGGCCGCCTTGTTCGCCATCGACGATTATTTCGAGCGCCATGGAGTCCATGTGCCGGTGATGGTATCGGGCACCATCACCGATGCCAGCGGCCGCACGCTCTCCGGCCAGACCACCGAGGCGTTCTGGAATTCGATTTCTCATGCGCGGCCATTTTCGATCGGCCTGAACTGCGCGCTTGGCGCCAAGGACCTGCGGCCTTATATCGAAGAGCTGTCGAATGTCGCCGATGTTCATACCAGCCTGCATCCGAACGCCGGGCTGCCGAATGCGTTTGGAGAATACGATGAAACGCCGGAATACACGGCCGCCGTCCTGAAGGAGTTTGCTCAGGCCGGGTTCCTCAATATTGCGGGCGGTTGCTGCGGCACCACGCCAGCCCATATTCGCGCGATCGTTGCCGCGATCAAAGGTGTGGCGCCCCGCAAATTGCCGACGATCGACAAGAAGCTGCGGCTGGCGGGACTGGAGCCCCTCAACGTCAGTGATGAATCGCTATTTGTGAATGTCGGCGAGCGCGCCAACGTTACCGGCTCCAAGGCCTTCTCTCGCATGATTTTAGCGGGCAACTACACGGAGGCACTGGCGGTGGCGCGCAGCCAGGTCGAAAGCGGTGCCCAGATCATCGACATCAACATGGACGAGGCGATGCTGGATTCGAAAGCCGCCATGACCACCTTCCTGAATCTGGTTGGCTCGGAGCCCGATATCTCGCGCGTGCCGATCATGATCGACTCCTCGAAGTGGGAGGTGATCGAAGCGGGCCTGAAGTGCGTGCAGGGCAAGTGCGTGGTGAATTCGATCAGCATGAAAGAAGGCGAGGCCGAATTCCTGCGCCAGGCCCGGCTGGTGCGTCGCTACGGGGCAGCCGCAGTGGTGATGGCTTTCGATGAAAAAGGCCAGGCCGATACCCTGGCGCGGCGCATCGACATCTGTGCGCGCGCTTATGACTTATTGATCAAGGAAGCCGGGTTCCCGCCGGAAGACATCATCTTCGACCCGAACATCTTCGCGGTGGCGACCGGCATCGAGGAACATAATAACTACGCCATCGACTACATCGAGGCCACACGCGCCATCCGCAAGGTGCTTCCATACGCCAAGATCAGCGGCGGGGTATCGAATATTTCCTTCTCGTTCCGCGGCAATGATCCGGTGCGCGAAGCAATCCACACCGCCTTCCTGTTTCACGCCATCCGGGCCGGCATGAGCATGGGCATTGTGAATGCCGGACAACTGGGCGTTTACGAGGAGATACCCAAGGAGTTGCTGCAACGGGTCGAGGATGTGTTGTTCAACCGGCGGCCCGATTCGACCGAACGGCTGGTGGAATTCGCCGAGAGTTACAAGGCAGCGGCGAAGGTGTCGGTCGAGGACCTGTCCTGGCGCAAAGGCACGGTCAGCGAGCGCATTACCCACGCCCTGGTGCGCGGCATCAATACCTACGTTGTCGAGGATACCGAGGAGGCACGCCAGCAGTTCGAGTTCCCGATCCAGGTCATCGAAGGTCCGCTGATGACGGGCATGAATGTGGTCGGGGATTTGTTCGGCGCGGGCAAGATGTTTTTGCCGCAGGTGGTGAAATCGGCGCGCGTCATGAAGGAGGCGGTCGCGCACCTGATTCCTTACATCGAAGCGGAAAAACTCCGATCCGGCACGGCCGGGAAGGCCAAGGGCAAGATTGTCATCGCCACGGTCAAGGGCGACGTGCACGATATCGGCAAGAATATCGTCTCGGTGGTGCTCCAGTGCAATAACTTCGAAGTAGTGAATCTGGGCGTGATGGTGCCGGCCGAGACCATTCTCCGAACCGCCCGCGAGGAAAACGCCGACATCATTGGCCTGTCTGGCCTCATCACACCCTCGCTGGAAGAGATGGCGCATGTGGCGAAGGAAATGCAGCGCCAGGGATTTGTTGTGCCCCTGTTGATTGGCGGGGCCACCACCTCGCGCGTGCATACCGCGGTAAAAATCGAACCGAACTATGCCGGGCCGACAGTGTGGGTACCTGACGCCTCGCGCTCGGTGGGTGTGTGCACCAGTCTGATTTCGAAGGAACACCGCGACGAATTCGTGCGCAAGGTAAAGGAAGAGGCGGAAAAAACCCGTGCGCAACACCAGGGCAAAAAAGGCCAGGGGCCGCATCATTCGATCGCGGAAGCGCGCCGGCACGGATTGAAGACCGACTGGACGCAGTACCGGCCGCCGGTGCCGGCAGTCTCGGGGCTGCAAGTGTTTCGCGATTATCCCTTGGCGGAAATCGTGCCGCTGATTGACTGGACGCCATTTTTCCAGACCTGGGAATTGTCCGGGCGTTATCCGGACATTCTGCAGGACAAGGTGGTGGGCGAGGCAGCGCGCAATCTCTTCGCCGATGCGAAAAAGATGCTCGAGCGAATCGTCGCGGAAAAATGGCTGGGTGCGGCGGCTGTCATCGGACTGTTTCCCGCCCGCAGCGTTGGCGACGATATTGAAATCTACGCCGACGAGACACGCAGCGGGATCGTCAAACGCTTCCATTTCCTCAGACAGCAGATGGTCAAGCCGGCCGACAGGGTCAATCACGGTCTGGCGGACCTGGTTGCTCCGAAAGACTCTGGGGTGCAGGACTATGTCGGCGCTTTTGCGGTCACCGCCGGCATCGGCATCGACCCGCGGGTGGCTGAATTCGAGGCGCGTCACGACGACTACAACGCCATCCTGCTCAAGGCTCTGGCCGACCGGCTTGCCGAGGCCTTTGCCGAACTCATGCACCGGCGCGTGCGCCGGGAATTCTGGGCTTATGCGCCGGAAGAAAGTCTGGCGGTCGAGGCCCTGATCGAGGAAAAATATCGCGGCATCCGGCCAGCGCCCGGCTACCCGGCCTGCCCCGACCACACCGAAAAGGCGGCGTTGTTCGAATTGCTGGCCGCGCCTGCCAACGCCGGCATCACCTTGACCGAATCCTTCGCCATGCTGCCGACCGCGGCGGTGAGCGGATTTTATTTTTCCCACCCGCAGGCCCAGTATTTTGCGGTGGCCAAAATCGACCGCGACCAGGTCGAAGACTATGCGCGGCGCAAGGGCATACGGATGGCGGAGGTCGAACGCTGGCTGGCGCCGAATCTTTCCTACGATCCGGACACGGTGTTGGCGGCCTGAGCCTCGTCGACCCAGCGCGACCATGACAACGAGCTGGCAATATTTCAGCGAGGCTCCGTGGCTAAGTGGCCTGATGCTGGCGGCCGTCCTGCTGCCGGGAACAAATGTCGCTGCGGCGGATCGCCTGCATCGCTACACAGTCACCATCGATTCCGCCTTGACCACGCTGGAGGTGCGCGCCTGTTTCGATGGGGTGCCACCCGAGGCCTTGTACGCCGAATCTCTCGATGCTGCGCTGGCTTTGGACAAGGTGATCATCGAGCGTACCGGTAAACCGATTCAGCCTGCCGGTTCGATCCGACTCAAGAATGTCGCGGAAAACGCTTGTATCGTGTATCGGGCGGATGTGTCGCATCCGATCAAGAAACACGACCGCACCGGCGGGAAAATCCGCCGGGTGGGCGGGGACCTGCTGACTTCTGCAGGGATCTGGTTATGGCGGCCGCAATTTCTTGCACAGGACGAAGACATCGAAATTGCTTTTGTTTTGCCGGACGGCATCTCGGTCTCCGCGCCCTGGAAGGTGGTATCCCGGAGCCTTGAGCGTGCAGTGTTTAGGATGGGGCGCACCCCACAGGACTGGCCGGTGTCAGTAGCCTTTGGGCGCTTCAAGGAGCAGGAACTGCGCGTTGGCGATTCGCGTCTTGATGTTGTGGTGCTCGATGGTTCTCCGGCGCCACAGATCGAGGAATTACACCGCTGGATCGTCGATGCGGCGCAGACCGTGGCCAAACTTTTCGGCCGTTTTCCGCAGCAGAGGCTGCAAGTAGTCATTGCTCCCGGTGCGCGCGGCAACGAACCCACTCCAGCCGCTTATGTCACACGTGGCGGCGGGCTCGCAGTACACTTTTTTATCAATCAGCACCGCCCGATCCAGGAATTTTTTAGCGATTGGACCGCGGTGCATGAACTGTCGCACCTGCTGCTTCCGTATGTGAATTCCGACGATGCCTGGCTGTCGGAAGGTATCGCGACTTATTATCAGAATGTACTTCTGGCGCGCGCGGGGCGCGTGTTGGCGACCGATGCGTGGCAACGCATGGTTGCCGGATTTGAGCGCGGCCGGCAGAATACCCGTGGCATGACCCTCGCACAGGCGACCGAAAACATGTTTCGCGGTGGCGCCTCTCTGCGAGTGTACTGGGAGGGTGCGGCCTTGATTCTGATGGCCGATGTCCGGCTGCGCGAGGTCAGCGCGGGAAAACAGTCCATGGACACAGCTCTTGCCGCGCTCAATGAATGTTGCGCGAGAACAGAACGAGCCTGGAGCGCGCAACAACTGTTCGCACAACTCGATGCCGTGACCGGCACCGATGTGTTTGGAGAGCTTTATGAACAACATCAGGCATCGAATGATTTCCCTGATCTGGCACCCGCCTATCGGGCGCTCGGCATTTTTCCGGAGCGCGACAAAATCGAACTGCTGCCTGGCGGCGCGGCGCTCCGCGAGGCCATCATGAGCCCGGAAACTTCCGTGCCGTCAGGCCGATCGGGAGAAAAAAGTTGACCGGCGCTTTAGTCGCTTATCTGCATTACGTGGCGATGGTATCGATTGCCGTCTGCCTTGCTTACGAATACAAGGTCTGTGTTCCGGGCCTTTCCCCGGAGCAGGCGCGTTCGCTGGCAAAAGTCGATTTGTTTTATTTATGCGCGGCGATACTGGCAATCGCTACCGGTATCGCGCGGGTGATCTGGTTCGGCAAAGGCATCGATTTTTACCTCGGCAATCCAGTCTTTTACATCAAGCTCGCGCTATTTCTGGCAATGGGGCTAATTTCCCTGCCGCCCACCATGCAGTTCCTGAGTTGGCGGCGTGTTTCGATCAAAGTGTCCGATTATCAAGTGCTGCGAGTGCGGCGCTTTGTTGCGGCCGAACTGATTCTGCTGGCCTGTATTCCGTTTGCCGCGGCCATCATGGCGCGGGGCATCGGCATTCCGGCGTCCTCTTCGTGACACTTTGTCCGCTTGGCATGACGGTGGGCAGACAGGCGGAACATTTCACCCTGTTAATGTTGTGCAGTGGCGTACTTTGCGCCTTACCTGCCCATGCGGCCCACCGATACGAGGTGGCGGTCGCGGAGACCCTGGAGCGGATTTCGGTTCGTGCCTGTTTCGAAGGCCGCGCGCCCTTGCAATTGGTCGCTGAATCGGACGGCGCCAGATATTTTCTCGAGTCCGCGCGGGTCGGCGATCGAAAGCTGGGGGCCCCGACCGGGACACTTTCCCTGGACGGTGTCGCCGATAATTCCTGTATCGACTATCGGGTTCGCCTGCAACCGGTCAGCAGCAGCGCGCAGACCGGCGGACCGGAAACGCGTTGGATAGGCAGCGATCTGCTGACTTCGATCGGGGATTGGTTGTGGCGTCCGGCCGAGAACCAGGAGGGAAGCGATCTTGTTTTGCAATTTCACTTGCCGCCCGGCATCTCGGTGTCGGCGCCCTGGCCGCGCAGCGCAGGCATGGACGGGCGACATGAGTATCGAATCGGTGCCACTCCCTTCAAGTGG
Organism: Bordetella parapertussis; assembly: GCA_945900965.1. GTDB lineage: Bacteria > Pseudomonadota > Gammaproteobacteria > Burkholderiales > JACQAP01 > JACQAP01. The sequence continues at coordinate 67,086 of CAMDKM010000005.1, read as the reverse complement.
CCAGGCGTGGTGGCATTTGGGCAATTTGGCGAGCAGGAAATAGAAATTGGCGAGGCTCGCTTGCGAGTTGCTGTGCTCGACGGCCCGACACCGGCGCAAGAGCATTGGCTGCGCGAGGGCGTTGAGCGGGCAGCGCGGCAAGCAACCCGGGTGCACGGTCGATTCCCGGTGGACTTGCTGCAAGTGATCGTGGCGCAGACGCCGCGCGGGCGCGGTCCGGTGCCCTGGGCCTATGTCTCACGCGGCGGTGGATCGGCAGTCCATTTGTTCGTTGCCCCCCAACGCGGCAAGCAGGCGTTTTTCGATGACTGGAGCGTGGTCCATGAAATGGCCCATTTGTTTTTTCCGTACGTGGCGGGGCGCGATGCCTGGTTATTCGAAGGATTGCCCACCTATCTCCAGAATGTGCTGATGGCGCGCGATGGGGCAATTTCCTCCGAAGAAGCCTGGCGGCGCATGGCTGCCGGATTCCGGCGCGGCGCACGAATTTCACCGGGCCTGAGCCTCTCCCGGGTAGCGGAGCGCATGAGCCATGGCGGCAATTATCTGCGGGTGTATTGGGCAGGCGCCGCCGCGATGTTGGCCGCCGATTTGCAGTTGCGCAGCCTGAGCACGGGAAGTCAGTCGCTGGATACCGCATTGGCCAGCCTTTCCCAGTGTTGCTTGCAGGATAATCGCCGCTGGAGTGCCCGCGAACTGATCGAAAAATTGGACCAGTTGACCGCAACCACGGTGTTCTCCGATTTGTGGCACCAGCAAATCGAAACCGGCGAATTCCCCGATTTCGAAACCGTATTGGCGCGTGCCGGTGTCGACGTTGAAAACGGGCAGGTTCGCTTTCTCCCGACTGCACCCTGGGCCGCGGAGCGCGAGGTGTTGATGCAGTCGCGATAGTAGCCGGTGAATCGCGAGCGTGCGATTCGGCTACCATGGGCGCCTTTCGCAAGTTGGCGGCCACGCGTAACCACGACCTCTGTTTCACCCCCGCGCACGAACTGGCGCGCCGGATCAAGGCGCGCGACATCTCGGCCGTTGAGGTCATGGACGCGCATTTGGCGCAGATCGAGCGGGTGAATTCGTCAGTTAACGCGATCGTTACGCTTGTTCCGGAGCAAGCCCGTGCTGCGGCCGCCGAGATAGATGCGCGGCTGGCTCGCGGCGCAGACCCCGGCGTGCTGGCCGGACTACCGGTGGCACACAAGGATCTGCTGCTCACGTGCGGAATTCGCACCACCTTTGGTTCCCCGATCTATCGCGACTTCCTGCCCGACAAGGGAAGCGTGTTGCCCGTGGATATTGCCCATGAAGAATTCCCCGATTTGTAAGGCTGGATTCCAGGTGTTACCATGGTAGTACTTCGTTCATCCGGGATCCATCATGCCCTCGCCCACCACCCTGAAACTCCCTGAAAAACTCAAAGCCCGCGTAACGAAACTTGCTCTTGCTACCAACCGTACGCCGCATGGCATGATGATTGAGGCCATCGAACGCGAGGTCGAGCGCGAGGAACGCTATCGCGCCTTCGTCAAAGAAGCGATTGCCGCCGATCTTGCGATCGACAAGGGCGCTCCGGTGTACGCGGCAAATGACGTACATGCGTGGATGGAGCGTTTGGCCACGGATGCAAACGCTCCCCGGCCCGCTCCGCAAAAAGCGTGACGCGTATAGTTTATTCGTCGCGTGCGCTGGATGATCTGACGCGTCTTTTCCAGTTTATTGCCGGGCAGGACCCGAAAGCAGCAGCGGCTTCGGTGGCTGCAATACGCAGCGCGGTAGAAATGCTGCCGCAACACCCATACGCCGGACGGCGCGTGGAAAACGCGCAACGCGATATTCGCGAATTGGTGATTTCGTTCGGGAAAACCGGATACGTTGCCTTGTATCGCTATCTGCCGGTCAAGGGCGAAGTACGTGTTCTGGCGCTGCGGCATCAGCGGGAACTGGATTTCCCACATTAGCGGCGTTGCTGTTATGACTCATCCAAACCAGAGGATAGGCATTTCAAAGCACCTTTTTCCCCATCTGCGGATATATCGCCGGCTCTGCAAGTGGTCAATCGCGCGGTGTTTGCTGAAAATTTCCCTCTCGCGTGAATTCTTTGGTCTTTGCGTCGACCCGAGGGGGCTGATTTCGACGCCGTTTGAGCGCTGCGCGCGAGTGCGGGCCGCGCCAGATCGTCGGCGCTGCAGCAGAACCGCGTTTGACCGAGGATCAGGCCGCCTGGAACAGCGCCAGCGGCCGCGCCGGCGCGCGCGGGCAAGCCCAAATATGCGTGAGGATCTTGGCGATCACCGCCGGATCTTCAACGCCTGTCCTGAGCTTGTCGAAGGGGCGGCGATGATCTTCAGGGCGCCGCCACAGTTCGGGCAATGTTCGAGACCAGAAGACAGAAGACAGAGAAAAAGCGGCTGCCAAACCGCGCTTGAGCAAGCGCGCCCAACTCATGCGCGCCGGGGCGCCATGGGCGTGATGGGCTGCGTGCTCGCTGGTATTCTCCAGTGGACCCGGAACGATTCCCGAGCACAACTTCGCATTGGACGCGAGCACGCCGTGAAAGCGAATCAGATGTAAGCGTGGCCGGGGCACCAAGGCGGCCAGGCGTTGCATGAATTCCAGCGGCGACAGGACGAGGCACTCTTTAGTTGAGGCAGCCCCCGCATCGCCCTCGCTCGACTCCGAACTTCTGTCCCCTGTCCTCAGTCATCTGATCGTCGGCACGCTGGTTCATGTCCCCGCTGGGGCAAAGCATCGATTCCGGTGGCGAAAAGGCGGCGGGGCGATGCTGTCGAACACCTCCAGAAGCGGCGCATCAGAGATGTTCACCGATATTCACGCGGAGATTGCGCCGGATCAGCCTGACGTCGAGCGTCCCATGGCGATCTGTCCGCGCCATCGACTGGCTGTCTGAGCCGGATAGCAACCGAGCACAGCGTGACCCGACGATCGGCGGGCGGCGCAGAACAATAGCGGCGATTCGACCGTGCGGGGAATGTCGGGAGATTGACCCGCTGGTGCACCCTTTGTACAATGCGACTGTACAAATTGTGAGTCAATTCATGAAAGACGTCAACGTATCCGAATTGCGCCAGAACCTGCCGGCCTATCTCGCGCGCGCCGCCAAGGGCGAGCGGCTTCGCGTCACCTCAAGGGGAAAGGTCATCGCTGAGCTTACCCCGCCCTCGCCGGTACCGGGCGAGGCTGACGCCGCCCGGGCGCGGTTGCGAGGCAGTGTCATTCGGTTCGATCGTCCACTCGAGTCCGTTCTTGGCGACGCCGAGTGGGAGATGAATCGTTGATCGTTCTCGACACTCACGTTCTTGTATGGTGGGTTTCAGGCGCGCAGCGTCTTTCGGTTCGCGCCAAGCGTTCGATTGATCGTGAGGTAAAGCGGGGCCCAGTCTTCGTTTCCACGATCAGTGTGCTTGAGATTGCGACGGCTGTTCGACGCGAACGGCTCACGCTCGGCGCCTCCCTTCACGCGTGGCTTGCCGACCTCATGACGTTACCCGAGTTGGCCTTCGAGCCTATCAGCGTTGCGATCGCCGAGATGGCGGGCGCGATGGGAGATTCGATGCACGGCGACCCGGCGGACCGGATCATTGTCGCCACCGCCAAGCTGCTTGGGGCCGAGCTCGTCACGGCCGACGATCGTTTGCGCGGCACGGCGGAGATCGCCACAATCTGGTAGCGGGATAGCCGCGAAGCACGCAGCGTCCTACGTGGATTGGCCGCGCATCTCTGCAGCCGCCGGGCTTGCAGCCTAAATTCTTACCGAGACAAATCCGCCAGTTTTCGTCAGAAACTCCACAGTTAAGAAAGATGCGTGGACTGAAAGGATTCCACGCATGCCGGCCCGAACAGAAATTACCCGCGCGACGCCGGTAAGGAAACTCCCGTCGAGTTTGAGGATCTGCGAGTTGCGTGCCGGGTATTGGGTCAGCAGGCTGAGTCCAGTCGGAGACAAGTCACGTAATTGCGCTGGATAACCGTGATGCGGCCAACTAGGGTAAAGCGTGAAGTTCCCTGCTTTCGTGATCCGCGGCGCGGTCCGTCTTCCGAAAAGCTCGCGGACATGGGTGCTCGCCATCGGGATCTCTAAAACGAGTGGGCTCGCGCAACACCCACAGCGTTCGCTTGGCCGTGGCGGGCGACGGTATTCGGTGCGACAAAAGTGGCAGCGTGGAAGATCATCAGATCTGGAATCGTCAGCCTTAGGCGCGGCGCGAGCACCGGAACGCGGTGTGCGGGGCACTTCGTCGGCGTGCTGGCCCCTGGCTCCCCTCGCCGGACCTTTCGTTGAACGACGAGATTCATCGTAAAGTCGTCGCTTCTCCGGGTTACTCAGGACGGCATAGGCTTGATTGATTAATACCGCGGCTTCGTGATCGCCACCGAGATCTGGATGCGCTTTCAATTTCGACATCAGGCTGCGATAGCTCGCCCTGATGATTTCGAGCGGCGCTTCTGGCTGCACGTGGAGAATTCGATAGAAGTTGCGCCGATTATTCAAAGCCTAGTCTCCGTCCCGTGTGTGAGCTCAGCTAGGTATCGGCGTGCGACGGACGAGCTTAAGGGCTCCTTTGCGGGGAGCCGGTGGACTACCTCTTGATTACGTCATGCCCTCGCGGTTGAGCCACCATCGACAGCGACGATCGTGCCGGTGCAGTAGGACGCCTCATCCGACGCGAGGTACAGACAGGCATAGGCGACCTCCTCTTACGTCGCGGGACGCCTTGATGCGTTCGCAATAACGCCGGATAACACGGATCGCAGACGCGCGATTCGGCTACCATGGGTGCCTTTCGCAAGTTGGTGGCCATGCAAAATCACGACCTTTGTTTCACCCCCGCGTACGAACTGGTGCGCCGGATCAAGGCGCGCGACATCTCGGCCGTTGAGGTCATGGATGCGCACCTGGCGCAGATCGAGCGGGTGAATCCGTCGGTTAACGCGATCGTTACGCTTGTTCCGGAGCAAGCCCGTGCTGCGGCCGCCGAGATAGATGCGCGGCTGGCTCGGGGCGCAGACCCTGGGGTGCTGGCCGGACTGCCGGTGGCACACAAAGATATGGTGGTCACCAAAGGTATCCGCACCACCTTTGGCTCGCCGGTTTTCCGGGATTTCGTGCCCGATACGGATGCCCTCATTGTCGAGCGCTTGAGGCAGGCCGGGGCCATCACGATCGGCAAAACCAATACCCCGGAATTCGCCGCTGGCTCGCAGACTTTTAATCCCGTGTTCGGCGCCACGCGCAATCCCTACGATCCATCCAAGACCAGCGGCGGCAGCAGCGGAGGCGCGGCAGTGGCGCTCGCCTGCGGCATGTTGCCCATCGCCGATGGCTCCGATCTGGGCGGGAGCCTGCGCAACCCGGCAAGCTTTTGCAACGTGGTGGGGTTTCGCCCATCGGCCGGGCGCGTGCCAATATGGCCGAGCTTGTCGGCCTGGTTCTCGCTGCCGGTGCTGGGGCCAATGGCGCGTACGGTAGGCGACGCGGCGCTGATGTTGTCCGCCATCGCCGGGCCGGATGCGCGGGCGCCGATTTCTCTGCAAGAGCCGGGATCGCTGTTCGCGCGGCCACTCGGGCGAAGTTTCAAGGGCGTGCGCATAGGATGGAGCGCCGATCTGGGCGGGCTGCCTGTGGAGCCGGAAGTTGTGCGTGTCATCGCCGGGCAGCGCGAGACGTTCAACGCCATGGGGTGCACGGTGGAGGAGGCGACGCCGGATTTGCGCGACGCGGACGAAATTTTTCGCGTGCTGCGCGCCTGGAATTTTGAACTGGCCTACGGTCAGTTGCTCAAAACCCAACGCGATCAGATGAAAGAAACCGTGATCTGGAATATCGAGGAAGGCGGGCGCCTGACCGGCGCGCAAGTGGGCGCGGCGGAAGCCAAGCGCACGCAATTGTTCCAGCGCATGCGCGCATTCATGGAAAAATATGATTTCCTGGTGGCGCCGGTTGCGCAAGTGCTGCCCTTTGATGTCGAGCTGCCTTACGTGACACGCATCAACGGAGTCGAACTGGAAACTTATATCGACTGGATGCGCTCCTGCTATTACATTACCGTCACCGGCGCGCCCGCGATTTCCGTGCCCTGCGGCTTCAGCCGGGGTGGACTGCCGGTCGGTCTGCAGATCATCGGCCGGTATCAGGACGATTTTGGTGTGCTACAACTTGCCCATGCCTTTGAACAGGCCACGGGATTCTGGAAAACGCGGCCGTCGGCCGCATCTCACTAACTTAACAAATAAACAGGACATCGACGCATGAAACACCGAATTGGAATGATCGCTCTGCTGATACTGATTGTCGGCCAGGTACTGGCGCAGACACCGGTGCGCAAGGATCGGGTTTACGTCAAGGATATCGCCGGTATCTGGATCAACGACGCCTACCTGAAGGAACTCAACGCCACGAAAAGTCCGCATGCCGCGGCCAAAAAGGCTCCCCCGGTGGTGATTGCCATCAAGCGCGAGGGGCAGCGCTACCCGATCGTGACCACAAATTTCGACAAGGCCACCTTGCAGGTGGTGATCAGCCTGGAGTCCGATGACAAGCCGAACGCCTATCGCCTGATTCTGGCCGAGGATGACGGTCCGATATCCAGTACCGAGGTCAAGTATTTGCCATTCGAGGGTGTCAAGAATCCGCAGGGCAAATTCGACAGACTGAAATTTTCCGAGCCGCGCTTCATGAAAGGCAAGGCTGTCGATTACATTCCCATCGAGGGCGAGATCAGCCCGCACGTGAACCGGGTGGTGCTGGCCGGGAAATATCTGGACGACAATGGACGTACCTGGACCTTTGCGAATACCGGAGAAGCCATTTGGCCGGAGCAGACTATGAACTTTGAAATATCGCTCAATCATCCAGGAGCATCCTGCGAATATTTTCAGGCCGAGGACGGCAAATCGGGAGAAAAAAAGCACTACGGATTTTCCTGGAAAGGCGGCAAGTTGAGCGTGTTTCCGGCCCGAATGGAAAACAAACAAGTGCGCTGCGAGGCCAAACCATTGACCGTGCTGACGCCGCAATAATCGGCGGAGATTCGCCATGGTCCTGACCGTATTCCGATCGCGGCTGCGCTCCGAGGCCCTGCAGGCGTATCAACCCTGGGCGGCGCGCATGAACGAACTGGCGCGGACCATGCCAGGCTACGTGTCGCACAAGACGTTCACTGCCGATGACGGCGAGCGAGTCACCCTTGTCGAGTTCGAGTCGGAAGCGGCGCAGCGGGCTTGGGCGATACATCCCGAACATCTCGACGCCCAGCACAGAGGGCGCAGCGAGTTCTACTCGGAATTTCGTATCCAGGTTTGCAGCGTGGTGCGAGAATCCCGGTACGCGCAGAAAAAATAGCGGCGATCCAGCGTCCGGCATGCGCTTGCCGGACATTCACAAAATGGGAGGAACGATGCATAAATTAATAAATGCCGGCTGCCTGCTGCTCGGGTTGATCGGAGGGCAGGCTGCCGTGGCGGGCGAATGCGGCGCACCGGTGACCGAGGCCGAGGCCCTGGCAGCTGAAGATCTGCGTTACGCGGCCCAAACGGGCGACGATTTCGTGGCGATGCAAAAGCTGTACGGCGAGGATCTGGTCTATGTTCACTCCTCGACTCTGATCGACAATAAAGCAAGTTACATCGATTCCATGCATTCGGGCGCGGTCAAGTATCGGGTCATGCGTCGCAGCGACGTCACGGTACGTACCTACGACTGCCTCGCCTTGATTAGCGGCAAAGCCAACTTCGACGTGACAGTCAAAGGTCAGGACCTTGCGGTGGAACTGCGCTTTCACAGCATCTGGGCTAAACGCGCCAAAGGTCTGGAATTCATTTCCTGGCAGGCTACGCGAGTGCCGCCTAAACCATAACAGACGAAATCGAGAGGTCAGCGCGCGGCGGCAAGTCGCCGCGCGGCGACGGACCTTTGCCAGGCCCGGGAAATTTCTTTTCTTCCCTTTGTCATCCGGACTCCACCCCCTACAATTCTGTCCCTGTCCATCGGATCGGGAAAATTTCCCGTGTCGCAAGCCAGCGAAAAGAAACACTCGGAAAGCCTGCCGGAAGCCCTTGAGCAAATCAGGGCGTTGCTGAACAAGCACCGGATCGTCGAAAGCATGGTCCGCAATCAGGACATGCCGCGGCATGAACTCGTGGAATCGCTGGTCCACAAGCAGAATCTCGTCGAACTTCAGAAGCGGATGGACCGCCTGCATCCGGCCGATGTGGCGCGAATGCTGGAAGCGCTGCCGCTCGACGACCGCCTGGTGGTCTGGGATCTGGTCAAGGTGGATCGCGACGGGGAAATCCTGCTGGAAGTCTCGGATGCCGTGCGCGAGACCCTGATCGAGAGCATGAATGTCCGCGAGCTGGTGGCGGCCACCGAGCAGCTCGATACCGATGAAATCGCCGATCTGGCACCGGATTTGCCGCAAGAGGTCGTGCAGGACGTATTTCGTTCCCTGCCCTCCGAGGAGCGCGAGCAATTGCGCGCGGCCATGTCCTACCCCGAGGACTCGGTCGGCGCGCTGATGGATTTTGACATGGTGACGGTGGGCGAAGACGTAACGCTGGAGTTTGTACTGCGCTACCTGCGGCGCCTGGACGAACTTCCCGACCATACCGATCAGGTTTTCGTAGTGAACGCAGAAGGCGTATTGACCGGCGTATTGCCGATCAATCGGCTCATTGTCACGGACCCTGAGGTTGCGGTGCGCACCATCATGAGTACCGAATTTACCGCGTTGTCCCCCGATGAAAATGCCGGCCAGGCAGCGCAGGCTTTCCAGCGCTACGATCTGGTTTCGGCACCAGTGGTGGATAAGGGAAACAGAATCGTGGGGCGGGTAACCGTGGCCGCGGCACTGGACTATATTCGCGATCAAACCGAAGGCGAATTGCTCGGCAAGGCCGGGTTGCGCGAGGAAGAGGATATTTTCGCCTCAGTGTGGAAAAGCGCCCAGAACCGCTGGCTCTGGCTGGCAGTGAATCTTGGCACCGCTTTCTTTGCATCGCGGGTCATCGGATTGTTCGAGGGCACCATCGAGCGGCTGGTTGCCTTGGCGACGCTGATGCCAATCGTGGCGGGTATCGCCGGCAATTCCGCCAATCAGACCACAACACTTATCATTCGCTCCCTTGCCTTGGGGCAGGCCACGTCCGGCAATGCGCGGCGCATGGTGTTAAAGGAACTCGCAATCAGTTTGCTGAACGGGCTGGTATGGGGCGGTGTTGCAGGGATATTTGCCTGGTTGCTCTACCGCAGCGTCCCGCTGGGATTGGTTATGACCGGCGCCATGCTCCTGAATCTCCTGGTGGCTGCGGCGGTTGGCATGCTGGTGCCACTCACCATGCACAAGATGGGCCGCGATCCGGCCATGGGCTCCAGCGTGTTACTCACCTTCTCCACCGACAGCATGGGTTTTTTCATATTTCTGGGGCTGGCCACGGTTTTTCTGATTTAGCATTAATAAACCTAAAAACTGCACCACAGAGGCACAGAGACACCGAGAAGAACAATGTATCAATCAGTTGTCGTGCCAGCAGTGTTCACCTTTTTGGTGAGAGCTGGGATAGACGCAACAATTTGTTTTTTCTCTGTATTCTCGGTGCCTCTGTACCGCAATCGGCGCGAGTTCCCGCTCGCAGGCTCGGCGCAAAACGCTGGCAGCTTTTGCACCGGCTGGTGTATGTCATTGCGGTATTAGGCGTGCTGCATTTCTGGTGGCTGGTCAAAAAGGACATTAGCGAGCCTCTTCTTTTCGCGGTATTACTTGCGACGGCGCTTGGCGCGCGGTTATTCTTTCTCAGACGTGCCTTCGCCGCGCGGCGTGTTAGCACGCAGTGAAGGCGAGGGTCGGTGCGCACGCTTGGAACACAATCGGACGTTTCGAGAATTGGCCAGACGGGGTTTTCAACATGCTGATAGGTGTGCCAAAGGAAATCAAGGATCACGAGTACCGCGTAGGGCTTACGCCCTCCGGCGTGCACGCGCTCGTTGAACGCGGCCACCAGGTGTACATCGAGACCGGTGCCGGTGCCCGTGTCGGATTCCCGGACGCTGACTATGAGGCCGCGGGCGGGCGGATCGTAGAATCCGCCGCTGATGTATTTGCGGCGGAGATGGTTGTCAAGGTGAAAGAATTGCAACCATCGGAATTCAAATTACCGCGCCGCGGCCAGATCCTTTTTGCCTACCTGCATCTGGCTCCAGAACCGGAATTGCTCGATGCTCTCCTCGCCTCTGGAGCCAGTGCCATCGCCTACGAAACCGTGACCGACGTCGCGGGTCGGCTGCCGCTCCTGGCGCCGATGTCGCGCATCGCCGGGCGCCTGTCGATCCAGTTCGGCGCCTGGGCTTTGCAGATGGCCAACGGCGGGTCAGGCGTTTTGCTGGGCGGGGTGGCCGGCGTGCCGCCCGCGAAAGTTGTGATCATCGGCGCGGGAGAGTCGGGGAGCCACGCCGCGCGCATGGCGGCCGGAATCGGTGCCGAGGTCACGGTATTCGATATCAATCTCACGCGGCTCGACCAACTCGATCAGGCGCACGGTGGTCGCATCAAGACCGCATATTCCGAACCGCTCGCGGTCGCGGATTACGTAGTCGATGCCGACCTTGTCATCGGCGCCCTGCTTATTCCGGGCAAACTTGCGCCGAAACTGCTCTCCCGCAAGTTGTTCTCGCGCATGCGAAAAGGCTCTGCGTTTGTGGATATTGCGATCGACCAGGGCGGCATCGCCGAAACTTCAAGGCCTACTTCGCATTCTCACCCCGTGTTTATCGAAGAAGGTGTCGTACATTATTGCGTCCCGAATATGCCATCAGCCGTGGCACGTACTGCGACGCTGGCGTTGACGCAGTCTACATATTCATACGTGTTGAACCTGGCGGACCTCGGTCTGGACAAAGCGTTGCACGACACGGGTCTTGCCGGAGGTCTGCAAATCCATGCAGGTCATGTGACGCATCCGGGACTTGCGGAAGACGTTAAGCGGCAGTTTCGAGCGTACGTGGAGCTTTGCTGACCGGGCGCTGAACTTCGGGTGCGTGGTGGAATTGCGCCGTAATATCGGGATGGCACTTTTTCGATGGATTTCATAGAAAAAGTGCAATTAGTCAGGCACGCAATGTGCAGCATGTCGGACGCCGTCCCGAACCCCCAGGCCCCCATAAGCCGACGCCATGAAAAACCCCACCTTCAGGCTGCTGCATTACTTTTCCATCACAAGTTTCGTCTCTATCGTCGCCGCGGCGGTGGCGCTGGGCTTTTTCCATCGAGAAACCGCCGTGCGCTCGCTGGTTGCGATGGGCGAATCGAACAACAATGCGTTGACCGCGGTGCTGGCGAATTCGCTATGGCCTCGCCTTGCCTCATATCTGGCAGAGGCCGAAACAATGTCCACGGAGCAACTGAAGCAGCATCCGCGACGCCAGCCTCTTTCAACCGAGATGTCGGATCATGTGGAGGGTTTGTCGGTGGCCAAAGTCAAGATGTACGACTTGCGCGGCCGCACGGTATTTTCCACGGAGGCCAAGCAGATTGGCGACGACAAGAGCGGTAACGTCGGTTTTCAAGGAGCGCGCAACGGACTCGTGACCAGTGAGCTGACGCATCGCAACCAATTCAGTGCTTTTGACCGCGTCATCGAAAACCGCGATCTACTGTCCACCTACATCCCGATGCGAAAGACCTCGGAGAGTCTGGTCATAGCCGTCTTTGAAGTCTACGACGACGTTACGCCTTTCCTGAGGCGCATTTCGGAGACTCAGCACCGTGTAGTAGCGGGCGTTGCCGCCGTTCTTTTCCTGTTGTACGGCGTGCTGTTTTTCATTGTGCGGCACGCCGATCATGTCATCCGACGTCAGTTCCTCGAACGCGAACGGGCGGAGGCGGCACTCCTCCGTGCACATGCCACGTTGGAGCGGCGGGTGAAAGAGCGCACCGCCGAACTGGCCAAGTCCAACATTGGGTTGGCGGCGGAAGTCAGTGAACGGCGCCTCGCGGAACAGCGGGTCGTGCACATGGCGAATCACGATGCTCTGACCGGCCTGCCCAATCGCACCCTGCTGATCGACCGGATCGAGCAGGCCATGGTCCACGCCCACCGGAGCGGCACCAAGCTGGCCGTGCTTTTTCTTGATCTTGACCGTTTCAAGAACGTCAATGACTCGTTAGGTCATGCAGTGGGCGATCAATTGCTGCAGGCGGTCTCGGCACGCCTTTCCGCCTGCTTACGCGAGGGCGACACCGCTGCACGGCTGGGCGGGGACGAGTTCATCATAAGCCTTCCCGATGTCCATGATGCGTCCGAAGTAACTGGCGTGCTTGAGAGAATCCAGGCCGCTTTGTCCAAGCCATTTTCAGTGTCGGGTCACCAGTTGCCGGCCGAGGCGAGCATCGGCATTGCCCTGTATCCGGACGACGCCGCCAGTGTGCAGACGCTGATGCGCAATGCCGATACCGCGATGTATCACGCCAAGGAGTCCGGCCGCGCCAATTACCAGTTTTTCGGCACCCAAATGACCGAGCGCGTAAGTCGTCGCCTGTCGGTCGAAACCAATTTGCGCAGCGCATTGCAGAGCGCCGAATTTGTACTTCACTATCAACCTCTGATCACATTGTCCACCGGCGGAATCGAGGGCGTGGAGGCGCTGATTCGCTGGCCCCAGAGAGATGGGCGTCTTGTCTCACCGGCCGAGTTCATTCCAGTGGCCGAGGATACCGGCCTAATCCTGCCAATAGGGGAATGGGTGTTGCGCGAAGCGTGTACGCAGGCCAAGAGTTGGCAAGAATGGCAGCCGGGCGCACGCGTTGCGGTTAACCTGTCAGCAAGGCAATTCAGGCAGTCGGATCTGGCGGAAATGGTCGAGCAGGTACTAAAAGAAACCGGACTCGATCCGCACTTGCTGGAACTGGAGTTGACCGAAGGTATCTTGATGAATCAAGCGGAAGAAACCATTCGGACCCTGGCCCGATTGCACGAGATGGGCGTACGTATCGCCATCGACGACTTTGGTACAGGTTATTCCAGTTTGTCCTATCTAAAGCGGTTTCCGATCGACAAGTTGAAGATCGATCGGTCCTTCGTCAAAGATTTGAGCGCCATCGCCGACGACTCGGCAATTGTCAACGCGATTATTGCGATGGCCCACGGGCTGAGTCTCAGTGTCACCGCCGAAGGTGTGGAAACCGAGGAACAGGCCGCCTATCTGCGCGCCAGGTCGTGCGAGTCCGCGCAGGGCTTTTATTTTGCCAGGCCGATGCCGGCGTCCGATTTGACGCAACTGCTTGGAAGGCCAATCGGGCAAAGACCACTTATCGCCGCGTAGCGGGCGCAACATTCCGCACTTGTTAACGTGAAAGAACCCATCCTACGGGGTTTAACGTGAAACCAAACTCTTTCATTTATCGGGGTGGCACCAAGCGTTATGACCGTTAGGTAGAAACAAAATTCTAGCCCGGATTGTCGCGAATTTTTTCATCGCGCGCCGCGACCAGTATTCCCACCAGCAGGATCATAAATCCCGCAAATTGCGCTCCGGTAAATTTTTCTCCCAGCAGCAGATAGGCGAGGCTCGCCGAACCTATCGGTTCGCCCAGGATGGCCAGCGCGACAAAAGTGGCCGACACGCGCCGCAATGCCCAGTTGAAGGACGTATGCCCAATCAACTGCGGGCCCAGCGCCAATAAAATCATGAATGCCCAGGCTTTCGACGTCGGCAATTTCGTGAAGTCGCCGGTCACGGCCAGTGCGAGGAGTAACAATATCGCCGCGGAGGAATAGGCGAGCCAGACGTAGGTCAGTAGTGAGATGCGCGAGCGCATTGCTCGTCCAGCCAGCAAATAACCCGAGGCAAACACTGCTCCCAGCAGCGCAAGAGTATTGCCCAGAAGCGGATTGGAATCCGTATTGGAAAGTGCGCCGCTATCGCCAGTAAAGATCAGCACGCTTCCGAGGACACTTAGAGCGATTCCCGTGGCGGCAAATGCGCCTGGCCGCTCGCGCAAAAGAATTGCGGAGGCGAAGGCCACCCAAATCGGATTGGTGGTGACCAGCGCGGCACTGCTTGCAACCGACGTGTATTCGAGGGAACTTATCCAGGCCCAGAAATGCAATGCCAGAAAAAGGCCCGACAGCAGACATAGCCCGAGCTCGCGCCGCCCTAGTTTGAGAATTTCGGATCGGTTCCTGAACCAGACAACGGGCGCGAGAAGGGTCGAAGCGAATCCCATCCGAACGGCCGCGATGGTCAGGGACGAGGTGTCTTCATTCTGCGCGAACCGAATCAGGATGGAGGCAAAGGAAACTACGGCCACACCCACGCCGAGTACGAGAAATGGAAGTTGGCGGCCGCGCATGATGTCAGCCTACTCCTTCCCACGCGTGCGGGGGAAGGTCGGGATGGGGGCCAGCCGTGGCATGTGGTCCTCCGTCCCCGGCTCCGTGCTGCGCTTCAAGTGTTTCCTTGCCCCGCGCAAACAGCGCCCAAGGCAAGGAGCGGATCTTAAACGTCCCGGCAACTAGTGCAGTTTGTTAGGCAGTGCGGGGATGCCAGGAATCGGCAGAACGTCGATGCCTTCTTCTTTCAATTCGGCCACATCTCTATTCGAAGCCCGACCGCGGATGGCACGTTCCGCGACTTCCTTGTAATGGATCTTGCGTGCCTCATCGGCGAAACGGGGGCCTACGTCCTCGGTGTTTTTCAAGACGTGTTCGACGAACATCCTTCTGAACATCTGAGCCGAATTTGCCACCGCGGCAGACTCTCGATCCTGGGCGGGCTGCGGAATGGAACCGGTGTTGACATACGGCGCCGATAACTGGCGGGCAATGGCCGCTGACCCGCAAACCGGACAGCAGATCGCACCCTCTTTCGCCTGGAGGTCGAAATCGTCAGCCGAGCCGAACCATCCCTCAAATAGATGGTCGCGTTCACAGGCAAGATTAAGAACTATCATTTTTTCGAGGCAATACGCTATAGGACGATTCGGATTCTAACATCCCGAATTGTGCCGTCCTAACGGTCATGGCGCTTGGCGCCACCCCGATAAATGAAAGAGTTCGGTTTCACGTTAAACCCCGCAGGATGGGTTGAGCGCAGCGATACCCATCATCGGAAATATTTGCAGCATGGGCATCGCTGCGCTCAACCCATCTTACCCAGTGTGTCAGGCTTGTGGTCCCCGCGGCGATGGCTTCTTTCACGTTAAGGAATAGAACTCCGACACAGGCAAAGGTTCCAGTCGGATAGCCCCACTCAGTTTGCAAGACGCTCGCCGCTATACAACTGCTCCACGCGTTCCCGGTCGCGCACGAGATGCAGCCGCCCTCCGTCCACCATAACTTCAGAGGCCCGCGGCCGGCTGTTGTAATTGGAACTCATGGTCATCCCGTAGGCGCCCGCGGACATGATGGCAAGGAGGTCGCCTTCGCGTACTTCCAGTTTGCGGTTGCGGGCCAGAAAATCGGCGCTCTCGCACACCGGGCCGACCACGTCATAGTTGCGCACGGCCTTGTCTCCTTGCCGGACGGGAAGGACTTCGTGAAACGCATTGTAGAGTGCCGGGCGCATCAGATCGTTCATCGCCGCGTCAACCACCGCAAAATTTCTGGCATCGCCATGCTTGAGATATTCCACCCGGGTGAGCAGCAAACCGGCATTGCCTACCAGAGAGCGGCCAGGCTCGATGAGTATTTTTTGCGGACGTGTGCCAATGGCATTCAGCAGGGAGCGAATCCAGTTCTCCTGAGTCGGAGGCACTTCTTCGCTGTAACGAATTCCCAGACCACCGCCGAAGTCGAGATGTTCGACCTCGATTCCTTCGGCGGCCAGTTTATCCACCAGCATGAGCAGTTTGCCCACCGCGTCGGCAATCGGTTCGACGCTTACCAATTGCGACCCGATATGGCAGTCCACGCCCACAATAATCAGGTGTGCGGATGCTTTTGCCATGCGATACAAACGCAGTGCATCATCGAACGCCACCCCGAATTTATTTTCCTTCAGGCCAGTGGAAATATAGGGGTGGGTCTTGGCGTCCACGTCGGGATTGACGCGCAAGCTGACCGCTGCACGACGACCCATTTCGCCGGTAATTCGTTCCAGGCGCAAAAGCTCGGATTCCGATTCGACGTTGAAACACAGGACCCCCGCGGCAAGCGCCTGCCGCATCTCCGCAGCGGTCTTGCCTACGCCCGAGAACACAATTTTGGCCGGATCCCCACCGGCCGCCAACACCCGAGCCAGTTCACCGCCCGAGACAATGTCGAAACCGCTTCCCAACTTGGCAAATACGCCGAGCACCGCCAGGCTCGAATTGGCCTTGACCGAATAACAGATCAGATGCGGGCGCGAAGCGAAGGCCTGATCGTAGGCCTTGAACGCTTCGGTAAGCGCGGCTTTCGAGTAGACATAACAGGGCGTGCCATGTTCATCGGCAATCCGGGACAACGCAACACCCTCGGCGTATAACTCGCCGCGAAGGTATGAAAAGGGATTCATTTCTCTACGACGCCTTCTTCGTTCTTCCGGGCGACCGGTTTTTTCTTTTGCTCGGCGTCATCGGGAAGGTACAAAGCGGCTTTTTGTCCGCAGGCGGCAAGCAGGATGATCACGGCGAGGGTTATACAGACGTGGCGCATGGGAATTATCCAATAGCAAACGAGTGTATCACGCGTCCACCCATCATCCATTCGGTCGAGTACTCAGAGATCCAGATAGTAACGCCCCATGCGGTCGAGCTCCGCGCGCGCGTCCTGGTGACCGGGGCACACGGCGCCGACCAGCGACCAGAATCTCTTCGAGTGATTCATCTCGATCAGGTGCGCCAGCTCATGCACCACCACGTAATCGATGGTGGACAGGCTGGCCTGAATCAGGCGCCAGTTGAGTCGTACTTGCCGATCCGCGTTGCAACTTCCCCAGCGGGTGCGGGCGCTGGACAGGAAAACCCGTGGCAGGGCAACGCCCAGTTGGGCGGCGAAGTACGGGACGCGCTCGGAGAAATTCGCCAGAGCGTGACGGCGGTACCAGGCGATCACCATGGCTTTGACCGCGGCAGTGTCGTGCGGATCCGGGACTTGAATGCGCAGACAGCGCTCGGCTTCAAGGGTCGCCACAGACATCAGGGAATCTTCGACAACCCGCAAGCCAAGGTCACCGCCGAGAAATTTGACACGGTCACCGTCTGCCCATGACTGCCGGCGCACTGGAAAACCGCTCCAAACCTGCAACTTCTTCAGAACCCAGGATTCGGCGTCCCGGATAACCTCCAGGATGTGTCGCTCCGAGCTGCGCCACGGGGCACTGACCGCCAGCCCGCGTTCATCCACCGTCAGCACGATGCGGCGACGCTGCCGGCTGCGCTTGAGAAGGAACGGGATTTCGCGATCCCGCAACCGCACGTTTTTCGGCTCGGTGACTGCGCTAACCGGGAACAGATCCGCTATGAGCGGGCGCTTCCCAGGCGGGCGACTTCGGATTCGATCCAGTCTTCGACTTTCTTATTAAGGGTTTCGGCTTTTTCGCCTTGGGTTGGTATCGGCGGCCCGATGCTGACGGTAATGGTGCCGGGATATTTCACCAAGGCATTTTTGCGCCACAACGTACCGGCATTGTGTGCGATCGGTACGACGGTGGCGCCCGTTTGGCAGGCAAGCCATGCTCCGCCCACATGGTAGCGGCCGCGCTGGCCGGGGGCAATGCGGGTGCCTTCGGGAAACACCACGATCCACCAGCCGGCTGCCAATCGCTGACGGCCTTGTTCGAGCATTTGTTTCAATGCCCGGGTGACGGAGCCGCGGTCGATGGCGATCGGGCTCATCATCGCCAGTCCCCAGCCAAAAAAAGGCACTTTCAGCAATTCGCGCTTCAGTACCCACACCTGTGGAGGGAGCAGGATCTGAAAGGCAAGCGTTTCCCAGGCGGACTGGTGTTTGGATAAAACGATGCAGGGGCTTTTCGGCAGGTATTCGGCACCCACTACGCGATAGCGCACACCGCAGACAATCTGTCCCAGCCATAAGACGATACGGGTCCAGAGCGTGATGATCCGATATCGAGTCAGTGGCGCGAAGGGAAAAGTCAGGAGCGATATCACCGCAAATACCACGGTGATCGCCGCGCGCAAAAGTTCGAACGTTACCGAACGCAGCAGCGCCGCCGCCACTCTCATGAACCTAATAAAAGCAGTTGAATCACGGAGAACACGGAGATCACGGGGTAGAACTATGAGATAGTTTTCTTTGTACATTCACCGTATGGGTGAGAGGCCAGAGCAATATAAGTTCTTGGATTTTCTCCGTGTACACCGTGCCCTCCGTGATTCAATCGCCGTTTCTAGGATGCAACGATATGCCGCACCGCCTCGGCGAGATCGACATAGGTCGTGGTGTCCTCCGGGAGGCCGCCGGTGGCACGGGTTTTTTCCCCTTTGCCGGTCAGTACCAGGATCGGCCGGGCGCCGACACTTGCCGAAGCCTGCAAGTCGCGCAGCGAATCGCCGACACTCGGCACGCCTGTCAAATCGACATTAAAACGCTGGGCAATGTCCAGAAACATGCCGGGTTTAGGTTTGCGGCACTCGCAGTTGGCTTCCGCTGCATGTGGACAATAAAACAAGGCATCGATGTGGCCGCCGACATGGGCGAGGGCGCGATACATCTTGTCGTTGATGGCGTTCAGCGCGCCCATATCGAGCAGACCGCGGCCGATTCCCGACTGATTGGAAACTACCACCACCCTGTAGCCGGCATGATTGAGCCGGGCAATGGCTTCCAGGCTGCCGGGAATGGCTTTCCATTCGGTGGTGTTCTTGATGAACTGGTCGCTGTCCTGGTTGATGACGCCATCGCGATCGAGGATAACCAATTTCATGTACGGGTGAACGGTGAGCGGCGAACGGTGATTAAGAGATTCAGTGTGATTGTACCGTTCACCGTTCGCTGATTGCCATTCACGCTTTTCAGGCGGCGAGTTTGGAAATATCCGCGATGCGGTTCATTTCGTTGCGCAGGTCGCGCAGCAGGGCCAGGCGATTGCGGCGCACTGCCGAGTCTTCCACCATGACCATCACGGAATCGAAGAAGGCATCGACGGGCGATTTCAGGGCCGCGAAGGTTTTCAGGTATCCGGCAAAGTCGCCCTGCTGAAACAGCGGGGTGGCGTGCGCCGATGCGGCTTTGAGTGCGGCAAACAGGTCGCGCTCGGCTTTTTCCCTCAACATGGCCGCCTCGGCAGGCACAATCGATTCGCCCCGTGCCTCGGCCTGTTTGAGGATATTGGCCACGCGTTTGTTGGCCGAGGCGAGACTTTCTGCCTCAGGCAACAGGGCAAACGCGCGGACCGCGGCGAGCTGCTGTGGCACCTTGTCGATGCGCATCGGACGCAGACAGAGAACCGCTTCGATTTCGTTTGCGGAGTACCCCGCGTCGCGCAGATAACTGCGCAAGCGTTCGAACAGGAAGGTTTCCAATTCCGCGTGACCACTGCCATGGCCGAGCATTCCGGGCGGAAACACCGAAAATGCGCCACTCACCAGGACAGAAAGCGTAGCCGGCAGCCGGCATTCGATCAGCATGCGCAGCGTTCCCAGGGCATGTCGTCTGAGTGCAAAAGGGTCTTTGTCGCCGGTGGGCAGTTGGCCGATGCCGAACAGCCCGGCCAGCGTTTCCATCTTGTCCGCCAGCGCCAGCGCAACGGCTGTGTTGTTGGTCGGCATTTGATCGCCTGCAAAGCGCGGACGATAGTGTTGTTCGATGGCATCGGCGACCCGTATGTCTTCGCCGTCCGCCAGTGCGTAGTACCTACCCATGGTGCCCTGCAATTCGGGAAACTCGCCCACCATCTGGGTGAGCAGATCGGCCTTTGCCAACAGCGCTGCACGATCCACTGCCGAGGGATCCGCTCCGATCATGGGCGCAATCAACCCGGCCAGCGCGCGAACCCGTTCACCGCGATCGAACTGCGTGCCCAGTTTGTTATGGTAGACAACCGAGGCGAGGCCTTTGACGCGCTCGGCCAGACGGGTCTTTTTGTCGGTTTCGAAAAAAAACCGCGCATCGGCCAGCCGTGGCCGCACCACGCGCTGATTGCCGGTCACGATATTGGCGGGATCCGCAAGGCGCATGTTGGAGACAATCAAAAACTTGTTGGTGAGTTTTCCCCCCGCATCAAACAAGGGAAAATATTTCTGGTTCTGACGCATGGTCAGAATCAGGCACTCTTGAGGCACGGACAGGAATTCGTTTTCAAATTCTCCGATATAGACGCTCGGATACTCGACCAGCGCGGTCACTTCATCGAGGAGCGGCGTGACATTTTCTTGAGGCCCAAGCGATCCGCCCAAAGATGCGGCCGCCTCTGAAAGCCGCCGAGTAATGACGGTCTTGCGTCGCTCGAAATCGGCAATCACACCGCCTTCGGTTTCGAGCTTTGCCTCGTATTCGTCGGCTGTCGTGAACGTGACGTCGGGTGCCCCTTGGAACCGGTGACCGCGGCTGTTTCGACCTGCCTTCAGACCAAGCGCCGAAACATCGAGAACCTTGTCACCATATAGTGCCACCAGCCCATGCGCCGGTCGGACAAACTGCACCGTCGTACTGCCGTCGACCAATTGGTAACTCATCATTTTCGGAATTGGCAGACCGGTGATTGCCGACTCGATCGCGGACTGCAAGCCCGAAGCCAGGACTACGCCGGGGATGCTGCGATTGAGAAAAACATACTCTTCGTTGCCTTCGGTCTGGCGCGTGAGTCCGGATAAGGAACCGCCTTCTTTTTCCAGTTTTTTGGTCAGTGCCGAAGCGGGTTTTCCGTCGGCGCCATAGGCGATCTTGGCAGGCATCAGCTTGCGCATTTCCTGCCTGTCTGCTGCCTTGTCCTGCACGTCGGAAATAAGGGCAGCCAGCCGGCGCGGTGTCGCAAACGCGCGGACCGCCGAGGTCTTGCCCAGCAATCCAGCGCTCTTGAGTTCGGCGAATATCCGGGACGCAAAAGCGTCTCCCAGAGTCTTTAACGCCTTGGGTGGCAACTCTTCGGTTAACAATTCGACCAACAAGGGGGCATTCATTTTGAAAAATGCAGTCGAACCACAGAGGCACGGAGAACACGGAGGATAGCCAAATTCTTGCGCCCATCTACGCGCAATATACGAGAGCGAACACGTCGGATAGGGCAACTGATTGAAATTTCGTAGTTCTCTGTGTCTCTGTGTCTCTGTGGTGCGATTTTTGGGTTCATTGCGCCAGCTCTTTTTCTTCGAGAGCCTTGCGCATGGCGACCACGTCGATACCGAGTTTTTGCAATTGATCCGGCGCGGCCATCGGAAAGTTCTTGCGCAGCCGCGAGTCGAAGTATGCCTGCGAAACGCCGCGCGCGAGATTGCGAATCCTGCCGATGTAAGCCGCGCGCTCGGTGACCGAAATTGCGCCGCGTGCATCCAGCAGATTGAACGTATGGGCGGCCTTCAGGACGTGTTCGTAAGCCGGAAGAGCGAGTTTTGCTCCCATCAGACGCCGGGCTTCGGATTCATGATCGTTGAAATGGCGGACCAGAACTTCGACATTGGATTGTTCGAAGTTGTAGGTGGACTGCTCGACTTCGTTTTGATGATAGACATCGCGATAGGTCAGTCCCGGCGTCCAGGTCAGGTCGAAAACGTTTTCCACATCCTGGAGATACATCGCCAGGCGCTCGATGCCGTAGGTAATTTCTCCGGTAATGGGTTTGCAGTTCAGGCCACCGACCTGCTGGAAATAGGTGAACTGCGTGACCTCCATGCCGTTTAGCCAGACTTCCCAGCCCAGACCCCAGGCGCCGAGGGTGGGGTTTTCCCAATCGTCCTCGACGAAACGGATATCGTGGGCCTGCGGATCGATGCCAAGCGCTTTCAAGGAGCCCAGATAAAGGTCGATGATGTCGAGGGGCGAGGGCTTGAGCACCACCTGATATTGATAGTAGTGCTGCATCCGGTTGGGGTTTTCGCCGTAACGACCGTCTTTGGGGCGCCGCGAAGGCTGCACATAGGCCGCCCGCCAGGGTTCCGGTCCGATCGCCCGCAGGAAGGTCGCGGTATGGGACGTGCCGGCGCCAACTTCCATATCATAGGGCTGCAACAGCGCGCAGCCTTGTCCTCCCCAGTATTGGGTAAGCGTTAGAATCACTTCCTGAAACGTTGGCACAATCAATTTCCGCAAGAAATCAGGGCGTAAGCCCCAATTGAAAAGTGGCGATTGTACTCAATACCGCGCACCCGAAAGCAGAAAACATGAAGCTCCTGAAGTTGATACTGATCGTTTTGTTGGGGCTGCCGATGGCGGCGATTGCCGGCGAGCCGCTCGCGCCGTGGGGGCGGGCAAAAGGGGTGGAAAAAACCTACAGCAAGCAAAAAGTCGTTTACGACGTGACGGTGAAAACAGTCGCCGAACTCGAAAGTGTGCTGGACCGCGCGAGCTACCTGTCCGTGCTCAATGAAGCCGATCCCTTCGACAGCAAGATTGTCATCGTGCTGCATGGCGACGAAATCGGCATGTTCGCCGTGGCCAATTTTGCCAAACATGCGGAGCTCATGAAACGCGCGCAAAGCCTGACGGTGGGAGGAATTGTCGATATCCGCATGTGTCGGGTGGCGGCGAAACGTCGGGGCTTCGAGCCGCGGGATATCCACGGATTCGTCACCATTGTGCCGATGGCGGATGCCGAAATCATCGAGTTGCAGGGGCAAGGTTTTGCTTACATGCAGTAGCGGGGCGGCAGACGGTATTCACCACAGAGGCACAGAGACGCCGAGGACAAAAAGGGCGATACGAGATATCCGGTTCACGATCAAATTCTGACTGTGATGTTCATTCGAGTTTGTCTTTCTCCGTGTCTCTGTGCCTCTGTGGTTCATTTAGCTTTTCGAGACAATCGCGACCAGGTAATCGGCGCTGCCAGCATCACGAATACAAGCGCCAGGAAAGCGTAATTTCCAACCCTGACGTAAGGCGTCGCGCCCTGATAACCGCGCACGGTCGCGCTTAATGTCGTCGTCGCGAATTCCGGTGCCTGCGCGGCAATGTGTCCGGACACATCGATGATGGCGGTGACGCCGGTATTGGTGGCGCGCAGCATCGGCCGGCCGGCTTCAAGGGCGCGCATCTGCGCCATCTGCAAGTGCTGGCGCGAAGCAATGGATTTTCCCCACCAGGCGTCGTTGGTGAAATTGGCCAACAGGGTGGCTTCCGGCAGCTGGCGGATAATTTCCTCGCCGAAGGCATCTTCGTAACAAATATTGATCGCTACTTTTTGGCCAGCCACATTTAGCGGTCTTTGTTGCCCCTCGCCAGGGGAGAAAGCCGACATCGGGATTTCCATTAACTGCATGATCCAGCCCAAAACCCCTTGCAGGGGAAAATAATCCCCGAAGGGCACCAGATGTTGCTTGCGATACGGACGGTTGGTCGAGTTGCCGAAGCTCATGACGCTGTTGTAGTACCGCCCATCGGGGTCCAGCTCCGGAATACCCACCAGAATGTCGCCACCATTGCGCTTGCCATGTTCGACCAGCATCTCCAGGAACGCTGGAGGTGTGTTGACCTGGAACATGGGTATCGCCGTCTCGGGCAGCACGATCAGTGCCGCGTCGGATGCCCGCACCAATCCGGCATAGGTTTCCAGGGTTGCGGTCGCCTGCTCGGGCCGCCACTTGAGGTCTTGGGTAATGTTGCCTTGAAGCAGTGCGACAGTGGTTGGCTCTCCAGGCAGTGGGTGAGTCCAATTGATGGTTTTCAAGCCTGCTCCCACGACCGGGATGCTTATCAGCACACTCAGGGCGAAGCTGGAGGCAAGCGACCATTGACCGGCACCAGGTTTCGAACGGGATAGAAGGTTTTCTTGAACAAGGAACGCGATGGCGCAAGCGGTCATGGCGGTCATAAGCGATACGCCATAGGCGCCCAATACCGGTGCGTATCCGGCGAGCGGGCTTTCGGGTATTTGGGAATAGCCGATGACCAACCAGGGAAATCCGGTGAATATCCAGCCTCGCACCCACTCCAGCAAGACCCACAGCGCCGGGATCAAAACCATTGATCGCCACGCAATGCCTGCGGGAATCTTCCACGACAACAGGCCTGCCAGGGCCGGGAAGCAGGAGAGAAACGCGCAGAACAGCAGCGTGAACCCTGCTGCAAGAGGTGCAGCCATTCCGCCGAAATCGTGCAGGCTTACATACACCCAACTTACGCCAGCCAGGAAAAACCCCAGTCCGAACGCCAAACCCAAGCCCATCACTTGGCGAGGACCGGTGCAGCGATTCCAGAGCAGGACCATTCCCGTCAGCGCGAGAACCGCAAGCGGGTAAAAGCCAAACGGGGCGAAGCTCAGAACCGCCGCCGCTCCCAGCAGGAAGGCCGGAATTTTCAGTCGCACTGAGAAAACAGCCCCGCGCCCTCGGGATGTGCGGGGTTCAGCCGGTGCTCTCCGGGGGAAGTTTTTCGACCATCAGGACGTGCAGGCGACGGCTGTCCGCCCGTAACACCTTGAAGCCCAGATTACCCACGCGAAACTGCTCGCCTCGTTTGGGTAGCCGCCCGAGATGGTCCAGCACCAGGCCGCCGACGGTATCGAAGTCTTCGTCACTGAAGTCGGTATCGAAGGTGCGATTGAAATCGGCGATTTCGGTCTGCGCCTTGACGCGAAATTGCCCGTTGCGGTCGAGAATGATGTTGTCTTCGGTTTCGTCGAAATCGAATTCGTCCTCGATCTCGCCGACAATCTGCTCCAATACATCCTCGATCGTTACCAGGCCCGCCACGCCGCCGTATTCGTCCACCACGATGGCAATGTGATTCCGGTTGCTGCGGAAATCCTTAAGCAGGACATTGAGCCTTTTCGACTCGGGTATGAACACCGCCGGCCTGAGCATCTCGCGGACATTGAATTCCTCGCCCGCGTAGTAGCGAAGCAGGTCCTTGGCGAGCAGGATGCCGATGACGTCGTCCTTGTTTTCGCCGATGACCGGAAACCGCGAATGGCTGGTCTCGATGACCCAGGGAATGAATTTTTCGGGCGCATCGCCGATGTCGATCACATCCATTTGCGCACGCGGAATCATGATGTCGCGTGCCTGCATCTCGGATACCTGAAGCACGCCTTCGATCATGCCAAGGGCATCGGCGTCCAGCAGGTTGCGTTCGTAGGAACGCTGCAGCAGTTCGATCAGTTGCTCGCGGTCCTCGGGCTCGCGCATCAGCAACGCGCCAAGGCGTTCGAGTAATGTCGGTTTGTGATCTTCGTCTTGCATCTGTTGTTTTAGGAGTGAACGCTAATCGGTGACCGGGAGTCGTACATCGGACAAATGATACCTTTATCAGCTTTTCTACCGTTCGCCGTTCACTATTCACCGTTCACC
This sequence comes from Bordetella parapertussis, assembly GCA_945900965.1. Classification (GTDB taxonomy): domain Bacteria; phylum Pseudomonadota; class Gammaproteobacteria; order Burkholderiales; family JACQAP01; genus JACQAP01. The sequence goes on along the minus strand of CAMDKM010000005.1, from coordinate 41,689 downwards.
GTTCACCTGGGTCTGGTAGGGATCAGCATACCTCAGCCCGGTGACAATTGCCGATTCGAGGGCTTCCATTCTATTTGCATCGCGTTTATTTGTGTGATCGTAACCCTGCAAGTGCAAAGTGCCGTGAATCACCAGGTGTGCGTAGTGTGCCTGCAAGGGCTTGTCCTGCAGGCGGGCTTCCGAGGCGATAACCGGCACACACAAGACAATGTCGCCCGACAAAGGTCGGGTATCCGGATATGCAAATGTCAAGACGTTGGTGGCGTGATCCTGTCCCCGGTATTGCCGATTCAAGCGCCGGCCTTCGGCGGCGCCGACCAGCCGCAGCGCGATATCGGCATCGCAGTATAACGCCGCGGCCACCCATTTTCTGAACTGGTAGCGGCTTGGCAAAGACGCCGATCGAACGGCAAACTGTAGCGCCAGCGAGAAATTCGGCAAGACACGGCTGCGTGGACTCCCGGCGCTTATGGCGATACGGCTCATTCCCCGCCGCGGTGGTGGATGCGTTCGTAGGCAAGCACGATGCGCTGTACCAGGGGATGCCTTACCACGTCTTCGGATAAAAAATCCGTGAACGCGATGCCGCGCACTTCGCCAAGTACCGCGCGTGCCTCGATCAGGCCGCTTTTCTGGCTTTTCGGCAAGTCGATCTGGGTGACGTCTCCGGTCACCACGACTTTGCTGCCAAACCCCATTCGGGTGAGGAACATTTTCATTTGTTCGGGCGTGGTGTTTTGCGCTTCATCCAAAATGATGAAGGAATGATTCAAGGTGCGTCCGCGCATGTAGGCCAGGGGCGCAATTTCGATAGTGCCTTTTTCGAACAGTTTTCCGACTTTTTCGAAGCCCATCAAGTCGTAAAGCGCATCGTAAAGAGGCCGCAGGTAGGGGTCGACTTTTTGCGCAAGATCGCCGGGTAGAAACCCCAGCCGCTCGCCCGCTTCCACCGCCGGCCGCACCAGCACGATGCGCTTTATAAGGTCGCGCTCGAAGGCGTCAACGGCGCAGGCCACGGCCAGGTAGGTCTTACCGGTGCCGGCCGGCCCAATGCCGAAGGTGATGTCGAATTCCTTGATATGGCGTATGTACTGATTCTGGCGAGGCGTGCGGCCATGCAGATCGCGCCGGCGAGTGTGCAGGACCAGCGAGTCGTCTGCCTGAACTGTTCCCGGCCCGGATAATTCGATTAACCCGAGCTGAATTTCTTCCAGGCCGAGGTGTGCGCTCGCCTGTCCGTAGAAGCGTTGCAGGGCTTGCGCGGCCAGCCGGGTCTGACCGGCTTCGCCGGACACCCGGAAACTCTCGCCACGGCGGGCAATTGACACGTCGAGGGCGTTTTCAATCTGCCTGAGATTTTCATCCAGCGCCCCGCACAGATTGGCGAGCCGGTCGTTATCCACCGGCGTAAACGAGAGTTCGACGGGGTTCAAGCGGGTTCCCTGACCAGGACTTCGGCGCGCAAGGTATGCGCCATGGCGGCAACGATACGTACGTCTATTATCTGCCCGACCAGGCGCTGCGGGCCCGGGAAATTCACCACCCAGTTATTGCTGGTGCGGGCCACCAGCTCCAAGGGTTGTTTCCTGGAGGGCCCTTCGACCAACACCTGCTGAACGGTGCCGACCATAGCTTTGGCAATGGTGTCTGCTCCGGCATCCAGGATGGCCTGCAATCTGGCCAGCCGCGCCTGTTTGATTTCCTGAGGTACCTGATCGGCAAAAGCGGCGGCGGGCGTGCCGGGTCGTGGGCTATAGGTAAAGCTATAACTGGCGTCAAAACCCACGTCGGCAACCAGTTTCAGGGTTTGCTCGAAATCCGCGTCACTTTCGCCCGGAAAGCCGACGATAAAATCCGTTGTCACTGAAATGTCTGGCCGCAGCGCGCGAAGCCGCCGGATGATGGATTTGTATTCGACAGCCGTGTATCCGCGCTTCATGGCGGCCAATACTCGATCAGAGCCGGACTGTACCGGCAAATGCACCTGGTTGGTCAGCTGCGGCAGGCGGGCGTAGGCGTCGATCAAGCGTTGGCTGAATTCCTTGGGGTGCGAGGTGGTAAAACGCAGCCGCGCGAGGCCGGGAATCTCGGCGAGATACTCCAGCAATAAAGGGAAATCGGCCGTCTCTCCATTCTGCAAGGTGCCGCGGTAGGCGTTGACGTTCTGGCCGAGAAGCGTGACATCCCTGACTCCCTGGTCCGCGAGATCGGCCACCTCGGTCATCACATCATCGAGCGGGCGCGAAACTTCTTCTCCGCGCGTATACGGCACGACGCAGAAACTGCAATATTTACTGCAACCTTCCATGATCGACACGAAGGCTGTGCAGGATTCGACGCGAGGCGGCGGAAGATGATCGAACTTCTCAATCTCGGGAAACGATATGTCCACCTGCGCCCGGCCGCTGCGTTTTCTTTCGCGAATCATTTGCGGCAGGCGATGCAGGGTTTGCGGCCCGAACACCAGATCTACATAAGGCGCTCGTTTAACAATAGCGGCACCTTCCTGGCTGGCGACACACCCGCCTACGCCGATAATTACATTCGGATTGGCCTGCTTGAAAGGCCGGACGCGGCCCAGGTCATGAAATACTTTTTCCTGCGCTCTTTCGCGGACCGAGCAGGTGTTGAAAAGAATGACATCCGCCGTGGCCGGATCCGTGGTCTGCTCGTATTCTCCGCCCGACATCAATACGTCGGCCATCTTGTCCGAGTCGTACTCATTCATCTGGCAGCCGAAGGTACGAATGTACAGCTTCTTCATGTGGCCTTATCTCACAAAAGACGATTGAATCACGGAGGGCACGGAGTACACGGAGAAATACAAGAACTTATATTGCTCTGGCCTCTCACCCAGAGGGCGAACGTACCGACAAAAATAGCTCAATGTTTCCCCCCGGGATCTCCGTGGTCTCCGTGATTCAACTGCTTTTTTTAGGTTTATTGATTGAGCGGAAAGCGCCGCAATTCCTCGTCGGTCAGCAGCCAGATGGCGGAAAGATGCCCATTAAAATCCACGGTATAAAGTACCTGCAAGCGGCGGGCGGGAAGTGCGGTCGGGACCATGATCATATTCTGCCAGTCGAATATTTTCGCGCCCGGCGCAAGTCGATAGGTGGTAGCGCCAATCTTAAGCGCCGGATATTGGTGTGCGATGATTTCGCCGCGCCGCACGTCGGGCGGAAAGGTACGAAACGCCAAAACAGGGGTACACAGCCCCAGCATCAGGCAGGCGACCAGTAATGGGCGCAAAAAACGGCTCATCTTCATCGGCAATATATGATCCGGACCTACATTATTCGAACGAATAACCGCGTTCATGGCATCTGATCGAATCTATCCCCAAACAAAACAGGACGTTAAAAGTCTACCGTGTTTGCCTGCCGCAGTGGGCAGCTTAAGTGCCGGGCCAATCCCGAATTAAAAAGGGCCCGCGTCGAGGCAGGCCCTTGTTTGCGCTTGATGGTGGTGATAGGTGGACTTGAACCACCGACCCCAGCATTATGAGTGCTGTGCTCTAACCAACTGAGCTATATCACCGAAAATTTTCCTGCTCTGTAGCGTCTTAAGCTAATGTATTCGACCTGTTATTGCCTAAGCACCCGGCGGCGGTTATAGCGCCGATTTCGTTTCAATTCGAACCCTGCCCACCCATGGTCGAATTGTCTGAAACTACCGCCCCCCCGAACAGGGTGCGCAAGGTTACTGACGGGGTTGGGCATTGTCAAGAAAACGGCCTGTTGAGCCAGAGCATTGGAGTTCAAGCATGATTCATGACGTGGCTATTGTCGGCGGCGGACCCGTGGGTGCGACGTTGGCGCTCTCGCTGGTGCGGGCTGGCTTGAATGTCGCGCTGATCGAGCCCGGCATACCACGTCCGTTGCCGGCTGATGGTTTCGATCATCGCGTGTATGCATTAAGCCAGCGAACCCGGAGGTTCCTGGAGTGTGGAGGCGTCTGGGGGCGCCTCGCGCTGGATCGAATTTCACCGATCCACGACATGCAAGTGTTCGGTGACGAAGCGGGTTCGTCGCTGCGGTTCAGTGCTTATCGCAGCCAAGTGCCGGAACTTGCGGTGATTGTCGAAGAGTCGAACCTTCGACATGCGATCGAGCAATCGCTGGTCGCCGAAGCGCCGCAGTTGGTCCGGGTGGCGGCGGCCTTTCAAGCGGCATCCTGGCGCGAAGGAGCGGCAGTGTGTGAGTTGGCCGATGGATCGTCACTGGAAGCGCGTCTGTTGGTGGCGGCCGACGGAACCGACTCGAAATTGCGGGCTGCGGCGGGCCTGGTTCCTAATATTCGCGAATACGGGCAGACCGGCCTGGTGGTCAATTTTCGGATCGAAATTCCGCACAGAAACACTGCCTATCAATGGTTTCTTCCCGATGGCGTACTCGCATTGCTGCCGCTGCCTGGCGATTGTGTCTCGATGGTGTGGTCGCTTGCGCATGATCGGGCGCGAACATTGCGTGAATCGACTCCTGACATCCTTGCCGGGGCAGTCGAACAGGCTTGTCAGGGTATTTTGGGCAAAATGCTTGCATTGAACGCTCCAGCAGGCTTCCCGTTGCGCTGGATGCGATTGCCAAGTTTGATCGCTCCCCGCCTTGTGGTGGTGGGTGACGCCGCTCATAATGTCCACCCGCTTGCTGGTCAAGGGCTGAATCTTGGCTTTGGAGACGTTGAAGCGCTGGCCGCGATTCTTGCGGAGCGTGAAGCATTCGACGACTGTGGTGCCAGATCGCTGCTTCGGCGCTACGAACGTAGCCGCCAGGAGGAAATTCTGGCCATGCAATGTGTGACGGACGGCCTGAATAAATTGTTTGGTACTACTTTGCCGGGCATAAAACGGCTGCGAAATCTGGGGCTGCGCGTGACCGATCTGGCCAGCCCACTCAAACGCTGGCTGGTGCATCGCGCGCTCGGATGAGTGGCACAGAGTGATAGCTGTCAAATTTCTTCCAACTGAGGACTCATGTCGAAAAAATCTATCCTGAATGTGATTTTTGCTTTCGCTTTGCTGGGGGCGGGAGGGGCTGGCGCGGACGAAGCGTCGATCCGGGCCGAAATGGTCAAGAAATTTCCTGGTGCCAACGTCGAAAGCGTTCAAAAGACGCCCCACCTCGGCTTGTACGAAATTGTCGTTGACGGGCAGATCGTTTATGCCGACGAAAAATTCCAGTACCTGATCGACGGCAATATCATCGAGCTCGGGACAAAAAATAATATTACGGGCGCCAGGCAGCGCGAGCTGGAGGAAAAGAAACTCAAGCAAATGGCGTTTCCTTTCGAACAGTTGCCGTTTGACCTGGCGTTCAAGAAGGTGAAAGGCAATGGCGCGCGCAAGGTGGCGGTGTTTTCCGACCCGGATTGTCCGTACTGCAAACGACTGGAGAGGGATCTGGAGAAAATCGACAATGTGACGATTTATCTTTTCCTGTATCCGATCGAGCAACTGCATCCCAAGGCGCCCGAGGTATCGAGAGCCATTTGGTGTTCAAGCGACCGCATAAAGGCTTGGGACGATTACATGCTCAAGGGTAAGCAGCCCAAAGTCAGTGGCGAGTGCGACAACCCGGTCGACAAAATTGTTGCCTTTGGACAAACGAAAAAAATCAGCGGCACGCCGACCCTGTTTTTTGCCGATGGCAAAAGAGTGCCAGGTGCCATACCGGCCGACCAAATCGAGACTTATTTGTCCCAGGCAGCGGGTAACGGTAAATAACACCGAGTTTTCCGTTAGAGAATGAAAAAACGCGCTTAACACGAAAGCGCACGAATACCCTCGCGTAAGCGTGAAGTACCTTTTTAGGTATTCACGAAGGACACGAAGGAAATCAAGTACAAGTGAATCCTGCCCGCGTTTTCCTGATACGGACTTCCTTCGTGGACCTTCGTGTTTACCTTCGTGCCCTTCGTGTTGAAGAGTTTTGCGTTTCAAGTGAACTCGGATCTTCCATTGAAAATTGAGCGCTAATGGAATATCCGGGATAATGCCCGGATCATGTTGGGGCTGCGATCTACGGGGCGCTGAATGACGGAGGAGTGCCGTGCAAAGGATTCGACGAACCGGATTCTCGTCCGCGGTATCCAGCCGGGTCGTTCTCGCCGTGGTTTTGTCGATTGCTGCGCACACCTATCTGGTGTTCGGTTTGCCATCGCGGCCGGGTTCGAATAATTCTTCGAAAGACGTCCTGATTGAGGCCCGGTTGATTCGCGTGGAGCCCACGGAGCGACAGACCTCAGTTGCCCCCCCGCACTTGTCTGCGAACTCCGAGCCGCCGCCACGCTCTGTCCCTTTGCCGGCCCTGCCCTTTGCCTTGCCGCCGGCCATCGTTCGGACACCCCCCTCGATGGAAATGCCTTTACCGGAGCCGTTAGTTGCGCAGCCTGTTGCTCCATCCGAAACGCGGACGCAGGAGCCAATTGTCGAATTGTCCAGCGAAGAGTCGCGACTCCTGGAAGTGCCGGATCTGGCCTTCCACCCGGCCGGCGAACTTGATGTCTACCCGTTGGCTTTACGACAAGTCGTTCCGCAAATACCCGAGGCTGCCTCGGCGCGCGGCACAGTGACTCTGTTATTGATGATCGACGAGTTCGGCAAGGTCAACGATGCCAGGCTGCTGGATTCCGAGCCAGAAGGCCGGTACGACGAGGCTGTGATGCAGGCCTATGCGCGCGAAGTGTTTTCGCCGGCACAAAAGGACGGTCGCGTCGTACGCAGCCGGATTGTGCTGCGTGTGGATATCGAACCCCTGATTAACGCGGCGACTCGGTGAGCAGGTTTCCCGGCGGCAAGAAACCACGCGGATACAATATCCATAGACGCCCGCTCTGACGCATACGACCGGCGAGCTGCCCTGCCTCTTCTCCAAACCCCCAGAAAAAATCCGCGCGGACTGCACCCTTGATTGCGGATCCGGTATCTTGAGCAATGACCAGACGATTCAGTGGGCGTGTCGACAGCGGCCAGGTCGTGGACAGGAAAACCGGCGCCCCCAGTGGCACTGTCGCTGGGTCGACTGCGATGCTGCGCCCCGGCGTGAGTGCCACACCTTGCGCGCCGATTGGCCCCATCTCGGAGGCCGGCATCTCGCGAAAGAACACGTAGGCGGGGTTTTCCTGTAGTAAAGCGGCAAGCCGGTCGGGATGAAGTTTCGCCCAGTTCTTGATCCCCTGCATCGACGCCTTGTCCGCAGAAATTTCGCCGCGCTCTATCAGTATTCGCCCGATGGAACGAAACGGATGGCCGTTGTGTTCAGCAAAGCCGATACGGACCACGCTCCCGCCAGGCAATTCGACGCGGCCAGACCCCTGTATCTGCAGAAAAAACAGTTCCACGATGTCGTCGACCCAAATTATTTCCCGGCCGCGCACCCGCGCGTCGCCACGCTCGATTTCGGCGCGGGAATAATAGGGAACGACCTTGTTGCCCTCGAGTCGTCCCCGCAGGCGCACACCCTTCAATTGCGGATGTAATGCCACCAGGTCGACCACCACCAGATCATCGGGTACGCCGTAGATCGGATATCGATAGACGCGATTGGGCGTCCGGTTTCCCTTGAGCAGGGGTTCGTAGTAGCCGGTAATCAAGCCTTCGCGAGTTCCGTCCTTGTTGAGAATGAGGTAGGGAACAAAACTGGATTCGAAAAATCGGTGCGCCTTGGTCGAATCGCGCGTATCCACGGCGAAAGCAGCGTCGCATGCCGATTTCCACTCAAGCTGGTCCCGCAGGCTGGGGCAGGAAAGGCGAAATGTTTCCACCGCATGCGAGGGATTGTCCATTTCCCAGCCCGGTAGATTTTTCCAGTCCTGCGCCAGGAAAATCCTGGTCTGTGCGGCAGGCGCAATTACCGCTTCGGGCGGCGACGGAGTTGGCTCTACCCTCGGGATAACTTCAGGCTCGGCCGCGGGTGCCGGAGGCTCGATCGTCACTGGCGTCGGCGTATTGGATACACTTACGCAGCCACCGGCTAATGCGCCGAAACATAACAAAGCGGCCACCCATATTCTAACCATCATGCAGTCAATAAATTTTAAGAAATTTGCGCGGCAGTATACCAACCCGACTAACACGGTCCGGCTCTGTTCGGTGCGGCAATGATCTGGATGGCGCTCGAAGTCATTATTCCACTGGCGCTTTTCATATTCATCATCTGGTGGACGATACCCAGGCGTGGCGGAAAGGACAAAAAAGACTGAGCGTCTTGCCGTGACTTCTTTCCGCCTGAGAACGGGCGGTGCCACTCATGGCACTACCTTAGGATCGGATGCCGGGACAACTATGGTATGTCGCCCGGATGGAGCGCAGCGCAATCCGGGTAGGGTGCCGCAACCGTACGTTTTCCCCGTATTCCGCTGCGCTGCATACGGGCTACGTACTGCGCCTTATTCTCGGACAAAGGCGCTCAAGGTAGTGCCGTGAGGCGCTGCCACCATAAATTTGTGAATCAGTGCAGGGTTCGCGGCATGCTAAGGGTGAATTGGGGAATCTTGGCATCGAACTCGGTGCCGTCGTCGGCAAGCATTTGATAACTGCCGTGCATGGTGCCTACCGGGGTGTCGATCGACGTGCCGCTGGTGTATTCGAAACTTTCCCCGGGTCTCAGATAGGGTTGATTCCCCACCACGCCATCGCCTCGGACTTCCTGAACGGTTTTTTCGGCGTCGGTGATGACCCAGTGCCGACTGATCAGGCGAGCCGCCAGCGATCCTGAATTGACGATGGTTATCGTATAGGCAAACACGTACCTGCCGTCATCCGACTGTTCGGGAAGATAGGTGGTACGTGTCGAGATTGTAATGTCGTACTTCTTTTTTTCCGTCATCGGTGCATTTCACCGTAAACCCCGGCGTGTGGCAAGGCCGGTTTGAACCCGTTTGTTACAATGCGCCGACTTTTCTGTTGATAGATACAACAATGTACCGGATTGCTCCCAGTATCTTGTCCGCGAATTTCGCCAAACTTGGCGAGGAAGTGCAGGCCGTGATTTCGGCCGGGGCGGATATCGTGCACTTCGACGTAATGGACAACCACTACGTCCCAAATCTGACGGTGGGGCCGCTGGTATGCGAGGCCATACGTCCGCTGACCAAGGCGATGATCGATGTGCATTTGATGGTCAAACCGGTGGATCGCCTGGTTCCCGATTTTGCCCGGGCCGGGGCCAACCTGATCAGTTTTCACCCCGAAGCCTCGGATCACGTCGATCGTACAATTGGCCTGATCCGAGAATGCGGGTGCAAGGTCGGCATGGTCCTCAATCCGGCCTCTCCGCTTTCCTGGTTGGATCACACACTGGACAAACTCGATCTGATATTGGTGATGTCGGTTAACCCGGGGTTTGGCGGACAGAATTTTATCCCGGCAACCTTGGAAAAATTACGTGCCGTGCGCCGCCGAATCGCCGCCAGCGGGAGAGATATCTGGCTGGAGGTCGATGGCGGAGTGAAGGTGGAGAACATTGCCGAAATCGCGCACGCGGGCGCGGATACTTTTGTCGCGGGTTCGGCGATTTTTGGCAGCGGGAATTACAAGGCAACCATCGCCGCCATGCGTTTCGAACTTGCGAATAGGTGAGATATTTATGCCCAACCCGACGCTCACCGCGGAGGACGCAAAGGACGCGGAGGAAAAGCGAGAGAAAAAGCACGCCAGAGTCGAAACCCATTGTTGGTAATCAATTGGGCGCCAACCCAGTCTTGAATTCTGTGTGTTTCTACTCGTACTGCTTTTCCTCTGCGTCCTCTGCGGTGAGAATTTTCTTTGAAATTCCCGATTGAAATTAGGGCGGTGGCGTTCGATCTGGACGGGACGCTGGTCGAAACCCTGCCCGACCTGCACGAAGCTGCCAATCGGATGTTGGCCGACATTGGTCGCTTTGCCGTCACGGAGGCAACAGTCCGCGGCTATGTGGGCAACGGCGTACAACGGTTGGTGGCGCGGCTGCTGGATGCAGATGAGGTCGGTGAACCCGTCGCAGAATTGTTTGATCGCGCGGCGGCAAGTTTTGACCGGCACTACACCGAGGTTCTCACGCGGGCATCGACACCTTATCCCGATGTTTTTTCGACGCTCGCGTCGCTGCGCCATCGCGGCCTTAAGCTGGCCTGTGTCACCAACAAGCCAAAACGTTTCGCGGAACCTTTGTTGAAACATCTGGCATTGATGCCCGAGCTGGATCTTGTTTTGTCGGGCGACAGCCTGTCGCGCAAGAAGCCCGATCCCTTGCCCTTGCTGCATGTTGCCGGGGTGTTCGGCGTGCCACCGGCACGTTTGCTCATGATTGGGGATTCGTCCGCCGACACCGGCGCCGCGCGTGCCGCCGGCTGCCCGGTATTCTGCGTACCCTACGGATATCGTGGAAACCTCGAAGTGCAGGAACTGGATTGCGATGCTATAGTGCCAACGCTTAACGATGTACTGGAATTGATCCGATTCCCTGAGTGATGAGCTTGCTGAAAATGGAAATCCCGAGGCAGAAAACCTGGACCGGCTGGCGTTGGTGGCGCCCGCACGCGTTCTGGCGCCGTATTCAGGCGTAGTTTTCCGCATTGGTGATTTTTGATTTTTCAGGAGTTCGTCATGATCGAACAGGAATTCAGGCAATTTGCCGCGCAGGGTTATAACCGTGTCCCGGTTGTACTGGAGACCTTCGCCGACCTCGACACCCCGCTGTCGGTCTACCTCAAGCTAGCCAATAAGCCCTATTCGTATTTGCTGGAATCCGTTCAAGGGGGCGAACGATTCGGGCGGTATTCGTTTATCGGCCTGCCGGCGCAAACCCGGTTCGAAATTCGGGGCAACACTTGTGCCGAGTTCCATGGCGAATCCCTGGTCAGCCAGGCCGAATACGAAGATCCGCTGACCTTCGTTTCTTCCTGTCATGCGCGTTTCCGGGCGGCGAGCCGACCGGGTCTGCCGAGATTCCTGGGGGGGCTGGTGGGGTGTTTCGGGTACGACACCGTTCGTTACATCGAGAAGAAACTTTCGCCAATCCACAAGCCGGACGTACTCGACACGCCGGATATCCTGCTCCTGTTATCCGAGCAACTCGTCGTTCTGGACAATCTTTCGGGCAAACTTTTTCTCGTGGTCTATGCTGATCCCGGTCAGGCCGATGCCTACGCTTGGGCGCAAAGCCGGCTCAAGGAATTGTTGAAGATGCTTCGCGAGCCTGTCGTGGTGCCGCCAGAAGTGCCATCGGCCCCGGCACCGATAGCCTGCGAATTCGTCGAAAGTGATTTTATCGCCGCCGTCGAGCGCGCCAAGCGTTACATCTTCGAGGGCGACATCATGCAGGTGGTGCTCTCGCAGCGTATGAGCGTGCCATTTCGCGCTTCGCCGCTTTCCCTTTATCGGGCCTTGCGGGCGCTGAATCCCTCGCCCTACATGTTCTATTTCGACATGGGCAACTTTCATGTGGTGGGCGCCTCGCCGGAGATTCTGGTACGCCTTGAAAGCGGCACCGTCACGGTCCGACCGATCGCGGGAACGCGTCCGCGGGGCGCGAATCGCGAACTGGACGCCGCACTGGAATCGGAATTGCTCGCCGACCCCAAGGAGCGCGCCGAACACGTGATGCTGATGGATCTTGGCCGCAACGATCTGGGCAGAGTGGCGGAAATCGGCAGCATTCGGGTGACCGAAAACATGACGATCGAGCGCTACTCCCATGTCATGCATATTGTTTCCAACGTCGAGGGAAAACTCCGGCCCGGGCTGGATGCCATGGCGGTGCTCAAGGCGACCTTCCCCGCGGGAACGGTAAGCGGGGCGGCAAAAGTGCGGGCGATGGAAATCATCGACGAGCTCGAACCCAGCAAACGTGGAATCTATGCTGGCGCGGTGGGCTATCTGGGATTCAACGGAGATATGGATCTCGCCATCGCCATCCGAACAGCCGTAGTCAAGGATGGCAAGTTGTACGTGCAGGCCGGCGCGGGAATTGTCGCGGACTCGGTACCCAAGTCTGAGTGGATAGAAACCCAGAACAAGGCGCGCGCCTTGCTGCGTGCGGCCGAAATTGCGCAGGCCGGCCTGAACGCGGAGCTCTAATCAACAATCGTTTTGAAACACGGAGGACACGGATACCCTCGCGAAGCGTGGAGTACCCTTTTAGAGCACGGAGGAAAAAACGGCCAAAGCGCAAAGGGAAAACTGGCGAGTCGGTACTAAATACCTTTCTGGGGCGATCCAAGGCTGGTTTCCAAAATCATGTCCCTGCCTTGCTCCGTGTCCTCCGTGATTAACAGGTCTTTAACCATGTTATTGATGATAGATAATTACGATTCCTTCACCTACAACCTGGTCCAGTATTTCGGCGAGTTGGGCGAGCAGGTCAAGGTGGTGCGCAACGACGAATTGGACATCCCACAAATTGCCGCGCTTGGTCCGGACCGCATCGTGGTATCGCCGGGACCATGCACTCCGAATGAAGCCGGGGTGTCAGTACTCGCGATACGCGAGTTTGCCGGCAAGATCCCCATACTGGGCGTGTGCCTTGGGCATCAGTCGATCGGCCAGGCGTTCGGAGGACGGATCGTGCATGCGAAGCAACTGATGCATGGCAAAACTTCGGCGATTCATCATCGACAGTTAGGCGTTTTCCGAAACTTGCCCGAGCCGCTAACGGCGACGCGATATCATTCTCTGGTTATCGAGCGCGATTCCCTGCCGGAAGATCTCGAAATTACGGCCTGGACCGACGATGGCGACATCATGGGCGTCCGGCACAGGCGGCTGAAGGTGGAAGGTGTTCAGTTCCATCCGGAATCGATCCTGACCGAGCGCGGCCATGATTTACTGGCGAATTTTTTGAAGGATTGAAAGGCCAACGCGCTCACCGCAGAGGACGCGGAGGACGCGGAGGAAAGGCGAAGGCGAGGAAAATCGAGAGAAAGAGTTGCCGGTGTTAAATTCGTCGCGTGACTTCCTCTAATTTCTCGTACGTTCGTTTTCCCTCGTTTGTGGTTTTCCTCTGCGTCCTCCGCGTCCTCTGCGGTGAGAGCTATTTTTGTACTACGGAATTCAAGCGATCATCAAACGGGATCAGACATGACACCGCAGGACGCACTGCTTCGGGTTATTGAACATCGGGAGATATTTCACGAAGAGATGCTCTCGCTCATGCGGCAGATCATGAGCGGGGAAATGTCGCCAACCTTGATCGCGGCGATCATCATCGGCCTGCGGGTGAAAAAGGAGACCATTGGCGAAATTGCCGCGGCGGCGCAGGTCATGCGCGAATTTTCCACCAAGGTGGAAGTCGGCAACCGGGATCGCCTGCTGGATACCTGCGGTACCGGTGGCGACAATGCCCATACTTTTAACATTTCCACGGCGGCGGCTTTTGTTGCCGCGGCCGCCGGTGTGAAGGTGGCAAAACACGGCGGGCGTTCGGTGTCGAGCAAATCCGGCAGCGCGGATGTTTTGGAAGCACTGGGCGCCAACCTTGGTCTGACCCCCTCACAGGTCGCGCAATGCATCGACGAGGTGGGTGTCGGATTCATGTTTGCGCCCAATCATCACAGCGCCATGAAACACGCCGCACCCGTGCGCCGCGAACTGGGCGTTCGCACTTTGTTCAACATTCTTGGCCCTCTTACCAACCCGGCAGGTGCCGCCAATCAGTTGATGGGCGTTTTCCATCAGGACCTGGTTGGCATTCAGGCGCGCGTGCTGCAACGTCTCGGCAGCCGACACGTCATGGTGGTACACGGTCTGGAAGGGCTGGACGAAATATCGACGGCGGGCGAGACGCTGATTGCCGAATTGAAGAATGACGAAGTCCGCGAATACACCATTCATCCCCGGCAATTTGGAATGGAGCTTATCGACCTGTCCGCCATTCGTGTCGCAGACGGCAAAGAGTCGAAAGACATGATGCTGGCCGCCTTGTCAGCCAAGCATGGCCCGGCGCGAGACATCCTGGCGCTGAATGCCGGCGCCGCCATCTATGTGGCCGGTGTTGCCGACAGCCATGAGTCAGGTGTCCGCAAGGCCCTGGAAGTCATAACAAACGGCGCTGCCCGCAACAAACTCGATCAATTTGTTGCCTATACCCAAAAACTTAAAGCCTGACACTCTCACCACCGAGGACGCGGAGGAAATGCATGAGTGAGAATGAAATAGGCGAGGTGCTTATTGGTTGCGCCATCAAAGTTCATACTGGGTTGGGCCCGGGTCTTCTCGAAAGCACTTATGAAGTGTGCCTCCTTCACGAACTCTCCATTGCCGGTATACAAGCGGATCGGCAAGTCCCACTCCCGGTAATTTATAAGGAGGTAAGATTGGATGCTGGTTACCGGGTTGACTTGCTTGTCGCCAAAACGGTGATTGCTGAGATCAAGGTTGCTGAAAAATTGCTGCCTATTCATACCGCGCAGTTGCTGAGCTACCTAAAGTTAAGCAATAAAAGACTCGGGTATCTTTTGAACTTTAACGTCGCTCACATGCGTAACGGCATAATCATGGGTTGCCAACAATTACTAGTTTTTCCTCTGCGTCCTCCGCGTCCTCTGCGGTGAGAGCTTAGAATGTCCGACATTCTTGAAAAAATCCTCGCGGTAAAGCGAGGAGAAATCGCCGAGGCGGAAAAGACGCTTCCGCTTGCCGAAATTATTGCCATGGCAAGTCGCCAGCCGCCGCCACGGGATTTTGTCGGTGCGCTGCGTCGAAAAATTGCGGCGGGCCAATCCGCCGTCATTGCCGAGATTAAAAAAGCCAGCCCGAGCCGGGGCGTGTTGCGCGAGAACTTCGATCCGGCGGCGATCGCCGTTTCCTACGAGCAGCATGGCGCGGCCTGCCTGTCGGTGCTCACCGATCAGAAGTTTTTCATGGGCAGCGCGGAATACCTGAAGCAGGCGAGGGCTGCCTGCCAACTGCCGGTGCTGCGCAAGGATTTCATGATCGCCCCGTACCAGGTGTATGAAGCGAGGGCGATGGGAGCCGACTGCATCCTGCTGATCGTTGCGGCTCTCGATGATGCCAGGATGGCCGAGTTGGAGGTTGTGGCCAGGGCGTTGGGTATGGCCGTGCTGGTGGAAGTCCATGATGGCGCCGAGCTGGACAGAGCATTGCGCCTGCAAACACCTTTGGTCGGTATCAACAATCGCAACCTGCGGACTTTCGAGACCCGGCTGGAAACGACATTGCATCTGCTTGATCGTATTCCCGACGGCCGCTTGGTTATTACCGAAAGCGGCATATTGCAAAACGCGGATGTATTACGCATGCGGGACGCCGGGGTGCAGACCTTTCTTGTCGGGGAGGCGTTTATGCGTGCGCCAAATCCCGGCGCTGCGCTGACCAGTTTGTTTGGATGATGTTGGCTGCCGAGCGAAACTTTGATGCCCGCCACGAAGCCACGATAAGAACACTGAGCCAAAAAAGACTTGGCCAGAGCCTGGGGTTTTCTATGGGTATTTTCGGGAGTGGTGCAGAACGCGGAGTATTTGCACTTCGCGAGGCCGAGTCCGGTAGATCAGGAGGTAAGCGGTTCTCGGGACGGGAAGTTCGCGGGTTCCTTTTCGGCGCCCCCGTCGTCCAGTTAATGGCGGGGTAGCGAGTCGTTCCGCCGCATCAAGAATGCGCCTCGCCATCTGATCGGCGGCCGTCGCATTGTCTGGCGCCACATGCATCCAAGCCTCCAGGAGTTGTTGGCTTGCGCGCCGGGTCCAGCTAAGCTGCCTGACGCCGCTTCCGGCCAATGCCTTTCCTCAGCTTCTGAAAATTGTTCAGGAGTTCTTCGTGGCTAATCAACTCTCCGCGGTCTGCTTCGTCAATGCCGGCCTGTACTTGATTAAGGAACCATTCTTCGTAGTCCAGCCCTTTGTTCAGGGCGGATTTCAAGACGACTTCGGGCGTGCGCTTCGTGGCAATGGATATTTTCTCGACTCGCCGGGCAAACGCCTTGCTGAGGATAACTGTGTCCACCATATTTACTCTCCGGACGCGAGTGAATCGCGTGTCCTTTGCGGCTCGAATGCTAGCACGGCACCAACCGGATGCAGGGCCAAATGCTGGTTGTCATGCACTTCACCCACTATCGAATTTTCTGGAAGGCTGTTGGAGCCGGCGCCGGCATGTTGCGAAGCGCGGAAGCATTGACCGAATTTTCGCACCTAAATGCTCGCGCCAGCGTCGCTGCGGGATGTTTTGGCACAATCGCCGGGCTGATGCTCAGAGACTAGATGAGAAAATTTCCATAATTTATTGTTATAGCAGCAAAAACCATTTCCTCTAAGCCGGGACCGTTTTGCTGCATTGCAGTGTTGTAAACGCGCAACAAAAGACCCCTTCCAACACTCTTTTCAGAGAGAAATCGCTTGCTTGTGGGTGTTGCGCTTTGGCAGAATCGGGGCAACTTCTTTCTTCCCGGGAGAGGTTAGAACAAGGAAGGGCTGCACCCTTCTGACAAAAACCTGATCAACTGATAAAGGAGTATTCATGAAGAAGAGTCTTATTGCGCTGGCCGTTGCCGGCGCGTTTGCAGCACCCGCACAGGCTGTTGAAGTGAATGGCGCGATGGCCGTCGGTCTCGATTTTTCCAAAGCCAGTTCGTCAACCACAGGTGGCGCAAGCGTCTCCACCCACGGCCTCAATTCCGGTTACTCGCTTATCAACCTCAGCCATTCCGAAGATATCGGCGATGGCATGAAAATGGATGTGTTCCTCCAAGCCGAGTGGAAACCCGATAACGGCACGAGCAACCTCTCAATTTCCAACCGCGATTCGTATATCGGCCTCTCCGGCAGCTTCGGCGCCATTCGCTTGGGCACGAACGAAAATGCCTATGAGCGAATGCTGTATTCGCACAACTACATGGATGGCGACTGGTCCTACGGCAACATCGGCATCATGGGCGGCACGGGCGGCAACGGTATCAGCACGGTGTGGAACCGCACCGCCGACACCATCATGTATTACTCGCCGAACATGAACGGCCTGAGCTTCGAGGTGGACTACGTCACGCCAAGCACTGCCAAGACCGGAGGTGCAGGAGCTGTCAACCCGAACATCATTTCCGCGGCTGTCGAGTTCGCGCCCGCCGAAGGCAACTTCCGCGTGTACGGCGCGTTGCACAATTCGTCGGACGTCGTCGGTGCCAAGTCCGATGAGAGCAACATGCTCATCGGTGGCGGCATGACCATGGGTAACATCAAGTGGGATGTGATTTTCGAAAACATGAAATCCAATTCCGGTGCTCCCGGGGCTGCGGATATCAAACACAGCGCGATCGACTTGGAGGCCCAGATCGGGCTGCCGACCGGCAATCTTGGTCTTAGCTTTGTAAAGGCTCAGAAAACCTCGGGTCGCCCAGTTACCAACGACAATACCGGCGCGATGAGCATTTCCGGTGAATACATGCACAACCTGGGCAAGAGCTCCTGGCTGTTCTTGATCGTCAGCAACATCAAGAACGAAGACAATGCCAATTACAGTCTGGCTGCGTTCACGGGAACCCTCGCAGGTGGCAACAACGGCAGGGACTACACCAACTTCGTGGTGGGTCTGAAGCACGCATTCTGATCGATCCTCCACTCGATTAGTATTTAGCAAGACAAACGGGCGCTTCGGCGCCCGTTTTTATTGGCCTTTGCAAGAACAGCTACATGTCGGTGTAGAGGTAACCTGCGATTTATCGAAGCGCTTCGAGCTGGGCGCGGATTTTTTCAAGGGTCCTGCTGTGTCCCGACAATCTTTCCTTTTCCTGCGCCACGACGGTAGCGGGAGCGCGCTCGACAAAGCTGGCATTGGAGAGTTTGCCGTTGGCTTTCGCCATTTCATTCTCGATCCGTGCGATTTCCCTGGACAGGCGTTCGCGCTCGGCAGCAACATCGATTTCCACCTTTAGCATCAAGCGGTATTCGCCAACGATCCGGACGGGAGCAGTAGCGGTACTGTTGACGGGTGCCAGCTCCGCGACGATTTCCACGGCCGACAGTTTGGCCAGTGTCTGCAATGAAGGGGCAAACTGTCTCGCCATTTCCATATTTCCGGCAACGACCAGTGGTACGCGTAATGCTGGCGAGAGTGCCATTTCGCCGCGTAACGTCCGGCAGGCATCCACCAAGGCCTTTAACTGAGCCACCCAGGCTTCTGCTGCCTCGTCGATACGTGAAGGTTGTGCCTGCGGGTAGGCTTGTACCATGATCGAGGCATCGCCGCCCGGGTGCCGCTTTGCCAGAGGCGCAACTTTCTGCCACAGATCCTCGGTGATGAAGGGAATGATCGGGTGGGCGAGGCGTAGCGTCGCTTCCAGAACTCTAAGAAGGGTGCGGCGGGTGGCGCGCTGCTGGACTTCGCTGCCGATTTGCATCTGTACCTTGGCGATCTCGAGGTACCAGTCGCAATACTCGTCCCAGGCGAACTGATAGATCGCACTGGCAACGAAGTCGAAGCGGTAGTCGGAAAAACCTTTT
Organism: Bordetella parapertussis; assembly: GCA_945900965.1. Classification (GTDB taxonomy): domain Bacteria; phylum Pseudomonadota; class Gammaproteobacteria; order Burkholderiales; family JACQAP01; genus JACQAP01. Next base: position 23,263 of record CAMDKM010000005.1, on the reverse strand, counting down.
TCGACCTCGACTTCGGTGCGTTGGAGCTGGCTCACGATCCAACGGTCGGCCTGGGAGAATTCCAGATAGCCACCCGGGCCGCATTCCTCGGGCGTGTGGTCGTTCAGTCCGCAATCCTTGCCCTCGCAATTCATCAAAACGAACCGCGTGGCGTTCCAGAGTTTGTTGCAGAAATTCCGGTAACCCTCGCAACGGCTCAGATCGAAATTCAGCGTTCGGGCAAAGGTGGCAAGCGAGGCGAACGTAAACCGCAGCGCATCGGCACCGTAGGCGGGAATTCCTGCGGGGTAATGCCTGCGGACGTATTTCTCGATCTTGGTTTTGTGTTCGGCGCGCAGCAGACCGACGGTCGACTTGGCAACCAGGTCTTCCAGAGCAATACCGTCGATCAGGTCCAGCGGGTCAAGAGTGTTGCCCTTTGACTTCGACATTTTCTGCCCTTCGGCATCCCGCACCAGGGCATTGATGTAGACATGCCGGAATGGGACCTGATCGGTAAAGTGCAGGGTCATCATGATCATCCGGGCGACCCAGAAAAAAATGATGTCGAAGCCTGTGACCAATACCGAGGAAGGCAGGAAGGTTTTCAGATCACGTGTTTGCTCAGGCCAGCCCAGCGAGGTAAACGGCACCAGGGCCGAGGAAAACCAGGTGTCGAGGACATCGTTGTCACGATGTAGTGAGGCGTGAGGCGAAAGGCGCGAGGCGTACTTAGACCTAACTTCTTTCTCATTTCTGCCGACATAAATATTACCGGCATCGTCGTACCAGGCGGGAATTTGATGGCCCCACCACAATTGGCGCGAGATGCACCAGTCCTGGATATTTTCCAGCCACTGGTTGTAAGTGGTCGTCCAGTGTTCTGGGAAAAACTTCACGTCCCCTCGCGCTACGGCATCCAGTCCGCGTTTGGCGAGTCCCTCCATTTTCACGAACCACTGATCCGTCAGCATGGGTTCGACAATGGCGCCGGTTCGTCCGGAGCGGGGGACTTTCAGCTTGTGCGGCTTTTCCGACACCAATAGTTCCTGCGTGGCCAGATCGGCCAACACCCGTTTTCTGGCCTCGAAGCGGTCAAGGCCCCGATAGGCTTCCGGCGCGTTCTCGTTGATTTTTGCCGTCAGCGTAAGAATGCCAATTGGGGCCAGTTTGTGGCGCTGCCCCACCTGATAATCGTTGAAATCGTGCGCCGGGGTAATTTTGACGCATCCGGTTCCGAAGGCCGGATCGACATAATCGTCGGCGATGACCGGAATGCTTCGCCCGGTTAACGGCAGTTGCACGCGTTGGCCGACCAGCGCCTGGTAGCGCTCGTCCTTCGGGTTCACTGCCACGGCCACGTCGCCTAGCATGGTTTCCGGCCGGGTCGTGGCAACGACGATCGAACCGCTGCCGCTTTCGAGGGGGTAACGGATTTCCCAGATCTTGCCGTCTTCTTCCTCGCTGTCGACCTCGAGATCGGACACCGCCGTTCCCAGAACCGGATCCCAGTTCACCAATCTCTTGCCGCGATAGATCAGGCCCTGTTCGAACAACCTGACGAATACTTCGGTCACGGCAGACGACATCCGCGCGTCCATGGTGAAGTAACCGCTTTGCCTGCCTTCGGTATCGGCATAACGCCAGTTGCCGGAAGATCCCAATCGACGCATCTGCCGCGTGATGGTCGAGCCGGAGTGCTGCTTCCATTCCCACACCCGCTCGATGAATTTCTCGCGCCCGAGGGACTGCCGGGTAATGCCCTGGGCTTCCAGTTGGCGCTCCACCACGATCTGGGTGGCGATGCCGGCGTGGTCGGTACCGATGACCCAGTTGGTATTGGAACCGCGCATGCGGTGATATCGGATCAGCGCATCCATCAGCGTTTGCTGAAAGGCGTGGCCCATGTGCAGAGTGCCAGTGACGTTGGGCGGCGGAAGCTGGATGCAATAGGGCGGATGATCCACATCTTCGCGTTGCGCGAAATAACCGCTCGATTCCCAAATGGGATACCAGCGGCTTTCAATTTCAGCAGGCTCGAAACTTTTGGCGATTTCCATCATCATAAAAAAAGCAGTTGAATCACGGAGAACACGGATACCCTACGTGCGTAGCATGTCGGAGTACCCTTTTAGATCACGGGGTAGAACAATGAGATAGTTCTCTTTGTAAGTTCACCTTCTGGGTGGAGAAGCCAGAGCAATATATCTTGGATTTTCTCCGTGTACACCGTGTCCTCCGTGATTCAATCGCCGCTTCCAGGATCATGCGGCGGTGGGGGAAACGCGCCGAATTATAGCCGACCGCTTCCGGCAGGCTCTTCTTCCGTTTTTAGCGTTGTGACGGCTTCCGCAAGGGTATTGGGCAGCGCGGCTTCGATGTCGTTGAGGACCGATTCGATGATTCGAGTTTGTTGTGGATCGCCGCCCACTTTTTTTATCCAGCGGCTGCGTTCGTTACGCAACAGGCGCAGCAGATGTCTGAGTATCCGCCTCACATCGTCGGTTCGGGTGTTGAATGCAGGCATGCTGGGCCCGACCACGATATCCGTCAGTACCGGAACCGCATCTTGCCGTGTTGCTTCTGCGAGGGGAATTTCCTGCAGGACTGGAATGACTTCGGGATTGGTCGCCGGGGAATGGGGGCGATGTTTGGTGATCAGGCGATCGAGTTTGTCCAGTACGCTGGATTCGGTCGAATCTCCGGACGTTCTGTCCGGTGGATGCTTTTCAGCCATCAGCCACGCGAAGCGAGCGCATGAGTGTGAATCTGGTAGCCGCGATCGCGGTAAAAACGAAATCTTGTTCGAGCACTGGTCACATCGGCCTCGTCCCGGCCGACAATTTCGACCAATCGCGTGAATCGGCTGAAAAATGCGGGGGTCTCGTCACGCAGATTGAAAAGAACCTGATCATGAACCAATGGTTCCGCCAGGTGATCGACAATGATGGGCGTCACTGCCGCCAAACGGTCGTTTGCACGGCAATGGGGAACAAATCCCGTGGCGGGAAGGCTCCACAACAGCCGGCTGAGTCGATCACTTGTAGCCGCATCGGGCGTGTAGAGCATGGCGCGCATGCCTTTCCCCAATGCTTTGGCCGCCAGTGTGCAGGCCGTCTGCAATTTGTCGTCCGCGTGGGTATAGAAGAATACTTCGGTCATTTAAGGAACCAATCTCTCACCGCGGAGGACGCCGAGGACGCGGAGGAAAAGCAAGTACAACAAGAATATTCACCGATAAAACCTCAATACGACCGATGGATGATTGAAGTGGTTCCTGGCAGGAGAAGGTCATTGAGGTGGCCGTCAGTCGTTCATTGCGGAATTTTTTTGCCATTTGTTGTCTTTCCTCCGCGTCCTCGGCGTCCTCTGCGGTGAGAGTTGGTTTGGGTCCCGGAATTACCACCCTGCGCGGGTCATGAGGAACTGGGTCAGCAGAGGAACCGGGCGGCCAGTTGAGCCTTTTTCCCGGCCTGATTTCCAGGCGGTGCCGGCGATATCCAGGTGAGCCCATTTGAAATCGCGGGTAAAGCGGGATAGAAAGCAGGCGGCGGTCACGCTGCCGGCTGGCCGGCCACCGATATTGGCCATGTCGGCGAAGTTGCTTTTCAACTGCTCCTGATAATCCTCCCAGACGGGCATGTGCCAGACCCGATCCCAGGACTTCTGGCCCGCGGCGATGATCTCGTCGGCCAGTTCGTCGTCGTTGGCGAAAAGTCCCGATGCGACGTGGCCCAAAGCGATGACACAGGCGCCGGTGAGGGTGGCGATATCGATCACGGCCGACGGCGAAAATCGGGCCGAGTAGGTCAGGGCGTCACACAATATCAAGCGGCCTTCAGCGTCGGTGTTGAGAATTTCAATGGTCTGCCCGGACATGCTGGTGACGATATCGCCGGGGCGTGTTGCATTGCCGCCGGGCATGTTTTCCGTGGCAGGAATCACGCCCACCACATTCAAGGGCAATTTCATGGCGGCAATGGCCTTCATGGTTCCCAGCACGCTGCCGGCGCCGGACATGTCGAACTTCATTTCGTCCATTTCCGCCGAGGGCTTGAGAGAAATGCCACCGGTGTCGAAGGTAACACCTTTGCCGACCAATGCCACCGGCTGCTGCTTGGCGGGGCCGCCACGATATTCCAATGTGATCAGTTTTGGCGGCTGACGGCTACCGTCCGAGACGGAAATCAACGAACCCATGGCAAGTTTTTCCATGTCTGCCCGTTCCAAAACCGTAACCTTGAGTTTGTGGGTCTTGCCCAGCTCCTTCGCCTGCGTGGCCAGATAGGCTGGCGTGCAGATATTCGGCGGCAGGTTACCCAACTCTCTTGCCAAATTGATTCCTTCGCCAATGGCGGCGCCACGCGCCAAGGCCGCGGCAAGGGTCTGGGAGCCTTTGCCGTCGGTGCCGAAAATCAGATGTTCCAGCAGCTTGGCGGTTTCTTTCTTGCGGGTCTTCAGCCGGTCGAAGCGGTAATTCACTTCGAGCGCCAACATGGCGGCATGCAGCGCCGCCCAGTCGGCGTCGCCCCCCTTTACTTTCACTTCTGCGGTGAACAACGCGAGTTCTCGAAGATGGGCATTGCCTGCTGCCCGCAGGGCTGCGCGAACTGCGTCGCGATATTCTTTGGCGCTCACTTCCGAAGCGTTGCCGAACCCAACCAGCAATACGCGCTCGCTTGCCACGCCGGGCAGGCCGTAGAGCATCAGTGTCGATCCTGTCTTGGGATCGAAATCGCCGCGTTCCAGAAGCGATTGAAGTTTGCCACCCGAGGCGCGATCAATGGTCCGGGCCGCCCCGGACAATTTATTCGCGCTAAATATCGCCACGGCGACACAATCGGTCTTGAGATTCTCCGGGCTTGCGGCTTTTGTGCTAAATTCCACTCAGATTCCTCCAATGATGTTTTTCATTCAATTACTTAGCATTATCCTCGCCGGCTCGGCAGAAAGTCAAAGCCGGTCATGATTTTTCAGCGCGCGCTATTGCGCGAATTCGCATCCGCCGGTGTCGGGACATTCCTGGTGCTGCTGGCGATTATCGTCACAACGCAGTTGATCCGCTTTCTCGGCTACGCCGCGCGCGGTAATTTTTCCTCCGACGCAGTGCTGACGTTTCTGGGCTTTTCCAGCCTGCGCTATCTGCCGATTCTGTTGTCGCTGACCCTGTTTGTCTCGGTGCTCATGACCCTGACACGAAGTTTTCGGGATTCGGAAATGGTCGTCTGGTTTACCTCCGGGCAAGGCCTCGCCGCCTGGATACGGCCCGTGCTGATTTATGCCGTGCCGCTTGCGGGAGTTGTCGCATTGTTAAGCCTGCTGCTCTCCCCCTGGGCAATGGGCAAGATGGAAGAATACCAGCGGCAACTCGAAAGCAGAGACGATGTGGCGGCGATCTCTCCGGGTATATTCAAGGAGTCGCGCAACGCGGAGCGGGTTTATTTTGTCGAGAAACTGGCAGCGAATCTCACCACGGTCTCCAATATTTTTATCTCCTCCGTCGAAAACGGGGAAATCATTACAACAGTGGCGCGCCGCGGCTTTCAGCAAACGGCACCCAACGGCGATCGCTTCCTGGTATTGCAGAGCGGGCGCCGCTATATCGGCCCGCCGGGTTCGGCCGAATATCGCATTGTCGAATTCGAAAAATATTCCCTTCGTATCGAAGCCGGCGAGGTTAAAAAGGCGCTGGGTTCGACTACCTCCCGCTCCACGCGCGAATTGCTTGGAGAGAACTCCGCGGCTGCACATGCCGAACTGGTGTGGCGAGCGGGCCTGCCGATCAGCGCCATGCTGCTTTGCCTGCTGGCCATCCCGATGAGCTATGTCAATCCGCGGGCGGGTCGTTCGATGAACCTGATGTTGGCGGGATTGTTGTATATGGTGTACAGCAACCTTATGTCGATATTCCAGTCCTGGGTGGCTCAGCAGAAAATCGGAGCTCTGGCAGGTCTGTGGACAGTACACGCCGGGATGCTGGTGCTGACGGTCGCGCTTTTTTATTGGCGGCTCGCGATCGACCCGCTGCGGCGCTTTCGGTCATGAGAACCATTCGCCGATACGTGGCGACCCAGATATTCTTGAGCACCAGCCTGGTGTTCGCAGCGTTGCTGCTATTGTTTGGTTTCTTCGATTTTATTCAGGAGCTAGGCGACCTCGGCCGGGGCAATTACCGGTTGTCGTTGGCCGCGTTTTACGTTGCACTAAGTTTGCCGGGCCGGGCCTATGAGGTTTTGCCGATAGCGGCGTTGATCGGAACCTTGTTTGCCTTTGCGCAGATGGTGGCCCACTCCGAATACACGGTCATGCGTGTCTCGGGGGTGTCGATTCAGAGCATGGCGTGGACGTTGTTGCAAATCGGGGTTTCGCTGTCGGTGCTAACGTTTTTGATTGGCGAATTCGTGGCGCCTGCCAGCGAACAAGCCGCGCAGAAATTGCGCCTCAAGGCAACGACCAGCAATGTTGTTGCCCAGTCCTTTCGCTCCGGATTGTGGGTAAAGGACGACACCAGTTTCATCAATGTCCAGCGGATCATGCCGGAGACCGTGATCCACGATGTCAAAATTTACGAATTCGATTCCGAATACCGATTGCGCGCCATCAGCAAGGCTCAGTCAGGGGAATTCCAGAGCGAGAATCTCTGGCGTCTTAAAAATATGGTGCAGACGCGCTTTGAAGAAGGCCGTACCACGGTGAGCCACGTCCCGGAGGTCTTCTGGCGTTCGGTGCTGAATCCGTCCATTTTGAATGTCCTGATGGTGGTGCCCGAGCAAATGTCGCTGTCGGAGTTGTACGCTTACATCGAGCATCTGAGCGAGAACCGGCAGGAGACCGCCCGCTACGAAATTGTTTTATGGTCGAAAATAATCTACCCCTTTGCCGTGCTCGTCATGATGGTACTGGCCCTGCCATTTGCCTATTACCAGGTGCGCGAGGGCGGCGTGAGCGGGAAAATTTTTACCGGAGTCATGCTGGGCCTGGGATTTCACCTGGTCAATCGTCTGTTTGGACACCTCGGATTGCTCAATGCCTGGCCGCCGCTTTTCAGCGCAGTAACGCCAACCCTGGTTTTTCTGGGGGCCGCCGCGTGGATGATGTGGAGGGTTGAAAGGCGGTGAGGATCAGAGGACAGAAGACAGAGGACAGAAGAAACGCGAAGGCGTTGGATTTTCTGTCTTCAGTCCTCAGTCCTCAGTCCTCTGACCTCTACGATCCGCGTACCGGCCAAGCGGTCGTGGAGAAACTGTCGTTGCGGATCAAAAAACGCCCACAGCAGACTCAGCCCGGTGACGGTGCCGGGTACGGCTGCCAGGTAACGAGCGACTGCCCTCCATACTTCAAGGCTTTTGTCGTCACGGCAAACCAGTTTTAATCGCCAAGTCTTCATTGGCAATGTCTGTCCGCCGCGCACCCAGCAAAAGACGAAATAAATTCCGCAAACGGTGAACAGGTAAAGTTGATGGGCGATGCGAAGTGCGCCGCTTTGCGCATCCCGGGCAACGCTCAGGAACAAATAAGACGCCACGAACAGGATGGCGATCAGCAATACCGCTTCGTAGGCCATGCTTAGCAGGCGGGGGATCAATCGGGCCGTATGTTCTGGCTGGCTGACCTCCGGGGCGACATCGGCCTTCACTGTTTGTCCGGCGCCGCACCTTCGCGCAATTTCTTTCGCTGGTCTTCCGGTAATTGCTGGTATTCCTCCCAGCGTTGACGCAGATCCCGGCGTTGCCCCGGGGGGAGCTTACGATATCGTTCGCGTGCCTTGGCGCGCCCTTCGGGGCTGAGTGCAGCCCACTCGACCATACGCTGTTGGATTCGCTGCTGCCGCTCGGGCGGCATGGCCGGGTAACGCTCGGCGACCCGCAGCCAGCGGCGCCGGCTTTCAGGGTCCAGCGTATCCCACTGGGATTCGAGGGGCGCGAGCACATTTCTGACGGTCGGCGTAAGTTCCGACCACGCAGAAACGGGCTGCGCCGGGGCATCATCCGCAAAAGTGGATGTTGCCGCCCATAGGATCAGCGCGCAGGCTGCGGTGGCGAATGTGAGGCGTTTTGCAACCAAGTTTCAAAGCCCGGGTCGATGTAAGCGTGAATGGGAAGTTCGCCGGCCAGCATTCCCGCTTCCGGGTCGTCTTCCATGTGAGGGGATACCTGCCAGTAAACCAATCCCGCAACGGTGGCAATAATAACGGCGGCCGACAGCGCCAGGCGCGGTGCAAGCCCCGGCAGGCCGCCGCCGAAGCGAGCTTTTGCGGGCCGCGGCGCGATCGGACGTGTTTTTGCGAGGGCTCCTTCGCGCACCGCGCGCAGGCGTTGCAAAATCGGCTGCGGCAGATCATCCAGATGGTCGCTAAGCCTCGCCACGATCTTACGGGCGAGATCGTCTTCATTCATGGTTCGATTCCCTTGTCCTTCAGAAACACGGCCAGCGCATGAGTGGCGCGCGAGCAATGGGTTTTGACGCTGCCTTCCGAGCATCCCATGGCGGCGGCGGTTTCGGCGACATCGAGTTCTTCCCAGTAACGCAACAAAAATGCCTGTCGTTGACGGGGAGGCAGTTTTTCCAGGCCTTTTTCAATCAGTCCCGCAGTTTGCGTGCGTTCAAAGCGATCCGCCGGACTGTCGCCCCTACCACCCGGCCCATCGGACTCCATGTGTTCCAGCGGGTCGTAGTCTTCGTCCGCGTCGCGCGGCCGCAGGGTGGAAAACAGCGTGGTCCATAATGAGCGAACCTTCTGGCGCCGGTAAAAGTCCCGAATGGTATTTTGCAGAATTCGCTGAAACAACAGCGGTAGCTCGGCCGGCGGACGATCCGCGTAATGATTCGTCAGTTTCAGCATGGCGTCCTGGACAATGTCCAGGGAAACATGCCGATCCCGAACCGCGTAAAGTGCCTGCTTGTACGCGCGCCGCTCAACTTCCTGGAGGAAATTCGACAATTCGAGTTGAGTAGCCAGATTTTCCCCTTGAAGCCTGCTTCGATCGCAATTTGCGTAACGCGCCCCGGATTATCCTAAGAAAAGCTGTTGAATCACGGAGAACACGGAGATCACGGAGTAAGACGTTGAGATTATTTTCTTTGCACTTGTACCCTCTGGGTGAGAGGCCAGAGCAATATAAGTACTTGGATTTGCTCCGTGTACACCGTGCCCTCCGTGATTCAATTGCCTTTTGTGGCGATTATAGGCGAGGCGCGGGTTTGGTGCCGGGCTCGCGTCCGGGTAAAATGGCGGCGAGCTTTCCATGCAGAACGTCAACCTCACCAATCATTTCCTGATCGCCATGCCCAACATGGTTGATCCCCATTTTGCGAAGTCCCTGACATTCATCTGCGAACATAACGAGCAAGGTGCGCTCGGCGTGGTGGTGAATCGACCGACCGACATGACCCTCGACACGCTGTTCGAACAGGTGGAGATTCCCTTGGGGACCCCGGAACTGGGGGAGTTGCCGGTTTATTTCGGCGGCCCCGTGCAGGTTGACCGGGGCTTTGTCCTGCATCGTCCGGTCGGCGAGTGGCAATCGACCCTGTCGGTAAAGGGAGCTGTTGGCCTGACCACCTCCCGCGATATTTTGCAGGCTCTAGGCAGTGGGGCGGGCCCGGGGCGGGGCAATGTGCTGGTGTCGCTCGGCTACGCCGGCTGGGCGCCCGGCCAGTTGGAAGTTGAACTGGGACAAAATGCCTGGTTGACGGTGCAGGCAGTGCCCACAGTCATATTCGACCTGCCTCCGGAACAACGTTTCGGGGCGGCCATGAGTTTGCTCGGCGTGGATCCCACCTGCCTGTCGGAGGAAGCGGGACATGCTTGAGTCTGTGCGGCGCAGGACGTGTTGATAGCGGCGGGGGCGCGCGAAGTCGAAACCGAAAAACCGACCCAATGTGTTTCGGGCACGGTGCTGGCCTTCGATTTTGGCGAGCGTCGTATCGGGGTTGCGGTGGGCGAACTGGCCCTTGGCATCGCCCATCCGGTGGAAACCATAGACGCCGTCGCCACCCAACCGAGGTTTTCCCGGATAGCGGCTTTGATCGATGAATGGCGTCCGGTGCTGCTGGTGGTGGGACTGCCGCGCCGGATGGACGGTACCGAGCACCAGATGACGGAGCTGGCCAGAAAATTCGCCCGGAGACTTCATGGCCGCTTCGGCATCGAAATCGCGTTGGAGGACGAAAGGCTGACCTCCGCCGAAGCTGAGCAGGATGCACGGGACAGCGGATTGAGCGCGGCCCAAATCAAAATGCATGTCGATCAACTGGCAGCCAAAGCGATACTCGATTCCTTTTTTAGAAGCCGCCGTGCCTCTTCCTGACGCCGAAACCCTCCTGACGAAGCTGGCGGACACCATGCGGCCGCAGGTGCAAGCTGATACGTTGCTGATCGGCATTCGAACCGGCGGCGTGTGGGTGGCCGAACGCTTGAACCGATTGCTCGGCATGACGCAGCGCATCGGCATCATCGACGTGTCTTTTTACCGCGACGATTTCCAAAGCCGTGGCCTTCACGCCTCGGTCAAGCCCTCGCAAATCCCTTTTTCGGTGGACGATGCGGAAGTTGTTCTGGTCGATGATGTTCTGTACACCGGGCGCACCATACGCGCCGCCCTGAACCAGCTCTTCGACTACGGCAGACCCCGGCGGGTGCGTCTTGCGGCGCTGGTCGACCGCGGCGGACGCGAGTTGCCGGTGGCGCCGCAATTTGTCGGCGCCCAGGTGGCAGTCGGTGCCAATGAGCAGATTGAGTTGGAACGCGATGAGGCCGGTCGTCTGGCGCTGACCTTGAGTGCGCGCCCAAGCGTGGAGCGCAAATAATTAATGGCCGCCAATCCGCAACTGAACGCCGACGGGACCTTGCACCACTTGCTGACGATCGAGGGCTTGCCACGCGAGATTCTGATTCAGGTGCTGGATACCGCACACTCTTTCCTGTCGGTGGCGGAGCGGGAAATCAAGAAGGTCCCGCTGCTGCGGGGGAAATCGGTATTTAACCTGTTTTTCGAGCCTTCGACCCGTACCCGCACCACTTTCGAGATTGCCGCCAAACGATTGTCGGCCGATGTCATCAATCTCAATGTCGGCACGTCTTCGCACAGCAAGGGAGAGACGCTGCTCGATACGGTAGCCAACCTGTCTGCCATGCATGCCGACATGTTCGTGGTCAGGCATGCGCAAAGCGGCGCCGCGCATCTGATCGCGCGTCACGTGGCACCTTATATTCATGTGATCAATGCCGGCGATGGCCGGCATGCGCATCCGACCCAGGGGCTGCTGGACATGTTCACCATCCGGCATTACAAAAAGGATTTTTCGGCGCTCTCGGTGGCGATCGTCGGAGACATCATTCATTCGCGGGTAGCGCGATCGCAGATTCATGCCTTGACTACTCTGGGCGTGCCCGAAGTGCGGGTGATCGGTCCACGGACGCTGATCCCTTCACACGTGGCAGAACTCGGCGTACGGCAATTTCACGACATGGCGCAGGGACTTCGAGGCGTGGATGTCGTCATCATGCTGCGCCTGCAAAACGAGCGCATGAACGGCGCCCTGTTGCCCTCGGCCCAGGAGTTTTTCAAGTCCTACGGGCTGACGGCGGAAAAACTGGCTCATGCAAAACCCGACGCCATCGTCATGCATCCGGGCCCAATGAATCGAGGGATCGAAATCGATTCGAATGTTGCTGACGGCAAACAGTCGGTCATTCTTCCGCAAGTGACCTTTGGCATTGCGGTGCGCATGGCGGTCATGTCCATCCTGGCGGGTAACGCATGAGCCTGCATCTCAGCGGAGGGCGGGTCATTGATCCCGCGAGCGGGGCGGACAAAATTCAGGATGTCTTTATCGATGGCGGAAAAATTGTCGGGCTGGGTAGCGCGCCCGCCGGATTTCGCCCCGCGCGAACGATCGATGCCCGTTCATTGGTGATCTGTCCGGGCCTGGTGGACTTGTCGGTTCGGTTACGCGAGCCCGGTTATGAGTACAAGGCCACCCTGGAAAGCGAAATGTCGGCGGCAGTAGCAGGTGGGGTGACGTCGCTGGCCTGCCCGCCCGATACCGATCCGCCGCTCGATGAGCCCGGATTGGTGGAGATGCTCAAACACCGGGCACGCAATCTCAATCAGGCGCATGTTTATCCCCTGGGCGCCCTGACCCTGGCCTTGAAGGGCGAGAAGCTCACGGAGATGGCCGAATTGGTCGAAGCGGGCTGCGTGGGCTTTTCGCAGGCCGACGCGGCCCTGGCAAATAACCAGGTACTGCTGCGCGCCATGCAGTACGCAAGCACTTTTGGGTTCCCGGTCTGGTTGCGTCCGAGTGACGTTGCCCTGGCGGGAGATGGGGTGGCCCATGACGGACAGGTTGCCACCCGGCTGGGGTTGGCGCCCATTCCTGTCGTCGCCGAGACCGTCGCCTTGGCCACCATTCTGATGCTGGCGCGCGAAACCGCGGCCAGCGTTCATCTGTGCCGGCTGTCCAGCGCGGAAGGTGTCGACATGGTGCGACGGGCCAAGGCCGAGGGCATGAAGCTGAGTTGCGACGTATCGGTCCATCATATTCACTTAAGCGAAATGGATATCGGTTTCTTCGACGCCAATTGCCATTTGGTGCCGCCACTTCGCAGCCCAAGAGACCGGGATGCCCTGCGGCGCGGGATCGAGGACGGCACCATCGACGCGGTCTGCTCGGATCACACGCCTGTCGATGAAGATGCAAAACAATTGCCGTTCGGAGAGTCGGAACGCGGTGCAACCGGAGTCGAACTGTTGCTGCCGCTGATTTTGAAATGGTCGGAAGAAACGGGTGTGCCATTGAGCGCGGCACTGGCGAAAATCACCTGCGAGCCGGCCCGTATTCTGAATATTCAGGCGGGAGGCCTGCGGCTTGGGGACGCCGCCGATCTATGCATATTCGACCCCTCGGCGCGCTGGAAGGTCGAAGCGCAGGCGTTGAAGAGCCAGGGCAAGAACACTCCTTTCGCCGGGTTCGAACTTAAGGGCAAGGTGCGGTATACCGTAGTTGATGGTCATGTGGTTCACGAAGGCTGAATGAACCTAAAAACCGCACCACAGAGACACAGAGGCACAGAGAAGACCGATATTTCAATCGGTTGCCCTGCCGACCGTGCTCACCTTTCTGGTGAGCACGCGGACAGAAGCAGGAATTGTTTTTTCTCCGTGTTCTCGGTGCCTCTGTGGTTCAATCGCTTTTTTTAAGATGAATCCCCTGCTGGATTTCAGCGGTCTGCCCAGATTTGGCGATTTCAAGCCGGAATGGGTCGCCAATGCGCTGGATGAATTACTCGCGCAGAACCTGGGCCTGGTGGGGCGTCTGGGGAGCGATACGCAAGCCGTCAGTTGGGAAAATTTTGTGGCGCCGCTGCAAGATGCCAACGAACGCCTGCGCCGGGCCTGGGGCCAGGTCGCACATTTGAACGCGGTGAGCAACAGCCCGGCATTGCGCGAGACCTACAATTCCAATCTGCCCCGCGTCACACGCTATTTCACCGAACTGGGTCAGAACTCGGCATTGTTCGAGAAGTACAAGGCATTGCGCGCCTCCGAGCCGTTTTCCCGGCTGACGCAGGCACGCAGGAAGCTGATCGAAAATGAACTGCGCGATTTCCGGCTGGGCGGGGCCGATCTGGCCCCGGACAACAAGCAGCGTTTCGCCCAAGTGAGCGAAAAGCTGGCGGCACTGTCCTCCAGGTTCAATGACAACCTGCTCGACTCGACCAATGCATTTGAGATCACGGTCGAGGATTCGGCGACGCTGGCTGGCGTGCCGCCGGAGGCCATGTCAGCGGCAGCGCAGGCCGCACAGCAGGGCGGGCGAACGGGCTGGAAGCTGACGCTTCACATGCCTTGTTACCTTCCTGTCATGCAGTATGCCGAGAACCGGGAGCTGCGCGAGAAAATGTACCGGGGTTACGCAATGAGGGCCTCCGAGTTCGGGGATTTGCGCTGGGACAATACGCCGACGCTCAAGGAAATTCTGCAACTGCGGCAGGAACAGGCGCGGCTGCTCGGCTTCGCCAATTTCGCGGAATACTCGCTCCAGCCCAAGATGGCCCGCTCGCCACAACAGGTGATCGAATTCCTCGAAAACCTGGCGCAGCGGGCGCGGCCTTACGCTCTGCGCGATCTGGCCGAACTTTCCAGTTTCGCGGCCAGGGATCTGGGTATGGCAAAATTGGAAGCTTGGGACATTGCCTATGCATCGGAGAAACTGCGGGCGGCACGATACGCTTTTTCGGATCAGCAATTGCGGCAATATTTTCCGGAAGACGTGGTACTGGAAGGCATGTTTCGTGTTGTGCGGGCCCTCTATGGATTAAACATCGAACCTGAACAGGCGGCGACATGGCATCCCGACGTGAGATTTTTTGCCCTGCGCACCGAAGCAGGCGAACTGATCGGTCGCTTCTACCTGGATCTTTATGCGCGGACTTCGAAACGCGGCGGCGCGTGGATGGATGACGCCATTTCCCGCCGCCGAATCGCGGAGGGAATCCAGACCCCGGTGGCCTATCTGAATTGCAATTTTTCCGCGCCGGGTGACGGCGGGCCGGCGACATTCACCCATGATGAGGTCATCACGCTGTTCCACGAATTCGGCCACGGACTTCATCATCTGCTGACCCAGGTGGAGGAATTCGGCGTTTCGGGAATCAACGGCGTCGAGTGGGACGCGATCGAACTTCCCAGCCAGTTCATGGAAAACTTCTGCTGGGAGTGGGACGTGCTGCGGGACATGACGCGGCATATCGTGTCGGGCGAGCATCTGCCGCGCGATCTTTTCGATCGCATGCTGGCCGCGAAAAATTTTCAAAGCGGTATGCAGACCGTGCGGCAATTGGAATTTGCCCTGTTCGACATACATCTGCACTTCAACCACGATCCAAACGGTGGGAAATCCGTGCTTGAACTGCTGGCCGACGTGCGCAGGCGCGTCGCCGTATTGTTTCCGCCGGACTATCACCGATTGCCGAATGGTTTCTCGCATGTGTTCGGGGGCGGTTACGCGGCAGGCTACTACAGCTACAAATGGGCGGAAGTTTTGTCGGCCGATGCCTATAGCTTGTTTGAGGAAACCGGGGTTCTGAACGCCTCCACCGGGCAGCGCTTTCGCAACGAGGTGCTGGGCAGCGGCGGCAGTCGCCCGGCGCTGGAATCTTTCGTTGCATTTCGTGGCCGCGAACCCAACATCGATGCGCTTCTGCGCCACCACGGGATGAGCGAGGTTGTGGCATCATCAATTTCGATGAGTGGAGGAACACAATGAAATTTTGGATGCTCGTGCTCGGGCTGCTAGCCGTGGCCGCACAGGCCGACATGTACCGATGGGAGGACGCCAATGGCAAGATTCACTATAGCGACACGCCGCCGCCTCCCAATGCACGAAATGTCGAGCACAAAAAAATTACCGGGGGCAAGCCGGATGAGCTGCCTTTGCCCTATACCCTGCAACAAGCAGTCAAGAATTTTCCCGTGACGCTCTACACCACGGATTGCGGCGAAGCGTGCACCCGCGCACAGCAAGTACTGGCGAAACGCGGAATTCCGTATATGGAGATCGATGCCAAAGAGCCCGCGGCCCAGGAAGAGCTTCGCAAGCTGGTTGGCCCTACCTTGCAAGTACCGGTGCTCAAGATCGGGCAAAAGGTGCTCAAGGGCATTGAGGAGGGCCAATGGAATACGGCGCTCGACATCGCGGGTTATCCCAGCACTGCGATGATTCCGCCGCGCGAACCGAACCGTCCCCCCAAAGCAGCGCCCGTCGCAGAGGCGGCGCCAGAGCAGGAAGCCCCGCCGGAAAACACCGAGTCGCAATAATCAGGTGAAACTCGCGGCTTGGAACGTCAATTCTCTGAAAGTGCGTCTGACGCACCTGCTGGAGTGGCTGGCCCGCGAGCAGCCGGACGCGGTGTGCCTGCAAGAGACTAAAACCGAAGACGCGAATTTTCCTCTCGAGGCGATTCAGGCGGCCGGATATCACGTGGCCTACTGCGGGCAAAAAACCTACAACGGGGTGGCGATCGTCGCGAAATCCGAGCCCGTTTCGGTTGTATACGGAATTCCCGGATTCGAGGACGCTCAAAAACGCGTCATCAGCGCGACTGTCAATGACGTCCGTGTTGTGTGCGCCTACGTCCCGAACGGCCAGAGTCTGGATTCCGATAAATACCGTTACAAGCTTGCCTGGCTGTCGGCATTTGCGGCTTGGTTAGGCACTGAGGCCGCCGCGCATCCCAGGCTTGCCGTGCTCGGGGATTTCAATATCGCCCCCGAAGACCGGGACGTTCATGACCCCAAGGCATGGGAGGGGCAGGTACTCTGCAGCCCGGCCGAGCGTGAGGCGTTTCAAGCTATTCTGGCGGCGGGCCTGGTGGATAGCTTCAGATTGTTCGAGCAAGCCCCCAAGTCGTATTCCTGGTGGGATTATCGGATGAACGGCTTCAAGCGCAATCTGGGCCTGCGAATCGATCACGTGCTGTTATCCGCGGAACTGGCCAGGCGTTGCAACGCCAGTCGGATTGATGTGGAGTTGCGCAAGCTGGAAAGACCCTCGGACCACGCGCCGGTGATTGCCGAGCTGCGCTGTTCTTAGATTTTTCGCCAAGGCATCCCGTTATGGGGACGCCTTATTTTTTCCCTGCGGCAAGTCATCTTCCAGCCCGAGTTCCTGGATTTTACGGGTCAGAGTATTTCGACCCATGCCGAGCAGCTGCGATGCCTCAATGCGGCGACCGCCGGTATGCGCAAGGGCTCGAAGAATAAGGGCGCGTTCGAACTGTCCGGTCATCGTGTCGAGAATTCCGCTGTCGCCACGTCGGAAATAAACATCGGCTTCCTGTTCCAGAGCCGTAACCCAGCCCGAAGCGACGTGGGCTGCTCCTCCACCCTGCAATTCCGCGGGCAGGTCTGCAACGTCTACCTGGTTTCCAGGGGCCATGACCGTGATCCAGTGGCACACATTCTCCATCTGGCGGACATTTCCGGGTAAATCCAGCGTTGCCAGGATGTTGATCGCCGACTCGGTCAATTGTTTGGTTTCCACCCCCAGTTCACGCGCGCTTTTCTGAAGGAAATGCCGGGCCAGGAGCGGTATGTCCTCCCGGCGTTCGCGCAGCGCGGGCAGGCGCATGCGGATAACGTTCAGGCGATGGAACAGGTCTTCGCGAAACTGGCCGTTTTTTACCCGGGTTTCGAGATCCTGATGGGTGGCGGCAATGATTCGTACGTTGGCCTTGAGTGCTTGTTGCCCGCCGACCCGATAGAACTGTCCGTCGGACAATACTCGCAGAAGCCGGGTCTGCAATTCGGGCGGCATATCGCCGATTTCATCCAGAAAAAGGGTGCCGCCCTCGGCTTGCTCGAAGCGGCCGCGGCGCATCGCCTGCGCGCCGGTAAAGGCGCCGCGTTCATGGCCGAACAGTTCGGATTCCAGCAGGTCTTTGGGAATGGCGGCGGTATTGATGGCTACAAAGGGTTTGGCGGCGCGGGGGCTGTGTCGATGCAGCGCACGGGCGACCAATTCCTTGCCGGTGCCGGACTCGCCATTGATCAGAACGGTTGCATGGGACTGCGACAGCCGGCCGATGGCGCGAAACACTTCCTGCATGGACGCGGCCTTGCCGAGGATTTCCGGGGATTCCTGAGCCGGATCCGCGACCACTTCCTGGCGGAGACTTTCCGCAATGGCACGACGGATCAGATCTACCGCATGGTCCACATCGAATGGTTTGGGCAAATATTCGAAGGCGCCGCCCTGGAACGCCGCTACGGCACTGTCGAGATCCGAATAGGCGGTCATGATGATCACTGGCAGCGCCGGGTGGGATTCCTTGATTTTCTGCAGCAACTCCAGGCCGGATTTGCCCGACATGCGAATGTCGCTCACCACCACCTGGGGCGGTGCATCGGCCAGGGCATCAAGCGCCTCCTGGGCAGAGGCAAACAATTTGAAATCGATGTTTTCGCGCGCCAGGGCTTTTTCGAATACCCAGCGAATCGAGCGATCGTCGTCAATGATCCAGACGGAATTCATGGTTGAACAGTTGTCAGGGTTGATAGGCGGGACTCGAGAATGTGCGGTGGTGTTCAATGGACACCTTCGTCAAGTGGCAACAATACGTTGAAACAAGTCCGGCCCGGCCGACTCTCCAGTTCGATGATGCCGTGGTGCTGGGTAATAAAGGTTTGCGCGATGGTCAGTCCTATGCCGCTCCCGCCATCGCGGCCGGAAACGAGAGGGAAAAAAATCTTTTCCTTCATGTTCTCCGGCACGCCCGGGCCATCGTCTATGATCTGCACCAGCAAAGCCAGGCGGTGCACCTGCCTGGCAAGTGTTATCCGCCGCGCCACCCGGCTGCGAAGCAAAATCCGCCCTTTGCCTTGCACTGCCTGAGCGGCATTGCGGCCGATATTCAGCAGGGCCTGAAAAATCTGTTCCCGATCAGCAGTCACCGGCGGCAGGCTGACGTCGTAATCGCGTTCCACCACAAGACCCTGCGCAAATTCGGCGGTCAATAATCGAGCCACCTGCTCCAGGGCTTCGTGGACGTTGAAGCGTACCGGGCGGGGGATGCGATGAGGGGTGAGCAGCCGGTCAAGAAGCGACTGCAGTCGATCCGCCTCCTGCACGATGACCTGGGTATATTCGCGTAGCTCGGGGCGATCGAGTTCGCGCTCCAGCAGCTGTGCCGCGCCACGAAGCGCCCCGAGTGGATTCTTGATTTCGTGGGCGAGGTTGCGAATCAATTCCCGGGTCTGAAGGCTTTGATCCAGCAAACGTTCTTCCCTGGCGATCTTTAATTGCTGGTTTGCCGGGGTCAGCTCGATCAGAAAGCCGCGCAACGCCGATATCTCGATGGGGGTTACCGTACAGGAAACTTCCGGGAGGGAATGTCGTGCATTACTCAGTTGCAGATCGTGCTGGGTATAACTGCAGTTGTGTGTCATCGAATAATCGATGGCCCCGGCGAGCAGCCCGGGTTCGGTGAAGACCTTTCCAGGCGGCACGCCAACCAGGCTTCTGGCACCCATGCCCAGCAGGTTTTCGGCCGCAGGATTGACGTACCGAATCAAACGATCCGTGCCCAGTAAAAACACGGCCGTAGACAATAAATCAAGACCGGATACGTCAAAAGACGTTGCCATGGAGTCAGGCAATCAAGTTGCCCCCCGAAACATGCCATTCCGAAGGCTTTCCCAAGGCTGGCCGGGCGGCCGGCAGCCGGGTTATTTTTGCGAGGAAAGTTCCCGCTGGATGGACTCGATATTGCGTTCGTGGCCGGCGATGGTGTCCTGGAACGGCTTCAGACGATCGAGTACCCGCTGATAATTGCGTTCGCCTCCTTCGCGGGTCGATTCGGCCTCGGCAAGTTTGCGTTGTGCCTCGGCCAGGCGATTTTGTTCTTCGGCAAGTTCCCTCTCCAGAATCTGGTGACGATCGTCGTCGCGTTTGCGCTGGGTCCGTTCGTCGACGCGGGGAAAGGCTTCCTTTCTTGCCGCATCCGAATTCGGCGCGGGCCTCTGCGCGGACTTGGGCGTGGGATCGTCGAAGCAGCGAACTTTTTTTGCGCCCTTGGGCGGACTTGTGGCCGTGTTTGAGTAGATGACACGTCCCTCGGCGTCCACGTACTTGCAGGTCTCCGCCCGCGCCGTGGAAACGAACGCAGTCATTACCAAGGTCAAAGCGAGCAATCGGAACAGCATCTGGGTCACCCGAATAAGTGCCAATCGACAACCAACGGGAAGAATTTTCCCGTGGCCCGAGTCTATGACAGCCGTTTTTCATTATCAATGCGGCCAATCCAGGAAAATTCGCCATTAACCTAGAAAAAGCAGTTGAACCACAGAGACACTGAGAACACAGAGAAAAAACAAATTGTTGCTTCTATCCGCGCACTCACCAAAAAGGTGAACACTGCTGGCACGGCAACTGATTGATATATTGTTCTTCTCGGTGTCTCTGTGCCTCTGTGGTGCGGTTTTTAGGATTAACAAAAAAGGGGCGGGAAATCCCGCCCCCGATAGTTTCCGAATCGGCATTACAGACTGTAGTACATGTCGAATTCAACCGGGTGGGTGGTCATGCGGAACCGGGTGACTTCTTCCATCTTGAGTTCGATATAGGCGTCGATCATGTCGTCCGAGAACACCCCGCCCTTGGTCAGGAAGGCCCGGTCCTTGTCGAGATTCTCCAGCGCCTGATCCAGAGAGTGGCACACGTGCGGGACCTTGGCAGCTTCTTCGGGCGGCAGATCGTAGAGGTTCTTGTCGATCGGGTCGCCAGGGTGAATCTTGTTCTGAACGCCATCCAGTCCCGCCATCAACATCGCGGCAAATGCCAGATAGGGATTCGCCGTGGGGTCCGGGAAGCGCACTTCGACGCGCCTGGCCTTCGGGCTGGCCACGTGCGGAATGCGACAGGACGCCGAGCGGTTTTTCGCGGAATAGGCCAGATTGATCGGGGCCTCGAAGCCAGGCACCAGGCGTTTGTAGGAGTTGGTGCCGGGGTTGGTGATGGCGTTGAGCGCCTTGGCGTGTTTGATGATGCCGCCGATGTAATAGAGGGCGAAATCGGACAGGCCGGCGTAACCGTTGCCGGCGAAGAGATTCTGCCCCCCCTTCCACACCGATTGGTGGACGTGCATGCCGGACCCGTTGTCGCCGACCACGGGCTTGGGCATGAAAGTGGCAGTCTTGCCGTAGGAATGGGCCACATTCCATACCGTGTACTTGAGAATTTGCAGCCAGTCCGCACGCTTGACCAGGCTGTTGAATTTGGTGCCGATTTCGCACTGCCCAGGCGCGGCTACTTCGTGGTGATGAACTTCCACTTCCACTCCTTGCTGTTCCAGTGCCATGCACATCGCATTGCGAATGTCTTGCAGGGAATCCACCGGGGGAACCGGAAAGTATCCGCCCTTGACCGGAGGCCGGTGACCCATGTTGCCGCCGTCAAATTCCTTGCCCGTGGACCAGGGCGCTTCTTCGGAGGAGATTTTGACGAAACAACCGGACATATCGACGTTCCAGGTCACGCTGTCAAAAATGAAAAATTCCGGTTCCGGTCCAAAATAGGCCACATCGCCCAAACCGGAAGACTTGAGATAGGCCTCGGCGCGTTTGGCGATCGATCGCGGGTCGCGGTCGTAACCCTTGCCGTCGGTCGGCTCAATGACATCGCAACTCAACACCAGGGTGGATTCGTCGGAAAAAGGATCGAGACGAGCCGAATCCGGATCCGGCATCAGCAGCATGTCCGAGGCCTGGATGCCCTTCCATCCCGCGATCGAAGAGCCGTCGAAAGCATGCCCGTCTTCAAACTTGTCCTGGCCAAAGAAACTGACCGGGACCGTTACATGTTGTTCCTTGCCGCGAGTATCGGTGAAGCGCAGGTCCACGAACTTCACGTCGTTGTCTTTGATTGTCTTGAATACATCGGCTGCCGCCATTTTTTCTCTCCAGGGTTTCGAATAGTTTCGTCGTGAGCGCGTGTCCAAAGTGGCGCGCGCGCTTTTTGGGTGCTCTCGTTTTGCAGGAACCGTGCCCAACGGAAAATCTTTAAATATTATTTTTAAACAGGCGCTTACCCGGAATCTCTCACAACATGACGCACGGTTATGGGGCGCCGGAACAAGCAGCGCGCCAAGGTAGTGCATCTGTTCGGCCTTGGCAAGATGGAATCGAGGCTTGATTCTTTCAGCCCGGATCGCAATAGTGCGGACTCGTGCGGGCCAATCTGCACGGACCAAGACCCATTGAGACAAGGAATTTATGGATACCCCAGCGGAAATATTAAAAACCGCCGCCGAGCGTGGCAAAAAACTTGGCCTGAGTTATTGCGGCGCGCTTAAGCCGGATGAGGCCCATGAGATCTTGCGCAAGTTGCCGGGTGCGCGTCTGGTCGATGTCCGGACGCGGGCGGAATGGGATTTCGTCGGCAGAATTACGGGCAGCGTGCAGATCGAGTGGCAGACCTACCCGGGATCAAGACCCAACCCCGAGTTCGTGAACGAGCTGGGTGCCCAGGTGGACCCGGGCGCAGCGGTGATGTTTATCTGCCGAAGTGGTGCGCGTTCCCATGCGGCAGCAATGGCGGCCTCGCAGGCGGGTTACGGGCAAAGCTACAACGTCCTGGAAGGATTTGAAGGCGACAAGGACGCCCAGGGGCACCGTAATACCGTGGGGGGATGGAGAGCCGCCGGGTTGCCCTGGGAGCAGAGCTGATCTGCCATCTTGTTCAGACAACGGTCCAATTGACTACCCCGGTGTAGGCGGTCAACAAGACGATCAGTCCAAAGGCAATCCGATACCAGGCAAAAATCGTGAAGTCGTGCCGGCTGATGTAGCGCAGCAGCCAGCGCACGCACACGAAGGCGGACACAAACGAGGCAATGGTTCCCACGGCCAGGATGCCAATTTCGTCAGCCGCCATCAGGGCGCGATGCTTGAACAACTCATAGCCGGAAGCCGCCACCAATACCGGGATCGCCAGGAAAAAAGAAAACTCGGTTGCCGCGCGCCGCGACAAGCCAAACAGTAACCCGCCGATGATGGTGGAGCCGGCCCGCGACATGCCGGGTATCAAGGCCAGGGTCTGGGCCATCCCGATCAACAGCGCATCGGACCAGCGCATCTGCTCGAGCGATTCCACACGGATCACGTGACGGCGTTTTTCCGCCCAGAGAATGATCAGTCCCCCGGCGATAAAGGCGGCCGCCACCGGTACCGGCTTGAACAAGACGGCCTTGATTGCGCTGCCAAATAGAAGGCCAAGAATTGCCAGCGGCAGAAACGCAATAAGAAGGTGCAATGCAAACACCTGAGATTCGCGTTTGTTCGTCAGCGACATCGTCACATCAGCCAGTTTTTTACGGAACTCCCAGACCACGGCGAGGATGGCCCCGCACTGAATGACGATCTGGAATACCTTGGCCTGGTCCGAATTGAAATCCAGCAGGTCGCCGACCAGAATCAGATGGCCGGTGCTGGAGATCGGCAAAAACTCGGTCAGTCCTTCGACAATGCCGAGAATCACGGCTTTTAATAGCAGTATTGGATCCATGAAGTAAGGTTAACGGTTAGGGAAGGGATCAGGGGCGGGGGACTAGGGGCGAGGGGCGAGGGAATGGGGGTGGAGCGCCGCAAAGCGGCACGTTTATTCTTTTACCCTTCACCCTTCACCCTTCACCCTTCACCCTTCACCCTTCACCCTTCACCCTTCACCCTTCACCCTACACCCTTCACCCTTCACCCTTCACCCTTCACCCATTAAACCCGAC
>CAMDKM010000004.1 GCA_945900965.1 Bordetella parapertussis | reverse complement strand
TGTCGGCTATTCGGACAGATTAGGCAAAAGACAAGGCCTGACCCCTTGCTTTTGACCTCTTGCATTCGGAGCGAGAAGGGCTTTACCACCCTATAACTTCCAGGAGTGGGGCCAAGGTTAAAAGGAAACGGTGGTAAGAAACTTACGCTGTCATGTATTTTGGGAAGTCTCAATTATTGGAAAAAGCAGGATTGCACCGTATGAGTCGTCGTAAACTTACCCCGAACGAAAAGGCGGAACGCAAGCGCCGGAGGGCGGCGTTCATCACAATCTTTGTCAATGGAAAGCAGAAACGTGTTCCGCGCCCTCCAACCATTGAGGAGCTCGACCCGCAGGAATTCATTCGGCGAAATACCGATCCCATCTGGTTGCACCAAAAAGAAAATGTGGGATATGGCCGAAGCCCCGGAAACCGCGCAGCCGTGTGAAGGGAAGAAGCTGCGTCGCGAGTGAGTAGTGGCGCCGAAATATGTGGGGGCAGGTTCGGTAGAAGGGCTATTTCGTATGAGGGCGATCCACCCTAATGCTGCCTTTGTCTTGAATGGACAGACGCCACGAAATGTTTTTCGCGAATTGCGGTTTTGAATCTGACGAGGCGTTCCTTCCCTCATCGCCGTTTCGACGCACGGACTTTCCCTCACCCCCGCCCCTACCCAGGAACCAGCCCGTTCCGGGGTGCAAGTCGGTAGCAAGACGCTACATTGGTCTCGCCCGGAGGGCGAGGGGAGACTCTTCGCTCATTCCCGCGAATGCGGGCGGGTTGAATTTTTAGAGGTTCCCTATGGCAAGTTCCTCAGTCTGAAGCATCGAGACGCGATTACTTCTTTTCTCCACCCATTCTCTCCGCGTGATGGGCCTTGCACTCAGGTGACAACTCGGCTTCGTGCTGTTTCATGCATTCCATTATGCGGCCCTCTCCATGCTGCACTCCCTTGCACAGGCACTCCACGTCTTTCATGCAGGGATGGTCGCTTTGTACTTGGGAAATTTCTGCCTGGCACGCACTGGAAAGTTTTTCCTTGTTTTCGGTAAGGCAGCGCATGATGCGTCCATGGCCGCGCTCAACTCCCTTGCAGACATTCTCGGCGTCGGCTTTGCACGCCTCAGATAGTTCTTTTCTATCTTTTTTGGTTTCGGCGATTCGTTCCCTGCATCCCGGAGAAAGTTCGGACTTGTGCTGTTTCAGGCACATTGCCAGACGCCCGCCGCCCGGTTGAACGTCCTTGCAATGTTTCTTCATATCCGCGCGACAGGCTCCGCGCATTTCCCGGTCGTCCGCTTGCGCAACAGACATTGTCAACAGCCCAACGATGACCAAAAGAGGGGGAACAACAATCCGCTTCATGATTCATGCCTCCAGAATTGAATTGATAAATGACCGAACGGGGCCATAACGATGTTCCCGCCGCCTGGGTTGACTCCCTTTTTTCCGTCATCAGTGCCAGCGGAGCGGCGCCGGGCAGCTAGAGTTATTGACTGTTGTCGTTGGAAGATGTGGCACTGGCAACCGACGGAGGGATCGGCGTGGCAGATGGAAAACCCACCGGCGACTTACGTTCTACACGGCTGGTTCGTGGTCGACATTAGTCGTCGTGCGGATTGTTGCGAACCTTGGGTTTGGCCTATACTGCGTGGCGTGCACGCACACTTGGGATTATTCCAATATACTTGGAGAGGTGAATAAGTGAATGCGTGAAGGGTGAATGAGTGAAGGGTAAAAGAATAAGCGCGCCGCCTTGCGGCGCTTCACCCCTCGCCCCTCTTCCCTCGCTCCTTTATTCCCTATCCTATTTCATCACCCCGCCATACATTTGCTCATGAATTCGTTTTTCTTTGCCGGCGATACATTGGATTGTCTTGCCAGATCCTCGCATCGCTGCCGCGCTTTTCCGTCGACTGCTGTCGCACTTGGGGCAGGTGGAGTTGCCGCGGAGTCCGGCTTGGCAGGCTTCGGTCCCGGTGCAGCCCCAGCAGCATCGGATTTCGGCTTGGCTTTGGCGGCAAGGCAGTTCTTGACGAACGCCGTGCGTTTGTCGCCCTTTAATGCTTTTTTGGCGGCTTCGGCAGTGCAAGCTTTGGTATCTGCCACCTGCTCGGCAGCTGCCGGAACGGACATGGTCAACAGCGCGAGGCAGGACACAACAATAATTTTCTTCATGAATTCCCCTGTCAGAAACGTTGGAATGAGAATGCAATAAAAATTGCGCGCAGGAAGCATACCAGTTTAAGCACCCGGCATGAGGCCGGACTTGATACTTTTAGGCCGCGTCGCCTGATTGCGACAGGTCGTCACTGAACAAAAACCATTGTCTCGACCTTGATCTCCTGCGGCCGCCCCGCGATGACTCGCGTGTGAATTACTTCTCCCGAAAAACTGCCCGCCGGCCATGCATTCGCGGTGCGTTTGCGTCCGGCATAGACAAATCGACGTGCCTGAGTTTTATCAATGAGCACCTCGCGCTCAAATATCAACTTCCCGCTTGGGTCCCTGAGCCGAAAACGCAGTTTGTCGCCGACTTGAACGCCAAGCAGATCCACCCACATTACAAGCGCCGGCGCATTGGCGGGAAGCGGGCCATCGGTTCGATCGCCATTTCTAATGGATTCGATATCGGGCGGCCCGGGTGCGAATCCGGCGTTGTACAAGGCAACAGGCTCGTAATCCAGACGAAGATCGCTTCGCCAAAGAGTGTCGGCCTGTTTTCCGCAACCGTCCCGCAGGTTCAGGCCGGTAAATGGATCGATTATCTTGCCCTGAAACCGCACGGCGAAATGCAGATGGGGAAATTCCGTGTGGCCCGACAATCCCACTTGCCCGATCGACGCACCGGCCTCTACCTTCTCTCCCGGCCTTACTCTCACGCTGCCCTGACGCAGATGACAATACTGGGTTTGCCATCCATTGGCATGGTCGATGACCACGCCATTCCCGCATTCGCGTCCACGAACCGTCGCGCGCGAGGCCGCGTCATTGATTGCCACATCCGGCATATTGTCGCGGAAGTTTTTCACCACACCGGGCAGGCTGGCGACAACAGCTAGTCCCCGCGTCATGACACTCCGATCTCGAATCGCGAAGTCCACACCGTCATGCCCGTCGTAAGTACGGGCGTTACAGTGGAAATCCCGGGCAACCGGAGTGCTATCCACATCCAGATAATTTGCCACCCAGCAAGTTTCCCTGATCTTGCACTCGAGTGGCAGGCCAAGGCTTGGGCTCGGCGCGTCGGCCGCCGACAACTGCCTGCCGTGGAGCGCTAGAAGTATCGCGAAATGCAACGCCGGACGGAAGCAGCTTGATAGCATGTGAACACCGCCCGGGATCACGCATGACATTTGGCGCATGAAGAGGATCATACTGACAATTCCTTCAAGCAGAGGCGGGCAGTGGAGCAGTAATGGTGCCAATCAGCCGTCCGGTATTTTTCACGTCACAATTTTTCACACCACGCGCAACGCCGATCAAACGATAATTTGTCACTATGTGTGGTCGCTACGTCAGTCCCGCGGAAGCCGAAATCGAACGCCTTTGGCATATTGGCCGGCACAATGACAATCCCTTCGGCCGCCGTTTCAACGTGTCTCCCACCTCGATCATTCCGATACTCAGGGTGAATCGTTCCACTGGGGAACTCGAAATTGTCATGGCGCGATGGGGTTTGATTCCGGCCTGGTGGAAGGAGCCGAAGCCGCCGCGCATGACCCACAACGCGCGCTCAGAAGAAGCGGCAGCCAAGCCCATGTGGAAAGGCCCGCTGGCAAAATCCCGCTGCCTGATTCCCGCGGCAGGCTGGTATGAATGGCGACAGACGCAGCGCACTGACCCGGCAACCGGCGAAATTATCCAGTTGAAGCAACCGCATTTCCTGCATGCTCCGGACGACAGCCTGCTGGCAATGGCCGGCGTCATGGCGATGTGGAAGCCGGCGAACGACGATCAGTGGCGTACCAGTTGCGCCATCCTGACTCGCGACGCGGTGGGCCCGGCGGCCGACGTCCATGATCGCATGCCGGTACTCTTGTCGAAGGACGCGGAACCGGCCTGGCTGGGGTCAAACTCCATCGATCCCGCACGAGCGTTGGCCGATACGCTGGAACATGGCATTACCGCTATCGAACATTATCCGGTGAACACACGAGTAAACGTCGCCAGCAATGACGGCGAAGCCCTGATACATAAGCTGGACAAATAGTCCTGCTGACTTTCGGCCAGAACATTTCAGGCCACACTTCACGCGAAATTGTTCCGAACGCGGCAGGTTTTGCGCATCAACGCCGCCCCTCATTTACGATGATCTTGACCGCCGATATCGCAAATCCAGGTCCGCTTGATGGGGGCCGCCAATTTTCCTTGGTACCTGCCATGGCATGGGACATGCTTTTTCATTGGAAAAGTTCGCCTCGAAAGCAGCTCATGTTGCGTCGCATTTCAAGATGGATCGGGAGGGCACTGGCGCGTTATCTCACGACGCCGCTTACCAGTTACCAACCGTTAACGACAGCGCTAGCCGGTCAGGTGGCAGCGACCCTGCGTGCTGGGGACGTGTTGCTGGTCGAGGGCAATACCCGCGTAAGCAATGCAATCAAATATTTAACCCAATCCACCTGGTCGCACTCGGCGATTTGCGTCGGTCCGATGCCGAATCTCGCCAATAACGGCAAGGAAGAGCCGTTTCTGGTCGAAGTGGATATTGTTCAGGGAGTCATCGCCATACCCTGGAGCACGTATGCGACCTTCCATACGCGAATCTGCCGGCCGGAGGCGCTTGTTCCGGAAGATGTCAAACGTGTAGTTGATTACGCAATGTCGCGCCTGGGCCAAAAATACGATCTGAAGAATCTGATCGATCTCGGACGATATTTGTTGCCCACTCCCCCGCTTCCGAGACGCTGGCGACGCCGCATGATGGCGCTTGGCAGCAGCGACCCGACCAAGGCCATCTGCTCGACCCTGATCGCTCAGGCCTTTCAGTCGGTGGGCTATCCGATCCTGCCCCATATGGTCAGGCGTCGGGATAACCCCGGTGCGGATGACCACAATCGGGAAATTTTGACCATTCGCCATTTCAGCCTGTATTCACCGCGAGATTTCGATATTTCCCCCTATTTCAGGGTGGTCAAGGCATCGATCGAGCACGGCGTTACGTATCGCAGTACTGAACAAAATCCTCCGCCGGCCCCGGGCGACGAGCCGGTCCAGGCGGTGGCGAAACGTCATCTTCGGGTGGTGTGATTTGTCTCAAGACCCAGCCAGGTAGATTTGCCGCAGGGTCTTTTCAATCAGCGAGCGTGCTTCCTCGATGCGGAACACTTCGCCTTCGGCGAGCTTGTCGGCGTACTCGAAAAAAGTCACGAACAGTTGCCCCTGGTCCACCGGCTTTGATAGCCTCGCGCCGCCACTGGATTTGAAGATCCTGTTCCACGCGGCACGAACTTCGCGCCAAAACGGCTCCGTCTTGTCGAAATAATCTTTGCCCCGAGAAAAATCGTAGTTGCGGATGCGATCGTAGCGGGCCAAGCCATATTCGCGGGCAAGATAAGGCAGCGCCTCGCGGGGTTTCCCCTCGCCATCCAGCGCCAGCTTGAGATTATTTTCTTCCTGGAGCCACCCTGTCGGCATCACGGTGTGGCGATTGGTTCCCACCAAAACCTGATAATCGCTGCGCACGCTCCATTCTCGACGGGGCAGCGGCCGCCATGTTTCGTCACTGATCCAGGCGGAGAAACTGTCGCTATGCTGCCAGCGGCCGATCGCACCGTATCGCGGCGAGTCGTCGACTTGATACACGGATTGGACCCACTTGCCCCGGCGCTGATCCTCGGAAATTTTTCTCAGGGACCAAGTGTGTGACCCGCGATAGTCCAACACGGTGCTGGCTTGGTAATGCCATTCCTGTCGCCAGTGGCGAATCACAAACGCCTCGCTCTCCCTGGCGTCCTGCTGAAGAATACGCATCACCAGAATATGCTGCAGGGCGATGAAATCGTTGCGGTCCTCGCTGACGAATACGAATTCCGTTCCCCAGCTCTGATAGGGGGCATCCGGCTTGAGCGCAGGATCGTAGCGGGCCACTTCGAGAAAATCGAAACTCACACGATAAGGGCCGGCCATCGCCAGGATGGCGCGGCGGTCCCGTTCGAAATCGCTCAGCCCCGGCGCACGCAGACGGACCCATTCCTGCGTTGGCTCCGTATCCAGCGTGACAGGCGCACCCTTGGTGCTGGCGCCGCGCGGCTTGGGCATGCCCTCGCCCAGTGGCCACGCAAAAGTATATCGGGCAATTGCCGCGGATTCGGGCGTCTCGGTTTCGTGGCCGTAAACGGCAACGGGCAGCAGGGCAAGAGCAATCAGAAATACTGGAAAATTCACGACCGATTCCTGAAGATTGGGACACGGGTTAATTTTAGTATATTGACCTCAACGAGAGGTCGCACCTCAATCTGCCTGGAATTCGCTCGTCACTGTTCTAGGAGCGTCGATTTCGAATGGGAGGAAATGCCGGGTTAGTCGCCGGATTTCATTTTCGCGGAACTTGTTCTCGAATGATCTTATCGGGGAACGGGAATCCAGGTTGTTCAGGCGTAGACAATTTCAGGTGCCGGTCGTCTCAAAAGCGAAATCGCTGATATGTGTTTCACGCTCGCTCTCGTGCCGGGAAAGCGGCGCAAATCGTGGGCCGGTACCGGGGTCGGCCACATGCGCAATCGCCGTGGCCCGCGGCTGTGCAACGTTGCGCTCCCAGAAAATAAAGCGGCGCTTTTTCGAATGCCAGCGGCCGATCGTTAACTCTTCGTCCAGCAATCCGTTGTAATGGGCGCCATGCAACAACGAATTCATGGGCAACACTCTACCTTCGATAAATGCACCTTGTGCCGCGCTTGGCGGCCGCTGCATTGGAGCGCCCCGCAGGTTGCCCTTAGGTGGTCGTCTTGCGATCATGAATGAATTCCTCCGGTATCCCAAACCTGTAATTGCCCGCAACCATTGGTAGGGCACCTGGATATTCGACTCTTTATTTGAACTGCAAAAAAGGAAAATCCGCCGAATGGTGTTTATAGCAGGATAAGCGGCTTTAAGATTCGACCGACTTGCCATGCGCCATTGAAAATGTCGCTAAGCAGCGACATCTGAAACTGGAAAATCGATGTGCGCTACGGAATTCTCACCGCCGATTTTCTGCACCGCCCTCCAGGTAAACGGCCGGTATCGCCGTTGGGTATGCGGAATTAAAAAGTAGGGGCTGGCTTCTGTCCAATTCCGATTCGCGAGCAATTCATTTGGACAGATCCGCGAGAAATCGCCTGATCTGATCGGAAACGAATATGTACTCCGCACTGTCTTCGCTGCCGGGGCAACAGGCGAGGTGTCCGAGGTAAGACGGAATTTCCACGTAAAGGCTATTTTTCACGCCCCGGTAAATCTCCCTCGCCATGTAGCTTGGCAAGGTGCGATCAGTCATGCCGGGCATGATCAGGGCTTTGGCCTTGATGCGACCCAGGGCCTGCAGCAAGTCCCCGTTAAACGGCTTGGACACATCATGATTTGCTGTGGCCTGGTATCGGTAAATCAGGCTGCGTGCATCCCAGATTTTGGCCCAGGCCGTGCCAAAGGCACGCTGCGCTTTCTGGTACTGCTCATTGCTCACCAGCGTGTTGAGATGTTCGTCGCTATAGAGCCAGGGAAAATAAATCATGCCGGCTGTGATGATGCCATCGACCGGATTCTCGGTGTAATTGCCATTGTTCCACTTCGAATCCAGTTGGATTGTGTTCACGACGGCATCGAATATTGCCTGGACATGCCGGTCGCTACGGGCGCCGGGCACGATCAGTAACAAGCCCCTGGCGAAGTCGGGAAAGTGAATGCCCCATTCCAACGCCTGAAATGACCCCATGGAAGCACCCCCTACCGCGACCAGCGTTTTCACCCCAAGCCCCTTGGTCAGCAACTCGTGCTGGGCGCGCACCATGTCGCGGATCGTATACGCGGGAAATTGCGCCGCCAGTCCATCGGCCGGTTTGCTCGATCCGCCTCCCCCGATGGCATCCACCGTGATGACGAAATATTTGTTGGTATCGAAAGCCTTGCCTGGCCCGATAAGAATCTTGTAGCCGTTCTTTCCCTGGCTGGCGCCGTGGGTCACCAGGATGGCATTGTCTCGCGTCGCATTCAATTCGCCATAAGTGTCGTAGGCGACCCGCATATCGTTCAGGGTGCTGCCGTTTTCGAAGGCAAACGTGCCGATGGTGAAGATCCTGGGTTCGTCGCCCGCCTGCGCCAGCGACATGTGCGCGCACAGCATTGCAAAACATAGGTGTCGTAGCATGGTGTTTGAGCTCCAGGTGAGACGGTCCGTCGGACGCCGCAGCACAGTATACGTTCGCCACGACCGCATTTTGGCGTCCGCACAGAGGCGCGCCCAATTATTGCTTTGGACCTGGTTCCGTGCAGAGCGGCCACCTCTACGAGGCCGAACAATATTTCAATTCGCAGCCGATCGCTGCGGCCCGGTATTACAAGCGGGACTGCCGGATTCCATGGAATCGCAGAAAGGGATGGGGTTTAACAGATGAATGTCGCTCACGACCTGGGCTTTCTTGCGCTGATATCGAACGCAAGTTTGCTGGTAAAGCTGGTAATGCTGATTTTGCTCGGCCTGTCGGTCGTATCCTGGTGGCATATGATCCGCAAGTTCGCTTCCTTCCGGGAGACGCTCGACCACACGGAAAAATTCGAGAAAGTATGGCAGGACAGCAAGGACTACGAGGCGCTTTACCGCAAAGTCTCGGCCGAAAGGCTTCGCGGCGCCAGCACTGAACGCATATTTGAAGCCGGGTACCGCGAGTTTACCCGGCAGAGCAAGCGCTCGAACGGCGTACTGAGCACGGCCCAATGGGACAGAACCCGGCGCGTGATGCGTGCCGCTTTTCAGAAGGAAATGACAAAACTGGAAACCAATCTCTCCTATCTGGCAACGGTCAGTTCGGTCAGTCCCTATATCGGACTGTTTGGCACAGTCTGGGGCATCATGAATTCCTTCCGCGGCCTGGCCACCGTGGGCCAGGCATCGCTGGCCAGTGTCGCCCCCGGCATCGCGGAAGCGCTGATCGCCACGGCGATGGGGCTGTTCGCCGCCATCCCGGCATTGATTGGCTTCAATCATCTGTTGCGCAAGCTGGATGGCCTGTCCGGCAACTTTGAAGGCTTCATCGAAGAGTTTTTCGATGCCCTTCAATCCAACGCCTCCGGAGGCAAGTAAATGGCCTTCCGACGCCAGGCACGCCCTCTGAGCCAGATAAACGTTGTGCCCTACATCGACGTTGTGCTCGTGCTGCTGGTGATTTTCATGGTGACGGCACCCATGATTACCCCCGGCATCATCGACTTGCCCTCGGTTGGTCGCGTCAACAATGCGCCGACGCAACCCATGGAAGTCCAGATCGCCGCCAGCGGCAAAATATCCGTCATCGATCACAACATTTCCGGTGCGACGATTGCGGTGACCCGGGACGAACTTGCCGCATTCGTCAAGAACAAACAGCTGAACAAACCGGACCAGCCCGTCATCATCACCGCCGATAAGGAAATCAAATACGACTTGGTGTTGCAAACCATGGACTTGCTTCAGCGCAATCGCGTGGACAACGTGGGATTGCTCGCCATCCCGAAGCCGTGAGGACAAGCGACTAGGCGATTGACTCCAATGCGGCTAATGACCTGGTTGCGCAAGGAAGCGGATTCCGAACCGATTCCGGTCCTCGCGGGCTTCATTGTGCTTGCCTTGCACGCGGCCATCCTCGGAACATTGGTCATCAGCATGACCCTCAAGCCCGTGGATCTTTCGCGGGCAACAGTCAAACTCTGGGGCACTTTGCCAGTCTCGCGTGCACAGCATACGCCGCCGCCCAAAGCCAGTTCCCGACGACAAAGCCCGCCGAAAGTGGAGGACAAAGCGTCGCCGCCTCTTCAACCCGACTTCACGGCTCCGGCACCCAGACCGATACAACGGCCAGCGGCCAATATTTCCGCTTTGCCTTCGGCAACGTCGCCCACCTTGCCCGCACCCGCGCCCTCGCCCCGGGCAATCGAGTCCACCTCTCCGCCCGCGCCTATACCGCCCGTGGCAACTGCGCCCACGCCATCCGCGCCTTCGCCCGCACGACCGACGCAAACACCGCCAGCACCGAAGGCGGCCGAGCCTCTTTCCGAGCCGCGCCCTCTCGCGCCGCGCGCCACCGAAACACCCCTGTCCGCGACGTTGTCTGCCCCGGCCTCACCTTCAGCGACTCCGCGACCAACACAAGCACCACCGCTAGCGCGGCCAGCTGACCCTGTGGCCGACGCACGCCGACCCGCACCGCAGGCCGCCGAACCATCTATCGCGCCAGTTATTGCCACCACTAACCCGATCGCCCCTTCACCCAATGTTCGCGCAACCCAGGAACCTGCTAGCACTCGATCCGCGGAGCCGGTTGCCGAGCTAACGCCCCGCGCGCCAACTCCACGTGCCGCGGAGCCTCCGCCGCCACCTCCGCCCTCGCCCACCGTGAACAAAGAAGCTCAACGGCGCGAAAAAGCCCTTGCTCTGGCCGAACAGCTTCGCCAGGAGGAAGATACGCCCGGCAACGAGGTACTGAACAGCGAGAGGGAGGCACGTCGCATCGAGGCCGAAAATCGCCGCTTGGAGCGTGAGCGCGAATTGGCGCGCAAATTGCGTGAAGAGGCCGCGGCGGCCGAGAGAGAACGCGCGGAAGAGCTGTCCGGCCGGGCCGCCAATGTGCAGACCCAGGCGCTGATCGACGAGTACATCGCCCGCATCAGTGCCAAGGTTCGTCAGCGGATCGTGATGCCACCCGAACTTCGCGGCAATCCCGAAGCGATATTCGAGGTATCTTTGTTGGCGGGCGGCGACGTCGTGGAAGTGCGGCTGCGAAAATCCAGCAGAATCGCCACATTGGATGCAGCAGTGGAACGCGCGATTCGTGCGGCCCAACCCCTGCCGGTGCCCGATGACGCGGAATTGTTTCATGCGCATTTCCGGAATTTTCTATTGAACTTCAGACCGAAAGAATAAGAACCATGAGACTTGCAAGCTTCAAATCGATGGGCGTGCTGGCGCTTCTGTGCGCGGGGTTGCCGGGTATGCTCTACGCCCAGGTAACCGTCGAAGTTGTCGGTGGCGAGAGCAATCGCATTGCCATCGCCGTCCTGCCCTTCCAAGGCGACGAGGAGACGGAAAAGGTCCACCAGATGGCTCGCGTGATCACCGACGACTTCCGGCGCAGCAGTGCGCTGAGGGTGGTCGATGTGAACACGGACTCCATACCCGCTGGAAAGACGAGCATCGACTATGCGTACTTCAAGGCACAGGCAGTGGAAATGGTTGTGACGGGCGCGCTGCGCAAGAAAAACGATTCTTTCGAGGCGCATTTCATATTGTTCGACGTGGCCAGCGAAAAGCCCATCCTCGAAGCATCCATGGATCATTTCGGGCGCAGCCATCGACGCCTGTCTCACCGCATCGCGGATGCCGTTCATGAAAAACTGGCGGGTTATCCCGGCGCCTACGCCACGCGGATTTGTTATGTCACCCGAACCGGCGACAGTTCCGAGCTCATGATCGCCGACGCCGACGGTTACGAGCGCAAGCCCCTGGTTCACAGTGCCGCGCCCCTGATGTCGCCACAGTGGTCCCCGGACGGCAGTCAGCTTGTGTATGTTTCTTTCGAGCGCAAGCGGCCGCGAATCTACGTACATAATCTTGCCAATGGCTCGCGCAGGGTGGTGGCCAGCTTTCGCGGCACCAACTCCGCGCCTGCCTGGTCGCCAGACGGCAAACAGATCGCCGCAACGCTCTCCAAGGACGGTGGTTCGCAAATCTACCTTATGGATGTGAACGGGAAAAACCTTCGTCGCTTGAGCGACAGCCCGTCGCGGGACACCGAACCGAGTTTTTCTCCCGACGGACAACACATCCTGTTTTCCTCGGATCGCGGCGGCAGCCCCCAGATTTATCGCGTTGCGCTCGCCGCAGGTTCCAAAGCCGAGCGTATGACATTCGAGGGCAACTACAACACTTCGCCGCGTTATAGTCCCGACGGGCGACTCTTCTCGTTTGTCAGCCAGCAATCTGGGCGTTACGTCATAGGGATTCAGGACATCGCAACACGCGAAGCCCGCTTCCTAACCGCGGGGCAGGACGATCGGTCGCCGACATTTGCACCCAACGGCAAGGCGATTCTGTATGCAACAACTGTCAAGGGGCGCGGCGCCCTGGCCGTCATCTCGACCGATGGTTCCACCCGATCGGGGATTACCGCCTATGCCCACGACATCCGCAGTCCCTCGTGGGCGCCATACG
Organism: Bordetella parapertussis; assembly: GCA_945900965.1. Classification (GTDB taxonomy): domain Bacteria; phylum Pseudomonadota; class Gammaproteobacteria; order Burkholderiales; family JACQAP01; genus JACQAP01. The sequence continues at coordinate 111,729 of CAMDKM010000004.1, read as the reverse complement.
AGTCGCACGTAACGGGGGTGAAGCAATGAAACGATTTCTCACTTTAGCCCTGCTCGTCCTGGTGATAACGCTGCAGGGTTGTGCCGCACTGGGTTACAAGAGCAGCGCGGCCAGAAAAGAGGAGCTTGCCCGCCAGGAGGCTGCGCGCCAGGAACTCGTCAGGCAGGAAGAGGCACGAAAACAAGAAGAGACCCTCCGGCAGGAGGAAGCACGCAAACAAGAGCAGGCGCGCAGACAGGAAGAGGCGCGAAAACAAGAGGAATTGCGCAAACAGGAAGAAGCACGCAAACAAGAGGAAATTCGCAAACAGGAAGAGGCCCGTCGGCAAGAGGAGATTCTCAAACAGGAGGAGGCCCGTCGGCAAGAGGAGATTCTCAAACAGGAGGAGGCACGCAAACAAGAAGAGTTTCGTCGAAGAGAAGAGGCCCGCCGCCAGGAAGAAATCCGGCAGCAAGAAGAGGCTCGCAAACAAGAAGAGGAATTCCGCCTGCAGGAGGAGGCCCGATTGCAGGAAGAGGCTCGCAAACAAGAAGAAGTTCGCAGACAGGAAGAAATTCGCACACGGGAAAGACTCGCCGAAATCGAGCAGTTGCGCCGCCAACGCATGGAAGACGGCGATGATCCGGACCTGATCGGCATGGTCAGCGAGGAAGAACTGAAAAACGCAAACCCCTTGCTGGTGGAACGAAAAGTCTATTTCGACTACGACAAGTACGACATCAAGCCGCAGTATGCCAACATGATCGCGGCGCACGCCCGCTTTCTGATCGAACGCCCGACGGTAAAGATTTTTGTCGAAGGTAATTGCGATGATCGAGGCAGCCCGGAATACAACGTCGCCCTGGGGCAGCGTCGAGCCGAGGCCGTTCAGCGTGCACTTTTGGCCCTGGGTGTACCGGCAAGGCAAATCGAGGCAGTCAGCTACGGCGCCGAAAGACCGGTTGCGTACGCAAACAACGAAGAGAGTTGGGCGCTGAATCGGCGTTCCGACATCGCCTACCCCATGTACAGACGCTGACACCGGTCGCGGACGGATAATGCGCGTAATAACCTGATGAGGTATGGTTTGAAGATCGATAGCGTTTCGCATGCGCCCCAGGGCTGGCACCGATCCACCAGCGGATTTTCCCGCGCGGCCGCGCTTCTGCTGGCTGCCTTGGTCGCGCCCAGCTTGGCAGCCGAAGAGCCGAATGCCGCAGAAAACAACACCGCAGTACGTCTGATCGAGTTGATCAATCAGAATGAAGCGCTGAGCGCGGATATTGGCAAACTGCGGGGCCAACTCGAGGAAGTGCTCGACTCCATCAAGCAATCCCAGGAAAGACAAAGAAAAATCGCCACCGATCTGGATTCGAGAATCGGCAAGATCGAGGCCGAACGAAAATTCCAGTCCGGTGCTTCGCAGGCCAACGTCAAAACGCTTGAAGACAAGATTCGCGATCTGGAACGTACCGTTGCCGTCCTTCACAAGACCATCTCGGACGCCAAACAAGGGGACGAAGATCCGGCTCAGAAAGCCTACGGCAGCGCCATCAAATTTTATGAAGCCGGCGACTATCCCGCCGCCATACGTCACCTGAGCGCGTTCGTCGAACTTTTCCCCGCTAACGCCGCCGCCCCGGATGCACGCTATTGGCTGGGCGAGGCGTTGTGGCGTCAACGCGATTTCGCCGCCGCCATCGAAGCCGAAGAAAAACTTCTCGCCGACCATCCCGAGAGCAAGAAGGCACCCGCCGCATGGTTGTTGATTGGAAAAGCGCAACTGGCACTCGGCGAGACCGATGCCGCGAAGCAGGCATGGGAGCAGTTGATCGAGCATCATCCCAATAGCGATCCCGCGCGCAAAGCCCGCGAGCTGCTCCAGCAGTTGCCCTAACCCAGGCATCATTCTCTTGTCCGCATTCGCGGACATAATCCGGCCGGCTTCAGGGCGCCTCTAATTATTTGTCATTCCCGCGAAGGCGGGAATGACGGTAGCTTGAATTTTAGAGGTTCCCTTAAGAATTCCCGACCGCGACCCGAGAGTTTCGCCCCGCGCTGCAAGACTCGTCGCGGCGCCCGCCGTCCGTCCCAATGAAGCGAAATTAGGAGTACCGTGATCACCCTGCCGCGAGCGTTTGCCCGCGCAAGGATGGGGAGGCCGCGCCATCGACGAGTCGATGCGGCGTAGCCTCACGAATGGGGAACGTTTGCGCGGTGAGTGGCTTTTGGGCGCGCGGATGATTCGCTATCGGCCGGCCCGGGAATGGTTAGCGGGCCATTATTCAACTTGTGCCAGGGAGGTCTGACAGTCATGCCAACACTTAGCATCAATGGACAAAGTTATTTCACCGATTCGCCGCCGGATTCGCCGCTTTTGTGGGTGATCCGCGAGGATTTGAGACTGACCGGGACCAAATTCGGCTGCGGTCAGGGCCTGTGTGGCTCCTGCACCGTGCACCTGAACGGTCAGCCCGTGCGTTCCTGTTTGGTCAAGCTGGCCGACGCGGAAGGCGCGGTCATCACCACCATCGAAGGGCTGCATCCCTCGGATGCCCACCCCGTGCAGCAGGCCTGGATCGAGGCGCAGGTGCCGCAGTGCGGTTACTGCCAGTCCGGGCAGATCATGCAGGCGGCAGCACTTCTGGCCGTTAACCCAAGTCCAACCGAAGACGAAATCGTCGCTCACATGAATGGCAACCTGTGCCGCTGCGCCACCTATTCGCGCATCGTCGGCGCCGTGCAGCGTGCCGCGCAATTGAAGAAGGAGGGCGCGCATCATGGCTAACAAGACAACCGAACAAGGCGTGACACGCCGCGAATTTCTGGTGCGCTCGACCCTGATCGCCGGAAGCGGTTTCCTGAGCATCGGCCTGCCGGGGCTGGTTGCCAGTGGCAACGCGACAGCCGCCGCGGCTACGCCGGGCTTCACGCCCGCCATCTGGTTCACCATTACGCCCGATGGCATTACCACCATGCACATCGTCAAAACCGAAATGGGCCAGCATATCGGCACCGGCCTCGCCCAGGTTATCGCCGAGGAACTGGAAGTGCGCTGGGAAGACGTACGCCTGGATACTCCGCTGGAAAGCGTGGAGAACTTCGGAATCTATGGACTCGCCTACACCGTAAATAGCGGCAGCGTGACCACCGAATTCGACCGCATCGCACGCGCTGGCGCCGCCGGGCGCATTGTGCTGGTCGAAGCGGGCGCGAAACTGCTCAACGCCAAATTGGCGGACTGCCGCGCGGGGGCGGGCCGGGTCATCGACAAGGCGTCCGGCCGCTCGATCGGCTACGGGGAAATCCTGCAGAAAGTGAAGATCGACCGCAAGTTCTCGTATCCCGACGATCTGAAAAGCATCACGCTCAAGGATCCCAGCAAGTACGAAATCATCGGCAAGTCGCTGCCCGCGCTCGACATCCCGGCCAAAACCAACGGCCAGGCCAAGTACGGCATCGATGTGTTCCTGCCCAACATGGCCTACGGCGCGCTGGTGGTGCCGCGTTCGCGGTATGCCTCCAAAGTCCTGAGCATCGACGATTCCGAAGCGAAGAAAATCCCCGGTTTCATCAAAGCCGTGAAGATCGAAGAGGCCATGGGCAAGTGCACCGGCTGGGTCGTCGCGGTGGCGGATAAGTTTCCCGCCGCCATGAAAGCCGCCAAAGCCTTGAAGGTGAAATGGGACGCGGGTCCGTATGCCAATCTCAGTTCGGCCGTGCTGCTGGATGAATACAAGAAATTATCGAAGGACGAAAAAGCCAGCGCGCCCTGGGTGCTGGAAGGCGATGTCGATGCCGGCTTCAGTGAAGCCGACAAGGTGCTGGAGATGGAATACACCACCGACATGGTTTGCCACGCCACCATGGAGCCGCTCAACGCCACGGTGCAATTCACCAATGGCGAATGGCATGTCCATGTCGGCACGCAGAGCACTTCGTTTGCGCGCATGACGCTGACCGGCTATCTATCCACGGTACTGAAGAAAAAACCGGAAGAGTTGAAAGTGTTCGTGCACCAGTATCTGGTGGGCGGAGGCTTCGGCGGCAAGCAGGATTACGACGACATTCTCGCGGCAGCGTGGTGCGCCAAGGAAACCGGCCGGCCGGTGAAGTTGATCCATACGCGCGAAACCAATTTCGCCACCAGCTTCGCACGCACGCCCACGTATCACAAAGTCAAAGCCGGCATCAAGAACGGCGAACTCACGGCAATGAATCAGGACATCGTCTGCGGCTGGATGGGTGCGCGTTTCGGTGTGGGCAAGAAATACGGCTCCGACTGGTTACAGCAGGATTCCTGGGAAGAGAACAAGCGCGACATCGACCAATGGTCCATCGGCGGCAGCGATCACTGGTACAACGTGAAGAATCACCGCGTGCGGGCCTGGAATCATGAAGTAACGACCTCGGCGGTGCAGGCCAGTGCGCTGCGCACGGTGTCCAACTCGTATAACGTTTTTGTGGTCGAGTCCTTCATGGACGAAGTGGCGGCGGCGGCCGGGCGCGATCCGCTGGAATTCCGCCTGTCCATGTTGAACGGCAAAGGCGGCAATCGCGGCATACCCAATTCCGGCTATGCACCGGGCACGAAGTCCGATTACTACATGGATCAATTATGGATCTCCCTGCCCTGGACCAAGGAAGGCTCCTGGATTCCCTACGAATCCGGCACCGTGGGAGGTGCGCTGCGACTGGCGAACTGCCTGCGCGTGGCCGCCGGAAGATCAGGCTACGGCACCAAACGCCTGCCGCCCAACACCGGCTTCGGCATCGCGGTGACGGCGGCCGAAGAACGCCAGAGCCCGACCTGGGCTGCGGGTATCGCCGAAGTCACAGTCGATCCGAAAACCGGGCGCTACACCATCAACCGGCTCACCATCGCCATGGACCCGGGCATTGCGGTCAATCCCAGAAACATTGAAGCGCAGATTCGCGGTTCAGCGTTGTGGGGGGCGAGCCAGATCATGGCCGAGCGGCTGACGTTGAAAAATGGCGCCTTTGAGCAAACCAACTACCACGAGTACACGCCCATCCGTCTGGCGCAGGTGCCGGAGATCGATGTGACGATCATCGAATCCAACCACCATCCCGCCGGAGTAGGCGAGCCGGCCTCCACCGTGGTGGCGCCAGCCGTGGCCAACGCCATCGCCAATGCTGTAGGCGCGCGTGTACGGCACATGCCGATCACGGCTGAAGCGGTACTCAAGGCAATGAAGAAGGCGTAAGACGGAGACCCGGCTCCGCGGTGCCTCGCCGCGGGGCCGTTTAAATCTGGAAACAAAATCTCGACGCAAAGACGCAAAGGACGCAAAGAAAAGCACGCAAAGGAAACCCTGACAATTTCAAGGTAATTCTTTGAAGTACGGATAGCCTGAACGTGCATTCCACTCTGAATTGGATTTTCTTTGCACCTCCTTCGCGCTCTTTGCGTTCTTTGCATCTTTGCGTCTTTGCGTCTTTGCGTCGAGCTTCTCTTTTGAATTTGCCGTGTGCAACAATGCAAGTCCCGCGCATCGCCGGAGCAGCACATGTCCGATGACATTCTTTCCCTGACCGCAGTCGAACTGACGGAACACTACCGGCGCAAGAAACTCTCGCCGGTCGAAGTCACGCGTGCAGCGCTGGATCGCATTGCCAAGCTCGATCCGATTTACAACGCCTTTGTCCTGGTGGATGAGGCGCGTGCATTAAAAGATGCGCAGGCATCTGAAGCGCGCTGGCAACGCGGCCAACCGGCCGGGCTGGTGGATGGCGTCCCGGCCACGGTCAAAGACCTGATCGTAACTGAAGGCTGGCCGACGCTGCGCGGCTCGCGCACCATCGACCCAAAGCAGCCGTGGACCGAAAACGGCCCGCCGGTGGCACGTATGAAAGAACAAGGCGCGGTATTTCTCGGCAAGACCTGCACTCCGGAATTCGGCTGGAAGGGCGTAACCGACAGCCCGCTTACCGGCATCACCGTCAATCCCTGGAATACCCAACTCACACCGGGCGGCAGCAGTGGCGGCGCCGCGGTCGCCGCGGCTTTCGGCATGGGCGCCATGCACATCGCCACCGATGGAGGCGGTTCGATCCGCATTCCCGCCGGCTTCAGCGGATTGTTTGGCTTCAAGCCGACCTTCGGCATCGTACCGGTGCACCCGCATTCGCCCGCCAGCACACTCTGGCACCAGGGCCCCATCTCGCGCAACGTGACCGATGCCGCGCTCATGCTCAACGTCATCGCACGCCCCGATGTGCGCGATTGGTATCAAGCACCTGCGCGCGATATCGACTACCGCAAAGAACTCGACGCCGGCGTGAAAGGCTGGCGAATCGCCTACAGCCGCACCCTGGGCTATGCCCGCGTGGACCCGGAAGTCGCCGCTCTGGTTGACAAGGCGGTACACAGATTTGAAACGATGGGCGCGCACCTCGAAGAACTCGACCTCACGCTCGAAGACCCGATCAGTATCATGCAACCTTTATGGGCAGTGGCGCTTGCGCTCGCCATCGCGCCCATGAGCACCGCGCAACGCGCGTTGTGCGACCCGCCCATGCTTGACCTCGCCGAACCAGGATTTTCCCTAAGCGCCATCGAATACCGCAAGCTCGAACGCGCCCGCGAAGCCTTCGCCCGCCGCATGTGCCTGCTGCACCAAAGCTACGACCTGCTCATCACCCCGCAACTTGCCGTAACGGCCTTCGAAGCCGGCCACGAAGTCCCGCCCGGCTCCGAGCGCAAACGCTGGTGGGAATGGTCGCCCTTTACCTACCCCTTCAACCTCTCCCAACAACCCGCCGCCGCCGTGCCCTGTGGATTCACGCAAGCCGGCCTGCCGGTGTCCATGCAAATCGTCGGCAACAAATTCGCCGACGAAAAAGTCCTGCGCGCCGCGCGCGCCTATGAAATGGCACAGCCCTTCAAAATGCCAAACCCCGATCTAGGCGCACGCCCCCAAAAACCTCGTAGGTTGGAGACTTTGTAGGTTGGGCTGAACGAAGCGAAGCCCAACATTCAATTGCAAATAGCAAATGGGCAGGGATATCAATGACTCTCTCGTGCGACCTCCGATCGCGGTAATCCCGAAAACTACGGAACCAACAGCCTTGGCGAAACAGAAATGTTGGGCTTTTCTCCGTTCAGCCCAACCTACCGGGTTCGTCGGATTTCGTCAGTCAGGGTCCACTATACTTACCCGCCATTCAACAAAAATGGAAGGGAACTCAATGAGAGCACTCGTCACAGCACTGATCCTCAGCCTTCTAGCCGTCCCCAGCGCTTGGGCACAGGCGACAGGAACGGCGGAGGACAATCTAAAGCTGAAAGGCATCACGCTGCCGCCGCTCGCCACACCTGTTGCAAATTATGTCCCCGCAGTCCGGGTCGGCAATTTGCTCTTCGTTTCGGGCACAGGCCCGAGTCAATCGACACCCCGGGGCAAAGTTGGCACGGACCTTTCGCTCGAGCAGGGCTACCTCGCTGCTCGTACTACTGGCCTGAACGTCCTTGCCACCGTCCGCGCCACGTTGGGGAGCCTCGACAAGGTAAAGCGGATCGTGAAGGTTCTGGGCATGGTGAACTCCGCTCCCGGATTCACGGATCAGCCAAAGGTCATCAACGGCTTCTCCGATCTCATGGTCGATGTCTTCGGGGAGGCAATCGGAAAACACGCTCGCTCTGCCGTTGGCATGGCGGAGTTACCTTTCAACATCTCGGTCGAGATTGAAGTGATCGTTGAGGTCGAGTAGCAACATTGGGGTCAGGCCTATACTTTATAGCTCGATCCATAGGCCGTTGTCTCCCGGAGGGGGAAGTCCCTCTACCATCGGAAGCAAAGGCATACTTGAAGCGGCGCAGAGGCGCCGAGAGTGAGGGGAAACTGCCGCAGGAAACTCATGTTGTCATGAAATCTGGATGTCCCAACAAATATCGAATTGCCCCGAATGCCGTCTCCGGCGGTATATTGTCACATCCCCACTCAGGAGGACGGCCATGACTGTCAAGGAAGCAATCCGCACCCAGACCGAGTCCGCAGCGGCCTATCAGGGTCGAGCCCGTTACCACACCTCGGAAAACCCCTTTCGTTTCAGTTACCCGCCGGTGCCGGCGCGGCAGTTTCTTGCCGAACGCGACCGGGCGTTTGATCCGGCCACACCCACCGGCTGGATCGAGTTGGATTCTTCCGCCGACCTGGGCACCAATTACCCGGCCACCACGCCGACACTGCTGTGTCGTTACCTGAAAATCCGCGCTGGCGAATCGCTGCGGGCCAGCTTTGCCGCCTCGGGCTCAGTTTTTTATGTCATGTCGGGCAGTGGCGAAAGCCGCCAGGGGGGCGATGTCATTCCATGGAGCATGGGCGACCTGTTCTGCTTTCCGGGTGGAGCGGAAACGTCGCACCGCGCCGCCAGCGCCGACTGCCTGCTGTTTGTGGCATCCGATGAGCCGCTGCTTTCTTTCGGGCATCTGAGTCCGCCCACCGCGAAGGATTCGGTGGTGGAAACGGTGCACTGGCCGGCCACGGAGATCGCGCGCCACTTCGAAGGCGTTTATCAACGCGCCATTACCGCGGACACCACCGGCTGCTCGGTCATGTTCTCCACCAAGGCTTTGGCGCCGGGTTACATGACGATTCCCTCGATCAATGTGGCGATCAATACACTTGCCGCCGGCTGCGACCAGCGTCCGCATCGCCACAACGGGGTGGCGGTCACGCTCGCGCTGCAAGGCGATGGCATTCACTCGATGATCGAAAATCAACGCATCAACTGGTCCACCGGCGCCGCACAAATCACGCCCGCCACCCTGCTGCATTCGCATCACAACCGGGGCATCCAGCGCATGCGCTCGCTGGTCATCCAGGACGAAGGGCTGCACCACTACACCCGCACGCCCGGCTTCAGTTTCGGCTGATTGCCAAGTCATTATCCGGAACCGGCAATACGGGTGTCTTGGTGCGCCCGTTTTTATTGACCGGCCCGATACCACAAATTTTCCCGGTGGCGTAGCCCTTGAGGGCACGCGATAATGGCGCACTCATTGCCCAAGCGAAACGAACTCCATGAAGTACTTGAAGTGGCTTTTATATGCCGTCCTCGGCCTGGTCGTTCTGTTCATTGGCGCGGTAATTTACATCGCGACCACGTTCGATCCCAATCAATACAAGACCCAGTTGACCAGTCGGGTCAAGGAATCCACCCAACGCACGCTCATGATCGAGGGCGACATTCGACTCATGTTTTTCCCCCGACTCGGCGTGCAATTGGGCAAAACCCATTTGTCCGAGTTCAAGAGCGACAAGGAATTCGCCGGGGTGGACGATGTGCGCGTATCGCTCATGCTGATTCCCCTGCTGGCCAAGCAGGTTATCGTGGACAAGATTCAGTTGGACGGAATGCGGGCCAATCTGGTCAAGTACAAAAACGGCAAGACCAATTTCGACGACCTGCTGGGTGGAGAGAAAAAGCCGGAGCCGGCAACCACGACCGAGCCTGCCAAGGCGCAATCTCCGATCAAGCTCGAAATTGACGGCGTGGAAATCAACCAGGCGGCGCTTAATTGGAAAGACGAAGCCAGCGGTTCCGAATACGCCATCGCGGATTTCAACCTCAAAACCGGGCGCGTCGCACCGGGCGTACCGACGGTATTCGAATTGGCGGCGACCATTAAAGGTAATCAACCGAAAGTCGATCTGCGGCTTCGAACCGGCGGCACCCTAAGGGCGGATTTCGATAAACAAGTGTTCTCGCTCAAGGCCGTAACTCTGAAAGTGACCGGCGAGGCGGCAGGCATTAGCGGCCTGAGCGCCGAGCTTCAAACGGAAATAGAGGCCCATGCGCAGACCCGGCAGGTCGATATTGCGGCGCTCGAATTCAACGTAACTGGCGCTCTTGGCAAGGACACGTTCAAAGCCAGACTATCCGCACCGAAGATCGGCATGCAGAGCAACGCACTTTCGATTAACGATCTTGCCGCCACAGCCACCGGTGTATTTGCCGGAGTGACGCTGTCTGAAGGCAAGCTCCGGGTGCCGCATTTCACGATGCATCTCGACAACCAGACAATTCTGGTGGACGGCGTGACGCTAAACGCGAAAGGTAACCGCGAGGCCGACAGCTTTGAGGCAAAACTCGACGCGCCAAAAATTAATATCACGCGCGACAAGGCCGGCGGAAGCGACGTCATTTTGCAGGTCAAGGCACAGGGCCCACAACTGAACGCCGATGCCAGTGTCAGACTTTCGGGCGTGGAAGGCAGCGGCAAATCGGTCAAGATCGGGCGTTTCACGATAAGCATTGACGCCAGGCAGGCGGAAAACGCCATCAAGGGTTCGCTCTCGACCCCGATCCTGGCCAACATGGAAGCCCGGTCAATTCAATTGCCAAAACTTGAGGGAGATTTCTTATTTGACTCGCCCGGTCTGCCAATGAAAAAACTCAAGATACCGCTCTCCGGCAGCCTGAGTGCGGATCTGAGCAAACAAACGGCCGACACCGACCTGGCTTTTACGCTGGATGAAAGTCATATCAAGGCAAAATTTTCTGTGTCGGATTTCAAGGCTTTGCGCAGCACGTTTGACATTGCCATCGACAAGCTCAACGTGGACAAGTATGTGCCACCGAAGGCAGCCGCCGACCCGACGGTAGCGACCCCGGCCAATTGGCAGGCGGAAAAACCGATCGACTTTTCGCCGCTCAAAACGCTTGCGGCAACCGGCAGCTTGCGGATCGGCGAACTCGTGGCCTCGAAACTCCAGGTCAAAAATCTGCGCGTGGACCTCAGCGTCAAGGATGGCCGCCTCAATGTCGATCCCCTGGCCGCGAATCTTTATCAGGGCAGCACCAAGGGCTCTGTCTCCCTCGATGCCAACACCAACGGCATTGCCATTCGGCAAGAACTTTCGGACATATCGATCGGTCCGCTTTTGCGCGACTTGCTCGGCAAAGATCTTCTGGAAGGTCGCGGCAACGTATCGCTGGATCTGACGACCAGTGGCAATCTGGTATCGGCGATAACCAAGGCGCTCAACGGCACTGCCAAACTTGAACTGAAGAACGGCGCCATCAAGGGCATCAATCTTGGCCAAGCCCTTGGCAAGGTCAAAGCGATGATCGGCGGTGGCAAGGGCGAAGCGGAACAGCCGGCGGCCGCAACCGAGAAAACCCTGTTTTCCGAACTGAGCGCGAGCTTCGATATCAAGAACGGCATCGCACACAATGGGGATTTTCTGGCCATCTCGCCGGTCCTGCGCCTGAACGGAGAGGGTGATATCAATCTGCCGGACAGCTCGCTCGACTATCTGGTCAAAGCCAGCACCTCGGGCTCACGCGCCCAATCCAAGGGACTGACGCTGCCGGTGCGCGCTTACGGTCCCTTCGTGGCGCTTAAGTACAAACTCGATTTCGGCGCGGCCATGGCGGATTCCGCCTGGGAAAAAATCGAAGAACAGAAGGAGGCCGTCAAGGAGAAGATCGAGGAACAAAAAGCGGCGGCCAGGGAAAAAGTCGAGGAAAAGAAAGAGATCGTAAAAGAGAAAATGGACGCAAAGAAAGACGCGCTAAAGGAAAAACTGGACGCGAAATTGCTCGGCAACTCCGAGCAGCCCGCGGCTGCGGGCGAGCAGCCTGCTGCTGCTGCTCCCGCGCCCACGCCGGCGGACAAACTCAAGGAAAAATTGAAAAAGAAACTGTTCTGATTGCCCGCACTCCGCGATTGTGGCCAAATCGCACTTTTCCTGAAACAAGTGCTCGAAAACAGCTCGAAAAACTCATCACTATGGATACCGCCAAACCACACTGGAGTCAGGCTCTTCATGCGCTGTTGAAGCAGCAGTCGGTCAGTCAAGTCAGTTTTGTGCCCGATGCGGGGCATTCGAATCTTATCCGGCTCTGCGAAGCGGACCCGACTCTTTCCATGGTGCGGCTGACCAATGAGGCGGAAGGCATTGCGCAGGCGGTGGGCGCCTGGCTGGGCGGCGCCAAAAGCGTGCTGCTCATGCAATCGAGCGGCGTGGGCAACTGCATCAATATGCTCTCAATGCTGAGCACCTGCCAGATACCCCTGACCATGCTGGTCACCATGCGCGGCGACTGGGCGGAGTTCAATCCCTGGCAGATACCGATGGGCCACGCCACACAAAAGGTATTGGAAGAGATGGGCGTGCTGGTCAACCGCACCGATGATGAGGCGGACTTGCTGCCGCTTGCCGAAGGCGCACTGCGAATCGCCTACAACACCCTTCGCCCGTCCGCGCTGCTGATCGGGCAACGCCTGCTCGGCGCGAAAACATTCGAGAAATAAGCGGACAACAAACATGGCAAATTCCCCGAACTATCCCGATCGTCGTGCAGTGGCTCGCGCTCTGCTGGCGGATCGTGGCGATTTGCTGGTGGTGGCCGGACTCGGGGCCCCCGCCTGGGACGTCACAGCGGCAGGCGATCATCCGCTGAATTTTCCGCTCTGGGGCGGCATGGGCGGTGCGGCAATGATCGGCCTGGGGCTTGCCCTTGCACAGCCCAAACGACCGGTGCTCGTGCTGACCGGCGATGGAGAAATGCTGATGGGCCTGGGTTCGCTCGCCACTCTCAGCGCGCAACGTCCGAGAAATCTTTCGGTGGTCGTGCTGGACAACGAGCGCTACGGCGAAACCGGCATGCAGGCCTCACACACCGCCTTTGGTGTCGATCTCGCGGCAACGGCCAAGGCCTGCGGATTTGCATCGACCTCGATCATTACCTCGATGGAGCCGATCGCCAAACTGCGTGCCGACGTTCACCGCGCTGGCGGCCCCTTGTTCGCACAAATCAAGGTCGCCCCCGACAAGCTGCCTCTGGTGCTGCCGCCCCGCGACGGCTCACATCTGAAAAACCGTTTCCGCGAAGCCCTGCTCGGCAAGGGCGCGCATTTTCAGCAATAAGTGTTAAAGGCGGTGACGAGAGACGGGTGACAGGTGACGGGTCAAACAGCAGTGAAGGCGTGAAGGGTGAATGGGTGAAGGGTGTAATTCGCCCAGTCCCTAACCCCTTTTTTTTCCTCGTCCCCCGTCCCTCGCCCCTGCTTTTCAATACCTTCTCGCATGATTCTGCGTCTCGTTGTCATAAAGAATAATGGCCAGCATCCGGATCGGCAGCTTGATGAGTTGAATCGGGCCGTGCGGCACACTGCCTTTGAAGGTCAGGGAATCGCCTGGCGACATCAAATAACTTTCCCGGCCGTGGCGGTACTTGAGTTTGCCCTCCAGTAGATAAATAAACTCCGTTCCGGGATGTTCGAAGGTCGGAAACACCTCGCTCTTGTCGTTCATGGTCGCCAGAAAGGGCTCGAAGAGTTTTTTCGGGCCGTGGTCGTAAGCAAGCAGATGATAGGTGTGGCCGCGTTTGGTGCCGCGCCGCACAACTTCCATCCCTTCGCCTTTTTTCACAAGCTGCGCGCCTCCCGCCGGGGCATCGAAGTCACGGAACAGGCTTGCCAGGGTGACGCCCAGAGCCTGCGCAATATGCGATAACGTGTCGAGGCTGGTCGAGGATTGGCCGTTCTCGATTTTCGACAACATGCCGCGGCTGATATCCGCCCGGCCGGCGACGTCGGCAATGGTGAGATTGTGGCGCTGGCGCAAGTCGCGAACCGTAGCCCCCAGGTGCTTGTCCAGCGAACGTTCTCCCGACCGCTCCGCCTTGATTACCGCCTTGGCTTTCAACTCGGCCCCCTGGTTTCAGATTCTCCGGATGGCGCAGCGCACAATCCTTTGGGGCCGGCGACGCCTGCCGCTTGCATTGTTTTATGACAACGTTTTCTTGACACCGCAAAACCCCCGGGCGTAAATTGAACAGAGAGAAACATTATTTACCAGCATTAGCGGTGTTTCTCGCAAGGCGTATTTCTTGAATTGCGCCTGCAAATAATAGAGGGCTGTCCCGCAGCCCGATACAGGGGGAGAACCAAAATGAATCAAGACATGCGTTCGCGCATCGATTCCATGTTCTCGCAAGACAAGATCATGGCCTGGATCTTCGTAGTCCTGCTCTGGATCAGCATTGTTTTCGTGTATTTCGCCATCATCGGATTTGTCGAAGACGGCGCCATGCGCATCGTGCTCAGTATTGGAGCGCTGCTTCTGCTCATTTTTAATACCGCATCGATGCTGGCCATGGTCCGCCACTACGCCCAGGACAAGGATCATATCTACGGCCTGGATATCAAACATATGGACGAAAACCGGTCTCGCTGAGGAGGAGCACGTCATGGCATACAACCCACCCAAACAAGCCGGCATCGGCCAGATCATCGACAGTGTGATCATCCTGGTATTGTTGTTCATCTGCCTGCTGGTGCCATTTCTGTGGAAAAAGCACATGGCGGCGGTTGCCGCCGAGGCGCCTGCGGCGGAGGCCGCGGTCGCCGCTGCCGAACCCACATGGGATGAATTGAAGCAGACCCCGGTACAAGCCCAGCAGTGGGAAAAGCTCGGCAAGAAACCGGCCGACGCCAAAGGGCTGATCGAAACCCAGTTCGACTTCGACGCCGATCTGCGTTCCTGGAAGCTGCCTGTGACCGTGGTGGTCATCGTGGCTTATTTCTTTTTCCTGCTGCGCATCTCGGATCGCGAATACCGCGAGGTCATAGACGAAAAATTCGGCAAGTCGCGTTAGGAAAAGCTGAATAAGTCCATGTCATTCCCGTGGAAACGGGAATCCAGGCTTTTCAAGGGAAACAGGTTCCCCGCAATTGAGGGGAAGACACTGAAGATATCTGACGATCGAGAGGAGAACCGCAATGGCGCTTTGGGACATGTTGAGTTGGGCCTCATGGATAGTTTCCGCCTTACTTTTCGCTTGGATGATTTTTGATGCATTTTCGGTCAGTCAGAAATACAGCGAGGATTTCCTGATGAGTTCGCGCGAAGGCGAAGAGTAGAAAAGCAGCTTCAAAAACAAGAACGGGGGAGGAAAAGATGGCTACAACAACTTCTGCTGGCTCGGGTCAGCAGCGCATCGCCCTGAGAAAAGTGCTCGGCCCTTTGCACGTCTGGGCCCTGGGCGTGGGCATCGTGCTGGTCGGCGAATTTACCGGCTGGAATTTTTCGCTCGCCAAAGGCGGCGCATGGGGCGCCTTGATCGCCTGCTGGTACATCGGCCTGCTGTATTCCTGCGTGGCCATGATCGATTCCGAAGTCACCTCGACCGTGGCCGCCGCGGGGGGTCAATACACACAGGCCAAACACATCGTCGGCCCGTTGATGGCGTTTAACGTCGGCATGTATCTGGTCATGGCCTATACCATGCTGGAAGCCAGCAACGCCATTGTGGTGGGCGACCTGCTCAAATCGCTGGCGGGCGAGATGGGTCATGCGGATTTGGACACCCGGCCATTTATTGTCCTGAGTATTGCCGTGCTGGCCTGGCTCAATTATCGAGGCGTGTACGCGACGCTCACGGTGAATTTCGTCATTACCGCCATCGCGTTCATTTCGATCATCGTGCTGTTTTTCAGCGTGTCGCCCTTCGCGCCGGGCAAAGTGCTGCTGCACAAGGAATTGTTCACCGATCTGCCCTATGGATGGATCGGTGCGCTGGGCGCCCTGCAATTCGGCATGTGGTATTACCTTGGCATCGAAGGCACCTGCCAGGCCGCGGAAGAAGTGCGCTCGGCCGGACGCTCGATTCCGCTCGGCACCATGAGCGGCATGATCACGCTGCTCATCGCTGCATCTCTTACCTGGTACATCGCCGTCGGGCTGATGCCATGGCAATACCTCGGCCAGGCCTATACGCCGCTCTACGACGCCGCCAAACTCACCGGCGGCGGAACCATGCAGGCCATCATGTTCATCGGCACCCTGTTCGCCGCTCTGGCCTCGGCCAATGGCTGTATTACCGACGCCTCGCGCGCCTGGTTTTCCATGGGCCGCGACCGCTACATGCCCGAATGGTTCGGGGCGGTACATCCGCGCTTTCGTACACCTTACCGCGCGATCATTTTCCTGATCCCCATCGCCGTGGTGTTCGCCATCGTATTCGTGGACAAGCTGGACCTGGTGATCGGCTTCTCTATCCTCTCCGGCTTGCTCGGTTACACCTTCATGTCCATGAACATGATGAAGTTCCGCAATAAATGGCCGCTGGGGTCGATCAGCCGCGGCTACGTGCACCCCTTCCATCCGGTGACGGCCATCGTGCTGCTGGTGTTGTGCGCCTCGGTGTATTTCGCCACCTACCTGGGATATAGCGACATGCTGCTGTCGATCATGGCCTTTTACATCATCGCCTCGGTCTGGTTCGCTTATCACCGCTACAAATTCGTCCGCAAAGGCGACCAGTTCACCATGCCATGGCCGCGTCCGAAGGGATACTGAAGACTGCTTTCGCCACGGAGGTCGCGGAGGAAACCCAGCAAAATCCTGTCAGGGAGTGCGCATGACCTACTTGGCGTTTTTGTTCGGAGTCTGCGCGCTGCTTGCACTATGGCGGTTTAACGTCAGGGAACTGGCCCGGGTTCACGGCGAACGTGCGCGCATGTTTGACTCTTGCCTTTCGTTATTCGATCGGGTGCAGACAGTCGCGGACCGTTCCGGTTTTCCGACTTTGTCGGGGCGCTATCGCGGCCACGAAATCAAGCTTCGGACGATTGTTGATGCCGTCGGCTTTCGCAAGTTTCCCAGCCTTTGGTTGCAGGCGGATCTGCAATCCCCCACAGGCATCGACGGCGTGTTGGACCTGCTGGTACGCCCGCAGAATATCGAGTTCTATTCGCCTTCCGCAGACCTGCCGGAAATTCTGCCGCTTCCGTCTGCCTGGCCCGCATTCGCCACCTTGCGCGCCAACAACCGTACCGTATTGCCGGTGCTGGCAGTATTAACGCCCCATGTCGTGAGATTGTTCGCTCATCCGCAAGCCAAGGAATTGCTGATCACCCCGCTCGGGGTGCGCATTGTGTACCAACTGACCCAGAGCGTTGCGGCGCATTATCTGGTGCTGCGAGCAGCGAAATTCGAAAGCCTGGACGTTGCGCAGGATTTGCTCACGCCATTGCTGGAACAGGCTCTGTCCATTCATGCCGCTCTTTCCGGCACGGAACCCTGCACGGGAAACAACATTGCCCGAGCCGCCTAACCCTTCGCCCGCCCTGAAATCCCCGCTCAAACCCTGGATGCTGCTGTTGGTCGCCTTGCTGCTGCCGGGTATGGGACAAGTGTTGAACAACATGCCGCAGCGGGCACTGACCATGGTGCTTTTCCTGGTATTTTTGGCAATGGTAAGTTATCACCTCACCTCGCCTCAGCACTCCTGGGCAGGCCGGCACGCGGGCGGCATTTTTGTCTATGGCGTGATGGTGCTGGATGCCTATCGCTGGGCCCGCTACCGCTGGGAGTACTTCCACCGCGGGCCACCGCCCAAGCCGACAGCCTGATTCGGTGAGTTTCCTTTAAGGAATGTTTGTTTACTATCGTTCTTGACATGTTTTTGTGCGCCCCGCGATAATGCTGGCGCTCCCTCGGTACTGCCCTGCTCCCGATTCCCCAATCCCGTTTTTTACCCATGCCCTTCCGCCTGCTGCGCTTCGCGCTGAATGCCACACATCCCGAGCCGCGCATGTTCCGCGAGCCGGAGAAACTCAAATCGGGCTACGACGTGGTGATCATCGGCGCCGGCGGGCACGGTCTGGCGAGTGCCTATTATCTGGCGCGCGATCATGGCATCACCAATGTCGCGGTGCTGGAACAGGGCTATCTCGGCGGCGGCAATACCGGGCGCAATACGACCATCATCCGCTCGAATTACCTGACGCCCGAGGGCGTGGCATTTTTCGACCGTAGCGTGAAGCTCTGGCAGGATTTGTCGGCGGACTTCGACTTGAATTTGTTTTATTCAACCCGTGGCCATTACACGCTGGCCCACACTGACTCAGCCATGCGCACCATGCGCTGGCGCGCGGAGGTGAACAAACATATGGGCGTGGACAGCGAAGTCGTCTACGCCGATGAAGTGCAGAAGGCCTGCCCGCACATGGACATCACCTGTGCCGGTCACGCGCCGATCCTCGGCGCGCTGTTTCACCGGCCCGGCGCCATCGCGCGCCATGACGCAGTGGCCTGGGGTTATGGGCGCGGCGCCGATCAGCGCGGGGTGGAGATTCATCAGAAGACTGAAGCGCTGGGCATCGATGTCGAAAACGGCCGGGTCAAGGGCGTGCAAACCAATCGCGGGTACATAAACACACGCAAAGTGCTGTGTGCGGTGGCCGGATCGACGCCGCGCATCACCAACATGGTCGGCGTGCGCACGCCAATCTATATCCATCCCCTGCAAGCCATGGTGACCGAGCCGATGAAACCCTGGCTCGATCCGATTTTTGTATCCGGCAGCCTGCATGTTTATGTCAGCCAGTCGGCGCGCGGCGAGCTGGTGATGGGCGCTTCACTCGACCCCTATGAACTCCACGATACCCGCTCGACGCTGGATTTCGTCGAAGGCCTCTCAGCCCACATGCTGGACATGTTTCCGTTTCTGTCTCATGCCAAAATCAACCGTCAATGGGCCGGCATGGCAGACATGACGCCGGATTTTGCCCCCATCATGGGGAAAACACCAGTCGAGGGTTTTTATCTGGACGCAGGCTGGGGTACCTGGGGCTTCAAAGCCACCCCCGTGTGCGGCAAGACCATGTCCTACACCGTGGCCCACGACAGCGACCATGAACTCATCAAGGGCTTTGGCCTGTCGCGTTTCCGGAATTTCAAACTGACCGGCGAAAAAGGCGCTGCATCTGTAGGTCATTAACGTGAGTTCGAAAATCTCAACACAGAGGCACAGAGAGCACGGAGAACACCGAGAAAATCGAAATTACAGGTTCCACATCGAAAATTGCTTTGACCTTACGCGTGTGTACACTGATATATACAAGCAATTGGTTTTCCTCTGTGCTCTCTGTGCTCTCTGTGTTCTCCGTGCCTCTGTGTTGGGTTTGTCCCGATGAAATTTACGGTGATCATGGTGAACAAGGGTGACGCGTTGCTAGTGGGTTACGCTGCGCTAACCCACCCTACGAAGAACGCATACGCCCTGAGCTGTCATTCCCGCGCAGGCGGGAATCCAGGGTTTTTGGGTGCCTGTGTATCGGGTTTTTCCCCATGAAACTGCTGCGTTGCCCCATCAACGGCCTGCGTCCGGTGTCGGAATTTTTCTACTGGGGCGAAATCCGCGACATGCCCGATCCCGGCTCGGCCAGTGACGATCAATGGGCGGATTACGTGTTCAACCGCAGCGGCGCGCCGGGCCTGAAAAAGGAATGGTGGTATCACCTGCCCAGCGGGGTGTGGTTCATTGCCGAACGCGACACCGTGCGCGACGAAGTACAGCGCACTTATCTTCCAGGGAATACTCCTTCCGAACAGGGGGCGCAGTGAGCGAGCGGCTGCCGCCCATCGCCGGCGAATGGATAGACCGTTCCCGAACCTTGCGATTCCGCTTCGAAGGAACGCGGTTCAGCGGCTTTGCCGGCGATACCGTGTCGAGCGCGCTGGCCGCCGCCGGAGTACGTGCGCTGGGACGCAGTTTCAAGTATCACCGCCTGCGCGGGATTCTCTCGATGGCAAACCATGACGTGAACGCCTTGATGCAATGGGGCGAGCGGCTCAACCTGCGGGCGGACGTCACACCGTTGCAGGAAGGCATGGATCTGATGGCGGTCAACACCCGCGGCGGGTTGAAACGCGACCGTCTGAGCATACTCGACAAACTGTCGAAATTTTTGCCGGTGGGGTTCTACTACAAAGCCTTTCACCGGCCGAAAGCCTGGTTTCCCTTCTGGGAAAAAATCATCCGTGCGACATCCGGCCTGGGCAAAGTGGAATTCGATGCCCCCCAGATCAAGACGCCGAAGCGTTACGCTTTCACCGATGTGCTCGTCATTGGCGCGGGCCCTTCCGGACTTGCCGCCGCACTCGCCGCCGCGCAGCAGGGTCTGAAAGTGGCGCTCGTCGATGAGAATCCGCAAGCGGGCGGCAGCCTGACTTATCAGCACGGCCCTGACGATGAAACCGCCAAGACACGGGCGCGACTGTGTGATGCGATTGCGCAGAATCCCGACGTGCAGATAATGCTGGCCACCGAAGCGGCCGGTTATTACGCCGACCACTGGGTGCCGCTGGTGGATGCGGAACGCATGACCAAGATGCGCGCCCGCGCGGTGATTATCGCCACCGGCGTCTACGAACAACCGGCCGTGTTTCGCAACAACGATCTTCCGGGCGTGATGCTGGCATCGGCCGCCCAGCGTCTGATCCATCGGCATGGGGTCAAGCCCATGCAGCGAGCGGTGGTGCTTGCAGCCAACCAGGAGGGTTATCGGGCGGCACTTGATCTGCACGCCCACGGCGTCGAAATCGCCGCGCTGGTGGATCTGCGCGGCAACGAGCCTTCGGGTCTTGCCAACGACATGGCAAAGGCCGGCATCAAGGTACTGGTTCGCGGCTGCATCTCGGAGGCGATTGCCAACGCGGGAAAAGACGGCCTGACTGGGGTGTTGGTTGCGCCGCTCTCTGCCACGGGCGAACCGGAGTGGGCGCGCAGCGAACGCATCGCTTGCGACGGTGTTGTCATGAGTGTTGGCTGGTCACCCGCCCTGAATCTGCTTTATCAGGCGGGCACGAAAGTTCGGTACGAAGAGCGCATCCATCAATTCGTTCCGGCGCAATTGCCAGCCGGCGTTTTCGCGGCAGGCCGGACCAACGGCGTCTACGCGCTTGAAGAAAAAATAAGAGACGGTACGCGGGCCGGTCTGGAAGCCGCGCGGCACCTCGGCGCCCAATGCATGGCACCCGACCCGGTGCCGATATCGGCAGACTCCCCCAGTCACCCCTACCCGATTTTTCCCCACGCCTCGGGCAAGAATTTTGTCGATTTCGACGAAGACTTGCAGCTCAAGGACTTTTTCGACGCGGCCCAGGAAGGTTTCGACAATATCGAGTTGCTCAAACGTTACACCACCGTTGGCATGGGGCCCAGCCAGGGCAAACATTCCAACATGAATGCGATTCGCATTCTGGCCAGGATCAAGGGCAAGTCGATCGAGGAGATCGGCAGCACCACCGCGCGGCCGTTTTTCCATCCCGTGCCCCTATCGCATCTGGCGGGCCGCAGTTTCCACCCGGAACGCGTGACGCCGATGCAGACACGACACCAGCAGGCCGACGCGAAATTCATGCAGGCCGGCCCCTGGCTGCGGCCCGAGTATTACCGGGCTGGCAGCATGAGCAAGGAAGACGCGGTGCGGGCCGAAGTGCGGGCGGTGCGCAACAGCCTGGGCATCATCGACGTGGGCACCCTGGGCAAGCTCGAAGTGTACGGACCCGATGCCGGGGAATTTCTGGAACGTGTGTACACCGGCCGTTTCGCCAACATGAAAGTGGGCAGCACGCGTTATTGCTTGATGTGCGACGAGTCGGGCGTGATGATCGACGACGGTGTGGTGGCGCGTCTGGCCGAACAGCAGTTTTATTTCACCACTACTACAACCGGTTCGGCCACGGTGTATCGCGAGCTTGCCCGGCTCAACGCCCTATGGCGCCTGAACGTCGGCATCGTCAACGTCACCGGTCATTACGCGGCGGTGAATCTGGCCGGCCCGCATTCGCGTGCGCTGCTCGCGCCCTTGTCGAACATCGATTTGTCGGAAGCCGCCTTCCCCTACCTCGGCATGCGCGAAGCAGAAGTGGCCGGCATGCCGGCGCGGCTGCTACGCGTGGGTTTTGTCGGCGAACTCGGTTACGAAATACATGTCCCTGCTCAATACGGCGTGGCCCTGTGGGACCTGCTGATGCAGGAAGGCGCGCGCTACGGTATACAAGCCTTCGGCGTGGAAGCACAGCGTCTTCTGCGGCTGGAAAAAGCCCATGTGATCATCGGCCAGGATAGCGACGGCTTGACCACCCCTTTCGAGGCTGCCTCGGGTTTTGCAGTCAAGATGGACAAGCCCTTCTTCATCGGGCAGCGCAGCCTGAAGATCATTCAGGCCCAGGTACCTCGTCAGTCGCTGGTAGCGTTTACGCTGGCGGATGGACGACAGGATCGCATGCCCAAGGAATGCCACCTGGTCATCCATGACGGTCAAATGGCCGGCCGCGTCACCAGCATTGCTTACAGCGAGGCCGTGGGCGAAGTGATCGGACTGGCGTTTGTGACGCCCGAAAAAGCGGCGCTCGGCAGCCAGTTTTCCATTCGGGTGGATGGCGGCTCACTGGTACAGGCCAGTGTCGTCAAGCCGCCGTTTTATGACCCGGAAAGTTTGCGACAAAAGGCGGTGTTGGCATGAATGCCGCAATTCGCACCAGTCCTTTGCACGCCGCGCTTTCGGCCTTGAACCCGCGCTGGGAAACTTATCAGGGCATGCAAGTTCCCCTCTCAATGGGCAGCGTTGTGCACCTGGAAACAGTGGCATTGACGGACCTCTCCTGCCTTAAGCGATTCGGGCTCAAAGGTGCCGGCGCGGAAAAATGGCTGCAAGAGCAAGGCGTACCTGTCCCGCCTGCCATCAACCAAAGGGGGCCGCTCGGACAGCGCGGCTTGATCGCGCGATTGGCCACGACGGAATTTTTTATCGAAGATGGCAGCGCTGCCGAAAACAATGCCGACCAACTGAGGGATAGGCTCCAGCGCGGCCTGCCGGGTGTCACGCCGGTTCTGCGCCAGGATGCCGAAATCGCCATGGCTGGCCCGGCCTCTTACGAAATCCTGGCACAAACTTGCAGCGTGAATTTCACAGCGCTCGATCTTGCAGCCCGACCGTTGGTGATGACATCCATGATCGGGGTATCGGTACTGGTGATTCCCGGCCTGTGGGAGGGAAAACTGCTGTTTCGGATCTGGTGCGACGGCACATTCGCCCCGTATCTGTGGGAACATCTGTTGGAGATCGCGCAGGACCTGGGTGGCGGCGCGGTGGGCATCGGCGCGTTATTTCCGAATTTAATAAGGGAGCAAAAACCATGAAGCTGGCAGAAGCAAAACAATGGCTCAAGGACAACAACATCAACTTCATCCTGGCGCAGTTTGTCGATATTCACGGCGTGGCCAAATCCAAGGCGGTGCCGGCGTCACATCTGGAGGACGTGCTCACAACGGGCGCCGGATTTGCGGGTTTTGCCATGTGGGGTTTCGGCATGGGTCCGGAGGGGCCGGATTACATGGCGGTCGGCGAAATCGGCACGCTCTGCGCCATGCCCTGGATGCCTGGCTTCGCGCGTCTGGTGTGCGACGGGCATGTACACGGCAAGCCCTATGCGTTCGACTCCCGCGTGGTGCTCAAGCGTCAACTGGAAAAACTCAAGAAACGCGGCTGGACGATGTACACCGGCATTGAGCCGGAGTTCATGCTGCTGAAAAAAGACGCCTCGGGAAAATATGCGCCGGGCGACCCCACCGACACCCTGGATAAACCCTGCTACGACTACAAAGGCCTGTCGCGCAACGCGCCTTTTCTCGAAGAACTGGTCGGCAGTCTGCAGCAGGTGGGATTCGACGTCTATCAAATCGACCACGAGGACGCCAACGGCCAGTTCGAAATCAACTATACCTACAGCGACTGCCTGACCACTGCCGATCAGTTTATTTTCTTCAAGATGGCGGCCTCCGAAATCGCCCGAAAACACGGCATGGTCTGCACCTTCATGCCCAAGCCGTTTTCCAACCGCACCGGCAGCGGCGCCCACTATCACATCTCGATGAGCGACGGTAAGACGAAGAATATTTTTCAAGACGATGGCGATAAAAACGGCCTGGGCCTGTCGAAGACGGCCTATCACTTCCTGGGCGGGCTGTTCGCGCATGCGCGCGCAATATGCGCCATCGCCGCACCGACCATCAATTCCTACAAGCGCCTGGTGGTGGGTCGTTCCTTGTCGGGCGCCACCTGGGCACCCGCTTATATTTCCTACGGCAACAACAACCGCACCTCCATGGTCCGTATTCCCTATGGACGCCTCGAAATGCGCCTGGCGGACGGCGGCTCCAATCCCTATCTGGTCACCTCCGCCATCATCGCGGCCGGACTGGATGGCGTGGAGCGCAAGCTCGATCCGGGTCAGCACAACAACGACAATCTGTACACCTACTCCGAATCCAATCTGACAAAACACGGCATCGCGCTTCTTCCGCAAAACCTGAAGGAAGCGGTGGATGCGCTGGAAAAAGACGATATGATCTGCGATGCCCTGGGCGCGGATTTGTCCAGGGAATTTATCGACCTCAAACGCATGGAGTGGGTGGAGTACTGCCGCCACGTCTCCGATTGGGAATTGAACCGCTACGTTGAATTTTTCTGATCCAGATTGAAAATCGTTTTGCCACAGAGGGCACAGAGCACACAAAGAAAAAACCAAGATCCGTGTTGCCTGCGGGATTTACCCGTGGATGAACAGGCATCGATAATCGAATGGTTGTTTTTCTCTGTGGCCTCTGTGTCCTCTGTGGCCAATTTGTAGTTTTGCGACGAAAGGCTGAAAATCATGTGCGGAATTGTCGGACTGCTGATCAAGAAACCCGAAATGCGCAGCAAGCTGGGCGAATGGATGGTGCCCATGCTGGTGGGCATGAGCGAGCGCGGGCCGGACTCGGCCGGGCTGGCCGCTTATACCGGGGAGGCCGGCGCCAACGAACTCAAATACAGTCTGTTTGCGCCGACGTTGGATTTCGACTGGATGAAATTGC
This sequence comes from Bordetella parapertussis, assembly GCA_945900965.1. Classification (GTDB taxonomy): domain Bacteria; phylum Pseudomonadota; class Gammaproteobacteria; order Burkholderiales; family JACQAP01; genus JACQAP01. The sequence goes on along the minus strand of CAMDKM010000004.1, from coordinate 87,063 downwards.
AGAACGATTTCTCCCATCACCTTGGCTCGCCGGTCAAAATGGCCATCAAGGGCAATCACGCGGTGCTTACCTCCCATCTTGAACCCGACACCGTCAAGACCTGGGTCAAGGAGCATTATCCGAAGCTGCATTTGCTGTCGGTGGGAAAATCGATGGATTTGTACAAGGACATCGGCACGCCGGCCGAAGTGGCCAAGCGCTACGATTTCGAAAAACTGTCCGGAACCCATGTTGTGGGCCATACCCGCATGGCCACCGAGTCGGCCGTCACGCCAGACCGCGCCCACCCGTTCACCGCGGGTCGCGATTTTTGTCTGGTACATAACGGCTCGCTGTCGAATCCTTATCAAATCCGGCGCAAGCTCGAACCGCTGGGCATTCACTTCGATACCGACAATGACACCGAAGCCGCCTGCCGTTATTTGGAGTGGCGACTGCGCGAAGGCGACGATCTGGCCGGCGCACTCAAGAAGGGTTTCGAGGAGCTGGACGGATTTTTCACCTTTTTGATGGGTACCCACGACGAGATGGCACTGGTTCGGGATCCTTTCGCCTGCAAACCGGCGGTGGTTGCGGAAACCGAAGATTACGTCGCCGTCTCATCTGAGTTCCGCTCACTGGCTCATCTGCCGGGCATCAAACACGCCAATCTGTTCGAACCCATGCCGGAGGAGCTTTACATATGGAAAGTGTGAGCTTCGATCTCGCGCGCCAAAGCGTGCGCGAGTTGAATCAGTATCTGCATCACGATCTGCCCAAGAGCAAGGTGAAGCAGGTCGAAGTGCTGAATCCGAATGGCGCCCATAGTATCGCGGTGGGTTTGGATCGCGAGGTGGAAATCGAGGTCCAGGGCCATGCCGGGTATTACGTCGCGGGCATGAACAAGCTGGCGAAGGTAACGATACATGGCAACGCTGGCTGGGGCGTGGCGGAAAACATGATGTCGGGCACGGTTCGCGTAAAAGGTTTCGCGTCGGAATCCGCGGGCGCTTCCGGTCACGGGGGAACCCTGATCATCGAGGGCGACGCGAGCCTGCGCTGCGGCATTTCCCTCAAAGGGCTCGACATCGTAGTGGGCGGTAGCGTTGGCAATTTTTCGGCCTTCATGGCCCAGGCCGGCACGTTGCTGGTGTGCGGAGATGCCGGTCATGCCTTGGGAGATTCCCTCTATGAAGCGGTCATCTACGTGCGCGGAAAAATTAAAAGCCTGGGCGCCGATGCGCGCGAAGAACCCATGACCGGCGCGGATCGCGGCAAGGTCAAGGCTCTGCTCGATCTGGCAGGCCTGCGCCAAAAGCCGGAGGAATTCAAGCGTGTCGCCTCCGCCAAGACACTTTACAACTGGAATGCGGACGCCAACCAGGAATACTGAGATGAGTATCGAAAGCCACGAAGCAAGTTTTACTTACGATCAGCATATCCTGCACTACATCCAGCACGCGGCAGCCACCGGCCTGTATGACATTCGCGGGCTGGGTGCCAAGCGCAAGGTGCCCCATTTCGACGATCTGCTGTTTCTTGCAGCCTCGATCTCGCGCTATCCCCTGGAAGGTTATCGCGAGAAATGTTCCACCAAAACCGTGCTTGGCACGCGCTTCGCGAAGAATCCGGTGGTACTCGACATGCCGATCACCGTCGCGGGCATGAGCTTCGGTTCGCTGTCCGCTCGCGTAAAGGAGGCGCTCGGCCGCGCCGCAACCGAGCTGGGTACCTCGACCACCACGGGCGACGGTGGCATGACGGAAGAAGAGCGCCGCTCCTCGAAGACCCTGGTCTACCAATGCCTGCCTTCGCGCTACGGCTTCAACCCCGACCACTTGCGCACCGCCAATGCCATCGAAGTGGTTATCGGCCAAGGCGCCAAACCCGGCGGCGGCGGCATGTTGCTCGGACAAAAAGTCAACGCACGCGTGGCCGGCATGCGCACCCTGCCGGCAGGCATCGACCAGCGTTCCGCCTGCCGCCATCCCGATTGGACTGGACCAGATGACCTGACCATCAAGATCAACGAACTGCGGGAAGTCACCGACTGGCGCGTGCCGATTTACGTAAAAATCGGCGCGACCCGGGTTTTCCACGACGTGAAGTTGTGCGTGCATGCAGGCGCCGATGTGGTTGTGGTGGACGGCATGCAAGGCGGCACCGCGGCGACACAGCAGGTGTTCATCGAACATGTCGGCATCCCCACGCTGGCGGCTGTGCGTCAGGCGGTGGACGCGCTGGAAGACATGAACATGAAAGGAAAGGTGCAACTCATCGTCTCCGGCGGCATTCGCACCGGCGCCGATGTCGCCAAGGCGCTCGCGCTGGGCGCGGATGCCGTCTCTGTTGGTCAAGGCGTGCTGATGGCGCTGGGATGTAACAGCGGCTCCTGGGTCAGGAAAGACGGCTCCCATGTCGATGCCAACGCGGACTATCACAAGCTCGGCACCCAAGCCGGTTTCTGCCACCACTGCCACACCGGCAAATGCCCGGTCGGCGTCACCACCCAAGACCCCGAACTCGAATTGCGCCTCGATCCGATGATCGGCGCGAAGCGACTGAGGAACTATTTCAAGACGATGAACATGGAACTATCGACCGTCGCCCGCGCCTGCGGCAAGACCGACGTGCATCACCTGGAGCGCGAAGACTTGGTTGCATTGACCGTGGAAGCAGCGGCCATGGCGGGAGTGCCGCTGGCAGGGACGAACTGGATTCCGGGACGCGGCGCAAATTGAATTTGATTTTGGTAGGCAAGAGACAAGGCCTGACCCTTATGACCTTTGGCGCTGAGAACGGGGTCTGGCCTGCATGGCACTACCTTAACTCCCTCTCCCCTTGCGGGAGAGGGCTGGGGAGAGGGGGGGCGCAAAATTAAAAATCAAGCTGCGGGATTCGGGTATCGGTACTGTATTTCCTTGATGTCGTTCAATACCTCGGCGTCGAGCACAAATTGCGCCGCCGCGATGTTTTCTTTCAACTGCGCCATCGAGGTCGCGCCGATGATCGAGGCACCCAGGTGCCAGCGGCTCGCCACATATCCCAGCGCCAATTGCACCATCGTCAAACCCCGCCGGCCGGCAAGCGCTGCGTAGGCGTCCACGGCCTCGGAAACCATCGGCTTGCGAAACCGGATGCCGAGTGAATCGAATAGCGTAAACCGCGCACCTGCCGGCTTCGCACCGCCCCGATATTTCCCCGAGAGGATGCCGGCGGCAAGCGGGCTGTAGGCCAGCAAGCTCACGTTTTCGCGGAACAGAACTTCGGCCAGGTCGCTATCGACGTTACGCGATATCAGGCTATAGCTGTTCTGCAACGTGACGGGGCCAGGAACTCCAAGCTCCCTGGCTGCGCGCCGAAACTCGGAGACTCCCCACGAGGTTTCGTTCGACAAGCCGTAGTGTCGGATTTTCCCGGCCTTGATCATGGCCGCCATGCCCTCCACCTGCTCCCGAATCGACGGGCCTTGTTTTTCCTTCGCGGGATCGAACTCCGTTCCCCCGAACATCGGCACGTTGCGCTGAGGCCAGTGAATCTGATACAGATCGATGTAGTCCGTCTTCAGGCGTGCGAGGCTGGTGTCCACGGCTTCGGCGATCACCGCTTTCGTCAAGTCCGTGCGTCCATTGCGAATCCAGTCACGACGCCCAGGCCCGGCTATCTTGGTCGCAATATATAGGCGGTCGCGCTTTTGCCGCGTCAGCCAGGTGCCCAGAAATTTCTCGGTGCGCCCTTGGGTCTGCCCATTCGGCGGCACGGGGTACATCTCCGCTGTGTCGATGAAGTTGATCCCCTGTGACACGGCGTAGTCGAGCTGCTCGTGCGCCTCCGCCTCACTGTTTTGTTCGCCCCAGGTCATGGTGCCCAGGCTAACCTTGGAGACGTTCATGTCGGTGCCGGGGAGGATCTTGTATTGCATGGCGTGCTCCAGGTCGATTGTCGAGGGGCGTAGCGTAGCGGAAAATGCGAAGGCTGGGACAAGTGACGGGCGACGAGCACAAAAAGCGTGAAGGCGTGAAAAGTGAATGAGTGAAGGGTGAGATGCCTCGATCCTCGGCCCTTGACCCTCGCCCCTCGCTCCTCACACTTCGCGCCGGCTGGGTGCGATAGAATGCGCCCCCCAGCTTTCACCGTGCGTCCCCATCGCACACGGCGTCATTGAAAACCCCCAAACGCATCGAACCGCTTGTCGAGGAAGGACTCGTGGACGAGGTCATCGGCCAGCTCATGAGTGGCAAGGAAGCGACGGTCTACGTCGTGCGCTGCGGCGAAGCGATCCGCTGCGCGAAGGTATACAAGGACGCCAACAAACGCAGCTTCCGTCAGAGCGTGAAGTACACGGAAGGCCGCAAGGTCAAGAACAGCCGCCGGGCCCGCGCCATGGAGAAGGGATCGCGCTACGGACGCAAGGAGCAGGAAGACGCCTGGCAGAACGCCGAAGTGGATGCGTTGCAACGCCTCGCCGCCGTCGGCGTGCGGGTGCCGCAACCTTACAATTTCCTCGACGGCGTACTGCTGATGGAAATGGTGGCCGACGCAAACGGCAATGCAGCCCCGCGATTGAATGATCTGGCGTTTACTCCGGAGCAGGCAAGTGCACACCATCGCACCCTGCTCGGACAAGTCGTGCGCATGCTGTGCGCCGGCATCGTCCACGGTGACCTGTCTGAATACAACGTCCTGGTCAGCCACGACGGGCCGGTGATTATCGATCTGCCACAGGCGGTTGATGCGGCAGGCAATCTGGGCGCCGGCATCATGCTGGAACGCGATGTGGAAAATCTCACCCGCTTCTTCGGTCGGTTTGCCCCGGAACTGCGCGTAACCGACTATGGCAAGGAAATTTGGGCGCTTTATGAATCCGGACAATTGCACCCGGAAGTGGAACTCACCGGTCGATTCGAACGCATCGAACCCCCGCCAGACGTGGACGGTCTGCTCAATGAAATCGAAGATGTGGTCAAAGCCGAGGAAGCGCGCCAGCGCTACAAGGCAATGATGGAGTACTGACCTGCGTTGTGTAGGGACATGGGCCAGATCTCCTCCATGCGAATGGCAGTAAATGCCCGGCGTGCACACTCCGCGGGTTGGCGACCGTGACCTTTACAAAACTTTACGTTTCCGAGATGTAGCCTTAACCCGCTTGCGGGACCATGGCTCTGTCGGGCAATGGTGCCCGTTATCACAAGGAGACTCTTTCATGGAAACCCCTGTTCCCGCCAACGGGCCCTCCCGTTGCCATCACACCGGCCGCTGTGCCCCTCGTTTGGGTCGGGCCATTTTCTTTCTGCTCGCATTGGTTGCCGCCGGTTTCATCGGCGCCTATGCCAGCAAATCTTTTGCCCACGGTCCGCGTCATTTGATGGCCGCCGCCATGGACCCGGCGCAGACGCAAGAACATGTCGAACGCATGGTGAAACACCTGGCCGTCGAAGTGGATGCGACACCTGAGCAACGGGCAAAACTGACCGTCATCGCGCAAGGTACGGCACGGGATCTTGTGCCCCTGCGCGGCAAGATGAAGGAAGCACGCAAGCAGGCGTTTGACCTCATGAACGCCGAAAAGGTGGATCGAGTGGCGATTGAAACTTTGCGTGCCGAGCAGATCGCGTTGCTGGATACCCTTTCCAGGCGCGTAACGCAGGCACTCGCCGACGCTGCTGAAGTGTTGAGTCCCGAGCAACGCAAGAAGCTCGCGGAGCGCATGCAACGCTTCGGCCATAGCTGGCATCACCGCTCCCACGGCTGAAGCGATGCACCCGTGTCGGGACGGGAAAGTCGCATCTATTTCGACAATTTCACCCGGCGCGGGTAAATTCGGCTTATGGTCAATCCACCTTCCAGCCGCATCCTGCTGATCGAAGACGATCCGCGTCTGGCCGCCCTGGTAAGCGAATACCTCGGCGAAGCGGGATACCGCGTCGCCATCGCGGCTACCGGTTCGAGCGGACTGGAGCGCCTGGCGCGTGACACCTTCGATGCGCTGGTACTCGACCTGATGCTGCCGGACATGGATGGGCTGGAAGTGTGCAAAAAGGTCTGTGCGAATTCCCCTCTACCTATTCTCATGCTTACAGCGCGTGGCGACGCGATGGATCGTGTCGTAGGCCTCGAGCTGGGCGCAGACGACTATCTGCCGAAACCATTCGAGCCACGGGAGTTGCTGGCAAGACTGCGCGCCATTCTGCGCCGGGGAAATTCCGGACCTGCTGCCGATGTGCTGCATTTTGGACGACTCGAAATCGACCGCGGCGCCCGCGCGGTGCGCCTCGATGGCGAAATCCGGGAAATCACCAGCCACCAGTTCACATTGCTCCTTGTCCTCGCCGAACATGCCGGCCGCGTGATGTCGCGCGAGGCTTTGATGGACCATCTGAAGGGCGAGGTGCTGGAAATGTTCGACCGTTCGATCGATGTGCATATCTCGCGAATTCGCGCCGCCATCGAAGACAACGCGAAGCATCCGCGTCGGGTTGTCACCGTGCGCGGGAGCGGATACGTGTTTGTGCGCGATCAGGATTGATCCCCAGTGCGCAGACTGTACTTCCGCATCTATATCGCCATGATCGCAAGTCTCGTCGTGTTTGCGCTCGCTGTGGGCTTGTTATGGCGCACAGTGGGCGATGCCGGTCGCGGATGGCCGGCGCTTGAAACAGCGGGACAACTTGCACAAAACCTCCTGCCGCCCGCTTCCGCGCCCGGTACCGAACAGCAGGCCGCGCTTGAGAAAATCGGCGCTGGACTACCCTTGGTCATTTCATTGTATAGCGCCGATCGCGCCCTGGTCGCCAACATTGGCACCCCGATCGCGCTCCCGCCAGCCGAATCGCAACACCGCGGCTTCCGCGCCCGCATGCACAACGGCTCGGGCTGGTCGTTGCAACTACCGGATGGCCGCTGGCTTGCGGCGCGACATGCGAGTTCGGATCATTCGCGCGCCGCCCCTGGTGTTGCCATCGTTGCAATGCTGGCTCTGCTACTGTTGGCCGTTGCAATCGCCGCCCATCCTCTGGCACGCCGGCTCACTCGACGGCTGGAACGCCTGCAAGCCGGCGTCGATACGCTCGGCGGCGGCGATCTTTCAGCTCGAGTCAAGGTCGAGGGTCGAGACGAGATTGCACGACTGGCGGAGAGTTTCAATCGCGCGGCAACGCGTATTGAAGAACTGGTCGGTGCGCACAAAATGTTGCTCGCCAATGCTTCGCACGAGCTGCGCACTCCGCTCACGCGTATCCGCCTGGGCGTGGAACTGCTGAGGGCGGATGCCGATCCAAAACGCACAGCCGAACTGGCGCGCGACATTGCCGAAGTGGACGCATTGCTCGACAGCATTCTGCTCAGCAGCCGGCTGGATGCGCTCGCCGAGCCACAAGTAAAGGAAGCAATCGACCTGCTTGCGCTCGTCGCCGAGGAATGTTCGCGTTACGAAGATTGCATGGTGAAAGGCGAATCCGTTATCGTCCGCGGCGACCCAGCCCTGTTGCGGCGTCTGCTGCGCAACTTGCTGGACAACGCTTTTCACCATGGCCGCACCCCGGTTGAAGTAGGCGTGACCCAGGCAAACGGCCGCGCCATGCTACGCGTGAGAGACCATGGCAGCGGTGTGGCGGAGGCGGAGAAAGAAGCTGTGTTCGAACCCTTCCGTCGCGCCCGATCCGCCGGACACGGCGGCGCTGGTCTTGGATTATCCCTGGTACGCAAAATCGCGCGCCATCACGGGGGCGACGTGCGCATTGAAAAGAGCAGCGCGGACGGGTTAACGATATTGGTTTGGCTCCAGCAGCCTGAATAAGGAAGGGTATGAGGTGGGGCATCTCCGCTCGCCCTAACTTGTTCCCTGCCAATCGGACCACTGCGCCATACAAGCCCCCCCCCGGCCCAAGCGGGCGCCCATCTGGATGCGCGCACTTTCCCCTAAAGACAATTCCCTGAATTCCCTACGGCAAATACCGTGATTACCTGAACTGGAGAGGAAGGAACGATGAGCGCGAAAGGTTATCCCTACACACCATCCTCCTATCGACTGACGGACGATTCAGAAAGCACTGAATGAACTTTCCCTGAGTTCAACGTAAAGTCGCATCGCAATGTGATCCTTACCAACAATTGTTCCGCGAGGCACATCGAATTGCCTGCGAATGAGTTAAACGCGAATTCAGGAGATAAAGATGACGATCAATAAAGACATGGGGATGGCGACGGATCGGAATTCGTCGAATCCGCCGTCGGAAATGGGGCGCGATCTGGTGAATCCGTCGCGCCGAAACATGGTGCGTGTGGTGCTTCAAGGCGCCGCGCTGCCCTCAATGTTCTCGGCACTAGGCGTCGGCTTGTCGTCAGCGCACGCCGCCGAAGAAGGTGCCAACCAGGGACCCGTGCAGACAATCAGCGAAAAAGCCACGGTGCTTCGCGAATTCAAGGATCCGTACCTCGAGTTGCTGCGGCTTTTGACGGTCGCGGCCGAAATCGAACATGGCTTGATGGTCCAGTACTTGTACGCCGGCTTCTCCGTCAAGCCGGTCTACCAGTCGATCGCGGGCTACGGCGCGCCGAGTACCGATGATCTGATCGGCATCGCCGTTCAGGAAATGCAGCATCTGGGCAAAGTCAATCAGTTGCTCGTGGCGCTGGGCGCCTCTCCGGTGATGATCCCCGAAGATTTCCCCTTCGAGCCGGACATCATTCCATTTCGCCTGAAGCTGGAACCGATGAGCCGGTCCTCTCTGGGAAAGTATGTGTGGTGCGAATCGCCACCCCATGCCACGGATATTCGCCACGCGCGCAATGCCGAAGACACGTTGTTTTGCCGCACCTTGGAACACGTGATGGGCAAAGAACAGCGTCCGAACTTCGTGGGCGACCTGTACAACGCGGTAATGGACACAGTGAAGGAACTGGCCGCGAGCAAGGTGCGTTCTTTGCCAGATTTAATGGCGTGGCTGCCAGTGCTGCAGGAAATCAAGGATGAAGGTGAGCTTGGACACTACAAGTATTTCAAGCGCACATTTCTCGGCAAGCACGAAGGCTTCGGCGGCAGACCCGATCCGTGGATGTTGTCGGTCTCCGATCCGATGTATCCGGCATACCAGTTGCCGATCAATCCCACCGCCTATGTGGGGAACCCGAACCATATCAAGGACCCGATGGCGCAACGCCTGGCCTGGTTGGGCAACATGCATTACTGGATAGTGCTCAACATGTTGTCCCTGGGTTACAGTATCGGCTCGAAAGATCTGATCGCCTTGTCGCGCGGCCACATGATGGTGCCGTTTGCGTCGCTTGCACGCGGGCTGGCGAAAATGGGCTCGGGAATGCCTTTCGATCCGCTTGGCCAAGGCTACATGCGCAGCGTCAAGAACGGCGGCAGCCTGCGCTTTATTAACCACTTGTTGAACGAAGCCGACCGGTTCGAGGCACAAATGATCAAGGAATTGCCGACCGATTACGCCGTGGGATTCTGCAAGTCGACGATCGATGCGCTGGCAGAGATCGAAGGCTCGCTTCGCACCGCGCAGTCGCCGACCCAGCCTTGGAACGACGGGCTTGCCTAACGCATTCATCGAGCCGGGCGAAGACCGAACGAATCGGTTCGTCTCAAATCGCGAGAGTTGCGACGAACCGGATCGTGCAAGCCTTGAATACGTGGAGTAGCAACATGTGCCGGATACTTGATCCCCTACAGGGGAACGCCCAATAGCCCTACGAGAACTTCAGTACATGCCGATTTGGTCGGTAGATGGCGAGTGCCATACTTGGTCGTAGAGTAAACGCAGGCTGATGACAGGAGGAAACAAAAATGTTTACGCTCAGGGAAATGGCTCAATTGTTACCGCCGTCGGTCGTGGCGCTTGCGATGTTGTTTATCACATTGGATTTTGCGGCTTCGCTGGACTCTTCAACGAAGGCTCCTGCGGCCATTTTGGAAATGACTGGCAAGACTGGCGTGACATCCCCCTTGCCAGGTCGACCAGTTGAAAGCAAGGTTCTGGTTTCGGACGCCTCTGACAACAAAATCGCCAACTTGGCGGACTGACAGCTTGTTGAAAAAAGTCTGTGACCCCCGCGGAAGTAGGAACCCAGGAATCCAGCATTGCGGATCGGATCGGGGTAACCTCAGGAACCTCAGGGTCGGACCACCGCAATACATTGATTCAAGCAGGAAAGTCCCCAAAATAATGCCTTGCAGGAGGCTTAAAGCCCTCTTTTTGGTAGCAAAAAGATAGTTGTAAGATGTCGCGTCCCAATCGTCATTTCCTGCGGAGTCATGTCAGGCAATGGAGTTACCGAAGAAATGTTTGATCTTCAAATTCTGCTTGATCCATTTGAAGAAGGTCTCGACTTGCCAGCGCTTGCGATAGATCTCGGCGATGGTCAGCGCTGGCAAATCGAACCGATTGGTCAGGAACACGAGGAACTTGACGGTCTCGGCGTCGCGAAAAGAAACGCGACGCAAACGGTCTGGATAGGCGAGTTTCGATTTTGGCGTGGCGAGCGAGATACTCTGATCGCTGCGCAGCCCGGTCGCTTTGTCGACCTCGTGCGATGCGACCCAGGTATAGCGCAGATTGTCCTTGGCACGGATAACGAAGCAGACTTGGCGTTGATGGAGCGAGTACAGTCGCTCGAAATCCATATAGCCGCGATCGATGACCACGATGGCTCCGGCAGGCCAGTGAATGATGTCGAGCACGTTGACGTCGTGCACTTTTCCCGAGGTAATGTGCACGAAAACAGGGATCGCGCCGCGTAAATCGATGATGGTGTGGGCTTTGACAGCGGCCTTGGTCGAACGAAAGTCTGTCCAGGGGAAACAGCGTGAGGCACAAGTCGATGGTGGTGGAATCCATGGCATACAACGGCTCCTTGAGTCCCAGTCCGGTGTCCTCGCCCTGGTACAGGTCGACGGCGGTGGCGATCAGACGCCGACCGAGCGCCTCGAACACCTGCCAGTCGCGCCGCTCGTTGGCCTCGGCCAGAGTAGACCGGGAGACTTTGCCGCGAATGCCAAGGTGATAGAGTTTGCAGCGATGCGAATTCAGGCATGCGACGAGGTCGCGCAACCCTTCTCGCCGAGTGAGCTGCGAATACGCGATGCACAAGAAATGATTCCACGCCGAGAAGTGCCTGATGCCGTGATTCGATTCGAACCGATCGACCAAGTGCTCGAAATGATCGAAGGGAACGAAGTCCAACAACTGCGCAAAAACCGACCGGCCGCGATTCATGGGATTGCCTCGATTGCCACGAAAAGCGACAAAGATACGAGGCAAAACCCGATAGCGATGACAAATCGCCGGAATCAGGAATCACGCCAAAGCCCAAGCCAGTATTGAATCTTCATCAAATAGCCCTAAAATCTACCGGACAGATGTGTGTTTCCCTAAATAAAAAAGCGCTCACCGCGGAGGACGCGAAGGACGCGGAGGAAAAACAAAATCGAAACAAAGCAAACGAGGGAAGTAATGGACCTGTCCAGTTCGCGGAGTTTCGTTTCTTCCCACAGTCGCGGCATGGCCCCATTTCAAAAACGTTCTGGCCTTCGCCTTTCCTCCGCGTACTCCTCGTCCTCTGCGGTGAGAGATTTATTTTCTTCATGCCGCCGCCAAATTCGTCGCCGCGATGCACCGCAGTTCGGGCACACAGGAGCCGCACGAGGTCCCGCACTTGAGCTTGGCCTGTACTTCGGTGAGGGACAAACCGGCGGCAAGGCATTCGCGAATGGCGGGTTCGGCCACGTTCAGGCAGATACACACCACTTTGCCGCGTGCGCGCTGGCCAACAGGCGGCGCGGTCAACGGGGCCAGCATCCAGGGGCGTACCGATTCGGCGCTGGCGCCGGCGGCCATCATTTCCTTCAGCCAGTCTCGCGCGGCGGTTTCGCCGGTCAAGCGCACGCCGATAATTTTTCCGTCGCACAGCAGTACGCGTTTTGCAATGCCGCGGCGCGTGTCGCGGTAGTCCATGGCCACCACCTTGTCCTGCGCGGATTCGTCGTCGAGATTCAGAGCCTCATCGAGCAAAGCCACCAGTGCCGCGTCAGGCGGTGCGGCGCAGGCCACCCGAAACACCATGAGCGGATGGTCGTGTCCATACAGGCCGCAAGTGGCATAGTCGAATTTCTGCAACAAGGGCTGCGCCGCGTCGAGATAGCGCGATACATTCCCGCTGCGCATGGCCACCAGTTGCCAGCGCAGGTCAAGCTTTTTTACCTGCACGGCCGTGTGCTTGAGTTCCGGTTGTTTGGAGAAAGGGTCGCAGGCTGGCAGCGTAAGGGCGTTCACTCCACCGCCGCGCATGAACCGCCCGCCCCAGTGCATGGGCAGCCATACCTGTGCCGGGCGCAATGTGTCGTCGGCGCGCACGCGCAGGCGCAATTCGCCGCGCCGGCTCTTCACGCTGACGATGTCGCCTTCGACAAGCCCACGGGTGCGCAGATCGGCCCGGTTCATCGACAGCAGCAGTTCTTCTTCGTGCGCGAACAGGCGTGCAACGGTGCCGGTGCGGCTCATGCCATGCCACTGATCCCGCAGGCGCCCGGTCAGCAGGGCGAGCGGGTAGCGTGCATCGGTGGGTTCGGCAAGACCGCAATGCGCAACGGAGGCAAATTTCGCGCGCCCACTGGCAGTCGGAAAGATGCCGTTTTCATAGAGCCGCGCCTTGCCGACCTTGGCACCGTCCGGGAACGGCCATTGTTGCGGGCCTTGCGTTTCGAGGATATCGTAACTCAGGCCGGAAATATCCAGATCGCGCCCACGCGTGGTTTCGCGGTGTTCGTTGAAAACCTGTTCCGGCGTGCCGAATGCGAATAGGCCCGAGGCATCGCGACCCAGTATGTGCTCCAGACGATGAGCGAAATCCACCACAATTTCCCAATCATTTCTCGCCTCGCCCGGCCCTGCGACCGCCGCGCGCACCCGCGAGATACGTCGCTCCGAGTTGGTCACCGTACCTTCCTTTTCGCCCCAGGCATTTGCCGGCAATAGCAGATCCGCGAAAGCCGTGGTCTCGGTATTGCGCACCGCCTCCTGCACTACGACGAACTGCGCCCCCGCAAGTGCCTCCGCCACCCGTGCCTGCTCGGGCATGGATTGCACGGGGTTGGTGCAGGCGATCCACACTGCCTTGATCTCCCCTCTGCGCACCGCCTCGAACAAATCCACCGCCGTTTTTCCCGGCGTGGCGGACAGCGACTCCACCCCCCAGAAGCGCGCGATTTCTTCACGGTGAGCCGGATCGGACAATTCGCGATGCCCGGGCAGCAAGGTGGCCATGCCGCCCACTTCGCGCCCACCCATGGCGTTGGGCTGGCCGGTGAGAGAAAACGGTCCGGCACCTCGTTTACCGATCTGGCCGCTGGCCAGGTGCAGATTGATCAACGCGGCGTTTTTGTCGGTGCCTTGAATCGATTGGTTCAGTCCCTGGCAGTACAGCGACAGCGTGGCCTTCGAGCCGCCAAACCAGCGCGCGGCTTGCACCACCTCCTCGGCACGCACGCCGCATAGCTGCGCCACCGCTTTCGGGGTGTATTCGGCAACCGCCGCCTTGAGGGCAACGAAGTCCTCGGTATGGTCGCGCACGTAGTCCAGATCGCACAGCCCTTCCCAGAGCATGATCTGCAACATGCCGTTGAATAAAGCTACATCGCTGCCGGGCAAAATCGCCAGGTGCAGGTCGGCGGATGCAGCGGTATCGGTGCGGCGCGGATCGACGACCACCAGCTTCATTTCCGGGTTCGCGGCACGCGCATCCTCGATACGGCGCATCAGAATGGGATGCGCGAACGCCGTGTTGGAGCCCGCAATAAACAGACACTGCGTGTGGTCAATGTCCTCGTAACACGCAGGAGGAGCGTCCGCGCCGAGAGTGCGCTTGTAGCCCGATACCGCGGAGGACATGCACAAGCGCGAGTTGGTGTCGATGTTGTTGGTGCCGATCAGACCCTTGGCGAGTTTGTTGAAGACGTAATAATCCTCCGTCAACAACTGGCCGGAGACATAAAACGCCACGCTGTCCGGCCCGTGTTCCTTGATGACTCGCGCAAAGCGGTCGGCGGCAAACGCCAAGGCCTCGTCCCAGCCGGTACGCTCGCGCGCTCGGGAACGTTCGCGGCGCAATTCCGGATACAACGCCCGCCCATCGGCCTGGGCGCTCAGATGCAGCGTCGCGCCCTTGCTGCACAGGCGGCCGAAATTGGCCGGGTGCTCCGGATCCCCTTCCACGCCGACAATATGGCCGTTCTCGGCGTGGGCGATCACCCCGCAGCCGACGCCGCAGTAGGCACAAGTGGTGCGAAATTTTTGCAACATGCAGCCGCGTACCCGATGAAATAAATTTCGCCAGCGATCTACCGGCACTGGTCGCAAGCCATGTGCCAGCACCGGCAATCCCCTGCTAAGTGGCTGTGCCAGTGGCAAAACAACAGGAATTCACGGCGTAAGCGCAGGTGCGGACCCGCCTTGCGACGCCCGCCAACGGTGCGCTTTAAATTTCGACGCGCACCAGAACGGAACGCTCACTCAAAGTTGTAAATCAGCGTCAGCCAGAGCTTGTCGGTGTCACGCTTGCGGGCGGTGGCCGGCGCGAGCACATCGCCTTCGCGGAAACTGGCGTACTCGATCTTGCCGTTCAAACCCTTGGCAATGGGATAAGTCACGCCGATATCGAGCTCCGTGCCGAAATGAACCGAGCCGAAATCGGACTTGAAGTCGTGATACTCAGCGAGGATTTTTGCCTTGGCCACGGTGGCGCCCGCGCTCAGAAACGTGTCGCGTATGCCGATGGTCGGGGTGGTCAGGAACAAATCGGCCCACCCTTGGAACAGGTGATTGGTTCCCAGCGGGGTCTGAAAGGCATACACGCCGTTATTACTCGACAGCTGTTCCTGGTCGAGCCGGACATAATAGCCACCCCAGCCGGCGCCAATGCCTGCCCGCATGTAATCCGCGTCGATGCGCGAATCGCCATCCGCATAGTCGTTCTGCTTCGCGAACTCGGCGGTATAAAGCAGCTTGAATGTTTCATTGAGCGGATAGGCCCCGTCGGCACGCAAACCCAGTATCCGGTTGGACGAATCCGCGAAACCCGTGGCCGACGCCGTCACCGACTGATCGTGAAAATAGCCATAGGCAATAACATTGTTGCCCGGCGCCCATTGGTAGGCGACGTTGAGCATTTCTATTTCTACCGGCTTCTGATCGCCGAAGATATTCTTAATCCGCTCCAGATGGGCGGCGAACACCGTGGTATTGGGCAGGCTCTTGTTCTCGACGCTCAACCCGGTGAACACCTGCATGACCTGGCGGAATTCGACGTTGCCGACCATGCGCACATTGTCGATCTTGATGCTCTGCGTGCCCAGACGCAGGCGCGTGGCGGGAATGCCGTTGTAATCCAGATAGAGCTGGTTGATGCCGGTGTGGTCCGGATCGGCCACGCGCGGATATTGGGTCTTGCCGTTCTTGCCGTCCTCGTAGTTGTCGTTGGCCCGACCCACGTCGATGAACTGTGCCGTGGCGCTGAAGCCGTGGTAGGCGCCGGACTGCCAGCCCACGAGACTGCGCAGGGTCAGGGCATTGGAATCGAATACCTTGCCCTCCTGCTCGACGCGCTCATATCGCGGCCGCAGATTGAGTAACGGCTTGCCGCCGGTGATCGCACCCAGAAGGGACTCTTCTTTGGCTTCCGCCGGGGCCTCCTCGGCAGCCATGCTTGAGGCGATCCAGAACTGAGCCAACAACAGTGCGACACAGGCTTGCTTCATCATTTCAAACTGCTCCTATTGTTTGGTAAACGTAAAATTGCTTGCTGCCGGGAAAATCATTTCACCGATTCGACGGTGGTTTGTTGATCTGGCGCAAATTCCAAACTTTCCCATTTGATGGGTATCGCTGCGCTCAACCCATCTGTCCAACTCACTACATAGGGCACAGAGAAAACTCAATTTTTCCTTCACCGCTTGTTGGCAAGCGCCAGCGTCGCAACGATCGGGGGACTCGACGTATCGGCGCCCGATATCCCGGTAATGTGTGGTGTGTGGTGTGTGGTTTTCCGTATTCCTCGCGCTCCAGAAGTTCAAAAAAAAGGCGTCCCAAGCCGCGCAAACCATCGCGCGCCGTGGACGCCTTCATCCGTTTGCCTGGCCTTCGTTAGTCAGGCACTGCCAAAATCATCGTGCGTTTTCCGCCCATCATTAGGCGACGCAACAAATCTCGGAACAACCCATTCGCAAGCGTTGTGCCAGATGCAAAAATTACTTCCAACTCATTGTTAATCCCAGATTTTCCATTAGCCCTTACCTCGACGAGAATATGGGGGTAAAGCAGACCGGCAGGGAGAAGGATTTTGATCGATCCCAGAGGCCTTCGAACCACTCGCGCTGGCGCATGGCGACACAAAGTTTGAGGATGTTCTTTCGTCCCTGAGTCGTGATGTAGCCTGCCTTGGCGAATAGTTTGTAGCGCAAGGTTTGCAAGGTGTGCTGCACATCCTTCGCGCCTTGCTTGACGGCGGTTTTGAGCACCGCTTGACGAAACAAACTCATCAAGTAGTAGGCCAGCATCTCCATGTTCAAACAGGCTTCCGTTGCCCAGAAATCGTTCAGGCAAAAACTCCCGGCAGCAAAGTCATACTTCAATTCCTTGATGCGGTTTTCGCAGTCCACGCGCCCACGATAGCTGCGCCAGATCTCTTGTGCCGGCAAGCTCAGATCCGTGACCAGTGTCGCAAAGCGGTAATTGCCCACCTGCGGATCGTCGGCAAACAAGGACAGGGTTTTGCCCTTGGCCGCTTGGCGCCGCTGGATGTGTTGACGAATGCCCACCACGCGGCGCGCTTTGGGCCAACTGGGCGCCTGATACTCAAAGCTCGCCAGTTCAATGCCATCATCCAGTGTCCACCAGCCCCGTTGGTCCACCAGGGCACGTTGCAGGGGTTGGTTCAGGCGCAAAGCGATGATGTGGTGCATCCGCTTTTGCTCCAAACCTTCCACAAAGGCGTTGTCGCAAAACCCGCTATCGGCACGCAGCAGTGCGACGCGTTTGCCACCCAACTTCTCAAGCGTGTTATCCAGGAAGGCCTGGGCGTTGTTTGCCGTGTGCGCATTGCCCGGTCGCAGCCAGCAGTTGGCCACCATCCGGGTATCGGAGACAAAGGCCATCAGCGGGTGATGCGAGGCGCGTCCAGGTTTGGCCGGGTTATAGCCACGTGCCGCGCCTTGTTGTTGCCCGTAACGGGTCATTACCGTGGAATCCAGATCAAGGGTTAACTCATCGAGTGCAAGTTGCCCAAACAGCCAGCGATATACGCTACTCAGCACACGTTCGTTGTCCGCCTGGGTGAACTTGCGAAACAGCCGTGTCACGGCTTTAAAGTTGGCCATGCGCTCGAATCCGAACAAGCGGCGCAGAACTGGATCGTGGCGAGTGACTTCACCGTGCTCGAAGCGGTTAGCCCCGCACCACACCGAGAGCATGAACTGCACGATCAATTGCTCGGGTCGGTAGCCGCGATTGCTGCCCGGTTGCGGCAGGCCACTGGCGCCTAACGCGGCCTCGAAATCGAGGTGATCAAGCATGCGTTTCATCAACCCCATGCCTCCCCAAGCGGTGATCTCTTTGTCGCTGAATTGCAGCTCGAAGCTCATTTTGCCTCCGGACTCAAACCGTGCATCTTCCCCCACCCACCAATCTACCCCTGAACCGAAAAACAATCATCGGGTTAGTGTAATGGCTTCCATTAGAAATTCAGGCCTAATGGGAAATCTGGGTTAATTGGAAAATCTTCTAGCGATCGGGCCAAAACCGTCGTTGCCCGACAAACGAGTAAGCGCCCCGATGAAGTGCATCCTGGCACGGCATTGCACCAAAATGGTATGGGAACGACGAAGCGTCAGAACAACAATTTGGCGGCACGCACCACTTGCGCAGAAACTTGGCCGAGCGTGAGGTTCTCGTCCATCGCCATCTTTCGCAACAGCCGAAAGGCATCGTCTTCGCTGAGTGTTTTCTTTTTCATCAACAAGCCCTTGGCTCGTTCAATCGTCTTGCGCTCGGTAAGCCGGGACTTCGCGTCGAGCAAGTCCGCGCGCAGGGTCTGCAAGGGCTCGAAGCGGGCGATCGCCACATCGATGATCGGCTGCACGCGCTCGGACGAAAGTCCGTCCACCACATAGGCGCTGACGCCGGCGCGCACCGCGTCGCGAATTTTTTCGATGTTGTTGTCCGCGGAAAACATGACGATCGGACGCGGCGTACCTTCGGTAATAAGAACAACGTGTTCCAGGGTATCGCGATCCGGCGAGTTGGTATCGATGACAATCACGTCGGGTTGCGACTGCGCCACCAGATCCGGCAAATTTCCTGCGCCCAGACCGGCCGACACCACAACATGCCCGGCGCGTTCCAGCCCATTGCGCAAGATCAATCTGCGCCCGCTGTCTTCATCAACCACCATGATCTTCATCGCTGCCTGCTTCCCGCCGCATCACTGACGAACCGGACGAGTTCAGCAGTATGTGGGCCAGCAAATCCGCGACAGCCTGCACAGGGACGCGAAACCGATGTCGAACTCGTCGCGGCCATCAAACGGCGTGCAAGCAAGGCCAGTGAGTCGCAAACGAAATGCCGCGTTGAACTCCGCGCCAGCCCCCTCAAAGAAACCGGGCAGTTCGCGCGAAGCCGCTTAATAAAAAGGCAATGCCACGTTTATACTATGATGACCGACGAAATCATGAAAACTCGCTGGATAGCCTTGACACTGGTGGCGCTTGTTGCGGCAGTCACTGCCGGAACACTGCTGCGTACCTCGGACCGCAATCGTTCGCCGGGCTCATCCGCTTCCGTCTCGCCTAAACCCGCGCTGACCGTCACCACTACCGTTGCAGAGCAAATCTCCTGGCCGCAGAAGATCGAGGCCAATGGCAGTGTGGCAGCCTGGCAGGAGGCAGTCATCGGTGCGGAAGCGGCAGGCTTGCGTACCTTGGAAGTGCTGGTCAACGTCGGGGATCGAGTTCGCCGCGGGCAACTGCTTGCGCGCCTGCAGGGAGACACCATTGGCGCGGAGCTGCAACAGACCCGGGCGGGCATCGCGGAGGCCGAGGCTACGCTGGCGGAAGCAGTCGCCAACGCCGAGCGTTCCCGACAATTGCAGGAAAGCGGCTTCATCAGCCCTCAGCAATACAGTCAATCTGCCACCGCTGAAACGACCGCGCGGGCACGACTGAGTTCACTCAAAGCACGGCTCGCCGCGGACGAAGTCAGACTATCCCAGACTCGCATCTCGGCCCCCGACGACGGGGTGATTTCCGCGCGGATAGCCACAGTGGGCGCGGTGGTGCAGCCGGGGCAGGAGTTGTTTCGTCTGATTCGCGGCAGACGGCTGGAATGGCGCGCGGAAGTGCAAGCCACCGATTTGTCGCGCGTCAAACCGGGAATGAGTGCGCGGCTCACCGCCGCGGGAGGTGCAACGGCCGAGGGCCGGGTGCGCATGATCGGACCCACGGTCGATCCGCAAACACGCAATGGGTTGGTATATGTCGATTTGCCTGCTCCGGGAGCAATCAAGGCCGGCATGTTTGCGCGCGGGGAATTCGAGTTGGGCATGCTAAGTGCGATGACGCTGCCGCAAAGTGCGGTGTTGTTACGCGATGGTTTCAGTTATGTATTCAAGATTGGAAGTGACTCCCGGGTAACCATGAGCAAGGTGGAGACCGGCCGTCGCGTCGGTGAGCGTGTGGAAATCATCAGCGGACTTCCCCCAGATGTCCGCGTAGTCGCCTCTGGTGGCGGCTTTCTGGGCGACGGCGACACGGTGCGCGTGGTCGAGGCCGTGGCGCAACCGCAAACGCCGCCGTTGTCAGAAGTCAATAACGCACGCTGAGCGGATCGCATGCCTTGCAAACTGAATTCTGCACCACAGAGACACAGAGGCGCAGAGGAATACATCACTCCAACCCGTTGCATTGCCGACTCTGCTAATGTTTCGCGCAATCGTGCAGACAGATTCAGAGTTTTGAATCTCTGCGCGCTCTCTGTGTCTCGGTGTCTCTGTGGTTCAACCGCTTTTTTTAGATGATGAATTTCAACGTATCCGCCGCCTCGATCCGCAATCCGATTCCGGCGCTGCTGCTGTTCATCCTGCTCACGCTGGCCGGGCTGATGAGCTTCAGCGCGATGAAGATCCAGAATTTTCCCGATATCGAGTTGCCCACGGTGATGGTCAGCGCCTCCCTGCCCGGCGCGGCACCGGCGCAGATGGAAACCGAGGTCGCGCGCAAGATCGAGAACTCGGTCGCCACCATTCAAGGCATCAAACACATCTATACCCGCGTGCAGGACGGCCTGGCGACGGTAACGGTGGAATTCCGGCTCGAACGCCAATTGCAGGAAGCCTTGGACGATGTGCGCGACGCGGTGCAGCGCGTGCGCTCCGATCTGCCGGCCGATCTGCGCGACCCCATCGTGCAAAAAATGGAATTGGCCGGCATGCCGATTCTGACCTACACGGTGGCATCCACGCGCATGGACGACGAATCGCTATCCTGGTTTGTCGACAACCAGATCGCCAAAGCCATGCTGGCGGTGCGCGGCGTGGGCGCGGTGAGCCGGGTTGGCGGTGTCACCCGCGAGGTGTGGGTCGAACTCGACCCCAACAAGCTGTTGGCGCTCAATGCCACCGCCGCCGATATTTCCCGCCAACTGCGCCAGGTGCAACAGGAAGCCTCAGGCGGGCGCGCCGATCTGGGCGGCGCCGAACAGTCGGTGCGCACCATCGCCACGGTGCACTCGGCACGCGAACTCGCAGCGATGGAAATTGTGTTGACCGACGGACGCCGCGTGCGCATGGATCAGGTAGCGAATGTGAGCGACACCGTGGCCGAGCGCCGCTCCGCCGCGCTGCTAGATGGCAAGCCCGTGGTGGGTTTTGAAATCACCCGCTCGCGCGGCGCCGGTGAAATCGAGGTTTCCGAGGGCGTGCGCGCCGCGCTGGAACAGCTCAAATCGGAGCACCCCGATGTGACCATCGTCGAGGCGTTCAACTTCGTCGATCCGGTGAAGGACAACTACCAAGGCTCGATGGTATTGATGTTGGAAGGCGCCATTCTCGCCGTGCTGGTGGTGTGGTTTTTCCTGCGGGACTTTCGTGCAACGTTTGTCTCGGCCATCGCGCTGCCGCTGTCGGTGATTCCCACCTTCCTGGTGATGCATCTGATGGGTTTCACCATCAACGTCATCACCCTGCTTTCGCTCTCTCTGGTGGTGGGCATTCTGGTGGACGACGCCATTGTCGAGATCGAGAACATCATGCGCCATCTGCGCGCGGGCAAGCCGCCCTTTCAGGCGGCGATGGAGGCGGCCGATGAAATCGGACTGGCAGTGATCGCCACCACGTTCACGCTGATCGCCGTATTCCTGCCCACCGCGTTCATGAGCGGCGTTCCGGGACGATTCTTCGTGCAGTTCGGCTGGACGGCGGCGATCGCGGTGTTTTTCTCCCTGGTGGTGGCACGCATGCTCACGCCCATGATGTCGGCTTACCTGCTCAAGGCCCCGAAGGGCATTCATCGCGAACCGCCCTGGATTTCCGCTTACATGAAAGCGGCGCAGTGGTGCCTGAAGCATCGCAACACGACCCTGTTGGCCGTTGTCCTATTCAGCGCGGGTTCGTGCGCGCCGCTGTTTACCGGGCAGATCGCCGGTGGCTTTATTCCGCCGGACGATCTGGCGCAGACCCAGGTCTATATTTCCCTTCCTCCCGGCAGTACCTTCAAACAAACCCTGGCCGTTGCCGAGCAGGCGCGACTGAAAGTGGAAACCAATCCCGACGTACGCATGGTCTATACCGCGGTGGGCGGCGGCACGGCCGGGAGCGATCCGTTTGCCCCGCCTGGTGCGGCGGAAGCACGCAAGGCAACCCTGACGCTTAATCTGACCCCGCGCGGGGAAAGGCGTGGCCTGACCAAGCAGGCCATCGAGGCACAATTGCGCCAGGCGCTCGAAGTCATTCCCGGCGCCCGCATCAACGTAGGCTTTGGTGGAGCGAACGAAAAATACATTCTGGTGCTGGCGGGCGAGGACGGCGCGGCACTGTCGGCTCACGCGCAACGCGTGGGCAACGAATTGCGCGGCATTCCCGGCATCGGCAATGTCACCTCCACCTCGAGCCTGCAGCGCCCGGAACTGGTCGTGCGGCCCGACTTCGCGCGGGCGGCGGATCTGGGCGTCACCTCCGCGGCCATTGCGGACACGCTGCGCATCGCCACCGCCGGTGACTATGATCAGGGACTCGCCAAGCTCAACTTGTCACAGCGACAGATTCCCGTGGTGGTCAAGCTCACGGCCGAGGCACGCCAAGACCTGGCCCTCATAGAACGCATGGCCATTCCCGGCGCACGTGGGCCGGTGCCGCTGGGCAACGTTGCCACACTGGCAATCAACAGCGGCCCCGCGCAGATCGACCGTTACGACCGCCTGCGCAATATCAATTTTGAAATCGAGTTGAACGGCATGCCTCTCGGCAAGGTGCAGACGCTCTCCGACGCTCTGCCCAGCCTGTCGAATCTGCCGCCCGGCATCATCAAGACCACGGTGGGCGATGCGGAGGCGATGGCCGAGCTGGCGGCCAGTTTCCTGCTCGCCATGCTGACTGGCGTGTTGTGCATTTACATCGTGCTCGTGTTGCTGTTCCACGCCTGGGTGCAGCCGGTCACCATACTGGTGGCACTGATCCTGTCGATCCCCGGCGCGATACTGGCCTTGTTCATCACCCGCACCGATTTGAGCATGCCCGCCATGATCGGCATGATCATGCTGATCGGCATCGCCACCAAGAATTCCATCCTGCTGGTGGAATACGCCATCATGGCACGGCGCGATCATGGCATGAGCCGCCGCGATGCGCTGCTTGATGCCTGCCACAAACGCGCCCGCCCGATTGTCATGACCACCATCGCCATGGGTGCGGGCATGTTTCCCATCGCCATTGGCTTTGGCACCGACCCGAGCTTCCGTTCGCCCATGGCGATTGTGGTGATTGGCGGTTTGATCACGTCCACCTTTCTTAGCCTGCTGGTGATTCCGGTGGTGTATACCTACGTGGATGATTTCGTGCAGACTTCGCTACGCGGTATAACTCGAATGCGCGGTAAAGAGGCTGCGTTGTCTGCGAGTAACGGCCCGGGCGGTGGCACGTAGTCGCATTCAGGCAGCTCCCCGTTCACAGACACCCGCAGTTGCATTAAAGTTGGGAAATCCTTATTTCGTGCAATATGGTTGCCAAAGAAACACTGGGTAAAGGCCCGAATGTCATTCCCGTGAAAACGGAAATCCAGCATTTTAAAAGTAACTGATTCCTTTCTGGAGAGTTCACATGATTGAACTGATGGCCGACCCGCAGATGTGGGTCGCATTTCTCACGCTGACGGCCCTTGAGTTGGTGCTGGGGGTGGACAATATTATTTTTATTTCCATCCTGGTCGACAAACTTCCAGAGGCGCGCCGCAACTTTGCACGGCGGATTGGCCTGTTTTTCGCCATGTTCATGCGCATAGGCCTTTTGTTCCTGCTTGCCTGGATCGTTGGGCTGACCCAACCCCTCTTTTCGATACTCGCCAACGACATATCCGGTCGCGACCTCATCCTCATCGGCGGCGGCGTTTTTCTGCTCTGGAAAAGTACCAAGGAGATTCATCAGCTGCTGGAAGGAGAAAAAGGCGAGGCATCCGCAATGGTCCACGCGACCATGTCTGCGGTTATTCTTCAAATTGCAATCATCGACATCGTGTTTTCCTTTGATTCGATCATTACCGCCGTGGGCCTGGTGGATCAGGTGGAAATCATGATTGCCGCCGTCATTGTCTCGGTGCTGTTGATGATGGCCTTTGCCGGAGGCATCGGACGCGTCGTCTCGGCGCACCCCACCATCAAGATGCTTGCCCTCGCCTTCCTGCTGGTGATCGGCGTTGTCCTGATCGCCGATGGCTTCGATCACCATATTCCAAAGGGTTATGTGTACTTCTCCATGGCGTTCGCCGTGGCGGTCGAATTCCTCAATATTCGAATGAGGAAGCGTGCAGTTCGGCCAGCCGAGTTGCACGAACGTTATTCGAGAGACGTTGAATGATTCGGTGACAAACCCGCGTTGAGGCTTGGTTAACGATGGCGTCGCGACCAACGCGCGGCTCTTTCGTCCAGAGTACTCCAGAGTCGTCCATCGATGGCGGTCGGCCCCACTCCTATTGACCGAGGACCATCGGCACAATTTTCAGAAGGATGTCCGCCGCTTACTTTGCCGGCGCAGTTTCGCCGTGACCGAGGCCAGTATCCACACTACCCCGCGCGCTCATCTGCCAATCCTTGCGATACCGCGCCGGAGGTAAATCGAAGCGGCGCTTGAATGCCCGGTTAAAGGCCGCCTCGGAATCGTAGCCAACCTCCCCGGCGATCTGTAATACGCCGCGGCTTGTCGTGCGCAGCGAATCGGCGGCGAGTTCGAGTCTCCAATCGGCCAAATAGGTCATAGGCTCATGAGTCTCTGATACTCCCAATGCACCAGGGGAAACGCGATCAAGCCCGAGCTCCGTGCTGTCTGGCTTTGATCGGAGAAATTGATCTCAGCGTATCGGAGGATCAACGACCCGCCGAGACGAATCGTCGCGACTTCGTCGTAATGAAGTCGGTAGGACGGGGTGCCGCGCACGTTATGGAATTGGTATTCCACGTCCACCTGATCATCCTTGCGAAATGTCCTGTCTTGCGAGACCAAGTCGTTCGACAGGCGTTGGTTTGTCTTCAAATAGAAAGGGAGCAGCGTCATCCCGAACTTCCAGCCCGCTTGCTCGTGCCGCCAATATTCCGCCCGCCGGATCGGTGTGATCCCGAGATCCCATCCCTCGGCGGCATTGGGACGATTGCCGTCGCTGAGAAAAAATAGGGGCTCAACAAGCCTCCGGTTTCCAAAACCACTTCATCCGCTACGCTGTGAGCGGGATTCACCAGTAAACAAGCCAGAAATGCCGCCCTACTGACTTTGGATTTGAAATGTTGCCGGGACATGATCATTGGATTCCCGCGCTCCAATTGGTGAATCGACCGGCAGCTACCTGGCTCCTCTACCGCCCGCGGCTCCAAGTCTCTGATTTGCTGGACAGAACACCATTATTAAATTTCGAAGCCACCAGTTGTCCTGGACAAAATGGCGTTGCGTATTTATTATTGCCCTTATTCAAGCTCATTTCGTCCACCATGTCCACGACAAACAAGAACATCCGACGCACTGAGATTACTTTGGCAAATATCGGCACCGTCGAAAGGGACACGGGTCTATCGAAGGACACTTTGCGCGTCTGGGAACGACGCTACGGGTTTCCGACGCCGACCCGCGGCCTTAAGGGCGAGCGGGTCTATCCTCCCGACCAACTGGAGAAGCTTCGCGTCATTCGCCGCTTGATGGACAGCGGCCTGCGTCCCGGCGATGTCGTGGCGCAGTCCATGGACGAGCTCAACGCCCGAATAAAGACACTACCGGAAAGTGCCCGTCGGCCCGATGGGGAGTCCCTTGTTTCGGACGAAGCACTGCGCCTGCTCAAGTTGCATCAGGTTACGGAGTTGCGTCAGCTCCTTCAGCACGCGCTCATGCGTCTCGGCTTGCCGCGCTTCGTAATTGAGGTGGTTGCTCCGCTTAACGAACTGGTCGGCAGCGCCTGGTTGGAGGGCCGCATCCAGATTTTTGAGGAGCACCTTTACGCCGAGCAAATGCAACATCTGTTAAGACAGGCCATTGGGTCAATGGCCCATGCCGGACAGGGGCCACGCATTTTGCTCACCACATTGGCGGGCGAGCAACACAAACTGGGGTTGCTGATGGCGGAAGCTTGCCTATCCGCAGAAGGAGCCCAGTGTATTTCACTTGGTGTACAGACGCCGGCCTGGGATATCGTGGAGGCTGCACGGGCGCACCGCGTGGATATCGTGGGGTTGTCCTTTAGCCAGGCGATGGTTGTTAATGTCGCGCGTGAAGGCCTTGCCGATCTGCGCAATCGGTTGCCTCGCAAAGTCGAATTGTGGGCGGGCGGGAAATTGTGGGAACGTGCGCGCAAAGTTCTGCCTGGCATCACCATGATGGCCTCGCTCGAAGGGATTCCCTCTGCAATTCAGGCGTGGCGCGAGGCGAAAACCGATGTCTGAATCTTTGGCGACAACGGCAATTCGCTGGGCCGAGAAGGGTTTACTGCCCGACTTGGCGATTCGCGCGGGCATAAGACGGCTTCTGAAAGAACGCCTGTCCGAAATCAACCTTGATGATTCCAGGGCTGCCCGTCACACCGATAGGTTTGTCGCCTCCCTGCGTGCCGCCCCGATCGCGCTTGTGCCGGAAAAAGCCAATGAACAACATTACGAGGTACCGGCTGACTTTTTTGCCGAAGTGCTCGGTGCGCGGCGCAAATACAGCTCATGCTGGTGGACGCCCGGCGTCAGAACACTCGACCAGGCGGAAGCGGCGGCCCTGCTCGCGACTTGCGAGCGTGCAGAAATCGGCAACGGGCAGGATGTGCTTGAACTGGGCTGCGGTTGGGGTTCGCTGACCTTGTGGATGGCCAGGCATTATCCGGCGAGCCGTATCACGGCGGTTTCCAATTCGGGTTCGCAACGGGCCTACATCATGGACGAAGCAGCGCGACAAGGCCTGAACAACGTTCGGGTCATCACTTGCGACATGAACCAATTCGATGCCGGCCGTCGCTACGACCGCATCGTTTCGGTCGAAATGTTCGAACACCTGCGCAACTGGCCGCAGGCCTTCAAGCGTGTACGCGGGTGGCTGAAGGACGATGGGAAGTTCTTTATGCACGTATTTGTGCATCGTGCGACGCCTTATGCGTTTGTGCCCCGTGATGAAAGCGACTGGATGAGTCATCATTTTTTCTCCGGTGGCATGATGCCCAGCCACGATCTTGCGCTGCGCTTTCAAGACGACCTGCAACTCATGCACCGCTGGCGCTGGGTCGGCACGCACTACGCACGCACCGCCAATGCCTGGCTGAGCAATCTCGACTCGCGACAAGTGCGGGTGCATTCGGTTCTGGAGGAAACCTACGGGAGATCCGCGGCGCTCTGGCTGCAGCGCTGGAGAATTTTTTTCATGGCCTGCGCCGAACTGTTTCGCTATCGAAACGGTCAGGAATGGTGGGTGAGCCACTACCTGTTCGAGCCGCGCCGATGAGCCAGGTATCCATCATCGGCGCACGGCACGACGTCGGCAGCGCCAACGTCATAGTCAACTTCATCGCCTTTCAGATCGGCTGGTTTGCCTGCGTACTCGGGGCGGCCTGGGGCCGGCCCTGGACCGGGACGGCGATTGCGGCAGCCGTCGTCGCATTCCACATGTTACGCGTCGCACGCCCTGGCCAGGAATTAAAGCTGATTGCCATGGCACTTGCCATCGGATTGGCTTGGGACAGTTTGCTGGTCAATCTAGGGCTGGTGTCATTCGAATCCGGCTTTCCTCTTGAACATGCGGCGCCGCAATGGATTCTCGCGCTCTGGGTATTGTTCGCGACCACGCTCAACGTTTCGCTACGCTGGCTCCAAGGACGCTGGGTCGTCGCGGCGCTGCTTGGCGCCGCCGCCGGCCCGCTTTCGTATTGGGCCGGCATGCGCCTGGGAGCATTGGTTTTGCCGGATGTCCTGCCTGCATTGTTGGCGCTGGCCATCGGTTGGGGCGTAATGACTCCGCTCCTGCTTGTCCTGGCGCGGCGTTTCAACGGCGTAAACGCCACCCCTTGATTAGGTCGGACCATGTTCGATGCTCAAGCCCTTCTCCTCGTTTCCGCAACCGGCTTTGCCGCGATACTCGTTTTGGCTTCAGCGACCTGGCTTCTCAGCCTCGTGCTGAGAAACGTGAGCATTGTGGACAGCATCTGGTCAATTTTGATCATCTTGCCCGGCATTGCCTCAATGGTACGGTTGCCCGAGACGGGGCCGCGTGCGCTTATTGTTTTGGCATTGGCCGCGCTATGGGCAATTCGGCTGGCCGGCTATATCACCTGGCGTAATTGGGGCCAAGGCGAGGATCACCGCTATCGGGAGATACGCGCCCGCAACCAGCCGCATTTCGAATGGAAGAGCCTTTATCTTGTTTTCGCGTTGCAGGGTGTGCTGGCATGGATCGTATCGACCCCGCTGGTTGCTGCCATCGCCAGTCCGCGCCCTCTGGGTTGGGTGGACACTCTGGGCATCGCGATATTTATCGCTGGATTCATATTTGAGAGCGTAGGCGACCTGCAACTGGCGCGCTTTCGGGCTAACGCAGCCAATCGCGCCAAGGTTCTTGACTATGGGCTCTGGCGTTACACGCGGCACCCCAACTATTTCGGCGAGTTTTGCATCTGGTGGGGTTTCTACCTTGTGGCGCTTTCGGCCGGAGCATGGTGGGCCATCGTGTCCCCGCTGCTCATGTCCGTTTTGCTGCTGAAGGTCTCGGGCGTAACCCTTCTGGAGAAGGATATCGGGCTGCGCCGCCCGGAATACCGCAATTACGTCGCCCGCACCAACGCGTTTTTCCCTGGTCTTTCCCGCAAATGAAACGCTGGCCATTTGGAAAATCGCTGCAGCTTGCCCTGTGTATGGCACTCCTGCCAATGGCGGCTTCCCAGTCCGCAGCCGCCATGCGTGATTGGGAATTCCGGGTCTTGCTCGACGACAAGCCGATTGGCCATCACCGCTTCGCCCTGCGCGAACTGGGCGCGGAACGGGAGTTGACCAGCGAGGCTCGATTCAACGTGAAGTTATGGTTCATCAACGCCTATCGTTACACACACGATGCGACCGAACGCTGGCGCGACGATTGCCTTGAAGCGGTGGTTGCGCGCACCGTTGACGGGGGCAAACGCTCCGAGGTCGTCGCAACCCAGGATGCCGGTCGCCTCGCCATCGCCTCTCCGAGCAGCCGTGAAGTCCATGACGGCTGCGTGATGAGTTTCGCTTACTGGAATCCGGAAATCCTGGGCCAGGCACGGCTGCTCAACGTCCAGACCGGCGAATACACGCCGGTCCGAATTTCCGATCTCGGCGAAGAGAAGCTCACGGTACGTGGCGTGCTGGTGAAGGCCACCCGCTATCGGATCAGCGGCCCCAAGTTCCCGATCGATCTGTGGTACTCGGCCGACCGGACCTGGCTCGCTCTGCAATCGACGGTCGATCGCGGCCGCAGCCTTCGTTATGAATTGAAATGAGCAGGCATTTTTGAGGACACGGACGAGATGGACTACAAACGACTGTTGGCATCTGGCATTGCGGTGGCGATGCTGGTGGGTTGTCAGAGTACCCCAATGAAGCCTGTTGCCACCGTCGCGAAGGTCGACCTCGAACGTTTCATGGGTGACTGGTACGTGATCGCCAACATTCCGACGTTCATCGAAAAGGGTGCCCACAACGCGGTGGAGTCCTACCGTCTGGAAAGCGACGGCACGATTGCAACAACTTTCACCTTTCGCGCCGGTGCTTTTGACGGGAAGACAAAGCGCTACAACCCACGCGGCTATGTAAGGGATCGCGATTCGAACGCCCTGTGGGGTATGCAGTTCATCTGGCCGATCAAGGCCGACTACCGGATAAGTTATCTCAGCGAGGACTACAACCTGACCGTGATTGCTCGCGAGCGTCGTGACTATGTCTGGATCATGGCCCGCACGCCCACTATTCCCGAGGGGGACTACCAGCGATTGCTTCGCTTTGTAGGAGAGCAGGGGTATGACCTGGCGAAAGTTCAAAGAGTGCCGCAACAATGGAATTGAAGAGTAGTGCTTCCGCTCCCGCGAGGCTCTGGAACAGTGTTGCCTGCTGGTTCGACAGTGCCGCGGCAGAGCGCCGGGCCACTATCGGGCATAAGCACCACATAGACTGGCCGCGGCTGCTGCCGTTTGTCGGCCTGCATCTGGGTTGTTTCGCCGTAGTTTGGGTGGGCACCAGCATGACCGCCGTTGTGGTGGCGGTGGCCTTATATGCCTTGCGCATGTTCGCGATCACCGGTTTTTATCATCGCTATTTTTCGCACAACGCGTTCCAGACTTCGCGGGCTGCGCAGTTTATTTTCGCGCTGCTTGGCGCCTCCGGCGTGCAGCGCGGCCCCCTCTGGTGGGCCTCCCAACATCGCCATCACCACGCGCATGCCGACACGCCCCTGGACAGTCACTCGTCGCTCCAGCACGGTTTTCTATGGAGTCATGTCGGGTGGTTCATGGCGCGCGAAAATTTCCCGACCCGTACGGAACGGGTGCTGAAGCTGACGCGCTTCCCGGAACTGCGCTTTCTCGATCGATACGACGCCCTGGTTCCCGCCTTGCTGTTTTTTGCGCTCTATTTTCTCGGGGCCGTACTGGAGTCTCTTGCACCCGGTTTGGGCACCAGCGGGCCTCAACTCGTGGTATGGGGCTTTTGTTTTTCCACCGTCGCCCTCTACCATGCCACCTTCACCATCAATTCACTGGCTCATCGCCTCGGGCGGCGGCGTTACGCCACGCGCGACGCCTCGCGCAACAGCCTTTGGCTGGCGCTGCTGACCTTCGGCGAAGGCTGGCACAATAATCATCATCACTATCCTGGCGCGGCGCGTCAGGGATTCTATTGGTGGGAAATAGATCTCACCTACTATGTACTAAGGCTGCTTGCCGTGCTCGGCATTATCTGGGAGCTGAAAGAGGTCCCCTTCCCGGTGCGCGACGCCCGGCGACTTATCCGGGGCCATGCATGAAAATCGCCATCGTCGGGTCCGGCATCGCGGGTAACGTGGCTGCCTATCATCTGTGTCGAAACCATGACATCACCGTTTTCGAGGCAGCCGGCCACATCGGCGGGCATTCACACACGCATGTAGTAGAGCAAGCCGGCCGGAACTACGCCGTGGATACCGGATTTATCGTATTCAACGACTGGACATACCCGAATTTCACAAAACTGCTCGACGAACTGGGAGTCGCATCGCAGGACAGCACCATGAGCTTTTCGGTTCGCGACGACACCTGCAGACTGGAGTACAACGGCACCACCCTCAACACGCTATTTGCCCAACGGTTCAATCTGCTGCGGCCTTCGTTTCTTGGCATGGTCCGCGACATATTACGGTTCAACCGCGAAGCGCCGGAGTTGCTGAGCCGCCCGGGAAAGGAAATTGGCCTGGGTGCATTCCTCGATCTCGGCAACTACGGAAAGGCCTTTGTCGATCGGTACATTGTGCCAATGGGCGCGGCGATCTGGTCCACTGACCCGCGGGCCATGATGGATTTTCCCGCGCGCTTTTTTGTCGGTTTCCTGCAGAACCACGGCATGCTTTCGGTAAACCAGCGCCCAACATGGCGAGTTATTCAAGGCGGGTCGGCGCGTTACGTCGAGAAGCTGACCCACCCTTTTCGAAACCGAATCCGCCTGAATTGTCCAGTGGAATGGGTCCGCCGTTTTCCCGGCGGCGTTTTGGTCAAGTCGCTCGCCCGGGACGCCGAGCGGTTCGACGCAGTGTTTCTTGCATGCCACAGCGACCAGGCACTACGTCTGCTCACGGACCCCAGTGCGCTGGAAAGCAAGGTGCTGAGCGCGATTCCTTACCAGGAAAACCAGGCGGTACTGCACACGGACACCCGGATGCTGCCGCGAAAGCGCCTTGCCTGGGCAGCGTGGAACTATCATAAGTCGGGGCGAGGCGGACAGCGCGTGGCGCTGACCTACAACATGAACATCCTGCAGGGGCTGGATGCGCCCGAGCCCTTTCTGGTCACGCTCAATCGGGATGACGAAATCGATCCCGTAAAAGTCATTAGACGAATCGTTTATCACCATCCTCTTTTTACCCCTGCCGGGGTGGCGGCACAGGCGCGGCAGACGGAACTCAATCGCGGGCGAAATACCTATTTCTGCGGCGCCTACTGGAGCAACGGTTTTCACGAGGACGGCGTGGCAAGCGCACTGGAGGCGCTGAAACACTTCCACTCGGAGCACGCTTCCATGGGCCGACTCGTGCGGCAAAGAGCCTGAGATCGCGATTGTCAAAAATGTCCGCCACAAATCCGGATTGTTCGGGTCAACAATCAAGTGCCGCGTCCGATGAATAGTTGCCTGTACTCCGGCTCATTGCGCCACCGGCGATTCTCGCCGCGCCCCCACCAGTTCCGTTACCGCCTGTTCATGGCCTTCCTCGACTTGAACGAACTGGACGAAGTATTCCGTGACCGCTGGTTATGGTCAACGCGCGGGCCGGCGTTGGCATGGTTGAGGCGAGCGGATTACCTTGGCAATTCCGACGTGGCGCTGGACGAAGCAGTGCGCCGTCTGGTGAAGCTGGAGACTGGCGTCAGACCGGAAGGGCCGATCCGCTTGCTGACCCACTTGAGGCTGTTCGGTCACTGTTTCAACCCGGTGAGCTTTTATTATTGCTACGACCCGTCGGGGACCACCATTGAAAACATGGTCGTCGAGATTACCAATACACCCTGGAAGGAACGCCACACCTACATTCTTCCTGCGCGCGACCGAGGATTGCATTTTTGCTTTGGCAAGGCCTTTCACGTTTCGCCCTTCATGCCCATGGCGTTGCAATACGATTGGCGCTTCAACACGCCCGCCGAAAGTCTCTCGGTCCACATGGAAAATCATGATGAACGCGGCAAGATTTTTGATGCCACGCTCTGTCTTGAAAGACACGAGATCGACACTGCCTCCCTTGCCGGCGCACTCCTGCGTTTTCCGTTCATGACCGTGCAAGTCGTCACTGCGATCTACTGGCAAGCCTTCAGATTGTGGGTGCGACGCACACCGTTTTACGTCCATCCATGAACATGAACGATTCTACACTGGTCGAATTGTCCCGGCCGCGCCCCCGGCCGGGCTGGCTGGCGAGGCTCGCGCGCACCCTCGTCCACACGCAAATGGGCGGCCTGCGCGATGGCAGACTTGTGCTTCATGAACCGGGGGGCGAGTTTGCCTTCGGGAGTCCCGCCGGGGAAGTCGAGATACATGTCATGGTGGACGACCCAGCCTTCTATGTTGAACTGGCCTTTGGTGGGTCGGTCGGCGCGGGCGAATCCTATATGCTCGGACACTGGAGAACGAACGATCTCACCGCACTTATGCGGTTTCTGCTCCGCAATCGCGCGGCCGCGGATGCAATGGAATCGGGTTTCGCATTATTGTCCGCCCCGCTGCGCACGGCCGCGCATTGGTTACACCGAAATACGCGCGCCGGAAGCCGGCGCAACATTTCGGCGCACTACGATCTGGGTAATGACTTCTTCCGCCTGTTTCTCGATCCCACTCTGATGTATTCCTGCGCCCTGTTCGAAAATCCGGAGATGACCCTCGCGGAAGCTTCCACGGCCAAACTTGAAGCGGTCTGTCGAAAATTGCAACTGGGGCCGCAGGACCACGTTATGGAAATTGGCAGTGGCTGGGGAGGATTCGCGCTACATGCCGCCGGCCGTTTCGGCTGCCGTGTGACGACGACCACCATCTCACCCAACCAGCACGCGCTGGCGCTCGAACGCATCCGCGCCGCCGGACTTCAGGATCGGGTAACAGTGTTGCTCAAGGATTACCGGGATCTGAGCGGAACCTACGACAAAATCGTCTCCATCGAGATGATCGAAGCGGTGGGCCACCAGTATTACGGCGAGTTCTTCCGTTGCTGCGCCGAGCGATTGGCACCGGGCGGGATAATGTTACTCCAGGCAATCACCATCACGGAGCGCCGTTACGAGCAGGCGCGCCGCGAAGTGGATTTCATCAAAAGGTATATTTTCCCGGGATGCTGTATTCCGTCGGTGAGCGCACTCGCAAAGGCAGTTTCAGATTCCGGCCATCTGGACATTGTTTCCCTGCACGACATTGGCCCTCACTACGCCACCACGCTGGCGCATTGGCGGAGGAATTTTTTATCCAATCTGGAGGGCGTTCGGCAGCTTGGACTGCCGGAGAGTTTTATCCGTATGTGGGAATTTTACCTTTGTTATTGCGAAGCGGGCTTCGCGGAACGCGCCTTGTACGATGTCCATATCCTGCTGGAGCGTACAAACTGAAACAAGTGTTCGGCACTTTTGTCATCGATACATTCCGGCCTTGCTCATGACTGTCGGCGCAACGGCGCCGACCTGACCCGGAATTGCCCGATGACAGACCGGCGCCTTGCTTTCAAATCAATGTCACTGCGATCACGCGAGTTCGTAGCGCCCAAGGTTCATCACCTTGTTCCAGGCCGCGACGAAATCTCGCACAAACGCCTGCTGCGAGTCGCTGCACGCATAAACTTCCGCCAATGCCCGGAGCTGGGAGTTGGAACCGAAGACCAGATCTACTACCGTGCCCGTCCACTTGAGTTCGCCGCTGGCCCGGTCTCGCCCCTCCAGAACGCCTTTGGCGTTGGCGGATTTTTGCCACTTCGTTTCCATGTCGAGCAGGTTGACGAAGAAGTCGTTGGTCAGTGTCTCCGGCCGCTTGGTGAACACACCGTGCTTTGAATGCGCGTGGTTGGTATTGAGGGCACGCATGCCGCCGATCAGCACCGTCATCTCAGGGGCGCTGAGTTTGAGCAACTGAGCCTTGTCCACCAGCAACTGAGCCGCGGATGCCTCCAGTCCTTTGCGCACATAGTTGCGGAATCCGTCCGCAGCCGGCTCCAGAACGACGAACGAATCGACATCGGTTTGCGCCTGTGAAGCGTCCATGCGTCCCGGCGTGAAAGGCAATTTCACCTCGACGCCGGCCTTCTTCGCAGCAGCCTCGACGGCGGCGCATCCACCGAGAACGATCAGGTCGGCCAGCGAAACTTTTTTGCCACCGGACTGCGTGGCGTTGAATTCCTTCTGGATCGCTTCCAGCTTCGGCAAAATCGTTGTCAGTTCGGCCGGCTGATTGACTTCCCAATTCTTCTGCGGCGCGAGGCGAATGCGCGCACCGTTGGCACCGCCGCGCTTGTCGCTGCCACGGAATGTTGCCGCCGATGCCCAGGCCGTGGTGACCAGTTGGGAGATGGTCAGTCCGGATGCAAGCAGCCTGGCCTTCAGGGCCGCAACATCTTGATCGTTGATAAGCGGATGATCGACAGCCGGGATCGGGTCCTGCCAGATCAGCGCCTCCTTCGGCACCAGCGGACCAAGGTAACGGGCGATCGGGCCCATGTCACGATGTGTGAGCTTGAACCAGGCGCGGGCGAACGCGTCCGCAAAGTCTCGAGGGTTCTTGTGGAAGCGCCTCGAAATTTTCCCATAGGCCGGATCCATTCTCAGGGCGAGGTCCGCCGTGGTCATCATCGAGGCATGACGCTTTGACGGATCGTGGGCATCGGGCACGGTGCCCGCTGCCGCGCCGCCCTTGGGTGTCCACTGGTGCGCACCGGCCGGGCTCTTTGTCAGTTCCCACTCATACTTGAACAGGATGTCGAAGTAGTCGTTGTCCCATTTGATGGGATTGGTGGTCCATGCGCCCTCGATACCACTGGTGATGGTGTGAACACCTTTACCGCCGCCGAAGGAGTTTTTCCAACCAAGGCCTTGCTCCTCGATACCAGCGCCCTCGGGTTCGGGACCGACATATTTGCTCGGATCGGCGGCGCCATGGGCTTTGCCGAAAGTGTGGCCGCCCGCGACCAGCGCAACGGTTTCTTCGTCATTCATGGCCATGCGCGCGAAGGTCTCGCGGATGTCTCGTGCCGACGCAACCGGATCGGGCTTGCCATTGGGGCCTTCCGGATTGACGTAGATCAGGCCCATCTGCACTGCGCCCAGAGGATTGTCGAGCTGACGGTCACCGCGATAGCGCTCGTCTCCCAGCCACTTGGTTTCGGGCCCCCAGTAAATATCTTCTTCCGGTTCCCAGATATCTTCGCGCCCACCAGCGAAACCAAAGGTCTTGAATCCCATTGAATCCAGCGCGACGTTACCGGCGAGGATCATCAGATCTGCCCATGAGATTTTGCGGCCGTACTTCTGCTTGATGGGCCACAGCAAGCGGCGTGCCTTGTCCAGATTGCCGTTGTCGGGCCAACTGTTGAGCGGCGCAAAGCGCTGTGCGCCAGAGCCCGCACCGCCGCGACCGTCGGCGATACGGTAGGTGCCCGCGCTGTGCCATGCCATACGAATAAAGAAGGGACCATAGTGGCCGTAGTCGGCGGGCCACCAGTCCTGCGAATCCGTCATCAAGGCATGCAGGTCCTTGACCACTGCATTCAAATCGAGGCTCTTGAACGCCTCGGCGTAATTGAAAGCCTTGCCCATCGGGTTGGGCGCCGGGGCGTGCTGGTGCAGGATGCTCAGCTTCAGTTGATTGGGCCACCAGTCGGCGTTCGTTTGGGTCCCAGCGACTGCATTTTTGAGTGCACCGCCCGAGAACGGGCACTTTGATTCCTGTGACATTGCTGCCTCCATTGATAATTTTGGATTGCCCAATTAATGGCAACCCTGAGACATCGATGGTTCTAGGAAGTTTTGGTGATCGGTGACCATCCCGCGTAAGCGCCGTACCTGTGGGACTTACGAAGGCGGCTTCGATCTTCTTGATGGGCATCCATCGAGGTCTCAAGGTCGTCTCCTCTCGATTTCACATCAACGTGTTCGTTCACGCTTGTGGCGAATTTTGAAGATGCCCGATGGATCAGGCCAATTGATTATTCCCATTTCCACGATAGGGAAAATCTATGGAGCCGGATGGAGCTGACTCCTGTCCTTGATTTGGCCGAAAATCTGGTGGCCGCGCAGCGCGCAAGCGGCGTCAATTCGGGAATTGCCATGCGCAATAGCCAATGCCATTACCTGAGAACGCCTTGATGCGTTTCACGCCCCCTACTGTTCGCTGTGAGCAAAATTGGAGGGATGAGTCGAGCCCTGGGTGAAATCCCTGCCTGTCGCCACTTCCCAACACCCGGAGATGGAGTCCGCGAGGAGTTTGACCTTGCATGCAATTGACACTTTTGTTTCACTGCTATGTATATATATAGGCGTAACCCATCATGCCGGTTTTTTTCTGTTTTTATGGAACCTCCGCTTTCCTCTTCGCACTAAGCACTCGGAGCGACCGACACAGGTTGCCCATCAAGAAGATGTCGGGCAATCGCAATCAGGGAAGGCATTGTTGCAGGAGCTTTCACATCACATGAATCGAAACTTTTTTTAATTTGATAGAGGATAGTTCAAACTTATGAAAACACTTACCCAATCCGTCGTTGCCGGCGCCTCCTTGCTGGTGTTCGCCAGCGCCAGTTTCGCAATGAACGAAATGTACAATCCCGGAATGGACAGCCGTCGTAGCGGCGACCCGATGCACTTGATACAGGCGAAGAGGTCCACAATCGTGGACATGGCCATCTCCGCAGGCCAGTTCAATACACTGGTCAAGGCGGTGCAGGAAGCCGGTTTGGTCGATACGCTCAAAGGAAAAGGCCCTTTCACCGTTTTCGCGCCCACCGACGAGGCCTTTGCCAAATTGCCCGCCGGCACGCTCGAAGCTCTACTCCAGGACAAGGAAAAGCTCGCTGCGGTGCTGACCTACCATGTCCTACCCAGTAAAGTCATGGCGGCGCAGGTCAGGTCGGGTCAGGTTGAGACTGTGCAAGGCCAGTCCTTGAGCATTAGCACCAAGGGCGGGATGGTCATGGTGGATGAGGCGAAGGTGATCAAGACCGACATCGTTGCGTCCAACGGCGTGATTCACGTTATCGATACCGTGGTTCTGCCGAACTGATTTCCGCTGCTCATGCAGTCCCTCGCCCGGCCGCCGGGCGGGACTTTATTCGAATTCATGTTGACGAGCCATGTTGGCTTTATGACGGATCGCGAGACAAGTCTATCCACTGTTGGTAACAACGAAGGCCGTATGGCCTCCTCATTGACGCAATAGCGTCCGCGCACGCACATTTGACATGCGTATTTGGTCGATTCATCCAAAATATCTGGATTCGCAAGGTCTGGTCGCCCTATGGCGTGAGGCGCTCCTTGCTCAGGCGGTAATCCGGGGACAAACGCAAGGCTATCGCCATCATCCACAGTTGATGCGGTTCACCCGACAGCGAGCGCCAGTTTCCGCGATCGGCGCGTATCTGAAGGCGGTACACCAGGAAGCCTGCGCGCGTTCCTATGCCTTCGACAAATCCAAAATAGGTTCGAACCGTAAAGTTTCACCCGTACCGGTAACTTCGGGACAGATGGAATATGAGTGGGCACACTTGCTTCGAAAACTTGCGCTGCGAAGTCCGCCGGATTATGAGCGTGTGCGCACGGAACCCACACCCGATTGCCACCCGCTCTTCAGGCTCGTCGCCGGGGATGTGGAATCCTGGGAGCGAACAGACGCCTAGGTGATCCGTGGTATCGGCGCGCGCGCTTAGTCGGGGCAACTGGTCGGCCTCAACATTTTCTCCCACCATGGAACGCGAGCAGCCCAATTATGTCCGAAGGCTACGACCAGGCATTGGCCCGGTTGGAATCAGGATGATCACTCACGTGCTTGTCGCAGCGCAGTGCGCAATTGAAGTTTCGAGCATCGGGGCTGATCAAGACAGCGCCTGCCAGTGTTGTTGAGGAACACCGCACTAGTTCACTCGACGTTTTTGAGTGGGTCGTAACCTTTCTCCATGTGTGATTTCTCGCGGCGAATTTGCTCGAAAATACGCGCGCTGTAGCCATCGTCCGGAGTGCTGTTACCTCGCAACACGTCGCCCACCAAACGGTAGATCGTGTAACGGTCACGCAGCCGGTCGTCTTTGACGGTTTCATCCAGCGCGGCTTTCACCTCGGTCGATTCGAGTTGCCCATCCAGCAGAAGAGAGACTCTAAGTGACATGGCTACCACCTCCGGCTTCGTTGCGAGTCAAGTACAGGTTCCAGGCACTTGGCAATAAACTCGCGTGCGCGGAAGATTCGGGTGCGCACCGTCCCTATTGGAATGTCGAGCATTTCGGCAATTGCGGCGTAGGGTTTACCCTCGACCTCGAATAGCATCAGGGCTTCGGCAAGATCCGGCTGGAGTCTGTCGAGCGCCCGCTTCACAGCCTCGGCGATCTGCTTCGCCATGAGAGTGCGCTCGGGGTCGGCTGAGTCGGAGACCCCCGGCTCAAATGCCTCGGCCCTTTCATCCGGCGCCTCGTCGCCGAGGAGCACTTCGCTGGGAGCACGTTTCAAATGGCTAAGCGCGACATTGGTCGCGATGCGGTAGAGCCAGGTGAAAAAGGCACTTTCGCCACGAAACGAAGCAAGACCGCGATGGGCGCGGATAAATGCAGTCTGAACAATATCCTCGACATCGCCGGAATGGCGCACGTAACGGGCCACGTGCCGCGCAATGCGCCGCTGATACTTCACGACCAGTGCCTCGAAAGCCTTCGCATCGCCGGTCTGTGCCAGTCTCACCAGTTCCGAATCCGGATCGCTTATCACCATCGCGTGACAAGCCTATCCCAAGCCAGCGTGTAGCGCAATCTCGCTTCGCCGATATCCTGCCTGACCGCGACCGTACCCCGAGGCACATACGTTGGGTGCTAGGTCGCACGCTTGTCGCGCTCGATCACGGCGAAAGCGCTGTGATTGTGAATGGATTCAAAGTTTTCAATCTCAACTCGATAGGAACAAATGCGCATATCGTTCTCCATCTCCACGGCAAGGTCGCGCACCATGTCTTCCACGAATTTGGGATTATCGTAGGCGCGCTCGGTGACATATTTCTCGTCCACTCGTTTGAGCAGGCCATAAAGTTCGCAGGATGCCGCGCGCTCCGCCATTGCGATCAGATCGTCCGGTTCAATCGGCAAGGCGGGCGTGGCAACTATCTTCACCGAGGAACGCTGATTGTGAGCGCCGTAAACGGAAATCTCCTTGGAGCAGGGACACAAACTCGTCACCGGCACAACCACCTCAATGCTGATCGCGCATGCGTTCATTCCACCCTCTGCGCGTAGGCATACTTCGTAATCCATGAGGCTTGACACACCCGAAACAGGCGCGTTCTTCATAATGAAATACTCGAAACGCAGGCAGAGCGCCCCTTGCCGCGCGCCGAGACGGTCGAGCATGTCCCGCAGCATGTACGGAAGGGTTGCGACGCCAATCCCGCCCGCATGCAACCCCAATACTTCGAGGAATCGAGACATGTGCGTACCTCTTTCTGCGGCGGCAAGCCCGACCGACATATCCACTGTCGCAACGGTCGTGATCGCTGCCGGCTGACCCGCCACCACAGTAACCGGGTAGCGAAGTCCGCGGATGCCCGCGTGGTCTATCGCAACGCCACGATGATCGTTCATGGACTGAATGTCCGGCAAGAGCAGGCGTTCTGGTGCGTTCATTGCAGATTTTCCTCGAATTGGAGTGGCAACTGACGCCCGAAGGACTCGGATTACGGGAGCGGGTTCAATATTTCTTTTTCTACCCAGTTTGCCAAAACAATTGAAACCGTGGCGCTGCGGGTGAGTCGGACGCCACAGTGATGCAATTCCGCATTGCTGGTTTTCCGACAATTCTTCATGAAAAGGAACCCATATATGAAAACTCTTAATCGCCTTATCGCCGGTACGGCATTCGCCCTTGCAACTTCGGCCGCTTTCGCGGCCGACATCGTGGACACTGCAATTTCGTCCGGTCAATTCACTACCTTGGTAAAAGCAATACAGGAAGCCGGCTTGGTGGATACTCTGAAAGGAAAAGGGCCGTTCACCGTATTTGCGCCCACCGACGAGGCCTTCGCCAAATTACCGGCAGGTACGCTCGAAGCTCTGCTTCAGGACAAGGAAAAACTCGCCGCAGTTCTGACCTACC
Source organism: Bordetella parapertussis (assembly GCA_945900965.1). Taxonomy (GTDB): domain Bacteria; phylum Pseudomonadota; class Gammaproteobacteria; order Burkholderiales; family JACQAP01; genus JACQAP01. Next base: position 46,307 of record CAMDKM010000004.1, on the reverse strand, counting down.
ACGTCGTGCCGAAGAAAGTCATGGCGTCGCAGGTCAAGCCAGGCAAAGTGAAAACAGTACAGGGCCAGTCGCTTAATGTCAGTACGATGAGCGGAGCAGTCATGGTGGATACCGCCAAAGTCACCAAAACAGACATCGTTGCGTCCAACGGCGTGATTCACGTTATCGATACTGTCGTCCTTCCGAACTAATTTTTCGGATTTTGAATGCCTCCGCCGGGCGCCCTGCCGGGCGGAGTTACTTCGGCAGATTATCTGTCGAAACGCAGACCGAAAATCTTTTGCATAGCCAGGCCCGGCAGAAGGCGTGGTTACTCACTTGGCGTTGCTGCCGGATACGAACAGACTGCCCTTGGCCCCCGCCGTGATGGCGACTACACAGGGATGTGTGACTCGCCGTTCGACGGAAATCGCGAAAAATTCCTCCCAAATTTGCGCGGTCTGGCCCAGAACTTTCACCCCATACTGGGCCTTGATTTCCGTCTCCAAAACGGTAGGCCCGATAAACACTCCCGCTCCGCGTTTTCCAAAAGTCTTCATCAGCGCGCTGTCATCGAATTCGCCCGTCACCCTCGGATCGATCTGGTTTTCTTCGCACCAGCGGTCCAGACGCGACCTGACCGCGGCACCGTCCCCTGGAAAAAGCATGGGAGCACCATCAAGGCAGGCCGGGAACTTGCCTTTTAGCAATCCGAGGAGCTTGGGTGTCGCGAAAAAACTCACTTCCGATTGCCCCAGACGGTGATTATAGGCACGCACGCTCACCGAAGGCGGAATGGGCGCGTCCGCAATCACGAGGTCGAGCCGATGCGCGGCCAGTTGGGCAAGAAGACTAGTTAGCTTCTCTTCACGGCAGAGAATGCGCACTGGCTCGGGCAGGCGGGTTGCCGGTTCGATCAGCATATGGGCGATGGTCTTGGGAACCGCATCCGCCACGCCGACCCGAAATTCAACCGGCCGCCCTCCCGCAGAGTAGTTGCGCAACGACTCCTGGAGTTCCTCCCCCAAGGTGAAGATGTCTTCGGCGTAGCCTAGTGCCAACCGCCCGGCATCGGTGAGCTCCAGATTACGTCCGCTCTTGTGGAATAAGGCCATGCCAAGATCCTCTTCGAGCAGTCCGATCTGCCCGCTAAGGGTCTGCGGGGTGAGATGCATTTGCTCGCTCGCGCGGGCAATGCTGCCGGACTTGGCAACCTGCCAGAAATATCGCAGATGCTTGAAATTCATTGATCCCCATCCCTTCGTCTTTTTCGAACTGATTGTAACAATAAATCGATTTTACAAGAACTCCTGTCCAGCCCAGAATTCGCGCCGTAGTGAATTCGGTCGGGCGGGCCTTCGATAATTCATGGACAGGAGATAGCCAGCATGCGATTCAATATTCAGAGCCGCGGATTTCCGCTGACGGCGCCACTGATCGAGCATACGGAGCGGCGGCTGCAATTCGCATTAAGCAGAGCAACGGATCGGATAAAACGGGTCGTCGTTCGCTTGGGAGATTCCAACGGACCACGCGGCGGGGACGACAAGTTTTGCCGCGTACAGGTGGTACTGGCGCATGCGCCCCCCGTGTTGATCGAGGACGCCGGTGCCGATCTGTATTCCGTGATCGATCGGGTCTCGGAGCGCGTCGGTCGAAACGTTGCCAGATGCCTGGAACGACAGAAGGAATATGTCCGGCCGGGACGGACTCAGCCCACGCCTTCGCTCGGCAACAGGGAATCGGAATTGCCCAAAGAATGATTTCTGCTTATCGGGAACAAACATGAAACGTATCGCGCTTTTTCTCACCACCAATCTCGCCATTGTTCTGGTGCTATCCGTCACCATGCGCGTGTTGGGCGTCGAACCTTACCTCAATCAGCAGGGCCTTAACCTTAACTCGCTGTTGATTTTCGCGGCGGTATTGGGCTTTGGGGGTGCGTTCATCTCGCTGGCGATATCGAAATGGTCCGCCAAGACTGCCGTCGGCGCGAAGGTCATTGGCTCGCCGCGCACACCTGTCGAGCAGTGGCTTGTGCAGACGGTAGCGCGTCAGTCGCAGGCGGCCGGGATCGGCATGCCTGAGGTAGCCATCTATGATTCGCCACAGGTCAACGCCTTTGCAACCGGGATGAACAAGAACAATGCGCTGGTGGCGGTATCCACTGGCTTGCTTTCCAAACTTACCCGCGAAGAGGCCGAAGCCGTATTGGGTCACGAAGTTGCCCACATTGCCAACGGCGACATGGTAACCCTCACGCTTATTCAGGGTGTCGTCAACACATTCGTCATCTTTCTTTCGCGTGTCATCGGTCAGATCGTGGACAGGGTGGTGTTCAAGACCGAGCGTGGACAGGGCCCGGCATTTTTTGTCACCTACATCGTTGCCGAATTGGTGCTGGGTGTGCTGGCTTCGATTGTCGTCATGTGGTTTTCGCGTCAACGCGAATTCCGCGCCGATATCGGCGGGGCGCGCCTGGCGGGCCGGCAGTCCATGATCGCGGCTTTGCGACGGCTGCAGTCCGTTCACGAGCCCTCCGCGCTGCCGGCCAAACTGGCCGCCTTCGGTATTTCAGGCGGCGGCGCCAGCGGCTTGCGCAAGTTGTTCATGAGCCACCCGCCTCTGGAGGAGCGAATTGCCGCCCTGCAATCCGCCGAGTCTCGACTGTTGTAATCGAACCCTCAGCGGCCATCCATTGCGCAGGCCAGTTCGCCTTAGGCCAAAGCGCTTGTGACCTGAACTCCGGCGACCAATCCACCAGGGACTGCTGATGAATATCGAATCGATCGGAACACCAGCGCTGTATTTGGGCTTCACGCTGCTGGTCATTGTATTGCTGGCGGTGGACTTCCTCGTTTTAAAAACGCAGGGCAGTCATCGCGTGGGTGTCAAGGAAGCCGCCGGATGGTCGATGGTATGGATCGCGATCGCCCTGTCTTTTGGTGCCTGGTTCTGGTGGTATCTGGACGGACATTTCGGTCGCGAGGTCGCCAACGTCAAGGGACTGGAGTACCTGACCGGTTATCTCATCGAGAAATCACTGGCGGTGGATAACGTGTTCGTGTGGATCACGATATTCAGTTTCTTCGCGGTGCCGCCCGAATTCCAGAAAAGGGTGCTTCTCTACGGTGTCCTGGGCGCCATCATCATGCGCGCGGTGCTGATCTATGTGGGTGCCGCGCTGCTGGCCCAATATCACTGGATAATGTACTTGTTCGGCGGTTTCCTTTTGCTCACCGGCGTCAAGATGCTCTTGTTCGCCGGCAGCGAACCCGATTTGAACAAAAATCCAATTCTCAAATGGATGCGCGGCCATATGCGCATTACCAATGAGCATCATGGCGAGAAGTTCTTCATTCGCCAGTCTGGTTTGCTCTACGCCACCCCTTTGTTCCTGGTGCTGGTACTGGTCGAATTTACCGATCTGGTCTTCGCGGTGGATTCCATCCCTGCGATTTTCGCCGTGACCAGCGATCCGTTCATTGTGTTCACCTCCAACATCTTTGCCATTCTGGGTCTGCGCGCAATGTACTTTCTGCTCGCCGATATGGCCGAGCGTTTCCATCTGCTCAAATACGGCCTAGCCTTCATTCTGATGTTCATCGGAGTCAAGATGCTGCTGCTCGATGTTTACAAGATTCCGGTGGGCATTGCATTGGGCGTCGTCGCCACGATCCTGGTTGCCTCCGTCGTGGCCAGCCTGGCGACTTCGCGGGGCGGGAAGCCGGCACGGCGCAGTACATGAACCCTCTGCTTCTCCTGGGAATTGGCGCCCTGAAGAACTTTCGGGGTTTGAAAACCGCTTTGTTTGTCGGCGGCGCGATTCTGCTGCTCTTGCTCGGCTTGGCGATATGGGCGGCAGTGACCGCTTTGGGATGGTTTTCCAATCAGGTACCCGCCGTCAAAGAGATGCTTTCGATCCAGGTGCCGGCCGCCAAGGACGCGCTAAAAGAGAAGGTGCCGGAATTGCGCCGGCAAATCGAGGGCATTGCGCCTGGCATTTCGCAAAGCGTGGAAGAGTGGCTGCCTGGAAAGAAGCCGGAATTGCGTGGGGTGCCTGGCGAGGATCCAGGTGCGGTTCCGCGCTATGAGGGATTGGTCCGCACACTTTATGCGGTGCGGGAAAACTCCCGAACCGCGGTGTTCGAGGGGGCCGCGGACTTCAAGCTGGTCGCGGCGCACTATCACGCGCGCTTTATTGAAAAGGGCTGGCCACATCGTGTCTTGTTTGCGGCGGTGGACGAGGAGAAGTACGAGTACCGCTCGAAGGACGCGCGTTTCGAAGTTCACGTCAAACATCTCGACGGCGCCGTCAAGGTGGAGATCGTCGAGTTCCCGGCGGCGCAACGCGCCGATCGGTCTTTGGGAAAACCGGAGCAAAGCGAAAGAGGAACGTTATGAAACTGGAGCAGCAAAGGTCGATACTCACCATAGCCCTGTTTGCCGCGTTCGCCGACGGCAGCAAGGACGACCGGGAAAGAGAGAGCATTCGCCAGTTGGCGGTATCGCTGGCCGATGAGTTGGATCGTCCCGATATGGCGCGCTTGTACCAGGACGTATTGCTCAAGCGTGTCAAGCTGAGCGATGCGGCGGCCGCGCTTGCCTATTCGGATCACCGGCAACTCGCATACGAAATGGCGGTATGCGTCTGCGATGCCGACGGTAGCCAGAGCGATGCCGAACACCGCTTCCTCGGCGAACTGAAAAATATGCTCAACCTGAGCCCTGCTCAAACCGAGGCAGTGGAACGGGAGGCCGATGCACTGGCCGCCGAGCCATTGGCGGCAGCGTCCGGGGCCGCCTTGCCCGCCCTCGTCAAAGCACCGATATCGGATCCACCCGCTGGCCGCGGCACCGAAACGACCTTGATACCGAATATCCCCGAAAGCGAAATCGACAAGTCGATTCTCAACTACTCGATACTCAACGGCGCACTGGAACTGCTGCCGCAATCCTGGGCGTCCATGGCGATCATTCCCCTGCAGATCAAGATGGTGTACCGGATCGGCAAGGCCTACGGACATGAACTCGACAAAGGCCATATCAAGGAGTTTCTTGCCACCGTCGGTGTCGGACTCACTTCTCAATACCTTGAACAGATCGGCCGCAAATTGCTGGGCGGTCTGCTGGGCAAGGCAGCCGGCCGCATGGTCGGCAAGATCGGCGGCTCCGCGACCGGTATGGCGTTCTCGTTTGCATCGACCTATGCCCTCGGCCAGGTGGCCAGGCGCTACTACTCAGGCGGGCGAAAAATGAGTACCGCGCTGCTGCAAGACAGCTTTCGCGACCTGCTTGGCCCGGCCAAGCAACTGCAAGCCCGGTATCTTCCTCAAATCGAACAAAAGGCAGGCACGATCGACGCTGGGCAGATTATGGCGATGGTGCGTAACTCGTAGTTCGCGCCGTGCAATCGTTTTTCTCGGTTCTAGGGGCAATCGCCAGCGTCGCGGTGCTGCTCTGCGGCGCGGCGGCGGTCTGTGCCGCGGGCGATTGTGGGTCGATCGCCTGGGATTTGCGCGTGCTCGAATGGTTTTCTTCGATTGGCACGCCAGTGTTCGATTCGCTGTTTTCCGCGATGACCTGGTTGGGCTCGCTTTGGCTGCTGTTTCCGGCGGCGCTGATATTGGTGATCGTCCTGGCGATGCGAGGTCGCGCCATGGATGCACTGCGTTTTTCGGTGGCCTTCGGAGGCAGTTGTGCCTTGGCCTACGGCGCCAAGTACCTGGTTGGACGCCCGCGCCCGTCTGACGGCGATGCGCTCGTTACAATGCCATCCGACCCGTCATTTCCAAGCGGACATGCCATGCAGATCACGGCCTTCGCGCTGGCGGCGGTCTGGCTATTGGCTCCCCAGCCGCAACGCAGACACTGGTTCGCGGCCGCGCTGATGCTTATCGCGCTCGTAGGGGCATCGCGTCTCTACTTGCAGGTTCATTTTCCCAGCGATGTTGTCGCCGGGACAATCGCCGCGGCGCTGTGGGTCCTCGCGGTCGTATTCTGGAAGCGTCCCCGGCATGCGTAACAAATTTCTCGGCACAGGCCAACCGGGCTATCACCCGCTTCGCAAGATAAAGACTGTCTGGTCCGGACTGCGTTTCGCCGCGCTCTACGACTTCAGTGTCGCCTACAAACTCGTACTGTCCGCGGTGATACTTTTCGCCGCGTTTTGGCTGCGTCAATGGCTCGACGCATTGTTGATCGTATTTGCCACTGGCCTGGTGCTGATCGCCGAGATGTTCAACAGCGCTATCGAAGCACTGTGTGACTTCGTCGAAACCCGGCATAACGAGAAAATCGGCGTCATCAAGGACATCGCCGCCGCTGCCGTGGGCATCAGCATCGTGATCTGGGCGGTGATTGTTGCCGTCGAAGTGGCCCAGTTCTGGCCACGGCTGTTTAATTGAAGAGGCGCACCACATGGCTGAAATCTTGCACACTGGAACGCCCCTGCTCTACGCCGCTTTTACCCTGCTGGTCGTGGTGCTGCTGCTGGTGGACTTCATCTTTGCGCTGGATGCGCACCCGATTCCGGGTAACCGAAGCACTCGATGGCGAGCGCTTCTGGGTGCGGCGAAATGGCTTGCTTTACGCAACACCGCTTCTGCTGGTGCTGGTTCTGGTCGAAATCACCGATCTGATATTCGCGGTGGACAGCATTCCTGCCATATTCGCGGTGACCAGCGACCCGTTTATCGTTTTTACTGCGAATACCTTCGCCATCCTTGGTCTGCGCGCCATGTACTTCCTGCTGGCCGACATGGCCGACCGCTTTCATCTCCTGGGTTATGGTCTGGCGATTATCGTAACGCTGGTCGGGGTGAAGATGCTGATCATGGATTTCTGGAAGATTCCCATTCTCCGGATGCTCGCCGTTATTGCCGTAATCCTTGTTGGGTCGGTGGCGGCGGGCCTGCTGTCCAGACGCGGGGCCCGGACCTAAAGCGCGTCTGACCAACGGATAGACTGCCCGAATGACACTAACCCTGCGTGAACGTGCACGCGTGCTGATCGAATCGCCCATGTTCGATCGGATCATCATCACCCTGATCGGCGTGAACGCGGTGACACTTGGCCTGGAAACTTCATCGTCGATCATGCTGCGATTCGGCGAAGTGCTCCACGCATTCGATCATGCGGTCCTGGGCGTTTTTGTTGTCGAATTACTGCTGCGCCTGTTTGTTTTCCGTGGCAGCTTCTTCCGGGATCCCTGGCGGGTGTTCGATTTCGTAGTGGTGACCATTGCCCTGATGCCGGAAAGCGGTGCGTTCAGTGTCTTGCGTGCCCTACGCGTCCTGAGAGTTTTGCGGCTGGTCTCTCTGGTACCCTCGATGAGAAATGTCGTCGGTGCCTTGCTCAAGGCCATACCCGGCATGGCGTCGATATTCGGCCTGATGGCGCTGGTGCTGTATGTTTCCGCCGTCATGGCGACCAAGTTGTTCGGAGCCATTGCGCCGGAATTCTTCGGCAGCCTTGGGGCCTCGATGTTTACCCTGTTTCAGGTAATGACGGTGGAAGGTTGGCCCGATATCGCGCGGGGCGTCATGGAACACTCCCCCTACGCCTGGATTTTTTTCGTCATCTATCTGCTGGTGGCGACGTTTATGGTCTTGAACCTGTTCATCGCGGTGGTCGTCAACGCCATGCAGTCGCGCGTTTCGGAGGATCTGAAGGACGAAGGAGAGGCGCAGACCCGGCTTATTCTCGACGAACTGCGGTCCTTGCGGCGCGAGATCGAAAGCCTGCGCGCTCGCGATAAACTTTGATGTTGCTAGCGGTGCCAAATCCTTTTGTACTGTTTTTTCTGCTCGTTCTGAGTGCCATTTTTATCGAGAACTACGTCATGTTTTTTTCCGACCGATGTGCAAGTGCTGCGGCCGGATAAGTTTTGAATAGAGAAAACTCAATATTCCCCATTGAGAAACGTCATGCAATCTCCCGAACCGGATCAAGCGGCGGCGTTCAAACCTGTTCATCGTGCCGGTAGCGCGATGAAGCTGTCGCTTTTTATCCAAACCAAGAGAGGAGATTTCCATGCGAAAGACGGTGCTTTTCTGTTCGGCATTTTTATTGGTTTCCACCGGCGCGGTTGCCGCAACCAAGATCGTGGACGGGGTCGAAGTTCGAGACTGGTCCGCCGTGGATCTGAACAAGGATCATTACATTTCTCCAGAGGAAATGCGGCAATTCCTGCAAGCGCAGTGGCAAAAGCGCCAAGGCAGGCAAAGCCAGGGTCAATAAGTCCACCCGCGGGGCGAAAAAAAGGGCCGCCTGCGGCGGCCCTGCCGAGAGGCCGACGAGGGGAATCAGCCCCTTGGCATCAACACTTTGTCGATCGCATGGGCCACGCCGTTGGAGGCTTTCAGGTTTGCCTCGAGCACTTCCACCGTATCGTTCAGACGAATGTCATCGGGTGCCGTGTACTGAGCAATCTGCAGCGTGCGCCCATCCAGGGTCTTAACCGCATCGCGACGCATTTCCCAGCCGTATTTCTTCTTCGGCAGGATGTGGTAGCTGATAATCTCCTTGAGTTGCGACGGGCTTTTGAGCAAGGTCTGCAACTGCCCTGCCGGCAATTTCGAAAACGCATCGTCTGTCGGGGCGAACACCGTATACATCTCGCCGGCTTGCTTGAGCGTGTCGGTCATGCCCGCCACATCGAGCGCCTTGAGGAAGGTATCGAACTGACCCTGCTGGCGAATCACGTCAATGACCGTGCTGGTTCCCGCCGCCTGCCGGGCTTGGGCTTCCATCTCGGCTTTCTTCTGCTGATAGGCGATATGCGAAGGCCCGGCATTGGCGACAGCAGGCACCGCCAATATCGTGCTCAGGGCAAGAACTCCAACCATGCTCTTTGATCCAAGTTTCACTGTTAGCTCCTTAAGTTGAACCGCGTTGACTAAATATGGCCGGCAACGAAGAAGTAATAAGCGTTGGACGACCCACTCGAATTCATGCTTCTACGGCGTATCCAGACTTCCCATTGCTTTCGGGTAGGTGACAATGCCCCAGGGCAGCGCCATATCCGGCACTCGCGCAATGCGCTCGTAGGTCTGCGCGTCAAACGCGAGCACCTCGTTGGAGCGGCCGCAGGCCACCAGAATCTGCTTGTCGTCTGGGGTGAAGGTAAAGTGCCAGCAGCGCTCTCCCACCGGGATGTTGCGTATCAGTTCGAAGCTGCGGCCATCGAACACCTGCAAGGCATTATCACCCGATGCCGCCACGAACAAGCGGCTGCCGGCACGATCGAAGGCCACTCCATAAGGGGTCTTGCCGGTGGCTACAGTTCTTACGGGCTCAAGGTTCTTGCCAATCACCAGAAGTTTATCTCCGTATTCGAGGGTGACCACGTAATGCTCGCCATCTGGCGATGCTTTGATGCCGCGCGGGCGCACACCCAGATTCGCGGTGTCTATGGTCTTGACCGGTTTTCCGGTACTGAGTTCGTACACCGCGATAGTGTTGTTGGCTTCGTTGGTCACCAACAGATATCTGCCATCCTTCGAGAATTCGATGCCCTCGGTCTCGGGACCGCTTTTTATATTGCGGATGACTTTCCAGGTTGCGGTATCAATGACGGCGATTTCGGCCGGCACTCTGTCGTTGTCATCGTCATCTTCATCCGCGACGGCCGCAGACGGGGGCTTGCCCTTGCTGCTTGGCTCAAAGCTGACGTAGGCATACTTGCCGTTGACGCGCACAAATTCCGGGTTCTTGCCAATTTCGATGTGCTTGATAACCTTGCGCGCGGACGTGTCGATAACCGATACGTCCCCGCCGTCGCGATTGGCGACAACGAGAAACCGGCCATCCCCGGTAACGCCAATTCCGCGCGGCACCTTACCTTCCACATCGATCACGCCAGTCTGGCGCAGGGTGGCAAGATCGACGACAGCGATGCCCCCTTCCTGATTGGAAACATAGGCCACTCCAGGTTGCGCTGCATGCGTGGAGGCAAGGTAGGCCAGAGTGAGGAGCGATGCCAGTGCGGCAAGCGCTGTACAGGCACGCCTCCAGCCTCGCGTGTTCTTCGTGTCGACATTGGACATATGGTGCGACTCCCTCGTTGTTGTCCGTCAATGCGAGAAGGTTTCCTGTGATTCATTCGCCAAGGTGGTTCTCTTGGCTGGTGCCATCTCGCTCGGTCCACCTTGGATGCGGATCGCGAACAGGGGTTCATAAATGAACATGATGTTTGATGATGAAGTGAATTGATCTTTCTCTATAGGAGAAATCCGATGCGTTTCACCTGGAATCAATTGCGCATGTTCGAGGCACTGGCCCGCCACGCCAGCTTTACGCGCGCCGCCCGCGAGCTGCATGTCGTGCAACCCACCGTTTCCGCCCAGATCAAACAACTCGCGGACGCCGTGGACATTCCGCTTTACGAACAGTTGGGGAAGACAATCCACCTCACCGAGGCAGGCCTTGAACTGCAGCGCACGGTGCAGGAGCTAAACGATGCCTGGACCCGCTTCGAAATGAAGATCTCGGATCTGAAAGGGGTCAAGGCTGGACGTTTGCGGCTCGCCGTAGTGACAACCACGAAGTACTTTGTCCCGCGGCTGCTGGCGCCGTTTTGCAACAAGTATCCCGGAATCGACGTCTCTCTGGAAATTGTCAATCGCGACCGCGTGCTGGAACGCCTGAACAACAACCTCGACGATTTATACATCCTTGGCATCCTGCCAAAGCAAACGCAGGTGGAAAGCCGGCGATTTCTGGACAATCCACTGGTGCCCATCGCCCCCAGAGATCACCCTTTAGCCTCGAAGCGGGATATTCCTCTGGAGCGCTTGGCCGACGAGCGATTTATCCTGCGCGAGCCAGGGTCGGGCACCCGAATTGCAACCGAGGAGTTTTTCGACAAACGCAAACTCAAGCTGAAAATCAAGATGGAACTGGGCAATAACGAAGCGATCAAATGGGCGGTTGCGGGCGGAATGGGCCTATCTGTCGTTTCCCAGCACTCTCTATTGATGGAGCCCATGCAAGACAAGGTTGCGGTGCTCGATGTGCAAGGCTTCCCGATTCGGCAAGCCTGGCATCTCGTCTATCCGACGGGAAAGCAGTTGTCGATCATCGCAAAGACTTTCTTCGACTACCTGGTCGAGGAATCCAAAACGATCCAGGCCGAACTCGATCAGACGCGAGTCAAAACCGGTCGGCGCCGGGAGCTGGCCGGCTGATCGTCTGCGGCGGCGCTTTGCGCCGGGTGAAATGTAGATTGGCGCAATGCCACAGAGTTTTGGCCGGTAACAGGATTCAAGCGGCCATTGGAACTATGGGTTTGCGACGGTGCAGATCCGCCTTGTTCCCCTGACTTGCCTTCGTTGCCATGACGGCCAGCCGCCTGACACTTTTGGTTGGCCGCTCAATACCTGCCTCACGCAGCAGCCGGTTCTTGGTGCTTTCGGGCAAGGCATCCCAATGTTTTTCCTCAAGCGCACCCCGCAAGGAGTAAAGGTAGTAACACACCGGAATACTCAGATCGGCATAGGCAAGCTTGACTAGGTTGTAGGCTCTGGCCGGACCGATGCGCTTCATATCACCGGCGGTTTTCACGCCAACCGTTTCAAGGCGATCGGCGATGGTGGGTCCGATGTTCCTAAGGTTTCGAATACTTATCTCGCTTGTCACAGTTATGTCCTCCTGGTTTTGTCCGGCATCAAAGTTGCCAATTCACCAACCGCAGCCGATCAATTTAGTCAAGAACCATGGCGGAGTGGTTGTCGCTCCACCGGAGCCTTTCCCTAACTCCATTCTGAAGACGCGGACACGTCAGGGAAATTGCATCCCCGTTCCGGCGGACGTCAATCCATGCTCGTCCGCCAGTTGCGTCCTTGTGCTGCATTACATCGCCTTGTCTTCTTTCTCCAGCATCGCTTCCTGGACTTCGAGAACCATGGCCCGCTTGTTGAAGTCCTTGTTGTTGCTCTTCTCCTTGGCGATGACCTCGGTGTAACTTGCGCCGGGAATGTAAACCTTCGCCGATGGATTGTCCTTGCCTTCCCCGTGGGCGTAGTGCATGCCCACGTCCGTAGAGGACAGTGTCTGCGGCCCCTGGTCATCCAGCCCTGTGAGGCCCGTCGGTAGCTGTGTGGTATCGAAGTTATTGACGGCGGTCTTGCCGTTCAAATAATCCTGGATCTCCGTTGCCGAGATTTGATTGTTCCGGTCGAAGTCGATTTGAGCCCAGTTGCGGGTGATCTCTTCCACGGCCGAGTTCGGGGCGAGAGATTCAGAAGGTTCGCCCGCGGCTTGTATCTGCTTCTTGCTCCAGATATGTCCGGCTCCCGCCATGGCGCTCATCGGCAGAGAAAATACGGCACAGGCGACCAGGACGGTCTTCAGGGTAGTACGCGCGTTCATGTGATGCTCCTTTGTCAGTAAGTTGAGAGTTATCGTCGTCGGCATTCAGGCCAATCCCGAATCAAGCTCAACTGCGATGGACGCACTATACGAAGGATGCCGAATAAAGAAAAATAACTTGTTTTTATCGATACCATGCATAAATCTCTATTCCCAATCGCGGGCCACACCCATCCCCACCGGAATCCACAACACCTCACGCCAATCGACACAAGGGCTTTTTTCCAAACCTTTACAATGGTGAGCCATGGATTCTCTTTCACAAATCGCACTGGGCGCCGCCGTTGGTGTCGCCACAATGGGCCGGCGCACCGCTTTATGGAAGTCGGCAATGTGGGGTGCAATGGCAGGCACGCTGCCCGATCTCGACGTGTTGATCCAACACGGCGACCCGATTCGCAACATGGTGCTGCACCGTGCCGAGACCCATGCGCCCTTCTGGTTGACGCTGTTCTCGTTCCCGTTCGCCGCTGCGATCGCCCGCCTGCACGGTGAATGGGCCTTGTGGCGTCGCTGGTGGCTTGCCATCTGGCTGGTCCTTGTCACCCATCCGCTGCTCGATGCGATGACGGTCTACGGCACGCAGCTCGCATTGCCTTTCTCGAATCATCCCTTCGGCGTGGGCAGTGTTTTTATCATCGACCCCTTGTACACGTTGCCCCTGCTGGCAGGCGCGGGCTGGGCGCTGGTTACGCGGGGCAATACACGAGGACTTGCGGCCAATGCCGCCGGACTGGTGCTCAGCACGCTTTATTTATCATGGGGGTTCGCCGCGCAACAACATGTGGACGGCATCGCCCGCACCTCGCTCGCCGCGCAGGGTATCGCCGCCGAACGCGTTCTGGTCGTACCAACGCCGTTCAACTCGGTACTGTGGCGTGTGCTCGCCATGTCAGACGATCATTACCATGAAGGTTTCTATTCGCTGCTCGATGCCGAGCCTCGCATCCAGTTCGACCGTTTTCCGAGTGGCGCCGATTTGAAACCGGAATTGCAGGAAGTCGACGGCGTTACGCGCCTCGCCGCGTTCAGCAAGGGATTCTTCAAATTCAAGCAGGACGGCCCGCGCGTGCTAATGAGCGACCTTCGCATGGGGCAGGAGCCCAATTACATTTTTACCTTCGCCGTCGCCGAACGGCATAGCGCCTCCGTACCCTTGGCAATTCCCGAGAAGGTTGGCGCTTTTATCGACATTGAGCGCGTGTTGCCCTGGATTTGGAAACGCGCGCTGGGCGAGCCTCTGACGCCGCCCCGGTAAAAGCACTCTGCGCAGGCGGTTGCGCGACACACCGTACGATGTATTCAATCCCGGCGGCGCCTGGGTGATCTGCTACACGCACTTTGACGAAGAGCAGGCCGCGGCGCAGGAAGTGGGCAGCACCATAAATTGAAGATCGCGCTATATTGACGGTCGTTCCACGAATGCCGACATAATGGGAGGGCAAAGATGGGCAAGGGTCGATTGGAAGCGTTCAGCGATGGTGTTCTGGCCGTGATCATCACCATCATGGTGCTGGAGTTGAAGGTGCCGCATGGCACCGATCTCGCGGCACTGCAGTCTCTGTTGCCGGTATTCCTCAGTTACCTTTTGAGCTTCATCTACCTGGGCATTTACTGGAACAATCATCACCACATGTTTCACGCCACTCAGCGAATCAATGGCGCCATCCTGTGGACCAACCTGCATTTGCTGTTCTGGCTGTCGCTTATTCCCTTCGCAACCGGGTGGATGAGCGAGAACCACTTTGCTCCCGTGCCCACCGCCCTCTATGGCGTTCCGCTCCTGATGTCGGCAATCGCTTATTGGCTCTTGCAGAAAAGCATCATAGCCGCGCACGGGAAAGAATCATTGCTTGCCGTCGCTGTCGGCAAAGACCTCAAGGGGAAGCTCTCGCTGGTGCTGTATGCGATTGCGATTCCCTCGGCGTTTGTGCACCCATGGATCGCCGGGGCAATTTATGTCGGTGTTGCCTTGATGTGGCTTGTGCCGGACAGGCGCATCGAGCAAGTGCTAGCCAAATCCGGAAGAACACATCATGTCTGATGTAACACCCACACGAGAGCCGGGGACGGACTCTTCGTCAATCAATCTGTACGGGGGAGTCAACTCAGTCGCATAGGACGAGTCGCTATTTGACGTTGCCATCTTCGCCCGCATCGCAACGGCAAGCGCCATGGCGTTTTTTTCGAAACGGGGTCAGGTCTCAAGACTGTTCGATTAAGGCGGTTCGGGAAGAATAAAAGAACGTGCGGGCGAGGTTTTGACTCCGATATCCGAACGAGATTCGGATTCAAAACGAACAGTATTGAGACCTGACCCCGTTTCCAGAAATGAAACGCCCCGACCACTTTCGCGATCGGGGCGCTTTTACTGCTCAGGCAGTCCGGCCGGATTACTGGCCCAAACTCCTAACGCTTCGGGTAGATCCGGTCTGCCGGCCGGTGTTGCCTTGGTCGATAATCACAGGATCACCTCCTTTCACAAGTTGTGAGCTTCCAGTGTAGCAATAAATTGGGGAACGGCAAAGGCAGAGGATTGAGGATCGGGAATTGAGGGTTTTACACCCCTTACTCCTCACCCCTAACTCCTCACGCCTTTACCGATCACTGTTCACCGTTTACCGTTCACCGCCTCTACGCTACATTGGAAGCGACAACTGATCGCGATTCGCTTCCGTCTGCCGCGCGGGCGGGGGGACGGGCAAGGCATCTTCCCGACACAGGTTGTCGGCGCGCACGCCGATCAGTCTCAGGCGCCGCGCGAACTCCACGCTCTTCAGGCACTGCCCCGCCGCGTGGCGGATAGCGGGGGCGTCCCGTATATGGGAGGGAAGCGTCAGTACCCGGGTAACCATCTTGAAATCGTCGAAGCGCAGCTTCACGCCGATGGTTTTGCCAAGGTAACCCTTCTTCTTTAGATCATTCGACAGTTGTTCGCACAAGCGGGTAAGCATGGCGCCGAGTTCGGCGCGATCCTGGCGGGCGTCGAGATCGCGTTCGAAAGTCGTTTCGCGGCTGATGGACTTGGGCTCTCGGTAGGTCACGATCGGGCTCTCGTCATTGCCATGAGCCGCCTCATGCAGCCAGGCCCCATAATTGGCGCCAAACTTCTCCACCAGCCAGCGGCGATCGGCGTTGGCCAGATCGCCAATGGTCATAATGCCCAGCGCCTCCAGCTTGGCGGCAGCCTTGGGGCCGATGCCGTTGATGCGGCGCGCCGGCAACGGCCAGATGCGCGCCGGAATGTCCGCCATCTCCAGTATTGTCAGTCCGTCGGGTTTCTCCAGCTCGGAGCAAAGTTTGGAGAGCAGTTTGTTGGGCGTGATGCCGACCGAACACGTCAGCCCGGTAGCTCGCCGCACTTCGGTCTTGATCCAGCGCGCGATCGCACGCACGCCGGCGTGCGCATCTCCCGGCTCGACATCTTGTGCGCCCGACACGTCCGTCAAATCGATAAAAATTTCATCGATGCCGCGATCCTCGATCATCGGCGCCACTTCCGCCACGGCCGCCTTGAACAGGCGCGAGTATTTGCGGTATTCGTCGAAATCGGCGGGCAGCAGCACGGCATCCGGGGCGAGCGCGGCGGATTTCATCAACCCCATGCCTGAAAACACGCCAAGGGCACGAGCCTCGTAGGTGGCGGTGGTCACCACGCCGCGACCGGCATACGAGCGCAGCGCGCTAAAACGCCGGCCGCCATCGGCTTGCGCCACCGGCTGATCCCCCCGCCGTCCCCCGACCACCACCGGACGGCCGCGCAATTCCGGATACCTCAGCAATTCGACGGACGCATAAAAGGCGTCCATGTCGAGATGGGCAATCCAACGATGATTGGGAACGGACATGAACTTGTTTTGGGTATTTGCTCAGTATTTGTCCCACTGCGGATTGGGACCAAATCGCTTGGCCAGAAAGTCCACGAAGACACGCACCTTGGGTGGGACATGGGCGCGTTGCGGCCAGACCGCATGAATGTCGAGTTCCGGAAGCCCGTAGTCGGCAAGGACAGGCCGCAATTTTCCTTGACGTATGTATTCGCCAACATAGAAGGTAGGCAAGTGCACAATGCCCAGTCCTTGCGCCGCGGCTTCGCGCCCGGCCATGCCATTGTTCACGCGCAGATTGCCCTGCACGGCCACCTGGATCGCGCGCCCGTTCTGAGCAGTAAACCGCCAGACGTTCGCCTCCGCGGCATAGAGGTATTGAATGCAGTTATGCGAGGCCAGATCGTCCACCGATTGCAGCTCGCCGAATTCCTCAAGATAGGCCGGCGAAGCGCATAACACCTGGCGGCAGCGCGCCAGTTTCTTGGCCACCAGAGAAGAGTCCTTCAGCCGGGCAATCCGGATGCCGACATCGAAACCTTCCTCGTGCAGATCGATGATGCGGTCGTCCATCCGGAGATCGATATGGATGCCGGGATAACGCTTCAGAAACTCCGGCAATGCCGCCGCCAGATGCAGCACACCAAAGGACATCGGCGCATTGACCTTGAGCCGGCCCTTCGGTTCGCGCTGCAGGCGGGCAATGGATTCTTCCGCTTCGCCAATGCGTTCCAGGGCGCCGCGGCTGGCCTCGAACAATTCGGCCCCGGCCTCGGTGAGGCTCAGGCGGCGGGTCGTGCGATTGAGCAGGCGCACACCCAGGCGCTCCTCGATACGCGACAGATACTTGCTGATCGCGGCGCGCGAGAGTTCAAGCTGGTCGGCGGCCCGGGTGAAACTGCCGCATTCCACCACTTTCACAAAAACGGCGATATCGGTGAGATTTTCCATGGTTCGCGATGCCGCGATTGGTTCGAATTCGTGAACAATCTTATGCCGATTGCCCCGTATATCAAAATGCCCCACTCGCCTAATCTGCTCCCCACGCCGATCACATCGGTGCATCCCTTCAACCAATGCAAAGGAGCCTCACCGTGACGAACTATGATTTTGCACAAGCCAGCATTCATTTTGGCGCCAGGAACGCCTTCACCACCGGCCCCCATGAACTCACCGGCCTCATCGACCGCAAGGCCGACATCGTGATCGTTGATGTGCGCCTGCCCTCGGATTTCCGCAAAGCGCACGTACCCGGCGCCGTCAATTTGCACAAAGGCCGCTGGGACAAGCCGGTCGGACTGAGCAAGGACAAGCTCAACGTCCTGTATTGCTATAACGCTACCTGCCACCTGGCCGCCGATGCGGCAACGCAACTGATCGCGCAAGGCTACCCGGTCATGGAAATGGAAGGCGGATTTTCAACCTGGGAAGCCAACGGCTACCCGGTCGAAGCCGTCAAACAGGCCGCCTGAGGAGAGTCCCGTGAACGACAAACAACTGTCGGCCTACGGCGCCCTGCTGCTTCGGGTGGCGCTAGGGCTAATGTTTATCGCCCACAGCGTGTACCTCAAAGGCATGGTGTACACCTTGGCCGGCACCGCGCAGTTCTTCGAGTCCATCGGCCTGCCCGGCCCGCTGGCATATGTGGTGTTTGCCATGGAAGCGGTGGGCGGGGTATTGCTGATTCTGGGCGTTCGGACGCGAATCGTTGCCGCCGCGCTGGTGCCCATTCTGATTGGCGCGACATGGACCCATGCCGGTAACGGCTGGCTATTCACCAACCCCAACGGTGGCTGGGAATATCCACTGTTCCTGGTGATCGCAACCCTTGTGCAGGCGTTGCTCGGTAACGGCGCCCTTGCCTTGTCGCGCGATGACAAACAAGGGCATTCGACGCCGGTCTCAATAGCCAGCCCGCCATTTGCGGTTTGATTAGAAGCACGTTGTAACAAAACGGGCGCCCACGGCGCCCGTTTTTCCGTATTGGGGGTGAGCAATGTCTAGCGAGAACTTCAGCGTATTGTGGCGGGTATTGTCCTAGAATCGCAATTTTTAGGAGCCAGGATCGGGGATCGAAAAGGCAGGATCGAGGATTGAGGATTGAGGGTCTACACCCCCTACTCATTCACTCATTCATTCATTCATGCCTTCACTGAATTTTCACCCCCTCAATCCCCAATCCCCGATCCTCAATCCTGACTCATTCTCCGTCCCTCGCGTCCCTACCTTGGCAATTACAAAGCGCCTGCGAATCACCGGCCTCGTCCAGGGGGTGTTTTACCGGGAGTCCATGCGCCGGCGCGCCAACCAACTCGGCATGACCGGCTGGGTACGCAATCGCGCCGACGGGTAAGTCCAAGCGGTTGTGCAGGGAGAAGCGTTCACGGTCGGACTGTTGATCGAGTTGGCGCAACGCGGGCCCGAATCAGCAAGGGTGGAAAAAGTTGACGCAGTCCGTTGTCAGTTTGTATTCGTTGTTGTCTGGCACAGTTTTTTTTAAATGCGCGGCCTAGTCCAGCTGTAATTGCGGTGTGGAGGTCAGTCGCCCATCCACTACCGATCCTTGGCACCCTAAGGCACAATAACCCTTTGCGGACCACGTTTGCTAGGCAGGAGGACGGTCGTATGAATGACATGACATCGAACGGCGTACTTTCAGCAGCCGAACACGCAAGGGCGATGGCCGAATATATTGCGGACGGGACGCGACGCGCTTACGCGTTGGGTAACCGTGGGCCGATTCGAATGGGTTCGGACGTCAACCTTCATCGCGATATTCTTGACGCCTACTGGAAGCTTGGCTTTTATGTCTTCGAGGGCGTTGTTGGCGCCGAAGAGCTTGCGGAACTGCGGGCCGATGTCGATCGGACGCTCGATCGCGCGCCGGCAATGCCGGGGTCCGAATTCGACGCCAAGGGCCGGCCGGCGTTCGGGCGCGAGTTCACGCGCCCGCCCTATCGATTTGCGAAACCGCTAAGCGACCCTCTGGGCGGCACGTCGAAGAACAAGGGCCGCCACCCGGTCAAGATGCACGAAGCTGTTGCGCCTGCAAATGCGCCGGCGCATACGATCGAGAACCTGCTTGGCAATCTGCAACTGATGGATTCGGCGCTGCGCCTTTACGGCCACCCCGGGTTGCTCGCCGTTGCGGAAGCCGTACTGGGTCCCGACTTCGTGCCCTACAACGAGGTGAGCTTCATCAAGGAGCCGGGCCTCGGCCCGTCGGTGGCCTGGCATCGCGATGGCACCACCCACTGGAATGCGCCGGATTGGGATCAGGGCGCCCACGGCTTCAATTTCATGACCCAGCTCTATCCGAGCACAGCCGGGAACGGCGTGTGGATCGTGCCGGGGAGCCACAAGCTGCAAAGCGTGGATATCCCGCAGATGGTTCGCGCCGCCGGGTCCGAGCGCATTGCCGGCGCTGTCCCCCTGCTCGGCGCTGCCGGCGATACCTTCATCCTGAATCGCCAGATGATTCACGGGTCCTTTGCCAATACTTCCCCCGACCGCCGGGTAACTTTGAACATGGGATTGTTTCCGCGCGCCCGGGTCCTGAATGTCACGACCACCCACCTTGACGGTCGTGTCGTGACATTTAGTTCGGAGCAGATTCACCAGCGCTCCCGCATGATCGCCATCGGTATCGACGCGCGCAAACAGCGCTTCCCGAACGAACAGCCGTACCGCTACCACCCGCTCGCGGACGAGGAAGACCAGAACCGCTGGAACGAACAAACTCGGCAGAATGTAGTGAAGAACTACAATTTGCTCGATATGTACATTTAAAGGACAGGATCTGGGATCGGGGATTGAGGATTGAGGGGATTGAAAATGCAGGGAAGGGTGACCAGTGACGGGCGATTGTTGAATCGTGAGGGGTGAGGAATTTCTCGATCCGCGATCTTCGATCCTCAATCCTGAAAGTTGAAGGTCAGGCCTATTACTTTATAGCTAGCAATCCCCCATTTGCCCGGTGACTGCACCGGGCTTAGTTACCTCCGCCACGAAGAGTTACCAGTGTGCTCTTCCCCCACTTTCAGGACCGCGACCGGGGCGCCGTAGCGATACATCACGCGATTGCGTTAGATCGCCGGTACCCACACTACATAGCCCCCCCCCTTTCCCCAGCTCTCTGCTTCGCTTCAAGTGTGCCCTTGTCTCGCATAGGGGAGAGGGAGTTATAGTTGCGTCATGAGAGTCTGGCTGGGTTCAGGTTTGGTCGGCACGGATCTTAAAAGCAATTTTGTCGTTGGGTGACTGGATATGAATGAAGACCGCATTCTCGCAACGTATTTGATCGAGACCCCGCATTCTCTGGAGCACGCGGCGACGGTGATCGCCGGCGAGCAGTCGAGCGGCACCTTTGTCGCAGTCCCTGGGGAAACGCAGGAACTGAAACAGCTTTATGGCGCGAGGGTTGAAAGTATTACTGCGCTTGAGACAGCAGCAGCGCCCAGTCTGCCAGGGTCTAAGCCGCCCAAGTCCGCGGGGACGCTGGAGTACAAGCGTGGCCTCGCCAAGATTTCCTTTCCGTTTCACAACATCGGGCCATCGCTGCCGGGTCTGATGTCGACAGTTGCGGGCAATTTGTACGAGCTGCAGGAGTTGTCCGGCGTGCGCCTGGTGGACGTAGATTTGCCGCGCGCCTTCGCCGAGCGTTATCCCGGCCCCGGCTACGGCATTGAAGGCACGCGCAAGCTCGCGCAGGTCAATGGGCGGCCGTTGATCGGCACCATCATCAAACCAAGTATCGGTCTCACAAACGAACAACTGCGTCCGCTGGTGCGTGATCTGGCGCAGGCCGGACTCGACTTCATCAAGGACGACGAGCTGAACTCCAATCCACCCTACGCCCCGCTCGCGCAGCGCGTGCCCGCGGTGATGGAGGAGATCAAGCGCGTCGCCGACAAGACCGGCGCGAAGGCGATGTACGCCTTTAACATCACCGGCGATCTGGACGACATGCTGCGCGGACATGATCTGGTACTAGAGTCCGGCGGCACCTGCGTGATGGTGAATGTCAATTGCGTGGGGCTTGCCGCAGTGGCCCATTTGCGCCGTCACAGCCAATTGCCGATCCACGGGCATCGCGCGAATTTTGGCGCGATGGCGCGCCATCCCCTGCTCGGTATTGGTTTTTGCCCCTTTCAGAAAATATGGCGGCTTGCCGGGGTCGATCATCTTCATGTCGGCGGATTCAACAGCAAATTCTATGAGAACAATGCCGAAGTCGCACAGTCGATCCTCGACTGCCTGACACCATTATTCGGCGATTACCGCGTGATGCCGGCGATTTCCTCGGCGCAATGGGCTGGGTCCGCGATTGACATCTACGCAGCGACCAAAACCATCGACGTGGTTCACCTCGCGGGCGGCGGCATCATCGCGCATCCCGGTGGCACGGCGGCCGGTGTGCGCAGCATGCAACAGGGCTGGGAGGCCGCTATCGGCGGTGTTGCGCTGGCAGACTATGCCAAGACGCGTCCGGAATTGCGTGACGCCATAGCAAAATTTGGTGGCAAGTGAGTACCAAGCCGCTGCTCGCCTTTTACGGCGATGATTTCACCGGCTCCAGCGACGCCATGGAAGCGCTCGCGCTGGCGGGCTTGCGTACGGTGTTGTTTCTTGCGCCGCCCAGTGCGCAGGTGTTGCAGGCGCGCTTCGCCGATGCGCGCTGCATCGGCGTTGCGGGCACGAGTCGCGCCATGTCGCCCGCGCAGATGGATGCCGGGTTGATGCCGGTGCTGCGCAGCCTGTGGTCGCTCGGCGCACCGCTGCTGCATTACAAAGTCTGCTCGACCTTCGATTCTTCGCCGGCCGTCGGCAATATCGGCCACGTGATCGATTACGCGCGGGCGCAGCTCACTGGCGCGCGCACCCTCTCGGTGTTGGCCGGGGTGCCGCAATTGCGCCGCTATACCGTATTCGGCAATCACATGGCAGCGGCGGGCGATGAGATTTACCGGCTCGACCGGCATCCGACCATGTCGCGTCATCCGACCACGCCGATGGACGAAGCCGACTTGCGCGTGCATCTCGCGCGTCAGACCAAGGCCAGTTGCGCCTTGATGAGCGTGCTCGATCTGGAGGGTGACTATGCACGCATCGACGCACGCCACGCCGAGCGCATGCGTAACCATCCCGATCTGCTGCTCTATGACGTGCTCGACGAAACACGCTTGCGTGCGGCCGGTCGCCTGATCTGGAATGAGGCGCAGCGCGCGCCGCACTTTATCGTCGGCTCCTCCGGCGTGGGTTATGCACTGGCCGCCCATTGGCGCGAAAGCGGACTGATCCCCGGTCAGCGCGCGGTGTTTCCGCGCATCGAGCCGCGCGAGCAGATTCTGGTCATGTCCGGCAGTGCCTCGCTGCTGACGGCGCAGCAGATTTCATGGGCGGCAGCGCATGGTTTCGACACCATCCGCGCCTCGGCGCCGGAGCTGGTACAGGCCGGGCGCGCAGCGCAGGTGAGTCGTGACTTGGTCGAGCGTGCGCTCGCGTCGTTCAAGCAGGGAAAGAGTGTATTGATTTACTCCGCAGTAGGGCCGGATGACGCGAGCCTCTCGGCGACGCGTGAGCAGGTACCATCGGGCGAGAGCACGGCGAAATTGCTCGGCGGCGCTATGGGCCGCATCGCGCGCGAGTTGCTCGCGCGCACGTCATTGCGTCGCGTCGTGATTGCCGGTGGCGACACTTCAAGCTACGCAGCGCAGGAGCTTGGCTTGTACGCGCTGGAGATGAAAGCGGAGCTCACGCCGGGCGCGCCGCTGTGCCGTGCGCATTCCGACGATCCGCGCATCGACGGCCTCGAAATTGCACTCAAGGGCGGGCAGATGGGCAAGGTGGATTACTTCGGGCTTGCGCGGGGAAGCTGATACATGTGATCCACAATTTTCCATTGGCCCGCAAATTACCAACGGAAACGTGGCGACAAATTAGGCGCAAAAAAGCGCTTCAACACGAAGGACTCAAAGGAAAACACGAAGGGACACGAAGGAAATCTATTTCGGGAATAACCAAGACAGGATCACTTTTGCCTTCCTTCGCGTCCTTCGTGAAAACCTTCGTAGGCCTTCGTGTTGAAAGTGTTTTTCGTTTTCTAATGGAAAATTCGGGTTAATCAGTATTTCCTGATGATTCGGCCACCTTCATGAATCACACATCAACGAAAATAAAGGGGGGATTACGGTGACTTCTCAGCAAACACAACAGCGCGTTGCCCTTATAACCGGTGCCGCCAAGGGGATCGGCGCTGCCATTGCGGACAAACTGGCGCGCGAGGGTGTGCGGGTTTTGATCGCTGACATCGACGAGGCGCAGGCGCGTGCCAAGGCCGATGAGATTACGCGCGCCGGTTTTGCCGCGGCGCCCTTGCTGCTCGACGTCGGCAATGCCGCCTCGGTTAGCGCGGCATTTGACGCCGTTGACCGGCAGTGGGGCGGCTGCGATATCGTGGTGAACAACGCCGGCATTGCCAAGGCCTGTTCTTTTCTCGAATTTCCGCTCGACAGTTGGCAAGCGCATCTCAATATCAACGTCACCGGGGTGTTGTTGTGCGCGCAACATGCCGCGCGACAGATGGTGCGCAAGCGCTGGGGACGCATCATCAACATCGCCTCGGTCGCCGGCATGCGCGCGGTCGGCGTCGGCCGCACCGGCTACGGTACCTCCAAGGCCGCGGTCATCGGGCTCACGCGTCAAATGGCGGTCGAGTTGGCCGAACATGGCGTGACCGCCAACGCGGTAGCGCCCGGCCCTGTCGATACGCCGATGACGCGCGTACTACACTCCGGCGAATTTCGCCAGACCTACACCAACGCGATCCCGATGCATCGCTACGGTACACCGGAGGAGGTCGCCGCAGCCGTGTCCTACCTGGCCTCGGATGCCGCTGCTTACGTGACGGGAATCGTCATTCCGGTGGATGGTGGCTTTATGGCTTCGGGCGCGAAGTGATGGCGGTGAACTGAGCCGGAAGGGCGCCTGCCTTACATGAGCGAGGCCAATTCGGCCGGCGCGGGTGTGCGTAGGAGAATATTTTTCAGCTCCCACGCCTTCCCGGGATCGAGCTTCTCGAAATACTGCACCTCTCCCGCAATCAAGGCCGCGACCGGCACTCCGTCTCGGTACATCACGCGATTGCTGTAGATCGCTGGCACGCGCGCGCCCGGCGTAACGATGCCCGCGAGGTTGAGCGGGTCGCAGCCGCTGACGACTGACGCGCGGCCGGATTTCTCCGCGCCTCGCACGCCGCGCAGCACGCCGACGGCTTCGGGTAATGCAAACTGCTCACCGGAAAAGCCGGCGACGAAGCGCCCGCCACGAATTTCGCCGCGCATTTCGAGACGGCGGCAGGCCATGAGTAATTCCCGCCAGGGCGGCAGCCAGTCGGCTTCGCGCGCGAGCATTTTCCAGAAGATCACGCCGTAGCGTTTGAGCAGCGCGCGCGCGATGGCTTCGGCGTTTTCACGATCCAGCGTGACGGTGCCTGCGGGCTTGCGGCGGATCAAGACCCAGCGGCCGGCGTCTTCGACGCCGAATACCGCCGTGCGGCGCCGACGCGCGCCGCTCATGGGTTTGCGGCGGTCGGTGGGCAGGAGTAATGCGCGCAGGCCGCTGAAACCGTCGGAGTTGATGAGGCCCGCAGCGGTGAGTTCGCGCAGGGCGTCTTCGACGAAGCTGCGCGGTTGGTCCATGCCTTCGGCGATGTCGTCGAAGAAGGAGGCGCCGTGTTGCGCCAGAAAATCGGCGACGGCTTGGGCGCGCGAAGACAGATACGTGGATGTGGATTGCAACGTTGAGTCTTTCGCGTCAGGACCTCCCTCACCCCCGCCCCTCTCCCGGGGGGGGAGGGGAGCCGAGGTTCGAGGGCCCGATTCGCTGCCAATAACGCTGTGGGGTTCTCTCTTGGGAGGGGAAGGGAGTTCGGCGGTTTTGGCGAGCGAAGTCCACAAAGCAAGATTCTTGCGCATGACCAGTGTGATCGGCGTGCTACGGATCGGGCTGGCCCCCGGCGTGCGTGTCGCGTCCAAGCGTGGGGCTTGCAGGCGCGTCCAGACCACGCGGCCAGCGCGACAGAGATCGTCCAGCCAGTGAGGCTCGTAACCCGCAACCCGCGCGGGAATCAATTCGGTTTCCCAGGCTGCGGCAGCGGCCTCAAAGCCTTCCAGTTGCGAGACCACGACCGCCACGGCATCGGGACCTTCCATGCGTTCGCCCACATGCTGCCAGTCAAGCAGGAAGCGCATGAAGTCCGCCGCTGAGACCGGTTCGATTTCGCCGCGCAGACGCTTCACCGTGTAGCGCGTAATGCGCGCGAGCAGGCGCCGCTCGCACCATTCGACCCCGGCTTGCGGGATGAAGCTGCCTCGCATGACAAAGCCTTCGCCCTCGAGTGCGAGCAAGGCGAGATCGACATCGCCAATGGGCACTGCAATCGCGGCAGCGAGTTGCGCCGCCGTCAATGGGCCGAGTCCTTCCAGCCGCCCGCGCACGATTTCCACCAGCGCGGCTTCGCGCGTCCAGGTCTTGGCGTATTCGGCGGGCACGCTCAGCGCGGGCTCAATGCGCGCGCCGGGATGTGCGGCGTTGAACTCGGGCAGGCGCTCGGCGGCGACCATGAATGCGGCGGCGTCCGGCTCACCAGCGGGAACGATGCGCGTCACGCGCTTGTCGCGCACCAGTTCGTCCAGCAGCGCCGCCCAGCCCGGTTGCGCGCTGATTTCTCGCGCGGTGAGCAGGCCCAGCCAGCCCAACGCATCGTGCAACTCATCCGCGCTGTCGGCCTGCGGCCAGGCTTCTTCGCGCACGCGCGCAATGGCTTCGGGATCGAGCCGGCCAATGTCGGCGGCGCTCTGCGCGTCTAGCCAGCGGCGGCTGACCACAGCTTGCGTGCGCCGCTCTTCCAGCGGCGCATCGTCGAGAAAGGCATAAGGCCGCGCCGAGAGAATTTCCAGCGTCAGGGGCGAAGGCTCCACCAGTTCGCGAGTTTCGATTTTCACATCCCCGCTTTCGATGGCGCGCAGCAGGCGCTCGAAGCCTTCGATGTCCATGGCCTCGAACAGGCAATCGGCGATGGTCTGCCGCACCAGCGGATGATCGGGAATCTCGCGCTCGCCGACAATGTTTTCCTGACAGGCAAGTTGGTCGGGGAACACGGCGGCGATCAAATCCTCGGCCTGCATGCGCTGAATCTGGGGGGCAATCTTCTTGCCGCCCTGGAAGCGTGGCAGCGCGAGCGCGATGGCCGCATCCCAGCGCCAGCGGGTGAGGAACATCGGTGCATCCAGCATGGCCTGGATCAGCACCGCGCGCGCGCTGTTGGAGTGCAGGTAATGCGCCACCTCCTCCAGCGCGAAGCTGTGCGTGGCGGTGAGAGAGAGAATGATGGCGTCTTCGGTGGCGGCTGCCTGCAACTCGAAATTGAATTTGCGGCAGAAGCGCTTGCGCAACGCCAGGCCCCATGCGCGGTTGATGCGGTTGCCGTAGGGCGAATGAATCACCACACGGCGGTGAGTCGCAGGCCATCGCGCGGGCGCAGCTTGCGATTGACGGCGTCGCGGTGGATCAGCGCGCGCTTGCGCCCGCGCCGCGTCGAGTAGCCCTCCGCGAGCATTTGCACGACTTCGCCGTATTCCGCGCGCGTGAGATCGCGGTAAGGCGAGGCGCGGCGCACCAGGTCGTAGAGCGCGTCTTCGTCCCACTCGCCGCAGGCCACTTCAGCAGCGATTTGCTGCGCGAGTACATCAAGCGGTTTGGGCGGAATGATGAGGCGGTCGAGTTCCTCGCGCCGCACGGCATCGAGCAACGCCGTGCATTCCACCAGATCATCGCGCGAGACCGGAAACAAACGGCCTTTCGGCAAAGCGCCCACCGCGTGACCCGCGCGGCCCACGCGCTGCAACAGCGCCGCAATCCGGCGCGGCGTGGAAATCTGGCACACCAGATCGACATGGCCGATGTCAATGCCCAGTTCCAGCGAGGCGGTGGCAACCAGAGCCTTCAATTCGCCACGCTTCAATTTCTGCTCGGCGGCAAGCCGCTGCTCGCGCGCCATGCTGCCGTGATGCGAAGTGATCTGGTCCTCGCCCAGGCGCTCGGTCAGCGCGCGCGCGACACGCTCGGCCAGTCTGCGCGTATTGACGAAACCAGGGTGGAGCGATGTTCGCGGATCAGTTGCGCGAGTCGGTCGTAGACCTGTGTCCAGACTTCGCCGGACATGACGGCCTCGAGCGATGACTCGGGGACTTCGAGGGCGAGATCGCGTTTGCGGACGTGGCCGGTGTCTACGATGGTGCAGGCGTTGGCATCGAACAGCCCACTTCGCTGACCGCCTCCGACCAGAAACCGCGCCACCTCCTCAATCGGCTTCTGCGTTGCCGACAAACCCACCCGCGTCAAGCGCCCGCCGGCAAGCTGCTGCAAGCGCTCCAGCGACAGCGACAAATGCGCGCCGCGTTTGTTCGGCGCCAGCGCGTGAATTTCGTCGACGATCACAGTGCGCGTGCTGGCCAGCATTTTGCGACCCGACACGCTGGTCAGCAAAATATAAAGCGACTCCGGCGTGGTGACCAGAATATGCGGCGGCTTGCGGCGCATGCGTTCGCGCTCGCCCTGCGGCGTGTCGCCGGTGCGCACCACGGTGCGGATGTCCACATCGGGCTGGCCGGACTCGAATAACTCGCGGCGGATACCGGCCAGCGGCTCGTCGAGATTCTTCTGGATGTCGTTGGACAACGCCTTGAGCGGCGAGACATACACCACATGGATCTCATCGCGCAGTTCGCCGCGCACGCCCAATCGAATCAGCGCGTCAATGGTGGCGAGAAACGCCGCCAGCGTCTTGCCTGAACCGTTCGGCGCCGCGATCAGCGCGTTATTCCCGGAGCTGATCGCCGGCCAAGCTTGGTTCTGCGGTTCGGTCGGTGCCGCGTAAGTTCGGCGAAACCAGTTGGCAACGGCGGGATGAAAGGAATCGAGGACGCTCACAACTGCGGATCCCTAATCCGCGAGTTCATGGCGAAACTGGTCACGCAACCGTTCCAGATAATTCGCCGCACCTGGGCCCCCTTCCGCGGGCGCCCAGCCTGCTTTTTCCTCGCTCGAAAGCGCCGTGTAAGGACCGGCTTTGGCTTCGAAAATGATCGAACCGGGATCGATCCCCACAAAGGTATGCCAAGTTCCATGGGCGATATCGACACCGATGGCATCGCTACTGGCGCGCAGTAGCCTGCGATCGAGAACGTGGCCCTGATCGTTGAACACTATCAACCCCAACGCGCCGCGCAGCACGACCAGGGTTTCGTCCTTCGTGGCGTCGAGATGCCGGTGCGGCTGCACATAGGATTCCGGCTCGATGGCATTCAACAGACGGTTGGCAGGCGCGGATTCTTGTGCGTGGAAATTCAGATTCTTGCGCCGGCGCGGGCTGGCTTGTGCTTGAGTGCTCAAGGCATTGAGCATGGCCTCATCGATGATCTTGACCCGCTTCATGCGTACACCACTTGCACATTCTTCGGCTCCAGCCACTTGCCCAGATCCGCGATCAGGTTGTCGTCCGGACGGACTTTCCAGTCTTCTCCCAGCTCGAAATCCGCCGTTGCCTTGTTATTGCTATAGGCCACGGACACCCGCAGGCTGCCGTTGCGATAAGGGCCAAGCAATTCCTTGAGGCGCCTCGCGTTCGCCGCCCCGTTCATGGACAGCTTGAGCTGACGGCCGAAGCGCGCGCGCGCGGAGGCCACATCGTAGATTTTTTCCGCCACGATCCGCACCATGACCTCGCCCTCGCCTTCCCCGCCACGACGAAAGGCCCGCAATTTGGCCTGCACGATCACCACGGCATCTTCGCGCACCAAATTGCGGTGCGCGTCCATGACCTCGTCGTAGACGGTGATTTCCTGTTTGCCGGTGCCATCCGATATCAGCATGATCATCATGCGACCGTTACCGGTTTTTTGCACCCGCACCGATTCCACCACACCGGCCAGGATCTGTTCGCGTGGCGGCTCGGTCGGCGATGGGGGCTGAATTTTTCCCAGAGGTGTGCGGGCGATGCTGGAAAACTCCTGGGCCAGCGCGCTGAAGGGGTGACCGCTGCGGTAAAATCCCAGCGCCAGTTTCTCGTTCGCCAATTGGTCGCGCAAATCCCAGCGTGATGCTTCGATAAGCTTGAGGCCATCGCTCGCCGTGACGGAATCGCCAAACAGGCTGACCTGGGATGCAGATCGGCTTTCCTGTTCGGCCGCCTCCATGGCAATGCCCACCGAGGCCAGCAAACTTGCGCGATGGTCGTTCAGACAGTCGAAGGCGCCGGCGCGTACCAGCGACTCGATGACACGGCGATTGACGATGCGCTTGTCCACCCGCCGGCAAAAATCGAACAGGTCTCGATAGGGATCGCTTTGGCGGGCCTCGACGATATGGTTGATGGCGGATTCGCCGGTGCCTTTCACCGCACCCAATCCGTACCGAATGCGCTGGTTGTCCACCGGCACAAAGCGATATTCGCTTTGCTGAATATTGGGGGGCAGCACATCGAGTTTGTTCTGCACCGCGTCGTCATGGAATTGCTGCACCTTGTCCGTATCGTCCATGATCGC
Organism: Bordetella parapertussis; assembly: GCA_945900965.1. Classification (GTDB taxonomy): domain Bacteria; phylum Pseudomonadota; class Gammaproteobacteria; order Burkholderiales; family JACQAP01; genus JACQAP01. The sequence goes on along the minus strand of CAMDKM010000004.1, from coordinate 16,525 downwards.
CGACAGGTTGGCCGCCATGAATGCCGCCGGGTGATGCGCCTTGAAGTACGCCGTTTGAAAGGCCACCAAAGCGTAAGCCGCAGCATGCGACTTGTTGAATCCGTAGCCGGCGAACTTTTCCATCAAGTCGAATATTTCGTCGGCCTTGGTTGCGCTCAATCCGTTCTTGCCGGCGCCCTCGCGGAAAATGCCGCGATGCTGTGCCATTTCCTCGGCTTTTTTCTTGCCCATCGCCCGGCGCAACAAATCGGCGCCGCCCAGGCTGTAGCCACCGATGATCTGCGCCATCTGCATCACCTGTTCCTGGTACACCATGATGCCGTAGGTTTCAGCGAGCACGGTTTCCACGCGCGGATCGGGATAACCGAAGCGCTTGCCGTGTTTGCGTTGGATGAAATCCGGAATCAGCTCCATCGGGCCGGGGCGATACAAAGCCACCAACGCGATGATGTCCTCGAAGCGGTCGGGCCGCGCCTGCTTGAGCAAATCGCGCATGCCGCGCGATTCGAACTGGAACACGGCCGTGGTGTTGGCGCTGGCAAAAATCTTGTACGCCGCCGTGTCATCCAGGGGCAGGCTTTCCAATGCAATGGTCGCCCGCGGGTCCAGACGCTTGATGAAGCGCAGGGTCCAGTCGAGGATGGTAAGTGTGGTCAGGCCCAGAAAATCGAATTTCACCAGACCGATGGCCTCGACATCGTCCTTGTCGAGCTGCGACACTGCGCTGTCGGAGCCCGAGGCGGCGTATAAGGGGCAGAAGTCGCTGAGTTTGCCGGGCGCGATCAGCACGCCCCCGGCATGCATGCCCACATTGCGGCTCAAACCTTCGAGCTGGCCGGCGAGCGCCAGCAGCTCTCGTGTTTCCTCTTCGGCCTCTTCGCGCTCTTTCAAACGCGGCTCCATCTCGCGCGCCATCTCCAGCGTGATCAGCTTGCCTGGCTGGAAGGGAATAAGTTTCGCCAGTTCATCGGTGCGGCTGTAGTTCCATTCCATGACGCGACCGACGTCGCGCACCACCGCCTTGGCCGCCATGGTGCCGAAAGTCACGATCTGCGACACCGAATCGTCCCCGTACTTCTGGCGCACGTAATCGATCACCCGGTCGCGGCCCGCCTGGCAGAAATCCACGTCGAAGTCCGGCATGGAAACACGCTCGGGATTCAGGAAGCGCTCGAAGAGCAGCCCGTAGCGCAGCGGGTCGAGATCGGTGATGCCGAGCGCATAGGCCACCAGTGATCCCGCGCCGGACCCCCGCCCCGGACCTACCGGCACGCCATTGCCTTTGGCCCAGTTGATGAAATCGGCGACGATCAGGAAATAGCCGGGAAACCCCATCTGCAGGATGGTATTGATCTCAAATTCCAGACGCTCGCGATAGCGCGGCATCTGTTCTTTGCGTAGTGTCTCTTCGGGATAAAGCGCATGCAGGCGCTCATCAAGGCCCTGCGCGGATCGTTCGCGGAGATAAGTCTCCAGCGGCATGCCCGCTGGTGTCGGAAACAAGGGCAGGCGAGGCTTGCCCAGTTCCAGCGCGAAATGGCAGCGCCGAGCAATTTCCACCGAATTCGCCAGCGCCCGGGGCAGGTCGCCAAACAGTTCGCCCATTTCCACAGGCGACTTAAGGTACTGCTCTTCCGTGAAGGGACGCGGGCGGCGCTGGTCTGAGAGCACGTAACCCTCGGCAATACAAACCCGCGCCTCGTGGGCAATGAAATCCTCGCGTTTGAGAAATTGCACCGGATGAGTCGCCACGGCCGGAAGTTTCAGTTCGGAAGCGAGCCGTACCGCGCGTTTGACATGGGCGTCGTCCTGCGCGCGGCCGGTGCGTTGCAACTCGAGATAAAACCGCCCGGGAAACCACTGCGACCATTGCCTCGCAAGTGTTTGCGCCAGATCGCGGTTTTCCGCCAGCAACGCCTGGCCGATATCCCCGAATTGCGCGCCGGACAACGCGATCAGCCCCTCCGTGCCGCTTTCCTCGAACCACTTCTTGTGTAACTCGGCGCGCCCGCGATGCTGATTGGTCCGGTAGGCACGGGTCAACCAGTCGCAGAGTTTCAAATAGCCGGGGCGGGATGCACACAAGAACAATGCGCGGAAAGGTTTGTCCCGGTCGGCCTCATTGCTGATCCACACATCGCAGCCGATGATCGGTTGCAGGCCTGCGCCCCTGGCCAACTGGTAGAACTTCACCATGCCGAACACGTTGCTCAGGTCGGTCAGCGCCAGCGCCGGCATCTGATCCGCCGCCGCCTTCGCCACCGCGGCGTCAAGACGAACAATGCCGTCAACGATCGAATATTCGCTGTGCAGGCGCAGATGGACGAAGGCGGGTTGCATGCGGCGTATTTTACGCCGCCCGTTTCACTGAAGCGGTTTGATCGCGACTTGGGACGGTGGCGGGGCTAATCAACCTTATAAATCAACCACGCGGGGCGCGGAGCAGGGCTATGGAGTCATCCTTCTTCGGTGTAGCTCGGCAAGCAGACCCTTCCCTCATCCCCGGCCCTACCCGAGGGAGAAGGGAGTATGAGCTATGCGCCCATCAGGGCAAGCAAGAAGTCGAAGGCCAGAGCGTGAAGTTCCCCCTTCTCCCGCCGGGACAAGGGCACACTTGAAGTGAAGCAGATAGGCGGAGATGAGGGAGAGTTTGCCTTTGTTCCTGCAATACGATCAGTGACTGGCCACGACAGGGCAGCGTTTCGGTTCGCGAGGGCAGGTATTGCTCCGTGGGCAGATGATGCTCGCTGTTGAGTTCAACGCGTCGGCAATCCAGCCAATGCTCAGCACTTTCGATATCGCCCGCATGGCTTTCGCCGCGACCAACGGTATCGCGCCATCGCCTCCGCCGCGGGCGCAAGACTGCGCCACGGACGCCACGATTTCCTCGCCATCGAACCCCTGTGCCTCCAGGGCAGGTACCAGATCGATACCAACCGACAATACATGCGTCACGTCGGCAGCATCGCACGTTACCATCGAGTGGCAACAATACAGGCGCGATGATTTCCCCTCGTGCATGATCGAAATTTGCGAGCGTGGTGTCTGCGCAGCCTTGCCAACTGGCGGCTCGCGCAACATCTGAAACACCGCCCAGCGCGGACAAGGGTCCGACACCAGGCTCATGTTTCCCCAAGGCAGCGGAATGCCATTGCCGCGATAGACTGCGCGCAGTAGCCCCGGCGGATAAGCATCGAAGAAATGCCAATGGCGATAGGGTGACACGGCTGTCATCCGACGCATCACCACGGCCGCGGTCAGGCCCAGTTTGCGGCAAGCCGCCACGTTGTGCGATTCGCGCACCAGGTAACGGCGGAAGGGAATGCGCGGACACAGCAATGCCCCGGCAAAAAAACTGCATTCGAAATCGCGCCAGGCATGCAGCACATCCTGGGTTCCCATGCCCGCGACGCTAGGCGCCACCAGCGTGGCTTCGCCATCTTGTTGGCTGGCGCGGCGTGCCGGCAGTATTCCATCGCCGTTATGCAAAATCTTGTGGCCGATCGCAAACGCCAGATCGTATTTCAGGCGTTCTTCTTGTTCGCGCAGGCGACGATTAATGAATACGGTTCCCGGCGCCTCGAACCGCGAGCGCAACATTGGGCTACCACTCTTGTCGGCGTTTCCGTCGAACCAGCGAATCTGCAGTCCATGGTGCTTTCCGATGGCCATCAAGGCATCGAGCGACAGCGGCATCTCGCGCTTGCCGGCCAGTTCCGCGGCGCGCTCGATGTCCGGAAAATCGTTATGCCGCGTTTCCTGCCACACTCGAATCAAGAGCTGCGCAAACTGTTGTCCAGTGGTACCTGTCTGGCTTAACAGCTCCGGCAATGCGTTGCGCAACAAGTCGTGGGAAAAGAGGAATGCCGGCTCCAGGGGCATCGCCGCCAGCCCACCGCGCTCGCGGCGTTGCGGGGTCACTTCCACTTCCGGGTTTTCATCCAGAAACCAGCGCAGGTCTTTGCTGAACACGCCTGCCAGGGTCTTGAGGGTTTCGGTCGAAGGCATGCGTTTGCCCGTCTCGACCATGCTGAGATACGAGACCGAGGGAGCACTTTCGGCGTCGATTTGTACACAGCGTGCCGACAATTCGTCAAGTGTCAGGCCATTGCGCTTGCGCAGGGCGCGCAATTTTGCACCCAGAAAATGCCCTTGGCGTATCAATCCAGCCATGAGTGAAATTCACATTGTGAAATTTCTATTGTGTAAATGCTCATGATTTTTAGTTTAGGCTGTCTTCATCAAGCTGGCAAGTTTCCTGCGAGCAGTTTCCTGCGAGCAGATTGAATTCCCCCCTCACCAAGGAGCCTACGAACATGAAGCAACAAGAACTCAAGAATCAAGCGTTGACAGCCGAGTGGTCGCACAACCCCCGTTGGAACGGGGTGCAGCGGCCTTACAAAGCGGAAGATGTCTTGCGGCTGCGCGGTTCGGTACATATCGAACATTCGCTCGCGCGCCTGGGTGCGGAAAAATTCTGGAAGATGCTGCATGGCGAGCACGCCATCGGCGCGCTGGGTTGCATGAGCGGCAACCAGGCCATACAGGCGGTGCAGGCCGGGCTCAAGGCAATTTACTGCTCCGGCTGGCAGGTGGCGGGCGACGGCAACAGCGCCGGGGAAATGTATCCCGATCAAAGCCTCTACCCCGTGGATTCCGTGCCCAAAATGGTCGAACGCATCAACAATGCGCTGCTGCGCACCGATCAGATTCACCATCTCGGCGGAAAGTCCGATATTGACTGGATCGTTCCGGTCATAGCCGATGCCGAAGCAGGCTTTGGCGGCAATCTCAACGCTTTCGAACTGGCCAAGGCGCTGATCCATGCCGGCGCGGCGGCGGTCCATTTCGAAGATCAGCTCTCCTCCGCCAAGAAATGCGGCCACATGGGTGGCAAGGTACTGGTCTCCACCGAGGAAGCGATCAACAAACTGGTCGCGGCTCGTCTGGCGGCCGACGTCATGGATGTGCCCACGCTGATCATGGCGCGAACAGACGCCGATGCGGCCAATCTTCTGCTGTCGGATCACGATCCCCGCGATGCCGCCTTCCTCACCGGCGAGCGTTCCCACGAAGGCTTTTATCATGTGAAGCCGGGCATTGATCAGGCCATTGCGCGTGGCCTTGCTTATGCTCCCTATGCCGACCTGATCTGGTGCGAAACCTCGCGCCCGAATCTGGCCGAGGCCCGCCGATTCGCCGAAGCAGTGCGTGGCAAATATCCCGGCAAAATGTTGGCTTATAACTGCTCTCCCTCGTTCAACTGGCAAGCCAATCTCGATGCAGCCACCATGAAACGCTGGCGCGAAGAGTTGGCAGCGATGGGTTATCGTTTCCAGTTCATCACGTTAGCCGGCTGGCACGCCCTGAACTTGTCTATGTTCGAACTGGCCACCGCCTATCGCAACGACGGCATGTTCGGCTACTCCCAGTTACAGCAGCGCGAATTTGGTCAGGAACAGGCGGGTTATCGCGCCACCAAGCACCAGGCTTTCGTGGGCACGGGTTATTTCGACGCAGTACAGACGGTTATCACGGCAGGTCAGGCTTCCACCGTGGCATTAGCGGGCAGCACCGAGGAAGAACAGTTCCACGCAACCGCACCCACGAAGGAACGTGTGGCATAACCGCGACATGAACGCTGTCATGCAACCACGACTCTTCGTGGTGGATCAGACGACAACGGGACCGCGGGGCGCCGCGGTCCCGGCGAGCGCGGCGGCGGCGTTGATTGTCGAACAGTTTCGCCGCTATAACGAGGCTTTTGCATCAGTAACGCGGCGCGCGGCGGCGCATTTTTTGTCGTGCGACTGGAATGCCGCACGCGCCGACGCAACGACGCGTATTGATCTGTATGAGCAATGTGTAGCGAATTGCCGGGGCGAACTCGGCGAACTTCTATCCAGCCGGCACCAGGAACTGGAACTGTGGGTCGCCATCAAGCATGAATATGAAGCGCTCATTGGCCGACTTCCGGACAGCGATTTTTACCGCACCTTTTTTAATTCGATTACACGCGACTTCTTCGGGACTGTGGGGGTCAACCCCGAAGTGGAGTTCACCTCCACAAACGTAGGCCGCGCCTCCGGGTCGGTGCCGATACGCGTCTATCCCGTCAGCCAGTCGCTGCATGCCGCAGTGGCCGACATCGTCGCTGACCTGCCATTCGCCGATGCAGTCCGCGATGCCGCGGCGGCGGTACGCCAAATCACCGCCGAGATAAACCGGAACTTCGACAGCCGCCGGCAAAGTGCGGCGCCACAATCGATCGAAATCATCGAGCCGACGTTCTATCGGGGCAATACCGCCTGTGTAGTCGGGCGCCTGATCGGCGACGGTGCCATGACGCCTCTTGTCATAAGCTTCGAGCATGGCGCCAACGGCATCGTCGTCAACGCAGTCATGTTGGCACGCAACGACATCAGCTCCCTGTTCGGTTTCTCCCGTTCTTATTTTCATGTTGATCTGCCGGCCATCAGCGCCGCCGTCACCCTGCTGCGCAGTTTCATGCCGCATAAACCGGTGGACGAACTTTATACCGTGTTGGGACGTGCCAAGCAGGGCAAGACCGAACGCTACTTCGCCCTGCGTCGTCACCTCGATGCCTCGTTCGACACGTTCGTTCATGCGCCGGGAAAACGCGGGCTGGTGATGATCGTGTTTACCCTGCCCTCCCTCGATTTGGTGTTCAAGGTCATTCGTGATCGTTTCGGCGCGCCCAAGAACAGCAGCCGCGCGGAAGTGCTGGAGCGTTACCAGATGGTCTTTCATCATGATCGCGCCGGCCGCCTGGTCGATGCACAGGAGTTCAAGCAGTTGCGCCTGCCGCGCTCGCGCTTCATGCCTTCGCTGCTGGAAGAACTGACGACCCAGGCCGGACAGAGTTGCCGTGTCGAGGGCGACGATGTCATCGTCGAACACTGCTATATCGAACGCCGACTGCGCCCGCTCGATCTGTATCTGAATGAAGCCGACCCTACGGCGGCCGAGGCCGCACTGCTCGATTACGGTCAGGCTATACGCGATTTGGCGGCCGCCGATGTCTTTCCCGGAGATTTGCTGCTGAAGAATTTCGGCGTGACCCGACATGGTCGCGTGATTTTCTATGACTACGACGAGTTATGCGCGCTCGGCGACTGCGTGTTTCGGGACATGCCGGCCGCGCGTACCTACGAAGAAGAAACCAGCGCGGAGCCCTGGTTCCATGTCGGCGCGAACGACGTGTTTCCCGAGGAATGGCTGCGATTCCTGTCCATTCCGCCGGATCTGCTCCCGCCCTTCCTGGAGCGCCATGGGGAATTGCTCACCGCCGACTGGTGGCAAGGGATGGCAAATAGCCAGACGCAATCTGCCTTGGCGGAATTTTCGACCTAAGCTCTCACCGGGCCTCGGGGATGGGTAAAATGCTGGTCTCTTTTATCGTTTGCGCGTTTCCCCATGCAGTTTGTCAATCTTGCCGGTTACAAATTCGTCGCGCTGGACGCACTCCGCGACTTAAAACTCCGGTTGGAGCACACTTGCCGCGAACTGGGACTCAAGGGCACCATCCTGTTGAGCGCCGAGGGCATCAACATCGTCCTCGCGGGTGACGAACCAGCCACGAATCATTTTCAGGCGCTGATATACGCCGATCCTCGTTTTACCGGTCTGCATTTCAAGCACAGCATTTCGGTTTTCCAGCCCTTCGACCGGATGCGGGTCAAGATCAAGCAAGAAATCATCACACTTCGGGTACCGGGCCCGAATCCGGCCGAGCAACGCGCGCCGGCCCTTGCCCCCGCAGAATTAAAGCGTTGGCTGGATGAAGGCCGCGACGTAGTGCTGATCGACACCCGCAATGAATTCGAAGTCGCCACCGGCAGTTTTCAAAACGCCGTCGATCTGAAACTCAAATCCTTTGGCGAGTTTCCCTCGGCGGTGGATCAACTCGATCCTTCGTTTAAGGACAAGACCGTCGTCACCTTTTGCACCGGCGGCATCCGCTGTGAAAAAGCCGCGCCGCTGATGGCGAAGAAGGGTTTTCGCAATGTGTTTCAACTCGATGGCGGCATCCTGCAATATTTCGAAGACTGTGGCGGCGCTCATTTTACTGGACACTGCTTCGTCTTCGATCAACGTGTCGCACTCGACGAAAAGCTTAATCCCGCCGTTTCGGCATGAACACTGCCCGCGAAACCCGGCGGGCGGCGATTGTCATGGTTTTAACATTAAGATGCCGAACCCATGACCGGACAGGAATAGACCATGCGCACCGTGGACTGGTACTTTGATTTCATCTCGCCCTATGCCTATCTTCAGTGCGAGCGGTTCCCGCAACTGCCGCCGGATGTTCGGTTGAACATCAAACCGGTGCTATTCGGCGCGCTGCTGGATAAGGCCGGCACGCTGGGCCCCGCGGAAATTCCCGCCAAACGCACCTTTACTTATCGACAAGGCTTATGGCTGGCCGAACGCCACGGCGTGCCGATGAAGCTGCCAGCGCGTCATCCTTTTAGTCCCCTGCCGGCACTGCGACTCGCCATTGCCCTGGATGCCGAAATGGTCGTGGTACGCAAAATCTTCGCGTTCATCTGGGGGCAGGGCCGCGACACGTCCGATCCGGCCGAGTTCAATGTCCTGGCCACTTCGCTCGGCCTGCAAGATGCCGAAAACCGCATCGCATCCGAAGGGGTCAAGACTCAACTCCGAAAGAACACCAATGAGGCCTTGGTGGCAGGTGTGTGGGGTGTACCGACTTTTGTCGTGAACGGCGAGTGTTTCTGGGGATTCGATGCCGGGCCGATGCTGCTCGATTGCCTGGCAAACCCAGGCAAATTTTCCTCCGGAGAATATGCCCGCGCGCATTCCCTGCCGGTCGGCATCGTACGCAAGCGCCCATGAAGGCGCATGGCTCCCATGTTTTGCCGATTCGCGGCCTGCGCTACCACGTGCGCACCTGGGGCAACGAAGCCGCGCCACCCCTGTTCCTTCTGCATGGCTGGATGGATGTTTCGGCTTCATTCCAGTTCACGGTCGATGAATTCCAGCACGACTGGCATGTGATCGCGCCGGACTGGCGGGGCTTCGGCATGTCTGAATGGACTCACCAAGGCTATTGGTTTCCAGACTACATCGCCGATCTGGATGCGCTGCTTCAGCACTTCTGTCCCGATGTACCGGCAAAACTGGTGGGCCACAGCATGGGAGGCAATGTGGCCAATCTTTACGCTGGCATCCGTCCGGAACGAGTGGAAAAACTGGTGCTGGCCGAGGGCTTCGGCCTGCCCGCAACCCGCCCCGAAAAAGCGCCGGATCGTTACGCGCAATGGTTGGGCGAAAATCGCCAACTGCCGGGCTTGAAGCCCTATATTTCGTACGACGAAGTCGCGCAACGATTGAAAACAAACAATCCACGCTTGAGCGACGAACGTGCCCAATTTCTCGCGCCGCATTGGGCTGAAAAAAGGTCCGACGGCCGGATCCATCTGCGCGCCGACCCCTGCCACAAGATGGTGAATCCCGTGCTCTACCGGGTCGAAGAAGCCATGGCCTGCTGGAAACGTATCACGGCGCCGACCCTGTGGCTTTGGGGCGACGGAGAGTGGGTACTGAAATGGATGAAAGGCGACCAGGCTCTGATGGACAGCTATCGCGCCTGTTACCAGTCGCTGCGCGAACAAACCATCGCGGAATCGGGCCATATGATGCACCTGGATCAGCCGAAGGAATTTGCCCGCGCGATCGAATCGTTCCTGTATTAGCGCCAGGTTAAAACCGCATATGCGCGATAATGCGTTTTGTGCTGGCGACATCCAGGCTTAGGAGGATCGAGATGAGCGAAAAGTCATTGCCCGCCCTCGGTGGAAAGACCTTCGAGGATCTGAAGCTGACTAACACCCACGGCGCAGAGTACTGGAGCGCTCGAGACTTGCAACCACTGCTCGGCTACAGTCAGTGGCGTCGGTTCGAGCAGGCAATCGAGCGCGCCAAAACTTCCTGTAAAGAATCAGGAAACAGCCCTGATCATCACTTTGCCGGCGCCGGCAAACCGATCACCGGGGGGAAGGGTGCCGTTCAACTGGTAGACGATTATCACCTTTCTCGCTTCGCCTGCTACCTCATCGCTCAGAACGGCGACCCGCGCAAGCCGGAAATCGCGCAGGCTCAAAGATATTTGAGCCATTCAGACCCGCCGTCAAGAATTGAGCGACCAGGCTGCGGCAGATATGGAGCGGCTGGAACTGCGCAAGCAGACAGCCGAGGAATTCAAGGCATTGTCCGGTGCGGCTCAGGATGCCGGGGTGCAGAACAAGATGTTCGGTGTATTTCACGATGCCGGGTACAAGGGCCTGTATGGCGACCTGGGGCGCGATGCCATCAAGGTGCGCAAGGCTATTCCCGACAAAGACAATCTCCTCGACCGCATGAACGCCACCGAACTGGCCGCCAATCAATTCCGTATGACGCAGACTCTGGACAAATTGGGTCGTGAGCGAGTGCAGAACCAGTCCCAAGCCATACAGACGCACGAACAAGTCGGCAAGGAAGTTCGTGACGCCATTGCGCGCATCGGCGGCACGCCGCCTGAAAATATCCCGCCAGCCGAACACATCAAGGTAGTGGAGAAACGTCTCAAGTCCGCTATTCCAAAGCTGGAACTCGACGAACGCGATGCTGGCGGCCTGCTCGGTGAGGCTGCAGATGAAGGAAAGTTAAGCTGAAGTGACATATTCTCGATCTCTCACCACGGAGAGTTGTTTTTTATCGGAAGAAAGCCATAACAAACCACCAAGGAGCACAAGAATGAATATCGCAATCTGCAAGAAGACTATCGCGGCTTGGACTTTTGCCGCTACGAGCGCAGTCTGCCTGCCGGCATTCGCCGGTGACGTCGAGGACATCCACGCGGTTGAGGAGGCGCGCTATCAGTCGATGGTTGCAGTGGATCCCGACGCGCTCGCCAGAACTTTGGCCGAGGAATTCATGTATCACCAGCCCAACGGCAAAATCAACGACAAGGCCGGTTACATCAAGCAGATGATGAGCCGGACCGTGAAGATTTTCAGTTACGAACGCTACGACGTGAAGGTGAACGTCTACGGTGACATCGCCACTGCGGCCGGCGACACGCGTCTGGATCTTGAAATTGGTGGCGAGCGCCGCAAGGCGGACTTGCGTTATTTGAATGTCTGGGTCAAGCGCGATGGCCGCTGGCAACTGGCCAAACGCCAGTCGGCCTTCAAGTCTTAGCGCATTCCGCTCATGCGCTAAGAGGCAATTCGGAGTTCGTCGCGAATTGCCGCCAACTGCCCCGCGGCCAGATTGAAGAATTGGTTGATTTCCGGCATCAGCACCGATACCTCGTCCATACGTCCCTCGCGGGCATGCGATTCCGCGTTGGCGGCGCTGCGTGACAGCGCGTGAGCCGCAACGATTGCCGCCGAGGATTTGATGCTGTGGGTCGCGCGTTCGACCTGCGCCCGATCGCCCCTTGCCAGCCCGTCTCGAAACGACTCGAGCCAAGCCGGTGTGTCTCTCAAGAAAATGCCGATCAACTTGATCGCCAACGTTAGGTCGGTGCGCCCGCCCATGTCCAGGCTTTGCATGAGCGCCTTGCAGTCTATCCCGGCAGAGGGCACCTCTTCCGGTGCAAATTGAGCGTCGGGCGCAATGAGCCTTAAGGCCCGCTTTCCCGCCCATGGGCGAAGGATGGTCAGCAACTGCTCGGACTTGAAGGGTTTGGCGAGATAATCGTCCATGCCTGCGGCGATACAGCGCTCTCGATCACCCACAATCGCACTGGCTGTCAGTGCAATGATGGGTGTTCTGTGGCCAGCATTTTCGCTTGCCTCGCTTGCGCGAATGTTTTTCGTGGCCTCGAACCCATCCATCTCGGGCATCTGGCAGTCCATGAGTATCGTGTCGTAGCGGGTTTGTGCCGTCATGTCGAGCGCCATTCTCCCATTGCCGGCGAGATCAACCTCGCACCCCAGTTCGCCCAGCATGAAGGCGGCGACTTCCTGGTTGATGGCGTTGTCGTCGACTAGCAGCACTCGCATGCCCAGCCGCTCGCCCGCCAATCGACGGGCCGGCAGTCGGGAAACGGCGTCGGGCATGTCAAGATCGGGTAAACCCTCACCCACAGGGCGGTCGGACGCCGCCCCTTGGCCTGCTCGGAATTTCGCGGTGAAACTGAACCTGGAGCCGGTTCCGGGTGTGCTCTCGACGTAAATGCCTCCGCCCATCAGATTGACAAGTTGGCGTGATATAGCGAGCCCAAGCCCGGTTCCGCCATAACGTCGCGTGGTCGATCCATCTACTTGGGCAAAGGCGTTGAACAAGTGGTCCAACTTTTCCGGTTCGATGCCAATGCCTGTATCTCGCACCGAGAATTCCAGTACGCATGAGCCCTCTTCTGAGGCGGGCACCGGGACCTGGTGGACTTCGATCAATACGCTCCCGCGATCGGTAAATTTGATGGCGTTTCCGGCCAGGTTGATCAATACCTGGCGCAGCCGGCCTGGGTCCCCACGCACGACAGGGGGCACGTCTTCGTCAATACGCCAGCCCAGTTCGATGTCCTTGTCACGGCACAATCCCAATAACATGTCGGATATTTCCGCGACCAGCTCGGACACATTGAAATTTGACTCCTCGAGTTCAAGCTTGCCTGCTTCAATCTTCGAGAAATCCAGGACATCGTTGACGATTTCCAGTAGTGCGCTGGCCGATTTACTGATGTTCATCGCGTAGCGATGCTGCTTTTCGTCCAACTCAGTGCTGAGCAACAGGTCGGTCATGCCAAGTACACCATTCATTGGCGTGCGAATTTCATGACTCATATTCGCGAGAAACGTCGATTTGGCGCGGTTGGCTGCCTCGGCCTCCTTGGCCGCAACCTGGTCCCGAAGTCTTTGCTCCTGCTCGGCTGCCGCCAGTTCGACTTGGCGCGCAACGCGGCGACCATAAAAAGCCGCGCCCCCAATCATGAGCAGAATCCCGAACGCAATTACGTACTCCAGACTGCGCAGCATTTTGGCAAGACCAAGCTGCTCATCGAAGTGATGCCTTTGAATCGCATAGACCTGTCCACTCAGTCTGGCGAACGCGCTGTTCAATTGCGCGTATTTCCGGTCCATGGTGGCCATTCGAGACCCGGCGGCTTCCGCCTTACCCTGCGCGAAGAACGAAAATATCAATTCGGCTTCGGCGCTCATCTTGTTCATGTCCTCGGCCACCCTGTCCATGCTGGCCAGCACCGCATCGCGCTGTTCTATATCGGGCTCTTCCGCGATTTCGGTGCGGGCAACTTGTATTCGCTCGTCAAACACGGCGCGCGCCTTCAACATCCTGGCAGATTCGGCCTGAACGGCATGCGAGTCGAACACGTCATTACCAGGCGCATTGACCTCGCCGGCCAGGGAGCGTAATTCGTCATAGTCGATAAGCCGGTTCGCCCAGAGCTGATTAATTTCCACCGACACCTCATAGATGCCCATGATCCGGTGGTTGAGATAAAGACTCACGCAGACCGTCAACAGGTCGAAGGTCGCCAGCGCCATGTACATGAGCAACCACTTGGGGCGGGCCTTACGTTTCGTTGACTGGGGAGAAGCTTCGATCACCGGGGAAATTGCCAAGTTGTCCATGAATACTCTTCCACCTCCTGGCGACAAGATAAGCAAATAAGAGACCAGCGTCGGACTAACTCCGGACGGGCATGCGACTCAGAAACAACAGACCGCGCCACAACGTGAGCAACCCGATTACCAGAAAAGATGCCGTGTAACCGCCGCTGGCGGTATGCACAGCCCAGAACAACAAGGGAAGCGCCACCACGCCTGAATAAGTGATAGCCAACGAGGCGCCCGTCGCCGCCCCGGCCCGACCGGGCGGGGCAATGCGAGCCACTTCGGCGAGGTAAACGCCATTCCAACCTACCGCCGTGGCGCCATAACAAAGTGCCGCAACATATACGAGTACTGCCGGCCATCGGGACCCGATCGAGGCAATGACGAACGCCGACAGCGACATGCTCACGCCCAAAATGCCCAGCAGGCGGCGAGAACTGAGCCAATTGTCGGCAATGGCCCCGCAAAAAAGTCTCGCCAGCGCTCCCGAAATCATCGCCACCGACAAGGCGGCCCCCGCTTGGGCCAGGGAAAAACCGGCGAGGTCGATCAGCGAAACGACCAGGTAGGACCCCAGGCACATCTGCATGCCGGAATAGGTGAATGATGCAACGGCCAATTCCCGCAGAGGGCGATGCTTGAAAACCAGCCGCAGCGGGCCCATCAAGCCGCTGCCATGCGTGTCTTTCTTGATGCGACTGGCCGAGTCGACTTCTGCCTGGACTGCCTGTGCCGCCAAAACGACCAGCGCACCTGCCAGAGCCACGCCAAGCGCCGCAACCTGCCATCCAAAACCGCCGATCAGGAGCGGCACCATGGCGCCGGCAATGGCGCCCCCGATGGGCACACCGGTCTGCTTCAAGGAAAAGATGAAGGGCCTCAGGGGCAGCGGAACCCGATCAGCCAGGACGGTTGAAGAAGCGGGAGTCACCGCGCCATATCCAAGGCCCACCACAATTGCCCCTGCGCAAATTACAAGTGGGTGGGGCACCGCCATCATGGCCATGCCCGCGGAGCAGAACAGCAGGCACAATTGACTGACGCGGATGGCGCCCACTCGATCAAGCAGGTATGCAGACAAAAGCGCCGAGGCAACCGAAGTCGCATAAATCAGCGCCGTAATGATGCCCACGGCTGACGCTCGCACGCCAACATCGCCCTGTGCGGCCGGCGCCAATACCGGTGGCGTAAATACCATCAGCGATGCCTGAATCTGAATGGCAAGCGTGACGACCAGCGGGACGATGAAGCTTTTCACTGCCAAATGCCGGAGTACGGTAAACGGTGATCAGCGAACCGGATGCAAATCATGTCTGGAATCCCGCAGAGCAAGACAGCTTCAGCCGTAAGTGCTCCGCCTCAAGAACGCGGAGAGAAAACGCTACAGGAAGTTCGCATGTTGCAATGTATTGCGTCTGGTCACCGGGCACGTTAAATTTCGATACGCCGATCTGGTAAGGTCAATCTGGCGCACGCCTTCTTTTTCCCTCGTTCTTGCCTTTCCTCCGTGTTCCCCGTGCTCTCCGTGATTCAAACATCATCCCTTGGATTGCTCCAGCGCCTGCTCGATATCCCAGAGAATATCGTTGATGTCTTCGATACCGATCGACAGTCGAATCATGTCGGGGCCCACACCGGCATTGATCTGATCTTCCTCGGACAACTGCCGGTGCGTCGTCGAGGCGGGGTGGATGACAAGGGTCTTGGCATCGCCGACGTTGGCCAGGTGTGAGAAGAATTGCAGAGACTCGATGAATTTCACGCCGGCCTGCATACCGCCCTTGATTCCGAAGGTCATGATCGAACCGGTTCCTTTGGGCAGATATTTTTTTGCCAGGGCGTGATGCGGGCTGGAGGGCAGTCCGGGGTAATTCACCCAGGACACCCGCGGATGAGCTTTGAGGAAATTCGCCACCGCCACGGCGTTGGCGACGTGACGCTCGACCCGCACATGCAGCGTTTCCAGCCCCTGCAGGAGTATCCAGGCGCTCATGGGAGACAACACCGGACCCAGCGTGCGCATGGTTTCCATGCGGCATTTCATGGTGTAGCCGAAATCCCCGAAAGTCTCGTGAAAAATCACGCCGTGATATCCCCGCGAGGGCTCGGTCATCATCGGATATTTGCCATTGTCCCAGGGAAATTTTCCCGACTCGACCACCACTCCGCCCATGGTGGTGCCATGGCCGCCGATGAATTTGGTGGCCGAATGCACCACGATGTCGGCGCCGAACTTGATTGGCTGGCAAAGATAGGGCGAGGCGAAGGTGTTGTCGATCACCAAGGGCACTCCGGCCTCTCTGGCGATCTTTGCAACCGCTTCGA
This sequence comes from Bordetella parapertussis, assembly GCA_945900965.1. Classification (GTDB taxonomy): domain Bacteria; phylum Pseudomonadota; class Gammaproteobacteria; order Burkholderiales; family JACQAP01; genus JACQAP01. The sequence continues at coordinate 590 of CAMDKM010000004.1, read as the reverse complement.
TATCGAGCACGTTGATCTGCGGATTGCCGAGCGTCTCGCCGTACAGCGCCCGGGTACGTGGCGTCAGCGCCTTGCGGAAATTTTCCGGATCCTCCGGATTGACGAATAGTGTCTTGATGCCGAACTGACGGAACGTTACGTCGAACTGCGAATAAGTCCCGCCATAAAGTGTGCTTGCCGCAACAATCTCGTCACCCTCGCGCAGAATCGTGAGCAGCGCACACATCTGCGCCGCCTGCCCCGAAGCCGCCGCCAGCGCCGCCCGCCCGCCTTCAAGCGCCGCCATGCGCTCCTCGAACACAGCCACTGTCGGATTGGAGATTCGCGAGTAAACGTTGCCGAAAGTTTGCAGGTTGAAAAGACTCGCCGCATGCTCCGCCGAATCGAATACAAACGAGGTGGTCTGGTATATCGGCACCGCCCGAGCGCCCGTGGCGGCGTCGGGAATCTGTCCCGCATGAAGGCACAAAGTGCCGAATCCGTATTCGTGGTCAGCCATGATGGGTCAGGGGCTAGGGGCTAGGGGCTAGGGGCTAGGGGCTAGGGGCTAGGGGCTAGGGGCTAGGGGCTCGGGGCTAGGGGCTAGGGGC